>NZ_CM149661.1:2095018-2748777 GCF_056173165.1 Pseudoalteromonas sp. QJM3NY_12
TTAGCCAAGCCATGAAAGATGCAGGTATTACAGACGCTGGCGCACTTGTCAGTGCCATTGTTTGAATTTTCAGAGCAAAGATTTCAATAATAAATAGCCTACCCTAGCGGTTAAAAAATTACGCAGTGCTTGCGTTCTCACTTTTCACCCAACAGTGCTTGCTGATAAATTTTATTAAACTCTTCAGCAGGTATGTCAGCCGCAAAGTGATATATAAGCGCTTTGTATTTATTGCTTTGAATTAATTTTGAGAGTGTATTATTAAAATCATGAACAAATTTTATATTTTCTTCACTGCGCTCACACATTAAATACCCAACAGTAAACGATGTATTTAATTTCAAATCAAAGGAGTGAATGTCTGCGTCTGTTATATCCTGCCAATACGTGGCTACATCGCTGGGGTATTCAATAGACGCATCAAATTCTTGCAACTTAGCTAATTGTTGTAATCTAGAGAATATATTAGTGGGGGCTGGTTTTATTTTAGTTTTATCTACTTCTTCAAGTAGAGACATAATGTCTTCGGAGAATATTCTGAATTTTGATAATCCCAACCTTAATTCACTTTGAGACACTAACTCGTCTAAATTTTTCATATGCTTAAATTCAGTTAAATCAGTAGGAGAATAAAGTCGCGGAGCGAGATACAAAGAAAACGGCTTTGATATTAAATAGCGGTTTGCTCGTTCTGGGGTGTTAATTTTATTGGCATAACAATAATTAGTGCCAAATTGAACTTCATTGTTTGTATTCGGCGCTTTTACAAACTCAACTCTGTAGTCTCGCATTTCAGTCAAAATTAATTTATAAAGCTGTGCGTCTAGTGATTTTTCTTCGGTAACTGAGTTCAGTCGCAGCAAAGACTCATCGTTACTACTCAATACGATTTTTATTTTACTTGCGTCAAAGTCAGCAAACCGCGTATTGTCATAATCTGATTTATATAATTCCTGCAACCGTCCCGATGATTTTAATTTTGGCATGGTTTGGTCAAATTTTCGCGCCAAGGCTCTGCCCTTTTCATCGTTCGAAAAGGCTAAATAAATAGGCCTTGCAGGCACAACCTCTACATAATTAAGCTTTGATTTATACTCTTTAGGAATGTTGTAGTCAAAATCAACGAAAGCATCTATACGTTTATTCAGTAGCAGAGCCATTGCTTTTTCAATAGTAGAAACCGGGTAATAATCGTGTGGGTATTCAATAAACTTATCGAAATTATAGCCGTCGAGCCAGCTTAATACTTTGTTGTTAAAATCAGATAACTTGTTAAAGTTATTAGTAGAATTTAAAAAATAGGCATTAATTGGATAATCATAATCTAAGTACCAATGAGGATAATAGGCTAAAGGAACATCTTCTTTAGCAACACCAATTACGAAGTCATACTGTTTTTGTTCAAATAAATTGGTAATTCGTTTGTAAGTACTAAAATCAAACTCGAGCTGTTCATCTGCATAAACTTCTTTGAGTAGCTCAATATAAACGCCTGTTTCATCCGGATTGGTGTAATCAACCCAATGAGTTACGCCAACTTTTACACTCGCAAAAGCCGGGTTTATACAAACATAAGAAAAAACAAAAAACAGTAGTAGGTATTTAGCCAAGCGCATTCTCCCAATCACTTAGTTTAATATATGCACCACCAGTGTACTTTGCAAACTTAGGTGTTAGTTTGAGGTTCAAGGTTCAAGGTTCAAGGTTCAAGGTTCAACAAAATAAACACATAGGTAAAATATGAAACTATTAATGGCTCCTTTATTACTCATTATTGCTGGGTGCAGTAGTGTTGCGCAAAAAGATAGAAAATACTCTCCGTGCTCTGAAGCATGGTTTAATCATGTTGAACAGCAAATAAATACCGGTGACGGTTATGGACATGGGCCAGACATTGGCTCTTTAGAATGGCGCTCTGTAATCATGTTTAAACTCGGTATTAGAGATAAGCCAAACGTACCAGAATTAAATACTCAGCAGTGGTGCCAGTTTATTGATGAAAATTATATTTAAAGCCTGCTTGGCTTTATGAGTTTAAATTTGTTGAGTTAGGTTGGGGTTTACTCACCCAACCTACGTAATATAACTCAACGCCGAGCAGCTGATCGCTTATAGCTAACCACTTGCAGCTGCGCTTGCTCTTTAACTAATTCCCAAATACTTATGTACTTGAATTGATAAACGCCAGTTTTTGGCGATACAAGTATCAATGGCTAATTTAGTTGCCGACGTTTTTTGGCTGATTGGCTGTAAATATACCAGTTTTGGGTTTACGCCTGTGGCGGTAAATAACTCTTCTAACTCTTCTACGTGCTTTTGCATGGCAATCGGATGTTTAATTTCATCGGCGCGTTGCATAGCACTGCTCAATACTTTGTAACCACCACGCATATTAATTTTTGGCGATACCGTAACCCACGTTTGGGCAGGGGCGAGAATTTCAAAGGTGCCACTGGTTTCTATTTGCGTGCTAAAGCCATGATCATGCAATAAATTACACACTGGGTTTAAATCGTACATGCAAGGTTCACCACCGGTGATCACAACATGCTTGGCGGTATAGCCACGGGATTTAAATAACTCCAGGACCTGCGCGGCACTGGCCTCAGCCCAATGATCAGAGTCGGCTTTTTTTTCTACCGTGTCATCTAGTGATACTTTATATACATTATCAACATCCCAGGTTTGTTTAGTGTCACACCACGAACATCCCACAGGACAACCTTGCAGGCGTAAAAATATAGACGGCGTACCGGTAAAGCTCGCTTCACCTTGAATGGTTTCAAACACTTCATTAATTTTGTACAAAAGAAATCTCACTTACAACCTGACGGCAAAATTGTTACTATTAAAAATCGCAAAGCACGGTGCAAAAATTGTCATTTATGCCTTGGCCGTGTAGTATATCGCGCCCTGATATAAACCTCTATCAAAACTAAAGAGCAAACCACGTATGACGCAAAAAGTAGTTGTTATTTATTCCGGCGGTATGGACTCATTTACTGTATTAAATAAAGCCTTGCAGCAAGGCCATGATGTTTATGCCCTCTCGTTTGATTATGGTCAGCGTCATGTTAAAGAACTTAAAGTTGCCGCCAACGTATGTGAAAAGCTAAATGTCCCGCACAAAATTGTTGATATATCAGCAATTAATCAGCTTATTGGTGGTTCGTCGTTAACAGACGATATTGATGTGCCAGAAGGCCATTACGAAGAAGAAAGCATGAAAAGCACCATTGTGCCTAACCGCAATATGATTTTACTTTCCTTAGCGGTAGGTTATGCAGTGTCGCTTAAAGCGAGCAAAGTATATTACGGCGCGCATTCAGGCGATCATGCAATTTACCCTGACTGTCGTCCTGAGTTTGTTAAAAAGATGGATGATGTATGTCGTATTGCAAATTACGATGCAGTAGAAATTTTTAGCCCGTATTTAAACAATACTAAAATCGATATTTTAACCGACGGTATTAAAATGGGCTTAGACTACAGCCAAACATGGACCTGTTATAATGGTCGTGACAAAGCGTGTGGTAAATGTGGTGCCTGCCAAGAACGTTTAGAGGCCTTTGAGCTTAACAACGTGACAGACCCGCTTGAATATGAGTAAAGTTCAACGTTAATACACTAAAAGGCTACCAAGGGTAGCCTTTTTTGTTGCGATAAAACGTTAAAGCCAGCGTTTTACTCGTGATTTATAATCGTCAAATTGCTCACCAAATAATTTGTGGAGCGCCCGTTCCTCTGGGATTATTTGAAATAAGGTAATGTAAGCAATAAACCCTGCTACACCTAAAAAAGCCCACATTGAACCCAACCACACGCCCCAGCCTGCTAATATAAACGCAAAACCTAAATACATCGGATTACGAGAGAATTTATAAACACCTGAGGTAACTAAACTAGACGCTTGTTCTGGTTTGTTAGGTAGTACTGTTGTTTTAGCAAACCGGAAACTCACGACCCCAGCAATACAAAATATACACCCAGTAGCGACAAGTGCTAGCGAGAGATAAGTAATAAATGCGCTAAAATCAATCACGCTATAATGTGCAATCAGTGCCATTACAGCAGCAAAAAACACCACAACCACAACCGGTGGAATTTTATTATTTAACATACCTACTCCTTGTATCGATTAAAAAACTTCATAATTACTATATGGTGGCGTCACAAATAATAACAATGACTTATCGAATATTTATAAATACAAATAAAGTTACAATTAATTAGCTTTATGAGCGCTTAATTATGGTTATAATTTAAGCTTAAATAAAAGTTAAAGGAAGTAATTATGTCTGGCACAACAATGATAGTTCTCATTGTACTTATTTCTGTAGGTTCGGGAGTTATTTACGATATGTATAAAAAGCACCTTGAATTTAAACATAAAGTACAGGACAACAATCAAGACGCACACAAACAACTAGCTGAGGTAACCGCTCAAGTGAGTGAACTTAAACAACGAGTACAAACACTTGAAGCCATTGTTACCGACTCAAGCTATAACGTAAAACAAGAAATAAACAAACTTTAATGTATACGTTACAAGTAATTTGGGTATAAATGTGCGTTTTCAGGCTGCTCAATGCCATGGGCAGCTAAAAAACCACCAATTGCTTGACCACACCCTTGCGGTGCTCTGCCACTGTCTATTTCAAAATTTAACTGATTCGCCTCTTGTTTACCCATTGAGCACAAACTAACTGAACTTGGCGAACGCATAGAAACACTTAACTCGCCTATTTGCTCCGCCTGTACATGCTTACTAAAACGTGCAAAACCTTGGTATTTAAAATGCTCGCTCACATAATCATTGCTTATAGCAACCAATGCGGCAATAAAACTATGTAAAAAGCTATTTGTTGTTGTATCCGGTGCTAAGAATGACAAAGTTTTGTTATTAAACTCACTCAGCTGGCAACTATCGCAATGAAGTTGAACCGTATACACCTGTTCACCGGTGATTATAGCTTGGCAGTTAATTAGCTCTATTTGGTTATCCGCAAACACAAGGCGCTCTATCAGCTCGTTCAATGAAATATTTTTAAACGATGTACTTTTAACAAGCTCGGGATTTTGTGCCATAACGGGTAAGTCATGATGATTATTAAATGGCGTACTAGTTGCGCCTTGGTGTTGCAGCTGAAAAAGCTCTCTTACCTCATGCTCACGCGCCACTTTTAACGCTAAAAATGCAGTTTGAATAAGCTCCGAGGTAGGCAGGTTCTGCTCTACTGGCCAACGGCGACCAAACAATAGTTTTTTTGCTTTATTATCAGCGCGATAATTGTCGGGACTAAGTACTGCTACTTGCAAATAAACATCACTGTTTTTTTCAGCTGCTAACACGCTGAAGTGGTTGGAAAAACTAATGTCGTTAAGCACTTCATTAACACTGGCCAGTGTATGCTTGTAACGCAAAAAATGCTGCGGAACAATCCAATTTTTATTAGCCAGTTGCACTAGTGGCGCATACGAAATGGGTTGCTCGTAGCTGTGTTGCCATTTTTGCCCATCACCTAATAATGACTCAATTTTTATGTTGTTATCTGACATATATAAACCAAATAAATCTGCCCAGCGGCAAGATATTAACTATGAAGCACTTTACGAAGTTAATCATAAAAAACGATCACACTTTTTGTCAGTATTTAGCGTTCAAATACGTGTTGATACTCTGTTATAACTTTTTGATAGTAAAGTCTATCTTTATTGAGCATTCGAGTATAATGGTCAAGCAATTGTTGCTGATATTGATGATGTTGAGGGTTATGTGTATCCCACATATGAGCTCCCGTTTTAGTGATAGTGCCCGTGGCATTAAAGCTGACTTGTAACACTTCGTAAAAACGCTTATTTTCAACAATAATTTGCTCGCTTTCGAGCTGCAAATTACACGCCTGTAAACCCGCACGTACCTTATAAAGGTGCATAATAGGGCAAATAATAAAACTAAGTTGTTTAAGGCTTTGTGGGTTATTAGCAATAATTTGCTGAATTAGCTTTAAACATAAATCGCCCCCTACCCCAGCAATAACAATTACTTGCTTAGCACCTGTTGGCAGTTTAATTTGAGCAACATCTTCGCAGTGCACTTGCCATGAAGGCAAAGACTTTCCTTGCTCAAATTGTTGTAGCGACTGCTCAAGCGCTTCCATTAACTCTGGAATAATATCAACAAAGTTTATTTGTTTGGCTATGCCGCGCTCAAGTAATGCCATACCTAAAAAGCCATGATCGCAACAACAATCCCAAACAATATCGTAAGACTGTGTAATTAACGAATTGATGGCGTTTAAACGTTTACTCAGTTTCATTTAACTCACTATGTTTTTGTTTTGTACACCAATGCTTTTAAGCTTTTATCGCTATCAATTTCAATAAAGCGATCAGTAGGTTCTAGGCGTTTAACAAACTCAATAGCACCTTGAGTATGCTCTTCAATAAGTGCTTTAAAATCGTTTTCTGTAAGCTCAGGGCTATTAGCGCATAACAATAGCTGTGTAGTATCGTTTAAAAGCTCAGGAAGTCTGCGCAGCACTTTTTGATAGTCTTTGGTTAAGATAAAACTGCCTTTTTGAAAACTGGGCGGATCAACAATAATCAAATCAAACGGTGCGGCTTTTTTTAGCTTACCAAACGACTTTAAAATATCGTGCGGTAAAAAACTGACCCCACGATCGACATTATTGAGTTGGTGGTTTTGCTTACCCACTTTTAACACACCTTTGCTCATATCCATGTTCATCACATGGTCTGCGCCGCCGTGCATAGCCGCAACCGAAAAGCCACAGGTATAAGAAAACAAATTAAGTACTTTGGCGTGCTTACTATTTTGCATGACAAACTCACGGCCTTTTCGCATATCAGGAAAAATACCGGTGTTTTGCTTACTCATTAAATCAACCAAAAAACGCACCCCATTTTCGGCTACGCTATGACGAACTGGCAGTTGACCGTGAACAAGGGTGTTATGGCTTTGCAGCCCAGCTCGCTGCTGATACACCAATGCAGTAATTAACTCTGGATGATGTTGTTGTGCCCATTGCCATAACGTATCGGTGAGTGCAGCGAGTGTTTCCTCGTCAATTTCACTGTATGACACCAAAAACAAACTTGGTGGGTAAAAGTCTAAGTTAATATGACTAAGCGCTTCCACACTGTGGCCACGCCCATGAAAAACGCGGCAAAGCTCATTATCGGAAAAAGGCGTGTCTGCCAAAGCATTTATAAGGGGAGTAAAATCGGTTGTCATTTAATTAATCAACTGTTGTTGTAGTTCATGTATTTCGTCGCGCACTGAGGCGGCTTTTTCAAATTCTAAATCACTGGCATACGCATGCATTTTGGTTTCTAACTGCTTAATTTGCGTTGCAATTTCTTTAGCACTGAGGATTTTTTTAGAGTCTTTACGAATAAGCTGTAGATTGTCTTGCGGTGAGGCATCTTCACCTACATCCATTACATCAAGTATCTTTTTAACCAAGGCACTGGGCTCAATACCGTGCTTAACATTATAAGCGTGTTGTATTTCTCGACGTCGGTCAGTTTCTTCAATGGCTTTGGCCATCGATTTAGTCACTCTGTCACCGTATAAAATAGCGCGACCGTCAAGGTGGCGCGCCGCACGGCCTATTGTTTGAATAAGTGAGCGTGCTGAACGTAAAAAGCCTTCTTTATCGGCATCTAAAATAGCCACTAGTGCAACTTCTGGCATATCTAAGCCTTCACGTAGTAAGTTAATGCCTACTAACACATCAAATACACCGGCACGTAAATCACGAATAATTTCTACCCGCTCTACCGTATCAATGTCAGAGTGTAAATAACGTACTTTTACATTATGCTCACTCAGGTAGTCGGTCAAATCCTCAGCCATACGTTTGGTAAGCGTGGTTACCAGCACTCGCTCTTTTGCTTCAACACATTTGTAAATTTCTGAGAGTAAATCATCAACCTGATCGCCTACCGGGCGCACTTCAATAACAGGGTCAAGTAAGCCGGTTGGACGAATAACCTGCTCTGCAACTTCGCCGTTGCTGCGCTCTAATTCAAAGTCGCCCGGGGTGGCCGATACATAAATGGTTTGTGGTGCAATGGCCTCAAACTCTTCAAAACGCAGTGGCCTGTTATCCATAGCTGAGGGCATTCTAAAACCATATTCAACGAGGTTTTCTTTACGGCTTCTATCACCTTTATACATGGCACCAATTTGCGAGACGGTTACGTGCGATTCATCAATAATCATTAATGCATCGTCGGGTAAATAGTCCAGTAATGTTGGCGGTGGATCGCCAGGTGTACGCCCCGATAAATAACGGCTGTAGTTTTCAATACCAGAGCAATAACCAAGCTCGGTCATCATTTCTATATCGTATTGGGTACGCTGAGCTATGCGTTGCTCTTCTACTAACTTATTTGCGCTGAGCAATTGTGCTCTGCGCTCTTTGAGTTCGGTTTTAATTTTTTCTATGGCTTCGAGAATTTTTTCTCGTGGCGTTACATAGTGAGTTTTAGGATAAATAGTGGCACGCACTATGTGTTTTTCTACCGCACCGGTTAATGGGTCAAAAATACTTAAGCGTTCAACTTCGTCATCAAACATTTCTACACGCACTGCATAGGTGTCTGATTCAGCTGGAAATATATCAACTACTTCACCACGAACGCGGTATGTACCGCGACTAAAATCAATATCGTTTCGCGTATATTGTAGCTCTGCAAGACGGCGCAGCATGTCACGTTGGTCGACCTTTTCACCCACTTTTAAAAGCAGCATCATTTTCATGTATGAGTCAGGATCGCCCAAACCATAAATTGCCGATACAGAGGCAACAATAATGGTATCGCGTCGCTCTAAAAGCGCTTTGGTGGCACTGAGTCGCATTTGCTCTATATGCTCATTAATAGATGCGTCTTTTTCGATAAAGGTGTCGCTGGCTACCACATAGGCTTCAGGTTGGTAGTAATCGTAGTAAGATACAAAGTATTCAACCGCATTGTGTGGAAAAAATTCTTTCATTTCGCCATACAACTGAGCCGCTAAGGTTTTATTATGCGCCATAATAATAGTTGGCCGGTTTAAATCACTAATAATGTTAGCCATAGTGAACGTTTTACCGGTTCCCGTTGCGCCTAATAAGGTTTGCTGGGCCAGTCCGGCCTCTAAGCCTTCACACAACTGAGCAATAGCGGTTGGCTGATCCCCTGCGGGTTTAAATTTTGATACTAACTGAAAATGATCGCTCAATGACTACACTCCTGTAATGCTTGACTGCTTAACGCTTCAATTTCTTTCATAAACCACTTGTAGGCTACAAGGGCTGTGAATAAATTACCAATGGCCGCGCCAATAAACAAGCCGATTAAGCCTGCGAGTTCGTTTCCGATATACGCAAAGGGAATATAAAAAACAAACAATCGAATAACGCTCAAAACTAAGGCGTTCATGGGTTTGTGTAAAGCGTTAAACGAGGAGTTTGATAAAATGGTCACTCCTTGCAAGCCATAACTTAAAGGAATGGTATAAATAAACAGCTTGATGACATCAACAACCGCTTGCTCTTTACCAAATATTTCACTAATGACGCCTGAAAAAATAATTAATACAATATAAATAACAAACTGCCACAACATTACAAACTTGAGCGTACCTAGATAGGCATCTTTTACGCGAGAAAAATGACTTGCCCCAAAATTTTGGCTAATAAAAGGTGGTAAGGTCATCGACAAAGCTAATACCACTAAACTCGCTATTGATTCTATTCGACTCCCTACCCCAAAAGCTGCCACAGCTTCGGGGCCATGATGAGCAACCAATGCGGTCATTACCGCCATAGCAACAGGGGTGAGCATGTTAGCCCCCGCTGCCGGCAAACCAATTTTTAAAATTTTACGAATTGCACCAACAATAGTTTGTTTGCCCGTTTTTAAACTAAGCAACTGCTTTTTAAAAATTAATATGTATAAAATAATCGCCACTGCAACTGCCCAAGCTATAACACTGGCAATAGCGGCCCCTTTAATACCTAATGCGGGAATAGGACCAAAGCCAAAAATAAGCATCGGATCGAGTACGGCATTAATAAGCCCAGCTCCGCCCATAATAATGCTTGGTGTTTTAGTATCACCACTCGCACGCAGTACTGAGTTTCCAATCATGGGGGTAATTAAAAACACACTACCCAAAAACCAAATACTAATATACTGATGAATTAACGGGAGTACTTGCTCCCCTGCCCCAAGCAAGGTAAATATAGGATCTATCAATAAATAGCCACAAGCAGATAAAACCAATACTAATATTACCGCTACCAACAACGACACACTGGCATCAAAACGCGCTTCTTCTATATTGTTACTGCCTAATGCTTTTGCAATAACCGCAGAAGTACCTATACCTAAACCAATTGCTAAACTGATTACAGTAAAAGTAACGGGAAATGTAAAACTCACCGCGGCAAGCGGCTCTGTACCCAATAAGCTAATAAAAAAAGTATCAACTATGTTGAACATCATTAAGGTTATCATCCCAAAAATCATTGGAACGGTCATTTTCTTTAGCGTAGGCAAGATTGGAGCGGTGAGTAAATCAGGGCGAGTATGTGATTGAGAATGTGCGCGCATAAAATAAATAAGCCTCTTTTACTGAACGGCATATTTTAAAGCATCCGAGCTGTTCAAGCCATGCTTTATTAAACCTAAACCATTTAATCCGCTTTTTATCAATAAACTATTATTTTCATGCTGTTGTAAATAAATTTCGCACAAACACATTAAAAACCAAATTAAATACATTTATATAACTTTTGCAACATTTAGCTTTTAGGTTTTGCTGATTTATTACACAGTTAGCGATAATGCTTTATCGTCACGAAAAATTTTATTTATCGTTTAGGTGGCTATCTAAGCTGAATCATAAGTCTTTGTTTTTAAAAACATAAAAAAAAAGCTTTTTAATACTTGAAATCGTTGTAGCGCCCTACAACGCTGGGGGTGCTGATGTTCTTAAAGTTTAATAAACAGAGTTATCCACAGAAACCGTGGATAACTCATTCAACCCCACGTTTATAAAGGGCTACAACGCGGTGCAAATTTAAAGGTGCTGTGATTTTTTTACGTTATCAATAAGCAAACAACGTTAAATGGAATTGTAACGTGTAGCCGCCGAGCAAAAATGGGTAATAGCACGGGTTTAGTTGGGTAAATGTAAATTACCCACGTAAGCCGCGCGGGTTATACTGGGTAAGCTAATTTAAATAAGTTGTTCAATAAGCAATCAATCCATTTAAAATAAAATTGAATTAAGAGCTTTAAACAGTTTTTAAATAGTGTTTAAACTTCAATCTCTGTGAAAGGTAATGTTGGAGCAGAACCAACAACACGTCCATTTTCAACATATACGGCTCCCTCTTGAACGCTATCGCCTAATACTACACTTTGACTGCTATCACTATACTCAACGAGTGTGGTACCGTTTGGGTTGACTGTGACTATGGTTGCTATTGTCCGGTGTGTTTTATCGAGTACTGAGCCTAGGCGATTTAGTGTATTAGACATTGCTGATCACCTTAATAGTTTGGCTTACCGTTATAGCGCCTTGCGCGTTAATAGAGGCGTTTATGGTTAGGCTGTCGCAGGTAGCTTTATATGTAGAGTTGCTATAGGTAACACCTACTAACATGCCTGGGCGAATGGGTGGCAAGTCAGCTTTTATTTTAGTGCGCATTGTCGCTTGCTGCTTATTACCACTGTTTGCTAATTCACACGTGCCGCGCTGCCTTGCTGCTTGGTTATCTGTTATGAGGCTGTCTACCACATCACTTGCAAACTTATCGCCTAGCGTACCTGCACGCTTTATTTTACAGGCTACGCCTTGCTGCTCGCCCCTTACAAATACTGCGTTATGCTCTTGGTTAATGGTTTGGCTTGTATTGTGCTCAAGTATGATTGAGTCGTTTAGTATTACATCACAAATAGCGTTGTCGGTGTCCCATGGCATTACAGGCCAAAGCGGCACAATAGATACCGTTTTGTTTGCGTTATCTATATCAAGCATTGCACCTACCGATTTAGCCACGCTTAATAATGCTGCCGCTGGGGTTAAATTTGTATAGCTAAATGCCCCTGTTGGTATTGCGTAATCAATCATTTGATTGTCGAGTGACCAACCTGTATTTATTAAAATATCAGACATGATCCCCGCAAGTGTTTTAGCCGTTGGGTTAGCGTAATTAGTAGCGCGGGCGTATGGCGCTGACAACAAGGCAAAACGACTACGGCAGGTTGCGCTATAACTTGCATTTGCAAAGCTATTACTGGTGCTTGGCTGCTCGCAAATTACATAAAAGTCGTAGCCATTTATTGAGATTTTAAGCTCTTGGCCCAGGGCACGATCAAAGTCGATACGCGAACAGAATTTAATGTTACATGTGGCGCTAAATTGACCGCGTGAAATAGAATAACTAACGCTGCTAATTAGTATTTTTAAGTCGTCTGATACACGCACACAATCGATAGTTGGCTGCATAATGTATGTATTCCTAATCTGGGGTTCAATGGGTATTTTTCTATCTATGGTTGGTACATCGTCATCACCACGAACTAAGCCACCGGGTAAGCCCCAGTAACACACTTTATCGGGGTTGTTAAAACGCATAACTAAGCGGCCATTGTACAATTGTGCAGGCTCTGAAAACTCTAAATTTACATAGCCCTTAAACGGGTGATTTCGCCAGTAACAAATGTATTGTTTATCTGTTTCACCATAATGTATTACCAGCTCACTTGACTCTAAAATAGGCTTTACATGCCAATGCTGATCACGTGATGTGGTTAAAAGCTCTGAGCTGTGCCAATGCGCTTTAAGCTCGGTTTGCTCAGCGTCTAATTGAGTTAACCAGTTAAAATCCTTTTCGTTATATTCAATTGCCATTGTAATAATGTAGGGCGTTTGAATAACGTTTATAACATAGCCTGCATTACCCCATTTAATCGCGGTATTTGCTGCCACTAGTGCAGTTTTGTGCCAATCAATAGTGCTTTGCTCATTTATGATTTCAGACTGTTTAAACGCTGTTACAAACTCATTTTTAACACTACCGGTTTGCCATTTAAGAGTTGTGGCACAATTGAATAGTTGTTCATTAAACCAGTTTGAATCTACTTCAATACCTATGTTTGCTTGCAGTATTGGTAATGTAGGATCAACTGGCCCCGTATCATCACCAAAACGAATGGTTATCGGTGACACGTTCACGGCATATGCTTTATTAAATCGCATTAATAAAGCATTACTTGGCGTGTCTGGTTGATAGCTAAGTTGAATTGGTGATTTATTAACTTTGTATGGGCTAATAAAACGTAAGTTCAACATTAGGGTATTGGCTCGTATGGTTGCGGGTTATTTGGATCAAATGTCACTAGATCAACTAGCATTGGTTTTACATTATCCAAAATAGCAGCGTTAAATTCTGCATTATCATCTAGCATTACACACATTAATGAATTTTCTTGTGAGTATTTAAGAGGTAATATTGCTTTAAAATTGTTATTTAATACTCTTGAATGACGTAATAGCTGGCCTGTTTCTCGGTGTAAAATTTGAAACCTTTCGCTTTTTGGGTCGCAATCAGCGAGTAAAAATGAAATTGGAATAGGCTTTAAATCAAGATAATTAACCGTTACATAGTGCATTACCATTGCTCCAAGTTTATCCAACAGCAACCTGTATAACTATTTGCTGAAGGAATTAAATAGTAAGAAACCCCATCTATATTTTTAACAACAGGCATTGACTCATCGTCATAACCGGCCGCGTCTGCTGAGAATAGGCCCGGTAAAACTGCTCTTGCATAAGGTGATTCTTTGTTTTGATAAATAGAAGAGTTAGCCAAACTGCCATCTCCCATTAATATATAGTGTGGGGAAAGTACACTTATATCTGCGGGGCCATTAATTAATTTCCTTACATAATTTTCATTACCAAATACGCTTTTTAACGATGCAGGGTGACTAACATCAGCTCCATCTAACTGGTTAACAAGCATTATGTTTGAAGATGTAGACTCACCAAAAGCATAAAAAAGTGATTGCGTCCAGTTAGATGTAAGTGTGTTTTTAGCTCCTGAGAACGCTGTAAAACTTGCAGGATCATTTGGGTATATAGAGTTAAAATCCCCCATAAAGAAAGAGCAACAAATATTGGTTGCTGTTCTATTTCTCGATGAGTTATACACATAATCATTGAAAGCAAAAAAGTAAAAGGAATTCCCTGTTCCAATGATGAACCATTTATTATTTAAGTATTGACCTGTGCTATATCTTGATATTGGAAAATAATAACTTTTACGCGATTGGCTATCTTTGCTTGCGTAGTCTTGGCAACCAAATACTTTTATATTAGTTCCTCCTACATCATCTAAAGCACTAAAAACAGCAACCCCACCACTACCGCCAAGTGAGATGTTATTTCTTAATGATAAAAACGGCGGGGATGCAATATCATCAACCACAGTCCAACCTAGCGATTCCTTAGAGCCATAACCATCTACTAAACACTTTTTAAGCACGTTCATGTACTCGCTTGGTTTGCCGTCCACTATTTGCGGCGCGCCTACATCATCCCAACGATACATTGTTACTGGTAAAGCCATAATTTAATCCTTATTTCCACGAAAACTTAAAGTTGAATTGTCACGCACTATTTCAGAGTGCCCGGGTGATACTGAGCGTGTAACCATTGTTGGTTTACTTGCTGCTATGGTTTCAAATAAAAACGCCTCACCAGGGTTTAGGCCCGCACCAAACGCAGCTTTGCGTAATATGAAATACGGTGCGCCTGCAAAGCTATTGATAGGTGTGCAGTCGTTTAGAATGTCACCGCTGTAAATGTTGCCTACAAACTCACCAATAACGTTGTAAGCGGTCGTTGAGGTAAACACGATTGCCCAGCGCTGGGCTATTACACCGATGTTTGTCACTTCAATTGGGTATTGAGTGGTGTTAATTGCGCTTGAAGCCGATGCGCCAAAATCAGCAAAGTTATTTTGCCATGCAGCTAGTGTTCGCTCGTCTTTTGTTTGGGCTTGAAAGTCACCTAAAACTTGTACGCTGCTGAGTGTTGCACCAGCTGGATAAGCGCGGCTAAGTGGTGTTAACAGGCTTATTTGATTGCCTTGTATTGCGTCAATCAATGCAAGCTCTGACTGAATGGCCGTTACTATGTACGGGGCTGTAAAAGCGCTAATGCCTGCATTTATTGTTAGCTCGCCTGTGGCACTATCGTAGCTGTAGTTATCATCGGTTACAGACCAAAGGCTTGCACCTGTGCTATCTACAATGTCGATAAAGTCAGCATCGGCTAATACGTTTAATACTTGGCCGCTCGTTAGTGTTGCTGCGCTTGACCGTGAACGGTTTTGCACACTCACCGGTGTAAATTCGTGGAAAATACGCACATTACCGTTATTTGGTAGCGTTGAGGTATCAAAGCCGCCTGGTGGTGAGGGTACGGTGGTTACTTCCACTTGGTTGTAGTCGTAAGTAATAGATGCTGGCTTTACCCCTTGGCTAAACTCAATATCAACATAGCCCGTTTCGCTTACTGTGCCGGTGCAATTAGTGCCGGTAATATTGCCGCTTAAATCGCTTGAGGCTGAGAACGTAGTGCCGGTTGCACTCTCGTAAGTGATATAAAGCGAGTCACGCGCAAAGCTGCTGTCGGGTAGCTGCCACTGTTTAACGCTGATTGTACGATCGCCTTTTTCTATAATAGCGCCTAGGTTTTCGGTAATGGTACCGCTGTAATCTACAGGGTCAATTTCAGTAATAACGCCTGTGTCATAGTCAATGGTCGCAAAAACGTATCCGGCTGAAATAAAGCGCCCTTGGCCGTCATCTGTGTATATGGTTTCTTCTGTGGCTTTTTTAAGGCGTACATGGCCTTTTAACACTCGCTCACCCGCGCCTAGCGTAATGGTTTGGCTATTCGTAAATGAGTGAAAACGTAAATCCTGAGTAGACATATAAAAAAGCGTAAAATACTGGTCTTTTGTGACAGCTGGGTTAAGCGTGGCTGATATTGAATTACCCACACGGGTTAACTCTTCTTGGGTAAGCTTTTTAGTTAATGTTGCAAGCCTAGTACCACCCATTGAACCCTGCCCGATATAGGCTTCATACTGATATTCAGCATAAAAATTAGGGCTTCGAATGAGTAAATCGGGCACCTCAATATTCACTTCTGATATTTTGCCATAGCTTAAAAGTCGCTTTGTTCTGTAAATGGCTAACTCTTCGGCTTGAGGGCGCAGGCCAATTTTAGAGCTAACAGTTTTAATACTTGGCGTTAACGAGCGACTAACCGACTCAACGGTAAGTGATTGGCCTTGCGCAGCAACTTGGGCGGTTAATAAGCTCGTGCCGTGGTATTTGGTTGTTTCTGCTGAAAGTAAAGGCAGCATTTCGGCTACGGTGTCAGTGTCTTTTAGCTCTTGTGCTTCTACTAGCAGTACGTTTACAAGTGCATCGTCTGGTTGGTCACTTAAGAATATATGCGCATCTTGCAGGCGGCTTGCATCGTCTGTGCTAAGCGCTGGGTACAGCTTTACTAAATCAAACGATGAACGCGCATGATCAATATCACTAATTGAGCTAAACACATCGTTAAGTTTACCGCTCACAATTGCATTGCTTGTGCGGTGGCCGCCAGCGTATAGCTCGTTACCAATGCGCTGTGGTTTAAATATTTTTAAATCGGTTCTAAGCATTATTTGGCCTTTAAACGGTTTTTAAACGTAGGTTTACGTTTTGGTAATGGGTTGGTGCTGCGTCTGAAAAGTAAGTATGTGGCGTGGCTTCTACTGCTTTTTGGGTGTGGTCCCAAACAACATTAAATACCGTGCCGCGTATAGTTATTTCAAAGGCATCAAGCGTGGTTTTTGCATGCTCAAGTAATGGATTAACTACGCTTGCCTGTTCAAAATCGCTGTATAAATTAATTGGGCGGCCTAGTGGTATAAGGGTTTTTTCTATGTGCTGCGCGCCATTTAATGCGCGCTCGGCCTGCTCGGCAACGGGTATGTAGTCGATTTCATCAAGCCATGTAAAATTATCTAATTGCTGTGCGTTAATAATAATCATTGGGTGTTACTCAACTGTTCTAGGCGTTGTAAAAACTGCTCTTCAAAATCGGCTAAAATACTGGCTGTTTGCCCACCTGGTAAAGCAAGCTCTAAGCGTACTGTTTTAGCGTTACTCGTACTTGGTTGCTGCTTTTTAAGTAGCGCAACAAGCTGGTTAATAGCGTTAGTAAGGCTGTTTAACTGAGTGTTAGAGGGGCTGTAACTAGGCGCGTTATTGCTCGCTGGCGAATAGCTTGGAGTGCTGCTGTACGTTGGTGGTACATATTGCTGCACCGCTTTTTGAGCTGTTTGTTGCGCTTTTAGCGCGTTTCGCTGTGCGTTAATGGCCGCATTTAATGTGCTTTTTTGCTCACGTGTTAAATACGTAAGCTGCTTATTAATTTTATTGTATAAATCGCTAAGGGCGGCGCTGGTGCTGGCGTTATCGATTTGGCTGCTAAATTTACCAAACTGGCTATTAGAAAAACCCTCATTAGCACGTTTCGCTTTTTCGTCACGTATGGCCTTGGTGTCTAGGTCGTATGCGCCTGTGCCATTTTTTTCTTGGTAGTCAACAACATCGCTTACACTGGCTCGCTGTGCTGAGTTATAACGCCCTACACTAGTAGCGGCTGTGCTTGCTGAACGTGATACACGGTCTAACTCGTCGCGCTGCTCACGTAGGCTTTTAGTTGCAAACTCGTTGGCTTTTACTTGGTCGTTAGTGGCTTGCGTAGCTGCGCGGGTAGATGCTGTAGCCGCATCTTGAGCGCCTTTAAAATCGCCCAATAAGTTATTTACAACGGCTAATACATCGCCCAAACGCTCTTTTTGATAGTTGTATTCTTGGGCTGTTAACGTACCTGCTGAGTAACGATCGTTTAAGCGGGCTAATTCATCCGTTAGCCGGCTGTGCTCTGCTTGTAATTGTCCTAGGCTTGCCAGTTCTAACTGCTGAACACGGTTTAAGTCGGTGGTTTGGTCGGTTAAGCGTTGCTGCTGAATAGTAAGCGCGGCTTGGGCTTGGGCTTTTTGTTCTGCGGTGGCCGTGCTGCTTGCCATTACTTGCTGATTAGTAATGATTGCCGCACGGGTTTGATCAAGCTCCCGGGCAAAGCGATTAACCGCGTCGCTGTTTGTGTCAGTAACAGGCTTAAGGGCATTAGCTTTTTCAATGAGCTTATCTAGCTCTTTAGTTAGGCCCAATGCAGCTCCTGCGGCTTGAATGCTCGCGGGTATGGTTTGGTCGGTTGCATCTGCGGCAGCTATAGCAGCCTCTGCCCATTTTAAATATGCCTGGCGTTGTATGCCTAACGGCTGCTCGGATTGCTGCATTAACTCGTAAGCAGCGCGCAGCTTATTAGCTGTATCGTCTAGGGCTTTGGTTGATGTTAAACCAAGCTCTTTGTAGGCTTTTTCAACATCGCCAGCAAATACCTTTTGACGCTCAAGCATTGCGCCGTGCTCTTCAAATTTAATTTGTAGGGCATCTAAAATAGCCAACTGGCCTTGGTACTGCTCACCCGCGCCTTGTATTGCCACACGGGCAGATTCAATACTTTGAATAAAGCCATCAACCCCAACGGTTACACCGTCCATGGCTGTTGCTTGTTGCTCTAATGACGCAATGGTTTTAAGGGCTTCGGGTAGCGATAAGCTTAAAAACGCCTGGCGTTGCTTTTCAGCTTCCAGGGTTTTAGCGGTGGCCTCGGCTAGCTTTTGTTGCTGGTACTCAACATTTATATACTGCTGTTTTGCCTCATCCCAAATAAGTGTGCCGGCTTCTATTAGCGCGTCTAACTCGGTCATGTTGGTAATAACTAAACCGGTAGAATTAGATAAATACTTTAGCTCATCAGCAAGTAACTGGGCTTGTTGGGCTGATTGCTGCTTAGATTTGCGCAGCGCTTCTTCTGCTACTAGTAAGTCTTTGTATAGTAAACCTACGTCTATTAACTCGGTAATTAACCAGGTGTATAAGCCGGCTTTGCCCACGGCTTTTAAGGCCATACCCCACTTACCCGCTGCAATGCCTGCGGCATTAGTGGCTACGGTGGTAGCGCCTATGGCTGCTTGATAGGTTCTTAGCGATGCAATGGCCGTAGTAGCGCCGCTGATCACACTACTAAAATAGGTGCCTACTTTAAGGGCTAACCACACTTTGGCTACGGTGGCTATTTCTTCGCGGTATTCGTACATGGTAGTAACGGTGTTTTGTATTGCTTTACCCGTGCTTACAATGGCGTCACTAATTTGCTGCGCCCATTCTTTTAAACGGCCATCTTTCGCCATGGCTGCAAATTCGGTATTAAGAGCGGTTATTTGCCCTTTTAACCACTCCATAGCGCCACTTTGCGCTATAAGGTTATAAAACTGGGCCATGTTGTCTTTAGCGTTAGATACTTGCCCGCTAAATAACGCCATTTGCGCAGCTGCTGAACCAACGCTACTACGCCCCATTTCATCAATTAAGCCTTTAATTACATCGCGGCCTAACTTACCTGCTGTAGATAATTGCTGTAATTCTTGTACGTTTTTGCCTGTTGATTTTTGCAGTAAATCCCATACTGGGATACCACGTTCAACCAGCTGTAGTATTTCCTCGCCTTGTAATTTTTGTTTTGCCCAGGCTTGGCCCAATGCAAGGCTTACGCCTTGTACCTCTTGAAACCCACCGCCTAGCTTTAGTGCTTGGTCGGTAATAGACTGCAAGGTGCCATCCATTGGATCAAGGCCAAACGCTTTAAGTTTTACAAACGCCTGGCTTACTTCGTCCATTTGTAACGGGGTTTTTAACGTAAAGTCTTTTACCCATGCAGTGGCTTTATCACCTGCGGCAATGCTGCCCATAAGCCCCTGCATTTGTACGCCTAGCTTTTCAAACTTATCACCGGTGCTAAATACTTGGCTTACTGCTTGGGCTACTCGATCAAGGCCAACATACGCGGCGGCCAATGCGGTAACTTTGCCTATTACACCGTCTAGGCTTTGTGCTTGGGCACGTTGCGCTGTAGTGCCTTGGCGTAGCTCATTGCTAAACTTATCGACTGAGCGGCCTGTTTTATCAAACTGAGCTGCTAAATCGCGCTTTGCGGCACGTAAGTTATTGGTGTTTACGTCTGACTTTTTAAGGGCATTTTGTAGTGCGGTGTGCTTACTTGTTTGCTGGGTAAGCTCGGTGCGCATTTGTGTTAGGTCTTTTTCTGCGGCGTCGAGTGAGCGCGCAAGTTGCACAAATGGCTTATCGGTGTTTTTGGCTTCGGTTTGTAATTGTTCTAATGCGCGTGCAGCTGCTGCGGTGGCAATTTCTTGTTGTTCTAATTTTTGCTTTGACTGCTCAAACGCACGTATTAGATCAGCTTGGTTAGCTAATCCGTCTAATTCGTTGGCAAGTTTACCCGCTGTTTGGCTGGTTTGTTTTGCACTTGTATCGGTTTGGTTTAACGACTCACTGAGCTTATCAGCGGCAGGATTAGCAGCATCGGCGCTTTGCTCAATATTTTTAAGCTCTGTTACCAGTTGCTCAATATTTTGCTTGCCTGTGGCCTCAGCAACTATGCGTAGGGCTAATTCTAAGGTTTTATCTGCCATGGTGTTAACTCAGTTTAAACAAGGTTTAAATGGGGATAAAGGGGCAAACAATGCCCCTTTATAAATACGCTTAATAGGGCTTATGAAGCGTCTAGCTCGTCAATGTAGTACGGCTCATTTTTGTTTGCTACCAGCTTAGCTGTGCCCTCAAGCGCAGCGGTTACAAACTCACTGCTTGCTAAGTCAAGCTCAGAGGTTGGCATCATTGAAGTGTCGTAAATTTCAAAGTTAACTTGCTTACCATTGGCTAGGTTTGTGCCCTCGCCAAAAATACGTAAGCGCGTTTGGCTTACTGTTGCACCGTTAATGCGTTTACCAGTGCGGGCGTTGTAAGAACCGCTTACAGTAATACTGCCACCAGCCTCTAATGCACCGCCTTTAATGGCGCGAATCATGCCTAGCGCAAAGTTAAACTCGTAATCAACACCCGCTACTTTCGTTTCGGTGGCTTGCTTTACTACTACATCGTTTGTAAAGTTTTGCCCTGGTACTGAAACCCACGATTGGTTAGTAGGCATGGTTACGGCTTCGTCGGTTAATGTACCGGCTGCGTCGTTAATTGCAGCCACATCGCCCATAAGCGCAAGCGCGATCATTTCGGCTGGCTGGTCGTCAAACTCCCATGTAATAACGGTTGGCTTGCTTATTTTTACGTCATCAAGTGTTTGCCCCTTAGTGGCTTTTTTATTTGATGGTCGTACAACCGAATCAGCTTCGGCCTTAATGCCTAGCTTAGTGGTGTTGATTGGGCCAAAGATTTGGCCGGTGCTTATGCCTTGCTCATTTAAGCGGTCTACAAAAATGTTGCCCGCTAGTAAAATACCGTCGCTCATATTAAAGCGCTCCTTTCAGTCTCATTTGACAAGTAAAAGCCAGCGGGTAATACGCATGGCCTTTGGTGAATTGGGGTTTAGCTGGGGTATTTACTCTAAGCCATGGCCCCGTGCCGTTAAGCACTTTGCCCGCCATAGCGCGAATAATGTTAGTTAGGTGCTCACCTGCGCCTGTGTCTTGCTTACGTACTACCAACACAACAATCCATGTTTGGGTTAGCTGCATTAAATGGCCGGCGTTTTTACTCTCTGGTAAGTTATCGCCGTAGTACATAAGGTGAATGCTGGGGGTTGTTTGGCGGTCTTCTTTTACGTCGGCAAGCTCGTCGCTTAGGTAAACACGCTTAATGCCTGGTACTTGTTCAAGTGCCTGTTTAAGTGGGTTTTGAGCGGCAAAATAGTCGGTAGTAATTTCAAACATTAAATAAACCCCTTTGACTTTTCACGTGAAAACACAGTACCTGCGCTTTGTATGGTGGCGGTGTCTTGCACTTTTGCGTCTTCGCCTAGTGCGTTAACCCCAATGCTTAGTTCTCCTTTAGCCACTGAGGTTAAAAACTTTACTGCTTCCTTGTAGCGCGTTTCTATGTGCTCTGGGGTGTCGTTTGTGCCTAATTTATAACGGGCAATATCACAACAAAATTGCTCAAGTAGGTTAGGCACCGTTACAAGCGGCAATTCATAACGCCCAGCTAAATAGCCGTTAATCATGTCGCTTGCATCGGTAATGGCCTGCTCAATAACTGCGGTATTAATTACATCAGCGGGGGCGTCGTCGCGTTCACTTAAATAAATAAGCTCGCGCTCACCAAAGCGCTTTTGCATTGCGGCTATTGTTGCGTAGGCCATTTACTCGCCCTCGCCTGCTTTGGCTGCTTCTTGTAGCCATTGCCATGCTTCATCACGCTGTGCGGCAGATACTTTAATTTTAACTACCTCGCCCTCGGTTTCGCCTGGTGCTTCATAAGCCACCTGCTCAACAACCGGCTTAAGCTCCATTTGTGCATCAATCATTAATGCAATAACGGGTTGTAGCTCAATTGGGGCTTGGGTGTAATCAACTTGAGCGTAGAGTTTAGGGGCATCTAAATCTGCACCCACGTTATTTGCGTCCAGCTGTGGGTTCTGCGCAGTACTCGCATCGAGCGGTACAGCTTGCACCGATAAGCGTGGATCATTTTCAATTGCTTCAAGCTGCTCTTGAGTAAGCTGCTCTGCGGGTAATGTTTGCTTTCCGCTGGTGAGACTAATGCCGCCACGACGGTAGCCCGTAGGCTGCGTGCAATGGACAATGATAGCCGCAAGGGCAGTAAGCTTAAGGTTTTTAGCCATTTCATTATTACTCCTGGTTTAAAGCATGGGGCTTTAAAGCCCCGTGCTTAATAGGGTTTTATGGGTGGTTAAAGGTAGTCAGCTACTAATAGCTCTACGCGGCCTTTAAGTTCGTTTGAGCTGTTTGATTCCATTTCACGCTCTAACATGCGGGTGGCTTGCTTTTCCATGTTGGCAGGAACAACTAACATGGTTGGCTTAATACCCAACTTACGGCCACCGTCGGCTTTAAAGCTGCGCATTTTTTCGATGCTGTCCCATAGGTTATCTGGCGTTAATGCACGTTTGTTAGCAAAGGCCAACTGCCAAAAACCAAAGCCTGCTGCATCACGGCAATCAACGCCGTAACGGTATTCTTTGCGAGTGAATACGGCTTCGTCGTCCATTTTTGTCATAGCAAGTAAGTTAGGCTTTTTACGCTCTTGGAAAATAAGCGGCTTAAGGGCTTTTGAGGTATCGAGTACGTACCAGGCTTCGCCCTCGTAGGCTACATCTTCGGCCATATTGGCAGTAGACACCGCTACACCTGTGCCGTCGGCTTTTGGATAAACCGGATGATCAACATCAAAATAGTTTTGCCCGTCGTAGCACAAGGTTGTAAAACCAGCTGCCAGCAATGGGAAAATCATTTCGTCTGGGTGAATGGCCGCCGCGTTACCCATTTCTTTAAAAATAGGTGAGTACACGCCTAGGTTGTCGTCTTCAATGTCGTTGCGGTCTACGCCTACCGTTGACTCGTAATCGTCGTTGGTAATGGTGTACGCCTGCGATTTCATACTTTGAATATTACGATCGCCAATCCATTTAGCCAGGCTTGGGAACTTACCCAACCAGCCATAGGTATTACTGGCCGATGTAGATTTAATTACACTGGCAATTTTATTAAATTGCGGTGCTGCTTCTGATTTACCTTGTTCAAACTCAGATTTAAACGCGGTAAATAAAGCGTTTAAAATTGCTGGGGTCACTAAAGCCATTAGTTTTGCTCCTGTTTAGCTTTGGCATAAGCAGCATGGCTAAGACCTAGCTGGTCTGCTGCATACTTGTCTTCTGCTGTGAGTGCTGCTAAGCCGTCTTTGTCCTGCTCTGGCTTAGGTGCGTGAGTGGTTTGCTGAGCCGTTAAGCTTGCAATAGGTGAACGGGCATCTAACACCGCTTTTAATGCAACAACGCCTTGCTGATTACCTAAGCTTGTTAAGTATTCAACCTCGCTGGCAATAATGCGGCCATCTTGTTTAGCCTTGCTAATTTCCTGCTCAACCGTTTGGGTTTCAGTGGTGCTTTTAAGGGCAACCATTTCAGTGTGCAATGCGTTGTAGGTTTCAACCGGCACGTACTTCGCTAAATTAACCTCAGAATCTGGGCTATTAGCTTTTAGTGCGGCAACGGCATCGTTTGCGTTACTTAGCTGAGTAGTGAGCGAGTCGGCTTCGTCGGCCTTAGCCTTTAAAGCAGTGAGCGCTGTTGTTGCTTGGGTGTAGTCTGCATCGGTGATTTTGTCACCATCCACAGTTATACCTAGCAAGCTCAGCAATTTTTGAGCTGCATTCATGGGTGTATCTCCATTGTTAACATGGGTTTGAGAAGTCTTTAAAACAGCAACTTTGTCCATACCGTCTACCGCTGGGTCGTTGGTAAGGGCAAAATGGCGTAATTTGGTTGGGCGGCCTGTTTGTTTGTCGTAATGAAATACAGGGCTAATAAAGCGGTATTCGTCGTTTTTTAGGTGTGCGCGTGCGCTGGGTGTCCAGAGTACATTAAGGGCATAAAGCCCCTCGCCTGGCACATACTCTAAGTCGCTTGGGTTAAACCAGCCACTTGCTGGGGCTGGCTTGCCGTTTTCTTCGGCGTGTAGTGTTTGGTGCTCGTAGTCAAAGTGGTAGTCGTTGGTGCGGGTGCTGGCTGTGCTTTTAAGTAGCTCAAATGCGGCTTGGTCTAGTAACCAGGCATTAGCAGGTACGTCGAACGGGCGGCCATCGTGTGATTTAAAATAGCCGTCTGGCATTACCATTACGCGCTCGCTGATACCTTGCTCGTTAATTTCGCTTGCAAAGCGGCACGCAGCAAAGCCTAGGTCGGCAGGCTTGCTAGCTGATAAAACAGCGAGTCCTATTGTAGTTTCTAGTAAGCTTTGTTTAGTAAATGGTTTTTTCATGGCTGAGCACAGTTTGAATAATCTGTGCTCAGTATGGATTTAGAATTGAATTGGTTGGCCGTGCGGTGTTTCGGGAATTTATTTAGTTAATCATTGAGAATAGGTATTGTAACTCCATATAAACTAAACTCTGGCATTTTTAGATTATTATTAACAGCAATAATTTCCGTTTTATCTATTATTCGCTGAAGTTTACCCACGTTATTTATTAACCTAAAGTCACTTCTTAACTGGTAAAAGTTTTCTTCTCCGATATAAGGCCTAAGGATTTCCAACCTCCTTTCGACAACACTATGGGCCTTGTATTCTGAAAAAATAGTGATTGAAGCATTTATATACACTAAGCTTGTTAAAACTAAACTTATTAGTAAAAATAACTTTATTCTCCTCCAGTTTTTTATAGCCGCATATTTATTCCTAATCAACCTATGAGTCTTATCAACTTTTTCCGTGGGAAGCTTTTCATTTTCATCTCTGCTGTCAGTAGATAATTCTTTATATAAATCGATTAATTTGTCTATTTGCGTTTTCGCCACGATAAAAAGTATAGCTGGTGTGAAACACATCAAGACTAAAGCCAAAGAAGCAGGTAAAACAATAATTCCATTACCTCTGGCGCCCACGTTTGCATATAAACTGTCTATGTAACCGGTAAATAGGTTTGATAAGATAACTACGAAAATGTTTCCAAAATTAAAGAGTAAATCTTTTAAAAATAACTCCCAAAGACCTGAACCCAAGCTCCCTAAAAAAATAATCATTAAAATTTGTCTTAACTTTTTTGTCAAAGTCACTTCCTTTTTCAATTTACGTTTATTTTAATAAACATTCCCACATTCGGAAACAATTAATTGTAAACACCTGTTTAAAAGGTGTTTAAAATCGATTTATAGCAACTTTAAACACATTTTAATACTTCGGGGTAGGTACTAGGATTTAGTAGCTCCTGAAGCTGCCTGAACTACAGGCTTACTCAATATTTCAACCATCGAGCGGCCTGATACACTTGGGGATTCGTTTACCGAAGTATACCCAGTTGATTGAGAATTGAAGATACAACCAGCTGCCTGAATTAAAATAGCTTCACGACTACCAGGATCGTCTGTTGCATCAACCATTGCTTTATAAGTCATCAAAGCATTTTGTCTGTGCTTATTAACTATCGAATTATGTTTATGATTTAAGTAGTTTTTTGCACAAAGAATCAATAAGTAAGTAAGAACACCAAATATCAGAAGCTTACTAGTCACTAGTTGAATTGTTTCATATGTATCACTTGGTGATAGCCAAGACCACTTATGTAAGAAAAATGATGCTATAGCTAGAATGCCTAGCGTAATTGCAACTTTAAGTGTTCTTACTTCCCATTTATCAGCTTCTAGATTATGCTCATTTGTCTCTGTTTGAAAGTATATAGCTTGTTGAGTTACCCCCTGCTCAGCAGCTGTAGCCCGAATGTCCTTTAGTATTTGCTCAGCCTCTTCTTTTTGTTTCTCAAGCATAGTTTTTATGCTTGACGACTCATCGGTTATTTTTTGAAGTGTGGATCGAGCGTCTGTATCAAGCCTTTGAAAATCAGCTGAGCGATGTAAAGAATATGAAATAAAAGGGCTTAACTTTATAAATGCGGGATCATATGCCACTTCAATTGCACTTATATAGCTATCTCTAATGTTACCTGGTGTTTGATGATCAGATATCTCAAATTTGAGTATTTGATTTAATTTTTGATAGTCAGCATCACATTGGGCTATGATTTGATTCAATGAAGTTTCAGGAAAGTCCTCCAATGCAGTAATCGATAACCTCTTATATAAACTGATTAATCTCTTTGCAGGAGCTACTGCACCATTAAAGTTTAAAGCCGCACCTAACTCCCCTACTTGAGGTAACTCAGTAACATCAAAATTTTGTATTCTTGATAAAGCATGTTCTGCCCTATTTAAAGTCGTTTCCTCATTGTTATCTGTCATGTCATTTCCTTTATAGACTTTTGTTATAATTTATTTACGTTATGATAAATTACTCAAAAGATAAACAATTAAATCCAAAAGCTATATAGTTAATGATTTAATTAATAATCAAAATTAACTTTTATAAGGATAATAGTAAATGGATAGGATTGAAGAAAATGCAGTATATTTGTCATGTAAAGATAATTTTGAAATATTCATATACACATTTCTCTTACTACTTTTTTTCGCTGTTATTTATTGTTTAGTCTTAGATAATGATATTTTGGCTTGGATTGGAGCTATTGGTGGTTTTTTAGCAGCTTTAGTTAGCCTATTAACTTATAGATTTGCACTGAAACAGGTAAAAGAATGGAAAGATAGTAAGCTTAACGACTTAAAATTGAATCTTATAGTAGATATGTACGTTTCTTTAGAAAGTTTACCAAACATCTTTAAAAATTACGTATATCATCACAGCAGACTTAATATTCATGAAGATAAGCTTGCCCTTGAAAATAGCCAGTTAAATAAAAATATAGTTATACTTTTGGAAAATACAGCCCGTAAAGCAGAGAATATGACTTGGAACACATTTAATGAATTTTTAAATTCGTACGAAAAATATCACTCAATTTCAAAGCTTCTAAAGACAGTATCTGAATCACACACTACTAGAGGCGCTCTTGAAAGATTGTCAGAAAAAATAAGTGCTGTGGTTATTGATGATGCAGAAGAAAAAAGTGCGAAGCCCTTAAGTGAAGATGGGGACTATCAAAGCCTATTAATCTGGGTAAAAGAGCAAAAGAACCAACTAAAAATTTAAAAATTCACTGAATATCTCAATCACTTCTTTTTCGTCATTATCCGATAATCCTAAAAATGGCCGTGCGGGTATGGCCGCTAAACGGGGTGGCATATCGCTTGTACCACCAAATTGGTGAATAGCGCCGTATTCCATGTTTGTACCAAATTCTAGTGATTCGTCCCCGATGTTATAAGCGAGCGTATCGCGCAGTATGTCGTTTAGCCTGAGTATTTTGTCTTTGTTCTTTTTTTTACTTTTGGCGTAGTCGGGGCTAAGTGCTTGCCATGGGGTGCCGTCGGGGCTGCGCTGCTCGTCAAAGTGATCGCGATGGGTGAGCATTAAGTGCTCGCCCACGTTACCCAGTGCGGGCGCTAGGTTATTGGCATTTTTAATAAGCTGGGTGAGCACATCGCTTACGGCTTGTGCGCCTTGGGTGCTTATTTGTATTTTAGCGCCTGCCATTACACTAGCCCCTCTTCAAAGGCTTGCATGTGTGTTTGCTGGTCTAGCCCTGCGATTAGTGCGGGGAGTAGGTCGGCTATTTGGTCGGCTTCTTGGCCTTTAGCGTGTTTTTCAAGGTGCGCAAACTCACGGCAAGTTTGTATGCTGTATGGGGTTTGCTTTAGCAGCTGCTGCGCTTGTTGTAGTAATGTCATCGTCTTTTTTCCTTTGATTTAGCGGCATCTTTTACTAGTTGGTCTATCCAGCTTACTAGGTCTGGTTGCCATTTTTTAAGCTCTTTGCGAGCCAGCGCCCAGGCGGTAAATGCTTCGGCAAATTCTTCGTATTTGTTGGCGGCTCCGTAATAGGTTACGGGTAAAGCGTTTTTTAAAAAGGCCGGTGCGCCTGCATAGTAATGCACTTGGTGCCCTAGTTCGTGTAGCCATGTGGCTACCACTGCGTGGGCTTCGTTTTTATCTAGTACGTTAAGTGTATCTGATATTGTGTGATCGCGTTTTAAGGTTTGCCCGTTGTGCTTAAAGCTGTACTTACCTGCGTTGTTAGCGGCGAGCCTTACGGTAAGCGCTGCGGTGTATTGCACGGCTTGCATGTCTACCTTGGCTAAGTTTTGGCTGGCTTTTACTTTTACCACAACGTGCTCAAAACCCACTGAGGTAAACCCGCCTACCCGTTTAGGGCTTCGGGTGGCGTATTGCATACGGGCATAAAAGTCGTCTACGCCTAAGTACTGCCCAACGTCACTGCGTATGGCTGCGTTTGCTTTAGAGCCTGCGCTCATTTCGTTACTTTTTACAAACAGGGTTTTAGTTTGCTTGGCGGTTAAAAAGCTGTTTAACCCGTTAAGTACTTCGCTATCGAGCTGGGCTAGCAATGGGTCGAGCTTTAGTGCTGTGACGTTTTTAGCTGTGCTGTAAGCCGATGGCACAATGCGGCTTGCTTGGTAGTCTGCTACGCGCTTTGTAAGCGATGCTTTGTCGGCCACTTGCTTTTTAGCCTGGCTTGTTAGCTGGGCGGTATTTTTGGGGGTGTAGTCAAAGCCCGGATCAATACCACGGGGTAGCTCAAACTCTTCGCCTGTTTTTTTGTTTGTCCAGGTGTAGTTACCCTCGTCTGGCGCAGTGCCTACACTTAGGCCTCGGCTTTTAAGCTCGCGCTCGCTTAGGCTGTATTTTTTACATTTGCAGCCCCAGCCATTACTAGGGCTGTGGGTCAACCACCACGGGTCATCCACGGGTAACACCAGGTTATTCCATTTTAAATGTATTATGCGCGGGGTTTCACTATCGCCGTGTTTGTATAGTGCATAAGGGCGGCTGGCTTTAAGTGCTTGTATTTGCCCCTCGCGCCCTGCGTTGTAGGCTTGGCGTATATTGGTTTCGTATATTAACTGGCTGCGCCATGCAGGTTCCCCGTTATGATCCCAACCGTAACGCGATTTGATGTTATTAAATTCGTTTTGAAACCAGCCTAGGCTTTTACCCTCGCTTATTGCTTTGTCTACTGAGGTGTAAAAGTCGTTAAGCATGTCGGCTTTGGTTACACCTGCTACCATAAATGCGCGGTTATGGGCATTTTGCCATACATCATCCCAGCTGGTGCTGGGAGTGTTTAGCTTTTGCCTAAAAAAGCGTATGGCATCATCAAACGGCAGTGAGCCGTATCTAACAGCCATTTAACGCCCCTCATCCACTTCTAGTGCGCCTAGTAATTCGCTGGCTGCCATGGCCTTTGCCATTAGCTCGCTAAAGCCCTCTGTGCTTATTTGTGGCTCTAGTTCTAGTATGCCGTCGCGGATTTCTTCTAAGCTGCTGGCGTTTTTAACCAGCTCGGTTACGGCATCGCTCATGCTGTTTAAGTGAGTTTGTGCTTGTGCGGCCAGCTGCTCGGCTACTAGGTCGGCGTTATCTTTTTGCGGTGTATTTTTAAGTGCAGCAAACCCCTTAAGTGCGGCGCTTGGCTCTGTTGGTGCAGTTATTGGGGCAAGGCTTAAAATTGCCTCGCCCTTTTCTGGGAGTGGTATTTGGGTTTTTTCACTTACCCAACTAACCGGTACTGGGTAGTTGGCCTCGGTGAGTATTTTAAGCGCGGGTGCGAGTACGGCTATGTCGTCGGCTTCGCTGGTGTCGAATTTAAAGCGCGGGATACGGCGCGCGCCTGAGTAGCTTTTAGAGTTAAGCGCGTGCATTGGGTAAATAATATCGCGCGTTATGGTGTTGGCTACTTGTTTTAAATCACTCTCGGTTATGTCGTCTAGCACGTCCATATGAATGCTGCCAAGTGCATTTGTGCTGGTTTTACCATCGGCTTGGCTGGTGAGTGTTGCCCCTAGCACGGCTTTGCTTTGGGTGGTTTCACACCACTTGATCATGGCTTCAAATGGGTCGGCTTGGCCGTTGGCTGCATTTTGAAAGTCGATTTCCATACCCTTGGGGATTATACCGCCTGCGTTATGGCCGATACTAAGCACTGCACGTAACAGGGTGGCTTTTTCGTCTTCGCTAGCGCCATTAGGGTATTTACCCAGGCGTAGCGGTAGGCCGTAAATTTCTAAAAATTCGGCTAAGTCGCGTATTGAATAGTTTTTAAATAAGTACGGCCATGCCACGGTTGAGGTTAAACCGGTGCGGTGTATATAACCTGACTTACTGCGGTGAACGTGGGCACACCAACCAAATGGGTTTAGCGCTTGGCCTGTGTAGCTGTTGTCACGCAGCATAAGCTGATTGCGGTTATCTGGGTGGGTTTGAAATAGGTTTTGGTCGCGAAATTCGTAACCGGTAATAATATGCTCGCCGTTATCAAACGCCCAGTTAAGTTCGTTACATGAAAACGATTTTAGTATGGCGTCGCTGCAATCAAATAGTAGGTCGTCTAACCAGGTGGCATCTTCTAGTATTTCTTGAATTGCTGCGGCGTCTTTTTCTTCTTGTGGGGTGGCGTTGCGCGGTGGTTCTACTGACCAGTCGTACTTAAGCCAGCCTCTGCGGCGCTTGGAAAGCTCACTAAACAGGTGGCCGTCTTTGTCTTCCATGTCTTTTGCTAAGTCGGCCATGGCTGATAAGTTACCTGCATCGGCATCTTTTAATAGTTGCGACAACTTAGCAGGAGTAAGCGCTTCGCTTGGGTGCTCAGCATATTGGCGCATTAGCATGCCAATGCGGCTATCTTGCTGGGTTTGGGCTTGCTTAAAGTCGGTTGAATTTAGCGGGTTGCCGTGAATGTCTACTATTTGGTTCATGCGGTTACTCTTATGATGGGCTTAACGCTTAGCACGTATACGTCTAGCGTTTTAGTGTGTTGGTGGGCCTTGGCTAAATTGGCGGCGGTTATATCAAGCTGCTCTGCTTTGGCTGTAAATAGCTCTTGGTAAACGATTCTAAAACGTGGCATTACCAGGCTGCCTTACGATCACTTGCCATATCGTCGCTGTGGTCGGGGCGTAGACTGTTAGCAGCTTGCTGGGCTTTGCTTGGCAGTGGTGTGTATTCTATGGCGCTGCCGTCCATTTCGGCTGCACGGATTAGCATGGCTATTGATACAGCGCTATCGCCGTGGCGTTTGTTGCCATCGGTGCCGGTGTTTTTGCCTTTATCTACCTGAGCAATACCGTTTTTAAGTTTAATTTGACCTAGATCGTCGAGTACGTCTTGGTCTTTTGGTAGCGTTATATTATTGGTTTCAAAATAGTCTTTTAGTTTTGGCATCCACTCGCGATACCAGGCTTGTGATAAATGCACGCTATCTACTAGCTCGGTGCCGTATTTAAGACTTGCGGCTTCGGCTAAGTAACCACCGTTACCTGTGGCGTCAAACGCTAGGCCGCGTAGTTTTGGTATGCGGTCACAAATATAGAGCATGATTTGCTTTTGCTGCTCGTAGGTTACGTTGCGCAGCTCGACCATAAAGGGCACGGTTAGGCTGGTGTCTTGGTTTATTTCACCAATACTGAATACGGTTAAATCGCCTTTGCGGGCAAAATCTTCACCAAAGGCATGGGTTAGATCAGGATTTAACCCACTGAGTAAATCATCTATGTTTTGTTCAAGCCATGTGGCTACGTCTTTTACTCGCTGGTCTTCTGTCCAGCTTTCAAAGTCGGTGGGGGCTTCGTAGCGTATTACTTTGCAGTCGTCGCTTAGGGCACGTTCGCGCAGGCGGCGGCTCAGGTATTGGCCTGCGCCTTGGCTTGGTACGCAGTATAGCTCCTCGTTTGCGGCATCGGCAGTGGGGTAAAAATCAACTTGATTAGCTAGCCATTCGTCTTCTTTGGCTTGCGTCCACGTTTGCCCACTTACCAAACAAATGCGTTTATATAGGCCGTGTTTAAGCGCTTTATCAATAGGGATATGATGCACGGAATACTTTTTAGTGCCGCGCCTTGCCTGGGTAATTAGGGTGTTAAATAGGTTATCTACGCCGTTATGGGTTGAAATAATACGTACTCGCCCGCCCCACATGGTAAGCGCCATAGCAGCTTTTAGCACTTCGTCTAGGCGGTCATGGAATGCGGCTTCGTCTATTACTACGTTGCCTTGACGGCCACGCAAGTTACGTGGGTTTGAGCTGAGCGCGACTATTTTTTTACCGGTACTTGGGAATTTAATTTCAAAGGTGTTGATTGATCGCTTTGTGCCGTCTGGATCTTTTTCTTCAAATATGCCCTCTTCCACTTCGCCCATTACCATGTTGAGCTTTTGCGCCCAAAATGCACAGGCGTCTATAAACTCCTTAGCCATTTCTTTGTCTGAGCCAAGGTAATAGGTGTTCTGGCCGTTGGCGGTTGCTGCTGCGCTTAGTACGTCGTCTAGTGCTTCGGCAAAGGTTAACCCAGTACGGCGTGACTTTTCGGCAATTTTTACTATTGCTTTGTCTTCCATCCACGCTTTTTGATAGCCAAAAAGTATGTCGGTGCCCATGGCAACCGCTAACGAACCTGACACTTTGCTAAGCGGTAGCTCGTTGGTTTGGGTAACGCTTTGCGCGGTGCTAGTCATGCTTTAGCCCTAATATGTCGCGTTTGAAAAATGCCAGCATGTCGTCTGCGGTTTGCGGTAAGTTTTCGTTTTTAACCTTTTGGTCTAGGTCTTTGGCGAGCTTTTGCGCATAGGCTTTTTCGATTTCTTGCTGGCGTTTGTGTGCGGCCATAGCCGTTTGCTCTAGTCGCTGAGCTGCTAGCATGGCGTCTTTTATGGTGTCGATGTCTACTGCTGCGTCTTCGTCGGGGTTCATCATTTGTTGCTGCATAGCGCGAAACAGCTGAGAACGGCCCATTTCTAAAATTAGCTTGGTGGTATCGCCTGTGGGCTTTTCGCCAAGCTCTGCGGTAAGTGCTTTAGTTGACTCGCGCAGGTCGCGTAGCTTTTGGCCTATGGCTTCGGTTTTTTGTGCGTGGCGGCTTAGGCCACTGCGGCTAATGGTTGCGCCCTCGTCTAAGCCTGACTCAATAATAAGGCTGTTTACGGCGTCGAGTATTTCGCCCTGGCTAAAGCGTTTGTCGCGTAGCATTGAGTCGAGCTGCTTTTTAATGTCTTCGGGCAGTAAATCAACTTTGCTGGGTTGGCCTCTGCGGATTGACTCGCTCATAGTTAACCTCGTGGCCCAGGGCGTTTAATGCCAGGTACTACGCTTATGCCCTCAGCTACGTCGATACCTGATTGCGTAATACGGGCTACCCATGTGTTTTCTGTGAGTTTATCGAGTGTTATATAGCCGTTTTGCTCTAACCAATTGAGTAAGGTTTTAAGCTGATCGCGACTGCAACCCAGTGCATAGCGCTGCAATACATCGGCTAGCATGCTGGTGTTAGCGCCAAAATCGGCGGATTCTTTTAGCGTTATAAGTATGCTAATTCGTTGGTGCTCGGCTTGAACTTGTAACATTGCCATGGTGGTTTTTCCTGAATTAAAGTTAGGTTAGCCTGCTCAGCTGTCGTTGCTGCGCGTGCCTCTGAGTTCGTTTTCCATTAGTAAGTCGGTTAAGCGTTTTATGTCGGTGAGCTGTGGGTTAAGGCCGTCTATTTTTACGCTTACTTCTAATAGGCGTTTGTCTAGGTCGTGTATGTCGTCGGCGTTGGGCAGGTCTTCTATTGTTTTTTCTACGGCACTTAAACGGCTTTCTAACGCTTTAGATACAACCTCATGAGTTGTTTTAGTTACAAAGGTGCTGCGCAACCATGCCAGTGCGCTTGCCCCAATAATGGCAATACCTACGGTTAAAAATGCTTTCCACCATTCCAATATAAAATCCATGCTAGCGCCTATAGTGCTGTTGTTGTATTTCAATGAGCGATTGGCAATCTACACAGGTACTACAGTTTTTAACCGCGTCACGGCGTTGTTTTGGTATGTCTATGCCACACTCTTGGCAGTGCATAAACGCTGCACCGGACGTGTTTGCTTTTTCGCGCTGAATTGATAGCGCGGCATCGAGTAGGTGTTGTTCTATTTTTTGCGCGTCGTCTAATTTACTCACTGCGGTTTCCTTACTTTTTCAATGACGTTTTTAATGCCTTGCTTAACGCTTGGCGCGGCTTTTTCAACGGTGCGGCCAATAACATAGCCACCTATACCTAGCTGTAATAGTTCCCATGCTTGCGCTGATAAGCGAAAAGCCAGCCAGCCGAATGAGTCAAAGCACACCAACACTAAGAACGTAAGCATGGTGATAGGCCGCCAGTTACGTTGAAGCCAGCTTTCACCTTTGGCCTCGGCGGTAATAATTTGCGATTGCGCCTCTAGCACTTTGCCTTGTAGCTCTACAATTTTTCCCTCAAGCTCTAGCACTTGGCTTTGAGCTGCGTTTTCAATCCGCTTAAGTTCGTTGGTAACTGCTTGGCGTTCTTCGTCGCTGGTAAAGAGATCATCAATTAAATTAGTGATTGGCTCGACCACGTTAAACCAGTTTTTAATTGCCATTGGATTCTCCAGAACGATTTTTGAGGGCCTCACGGGCGTTTTTGTAGCTTTGCTGGCCGTCTACCCGCAGATGTATGTCGATGGCTCTAACCGATTGCCAGCCTTTATTAAAGTGACTTTGCATGGTGCCGCAATGGCTGTGCATTGGTATTTTGCGGGGGTCGAATGGCATATTGTGCATGCGCGCATCAACTTCCAATTCCATGCGTTTCTCACGGCCTTTTAGATATGACCAATCCCAATTTTTACCCATTAGGCCACCCCGCTTAGCTGATTTACTGCAAATTCGGTTACATGGGCTAAGCGGTTATACCAGCCCTCTAGGTTTGCTTTTTGGCTTGGATCATTTGCACAAATGCGGGCGTACTTACGGCCACGGTTTACGCTGAGCAATACGGTTAGGCTAAGGGCTGGACTCTGTAGGATAGCTGCTTGGGTTTTTGGCCCCATGCGACCATCGGGCTTTGAGTTGACTAATCGCTGGGTTAATTGGGTCATGGCGGGTACGCCGTGCTGTACTGCGCCATCTAGCAGCATAAAGTAAACCCCTGCGGGGCTTTGCTCGCAGTGCATGGCACGCCAATAGTCACGATGATAAAGGCTTACTGCTTTAGCAAGCGTTAGGTTTTTAATATCTACAGTTGGGTAAGCGCGCTGGCTTATACCGTACTTGGTAAGGCCGCCACGGTCAGAGGCTACGTTATTTAACCCGCCATCGCTGCGCAAGCCTCCCTCCAAATACAAGATAGGTAATATGCACTGGGCAAATTTAAGCGAGTACGGGGCAAGCGCTGCTTGTATTTCTGGCGATTGTTTAAAGAAGTTTAGAGTTGGGAGCATACCGAAAAACCTTGTTGTTTTTCGGTATTTTGGTGCTGTTTAGCTAATCAATGGCCATGCGGAGTTTCGGGAAATATGAAAGCTATAATTTACATACCTCACTATTGAGGTAATTTATGAAATAAATATTTTTTCTTTTTCGATCAGATTAAGTAAGTTACTGTAATCAACTTTAGATTTAATAGGTATGGCGCCTAATTCTTTTACCATATGGATAGTGCCTTCACAGTTTAGATTAAGTGGGTTTGAATCAAATTCAGGAACAACAGAAAACAATGGACGATTTTGTGTAACACAAAAGCGAGCCTGCGATAATGAACCACTTTTAATTTTAGCTTCAACTATTATCGAACCGGCAGAAAGTCCAATTTGAATTCGATTTCTCGGCACAAAGTGATGCTTCATAGGTGGTACTCCAATTGAGTGCTCTGATACCCATGCTCCACCTTGTTCTAATATTTCCTGTCCTAAGCGAGAGTTTTTTGCTGGCGAAGCTTTTTCTAAGCCACCAGCTAGAACAGCTATTGTCTTGCCTCCACCTTGAAGTGCACCAGTATGAGCTGCACTATCAATACCTAGCGCCAACCCACTTACTACAACCCAATCATTCTTAACCAGAAATTTACCGAGTCTGCGAGATATCTCAGAACCATTTTTTGTTGCGTCTCGAGCCCCAACGACTGCAATTCCAGGCAATTCATCAAATATTTTGTGGTTACCCTTTACAAATAATAGAGGCGGTGGTTCTTTAATTAGTCTTAAATATTTTGGATACTTATCTTCAACGATAGATAGTATCTCAATACCATTCACTGCATTATCATCAAAAATCTTTTGTGCAATAGATAAATCGTTTTGAGTTAAAGCTAGCTTTCCAAATGAATGATTTTTTAATATATTATTAGCATCAAGCAGCGAGGTAGATTCATTAAATGACCCTGAAATTTCTCTGAGGATAGTGTTAACTTTGTTTTGAGGAACTTTTAACCTGTAAATTAAGGCTAATGCCAGCAATTTGCTAAAGTCTTGGATTTTCATAATTTAAGAATTACTAGCAGTTTGACCAAATGAAATCATTACAACCTTCGTGGCACCTTTTTCTAATAATAGTTTTTTGCATGCTTCCATGCTATTCCCCGTGCTAGATATATCGTCAAAAAGAAAAACAACTTTATCTTTTACAACACTTTCATCCACGACTTCAATTGAATCCAAATGGTGTTGTACACTTCGATCACCACCAGTTGAGGATTTAGCCACTGTTCTGATTCGCTTTAATGGGTTTGTACTATTGCTAAAACCAAAGTCATTCTTTATATTTGCAATCACGCGTGATAATCCATTCGAAATATCGCCTTTAGAATGAGAGGGCACAATACAATAAGACTTATTCTTTTGAGTTTTGACTAAATCTAATAATTGTGTTTTCGCTACTTTAGAAAAAAAATTTACAGCAGGATCTTTATCTGATTTCAAATTTAATAGCGTATTTGTAATTTTATCAATGTTTGGGTTTTTACCACCATCCCAAGGATGATAAACGTATAAATTCATTATAGTATCAAAACTCAACTCATCGTAATTAATTGCATACTGACTTGTTAGCTTAGAAAAATCTATGTTAGTCATAATTCCAAATTTCCATATAAAAGAATATTCCAAATACAATACAACATAACCCATTAAAAAAAAATGAATTCGTAAAATAAAATCACTACTGGAAATTGGAAATTAAAACTACCAACTTTTAAAAACTACGACTGCGTAAATACTCAAAAATAAAAAACCGCGTAAAGCGGCTTTTTTTGCTTAATCAAGATTACTAAGATTTAGTTTCATTCGATAGGCATTATCAGCAAGTACCGTGGCGATATCGCTCAAACCTATTGGTACATCATTGCTGTTGGGGAGACTTGCAAGCTCTGCAAATAAAGATAAGGTGACTTGAATATTGTGTAGCTCATTTAATGCATGCTCTTTTAATTTGTTATCCATTACTAATTCCTAAAATACAACAGCAAGGGTTACTACATTAAAAACGAACTTAAACAGTATTTTATAAACTTTAGCTGATTAGCTTTTACCCCTGCTGTGTACTTTTAACTTTTTAATGATAGTAGTGCAAAAATAATCAACTTTTTTGTAAGCTCTATCCATCAAGTTACCTTTTGTATAAATCCTTGCAGAAAAAGTACGGGTAGCAACAAAACATTAATTTAACCTGTTAAATCCCTTAACTTTTGCTGTAGCTCAGTAATGCCTTTTAGCAGCAGGTTGGGCTGGTGAATAAGCATAAATTCTAGGTCTTGTGCTTTTGTTTTTTCAAGCGCTGCGGTCGTTTTAGCTATGAGCGGTGCTCCTACTTCGTCTATAAATTTGTTTTCGTCTTGCATTACGTGCAGCTGTATTTGTATATCCGTGCTTTGCATTTGCAGTGTGCCCAGTAGTACGTAATTGTTTGGGTGCTTACCCTCTAACATATCGACTATTAGCGTATCTACACACTCTATGGCCTCGGCGGCTATGTTAACCGCTTCGCTCATTGGGGCTTTTTTGGCTGGGTTAGTCATTTAAAATAGTCTCCTTTGGCGGCGCTCGGTTTCTACAATGCGCTGGTGCTGGATTATTTCAGCTATACGCCGCTCTGTTAGTTTAAATTTATTGGCAAGCTGCTCGATGTTGTTGCCTTTATATTCTTGCCATATTTGTATGTCGCGCAGCGCGGCTTTTAGACGTTGGTCTGTAGGTATGTATACGTCGCGCCCACCAAAGTAATGACCTATTGCTAGGGTTATGGCCTCGCCTACTCCTTGCGGATTGTTTACACTGGCTTTAGTTAACTGAGACTCAATAAGTAGTGCAAGCGATTGTAGGTTGCTAGGCCAGCGTTTACGTACTTCGGCTGCATCCTCGGTAGATAACTTGCTCAGGCAGTCTTGCAGCTGCTCTACGCTTTCGCCAAACAGATCTGATTGGAGTTCTTTCTGATTAGTCATTATTACCTCTGGGTTGCTCTTTGTTCGATTCACGCTTTTGCCACTGCTTAAGTGACTCCAGTACTTTAAGCGCTTGTTGTTGAGTTAAAAACTGGGTGTGGTAACTTACGTTTGCCCCCACTTTGGCGCGGTTTAACATGCGGTTTACGTAGGCGTCTAGGGCGGTTTCTGAGCCATCACGCACAAAGCTTTGTTTGTGCATGGTGATCCAAATTGCGCGTATTTTGTTTATTTCGCCAAGTTGTTTTGGTGATGATTTAGGGCTTAAACGGCGTTTAGCCTTGGCTTTAAACCCTGCTTTTTTAAAGTGTTCTAACACTTTGTTTAGCTCGGGCAGGCTCATTTGGCTGCATGACGTTTTACCCGCTGAGCCAAGTAATGCAGCGCGGTAGGTGTCGTCGTCTAGCCCTAACTGCCCTTTTGCTATGTGAATGAGCTGTATTAACTTTGCTTTAGTCATTTTTAAACTCTTCTAGCTGCGCGCGTAGGGCTAAGTAGCCTTGGCCTATTAGCTGGGCTTCTTGGTCTGTAAATACGCTGATGTCTACTGATAGCTTGTGTGAGCACTCTAAAAACTTAACTAGGGCAACAAGCTGTCTTAGCTCTAATTCTGGTTTTACGATATAGGCCATGTGACCTCCTTTTGTTGTTTGCTGTTTATCAAAGTGCTTTTGCTTTGGGTAAAACACTTTGATAAAAAGCCGCGTCCGTGCGCGCTTTTTAATGGTTTAGCTGGTGTGGCTTACGCTTTTTTGCTTAGGCGGGTTAATGCCTACCAGCTGGCTTTGCACTACAAAGCTGATGTTTTGAAACACAAAGTTGATGTTCACTGGCTCTTTGCTTTGCGCCACTAGGTTTAAAACTGTTTGTAGGTCGCTGTGTTCGTTTACTTGAATTGTTGATTTAACTTCCATGATTGCGCCCCTTACAGCTTGGCTATGTCTAGTGATATGGCATGTTCTTGCTCGCCTATGGTTTCGTAAAAACGTATAAAGCGCGTTGAGTCCATTACCAGTATTGAGTCGGCTATAATGTCCATTGCGCGCTGCCATTTTCCGGTTTCGTCGGTTATGTTTAGGCGGCGTAGGCCGAGTACTTTTTGCACTGAAACTTTGCCTTTTTTGTCGGTGGCAAAGGTTTGCTCAATAATGAGTTTTAGGTTTTCGTTTGCGCCCTCGCTCCATTCGTTTAGGCATTCGTCTATTAGGTCTTTTGCTATTATTAGCTCTGGCCCCAGCTCGATGCTTTCTTGCACTTGCAGGGTTACTTTTTGCTTGTGATCAAAACTGCGTAAGGTGACGTTGCCTTTTGTGCCGCCTAGCTCTACTGCGTACTCTTGTGCTAATAAGCCTATGAATGCGTCAAACTCGCTCATTTGCTCTTTTTTAAAAGCGGCTAATGCTTTGCTTTGCTCTTTGGCTTTAGCTATGGCCGATTGCACAAACTCATGGCGAATTATGTCGGCTGGGCGAATCGCTTTAAGTGGCACCTGGTGGCCTTTGTGATTTTTTAAAAACTCTTGTGACATGGTGGTTATCTCTCTATAAAAATGATGATTTGACCGTGTAGTTTTGCCGGGCGAACTTGGCGGGTTTGCCCGTTTTTGATTTCGGTTAGCACGGGTAAATGTGCTGGGGCTTTGCCTGCCACTTCGATTACATGGCGGCTAAAGCCTTTGTGTGAGCTGATAATTTGCAGCCCTTGTTTTTGTAGCTCTTTAAGTACATTGCGTAGTTGCATGGTTATTTGCTCCCGCATATTTTTGAGTTTGGGCAACCATTGCGACACGCTTTATATAGCGCGACGCGTACATGGTTAGTGGCTGCGAACTTTCTTGACTGATGTTCTAGGCATTGGTTTAGCGGTATTTCGTCTAGGATTGGGCAAATTACCGTTGATGCCATAAATACGCCCTCTACACGCTGCTGTATTAAGTGTGTAGAGGCTTTGTATTTGTCGTTTACGACTTGGCTTACTGTGGCTTTGCTTACGCCTAGTTTTTCGGCAACGCTGCGCATGCCTTGATTTGCTACTTCGTCTTTTAAAACGTGTAACCAGTTAGCTGTTGAAGTCATGCGCTTCTCCCAGTGTGACGGGGGCTATTTTTACGGTTTTACGTTGCACGGCGTTAAACTCAACTAGCTCGTTTGTGTTTGGGTCGAATACGCCTGTTGCTTTTGGAACGGGGCGTTTTGGACCGGTGTTTTTAAGCATGCGGTATATGGTTGTCTCTCCTGCTCGCTCAATGACTGAGCCTGTGCGCGGGGCTGATTTGACAACAAATATGTACCCTGTTTTTTTTAAAATTGAGATATATGAACGCGCAGAGGCTACCGATATGTCGGCGGTGCTTGCCACTTGCCCTGCGTCAAATTCATTTAGGATTCGCATTGATTGCCACATGCGCTGCCTCCCTGAGTTTTTTTGCTTTGCATCACTATTTTTTGGTTGTTTAAACGGCTTGTATTGGGCGTTTAAAACGGTGTAGGTGATGTGTTCGTAATCAACATTTTCGGCTATGGCCTTTGCTGCTATTAGGCGTTTTGCAAAGGCTTTTAAGCTGTCGAGTGTTGTGTGCTCTATGGCATCGCGCACTTGTTGCAATGAGAATGTTTTTAGGATTCTCATTGCTTGCCATGCGTCTTGTAATTGTGGGCGGCTCACTGAATCTCTCCTTACGCTTTTTTAAGGAAAAATTCTTTAGAACCCCACTGCTGTAGGTCGATGCTTGTTAGCCCGTTTGCCAGTGCAAAGGCTTCTATTTTTGATAGCCCTGTAATGATGCGACGCACTTCGCCGTCGGTATCGCTGAGCAGCTGGCTTAGTAGGTCGTCTTGTATTGTGAGCGTTGGCTCTATGACTGCGTTGACGATAATTTGCAGGTCTTCGCGTTGGGTTGGCTGAAACTCTAACCATTCTGATATACGATTATAAAATTGACGGTGACGCTGTAATTTACGGCGCACTGACTCCATGCCAATAAGTACTACTGGGCAGTTGGTTAGGTCGTGAATATCGCGCACGATTTCGAGTGTGTTTTTGTCGTTTAGTAGGTAGTCGGCTTCGTCTATAAACAGTGGGCGATTGTGGATTGCCATGTGCTCTATGATGTAGTTAAGCATGGCTTCACGGGTGTAAATATCTGGGCCGCTTAGCTCTTTAACTATTTGACGTAAAAGCTGCGCTAATGTCATGCCTGATGTGGCACGTATGTAGATGCCGTCGCAGCGATTAACCAACCATGCTGTTGCGGTGGTTTTACCAAGACCTGGATCGCCGTAGATTAGGCCAATGCCTGGTACGCCATGCGCGCGTTGGTTTAGGGCTTCTACCATCATTTGTGTAGCTACTACATTGCTTACGATTGCTATTTTAGTTTTCATGGTTTTTCCTTTTACTGTTTATGTAATTGAGTTGGTGCAGCCGGTGCTGCGTTCATGTCGCTTAGTAGGTCGTCTAGGCGTTTTGATGATGCGCGATTGTTTTGCTCCCATGTGTTTAACCAGGTCGCATCTACTTCGCTTAACTGATTTGTTAGGCGTTGCTTTTTATGGAACATGGCTTTGCTTTGTGGGTTGTCGAATAGCGGCGTTGGGTTGACGTTTGCTATGGCGGTTTCAATTTCTAACTGCTTACGGCGTTTTTCAAATTCGCTTAATTGCTCGTCGCTAAAGCCGACTGCTGGCTTGCTGTCGAGCGCTTTGGTAGCTGACTGCGTTATGACGTTGGTATGTTCAACCGACTGTTTAGGCAGTGTTGCAAGTGCTTTATTTTGGGTTGTGTAATGCCCTAGCACTTCGTTTGCTATGTCTGATACGTTGACGCTTTTAGCGGTCTTTTTAAGCTCTTTAAGCTTGCGTGATGTTTCGGCTGATTGGCTGCGTTTTGCATGGTGTGCTACGTCTTGACGTGTCATGCCTGCTGATTGAATTTCGTGGTCTACTGCGATACAGATAAACTCGTTATTCATGCGATTAAATACGTAAATACGGCCTACATTTTTAGGGTCCCATTTACATAGCACTTCATCGCCTACGATTGCGCCCAGTTCTGGGGCAATATAGAAACCGCCACTTAGTTTAATGCCCTCTTTACCTACCATGCGTAAACCACGATTTGATGGTATTGGCTGTAGCATTACATCAAGCAAACGCTCGTCTTTGATCACTTTGATTTGGTCGCGACTTGCTGCGAATAAATCGAATGGTGTTTTGTTGCCTATGTTGCTATGTGGTTTGTGGTGGTAACGGTTTTCTATCCAGTTATCTACGAACTCTTGCAGCTGCTGCGCTGTCATGTTGATTTCGATAGCTGATTTATCACCGCCCTGCTTTGCTAATAGGCGCTGTGCAAAGGTTTTGCGCGCTTCTATTGCTTGGCGTTCTGAAACGTTGTGACCTATGTAACCGGTTAATAGCTCGGCTATGTCGTGCGAGAACGTTTTGAAAAAGCGCTCTATGTAGGGCTTTTCTTCACCTGAAAACGGGCGTGTTGTTTCGTGCTTTATGTCGAGCGCGTCAAACACACTCTTGATTTGTATTGAGGTGTAGTCTTTACCGTTATCGGTGCGGGCTATTTCGGGTATGCCCCAATCGAGTATTGCTTTACGGATAACTAAACAGATACCAGTGCTGTCACTGGTTGGGTGAATTACGACTTTTGCACGGCGGCTAAATACGTCGATAATTCCGATTAGTGAGTGACGGCCATCGGTTAGCATTACGTCTGATGGGGTTGAATCGAACTCCCATAATTGGTTAAGACGTTTTACGTTTTCGTCCATTTTACCCATGGCGCTCATATACTTGTTTTTCCAAGCATCTGGGTTTGCCATTTTGGTATAAAGTGCGCTGTTTTCGCGCTTCCAACGTGTTAGCCAATCGCGGATTGTGGTTTCTGCTGGTAACGATTTACCTACTTGATAAAAACGAGCAATTAAGCCCTCTTTTATTTGGGTGGCTTTTACGTGTGGGTATTCGTAGATCATGGCAATGCAAAAATCGCTTAGCTCTTTGTCTGAGTCGATGATTGATTTGCCGGTACGCTTTGGCTTTAAAGCAAGCCCTGCTATGCCTTTTTCAGCTACGGTTTTTTGCCAGCGTATTAATGAATTACGCGACACTGACGGTATAACAGATTTACACTCTAATACGTCTTCAATTAAACCTTGGTTATAGCGCTCGCTAAAAAGTTTTAAGCCAACAATTTTGCCTAGTTTGTTTGCACTTATATATGCGTCTGCTGCATTTAATATTTGCACTTTGGCGCTTGCTTTTGGATCGATTTTTTCTAATCCAGCTAAGGTTTTTAGGTTTGATTGGCGTTGGTGATCAATTAAACCTTTGTCTAGGCTGTTCACTTTTTCTTTAACAGCTAGGTAAGATGCACCGCTTTTAGACGCTGGTGTATCCATTGATTTAATAATAGCCTCTTCAACATGTATACGAATATGTACAGGTAAATCGCAAAGCGCGTATTTTCGCACTTTGCCACCACGGCTAGGTACTTCTGTAAAAGGCCAGTTTTCGTTTTTAGCTTTGATTTGAATGCTGCGCTTACTAAATAGTAAGTAATCAGCAAGTTGTTTAGCTGTGTAGAGTTCCATAATTTACACCCCGTTCATCTTACGACGTCCGAGCTTACGATTTGGCTTGCCATCTTTACCGTAGCGCTCAGGCCATATTTCACAGGCACTTACGCCGATTACATCGGCAATAATTCGCTCTATAGCTGGGTAGGGTCTGTGTAATGCAGTTTGCACAGCATTTGAGGTGTAGCCGCGACTAAAAGACAACTGGCGGCATGACCAACCCTCATCCTCTAGCGCAGCTTTTATATCTGCTTTTGTCCAACCTGGACATTCTATGCTATCCATTTAAGCCACCTTTTGTTGTATATATTTGTATCCATGAACACAAGCATATACATACATTTATATACATTCAAACTGTTTTTTATACGAACGTATACATAAAGGGTTAAGCTATTGATATTTAATACTATTTATTTTTTATTAGGGGGGATCGCGGTTCGCGCTTTAAAGTGCGAAAGATCGCACTTGATAACACAGACTGTGTAAATTTTTTATTTTGTATGCACTCGCATGTGTGCTTAAATATATATACATCAATCATCCGAACACAGACTTGCTGATAAATGGCTGCATTCAACGACTATTTAAAATCGTTAAGGGAACAAAAATCCCTGGACATAGGCACTGTTGCTAAGCGCATTGGAGTGCATAGACATACTCAGTCAAATTATGAGGGCCATAGAGATCCCCCAATTGATTACTTGGTTGATTTTGCAGAGGTGGTGGGTGTGCCTTTTACTGAGATTCTTAAGAAACGCCTGGATGATTCAAAAGCCAATGAAGAAGCTGCTAAAAAAGCTATTAGTTCTTTAAACGCAGTAAATTCAACCGATAACACAGTTTCTGATAATCCACTTAAGTACAAAACTAGCAGTGAATTACTGCAAGTAAAACTTGGTGAGCTTTCACATACTGCTGTGCCTATGGATGCAACCGTATACATTGACACCTGCAACAAGAACGTAGTACCTGGTGCTATGTATGGCTTTCTAAACCCAATGACCGGTTGTTATTTCGCAGCTAAGCTAGTGTTAACTGATACACAGCTTAAGCTGGTGTTTGAAAACGCAAAGCGTAAAGATGCTGAATTTAATATTGAGGGTGGTAGTACTGAATCGCACTATATTTTGAAGACTCTAGGGCTTTTAGGTAGGGTTATTAAGGCTGAGCTTATTTTTTAGTTACCCATTTACTCCCGCGAATTTTAAAACGGCTTTTTATTTTACCCATTTTATTCGCTCTTTCCTTTTCGCACTTAATTTTTGTTAAACTCGCTTTAAACCCTTATTTCTCCCGCGTTTTCCCACCTATTCTTATCTATTCCCTATTACCCATTAAGATCTGTTAGTTACATAACGCTTTGATATGGGATTATTTGTTTATTTAATGCAAATCCACACTCGTGCTGAATAAATAGCCAAGCCTTTGATTGCTTTGTTTTTATACAACTCCATAGCAGTTCTAAAATTATTAGGTTCTCATCAATATTTAAAATAGATATACGTCTTTGATTAAGATTCAGTTCAACAAACTTTAACGTTAGAAAAATAAAAGTGAGGTATTTATTTTAAATACGTTTATTTAGACTTTGTAAAAATATAGGAAATAGAACAGTTTTTTATCACTAAAAGCTACTTTATTTAATTTTACGGCAAGTTTTATTAGCTGAAATTACTCTCTTGATTCAAATATTACGCTGTTTTTGTAAAACAATATCACTGCGCTTTACTTAAATAGTGTTATAAAACGCGCAGATTGCACATAAAAACAACGAATAGACCTCTTTTTTGAATTTATGATCTTTTATATGTTGACACTTTGCTATGCGGTCATTAATATTTCGCCCCGTTGAAAGGCAAGACGCTTCCCCCTTAGCTCAGTTGGTTAGAGCGACGGACTGTTAATCCGCAGGTCCCCCGTTCGAGTCGGGGAGGGGGAGCCAAGTTTTTCAGCCATAAACGATTCCCCCTTAGCTCAGTTGGTTAGAGCGACGGACTGTTAATCCGCAGGTCCCCCGTTCGAGTCGGGGAGGGGGAGCCAAGTTTATGTTTATGATGTAGTTCCCCCTTAGCTCAGTTGGTTAGAGCGACGGACTGTTAATCCGCAGGTCCCCCGTTCGAGTCGGGGAGGGGGAGCCAAGTCATAAAAAGTATATTTTAGTTCCCCCTTAGCTCAGTTGGTTAGAGCGACGGACTGTTAATCCGCAGGTCCCCCGTTCGAGTCGGGGAGGGGGAGCCAATTTACTACACTTCCATAGACATCTCCTTAAATTTGCTCTACCATTTCCTATTAAAATAAAAAACTTTTTGATTACAAAAACTAACTATTTGATAACTTTCTCTATCAAGCTATAATTATTTTAATAATCATGAGGTTGTGTCCTCCCCTTTGACATATAAAGATTAAACAATGGCAGCATTTAAAAAACTTATTTTTATACAACTGATGGCTTGGTTGATTCTTGTGACTGCTGGCTGTTATTTTATTAGCCAAAACTTTGATAGTGCCATCGGTAAAGCTCAAAAAAATGCGCAGGCGACCGTCGAGCAATATATTAAAAACCTATCTGCAACTGACCTCTCTGCTGATAACTTAAAAAATACACTTGCAAGCAGTGAAATCTTTTCACATTTTACTTTACGTGATTATCAAGGTGCGGAAGTATTTTCAGTTAATAATTCAGCGCAATTACCTGTTATTGCAGAACTTATTCAGTCAAACAATAACTCAGTACGCCCTCAGTATGCCACTAATGATAACGCCGATATAAAAGTTGAATTTAAAATCAACATCACTCATTTGAGTGAGCAGTTTCAAGCTGCTTTTTTTATAATTTTAATTATTAGCACCCTACTTGCTCTAATACCTATTGCATTAATGAAAACCATTGTTAAGCACATTAATGACAATATATGTACGGACGTTGCTGATGTCATTGATATTTATATAAACCAAAATCAACTAGGCGATGATTTTGCGACTAAAATTGATTCGCCAGAGTTAGCTAAGTTAGGAAAAAGTTTAATTCCTAGCTTTAATCGTTTATCGCACTTTTTAAAAAGTAAGAATGACAATATAAAAAATGCTGCACACACAATAAAACGTGAGGCCTACAAAGACGGTGTGACTGAGTTAGGTAATCGCAATATGTTTGTTGATTACTACGAAAAGAATATTGAAAACACCGAAGTAAGCACATTTGGCTCTTTAGCACTCGTTCGCTGTAGTGAGTTGCAGTCTATAAATCAAAGCCGCGGCTATCAAAAAGGCGATGAATACATTAAATCGGTGGCAGATATTATCGTAAGTATTAGTGGCACCTATTCCGGTAGCCAAGTGTTTAGGGTTAACAGTTCTGACTTTATAACCATTTTACCAAATACCCCGTTAAAAGAAGCTGAAAAATTTGGTGAAAACTTACAATCGCGCTTCACTCAATATATGCAAAACCAAGAGCTTAGTTCGGTTGCAAACACGGGTATTGTAGGGTACGAAAAATCAAAACCTTTAGGTGAGTTACTTTCTATCGTTGATAACGCAATGAGCATGGCGCAGTCTAAACAAGCTAATGCGTGGCATGTACAGCGCGATACTGATCTTGCCAATAACGTCAGTGCTGGGTTTGGTAACCAAAACTGGCGCAAGGTAATTAACGAAGTAATTGAGTCTAAAAGCGTCCATTTAGTGATCCAAAATATTATGCCTTTAGGCAAAAGCATTAAAGCCTATGCTGAAATTCAAGCCCGCTTCAAATCAGAAGAAAACCAAGCTTTGCCTACCGCTTCATTTTTAGCAATGGCTGAAAAGCTCGATATGGCGATAGAAATTGATAAGTTAATTATAGAGTCGTCTTTGGAAAGAATAAAATCGAGTAATTTATCTGAAAAGTATTTTGGCTTAAATATTACCCCTTCAAGCGCGCATAGCGACCAATTCATGATTTGGTTAGAGCGGCGCTTACTTAAAGATACCCATATTGCTTCTAAATTAATTTTTGAAGTGAGTGAATTTGGTCTTCAACAAAATATTAAAGCAAGCAAACGCTTCATTGACATGGTGCATCGAGTAGGTGCCAGAATAACGGTAGAACGCTTTGGTGTCGGGCTCACCTCATTTAAATTTTTCAGAGATTTAAAACCAGATTTTATTAAAATGGATGCAAGCTATACACGTGGTTTGGAAGACGATAAAAACAATCAGTACTTTATGCGTTTAATGGTCGACCTTGCCCATCGAATTGGCGTCAGTGTTTTTGCAGAGGGCGTTGAAAGCCAAGAAGAAAAACATATTGTAGAAACATTATGCCTTGATGGCGTTCAAGGTTATTACATTGAAAAGCCTAAAGACATCTAACCCATCCTAACTCAGATAAAAAAGAGCATTTATGCTCTTTTTTACGTTTTAAAGTGTGCTTTTGCTATTGTTCAGCCGTTAAAATGCAGACAGCTTTTTAATTGCAAAGCTCTTAGATTTTGGCCCTTTAGAATTAGCCCGTTATTTTACGTTGTTTATTTAACTGATAATCACTCAACGTGTTGTTAATCGCAGTAGAAAAAAGGATAATACACGGGATTTTATTAGCGTGAGGCACACATGACAGAATACGTCTTGTTATTAATTGGAACAGTGTTAGTTAACAACTTTGTATTAGTACAATTTTTAGGCCTTTGCCCGTTTATGGGTGTATCAGGAAAACTTGATACAGCCATAGGTATGTCTTTAGCAACTACCTTTGTGCTAACGCTTGCCTCTGTGACCAGTTATTTAGTAAACGAGTATATTTTATTACCACTAGATATCACCTACCTGAAAACAATGAGCTTTATTTTAGTTATTGCAGTGGTTGTTCAATTTACTGAAATGGTTGTTAGAAAAACCAGTCCAACGTTATACCGTCTACTGGGAATATTTTTACCTTTAATAACGACTAACTGTGCAGTACTCGGTGTTGCTTTATTAAATATCAAAGAAGATCACACCTTTTTACAATCTGCCGTTTATGGGTTTGGTGCCGCAGTGGGTTTTTCATTAGTATTGGTTTTATTTGCGGCATTGCGCGAACGTTTGGCCGCAGCAGATGTCCCCACTCCATTTAAAGGTGCCTCAATCGCAATGATAACGGCAGGTTTAATGTCAATGGCCTTTATGGGTTTTACTGGATTAGTGAAGTTTTAATATGACCTTGTTGTACGCTTTAATAGCGCTGGGTTTGCTGGCGTTAATTTTCGGATTAATTTTAGGATTTGCAGCTGTTCGCTTTCGCGTTGAAGGTAACCCTGTAGTGGAGCAAATCGATACCATTTTGCCACAAACACAATGTGGTCAATGCGGTTACCCTGGTTGTCGCCCTTATGCAGAAGCCATTGCCAATGGCGATGAAATTAACAAGTGCCCACCCGGTGGTGATGCCACAGTTAAGAAATTGGCCGATTTGATGGGTGTTGAGGCTAAACCCTTAGCCGGCGGCGAACAAGCCGAGCCAGTTAAAACAGTGGCTTACATTCGCGAAGACGAATGTATTGGCTGTACCAAATGTATTCAAGCCTGCCCTGTTGATGCCATTGTTGGTGCAACCCGTCAAATGCACACTGTTCTAATTGACGAATGCACAGGCTGCGACTTATGCGTTGAACCTTGTCCGGTCGATTGTATTGACATGCTACCTGTTGCACCAACAAAACAAACTTGGAAATGGCAACTAGACGCTATTCCTGTTACCCAAATAGATTAGAGGTTTGAGTGGAAAAGTTACTTGAACAAATAAAAAAAGGCACCGTTTGGGCATTTCCTGGCGGCGTACACCCTCCTCAGCAAAAGTCATTATCTAATAATGCGCCTATTGCGCGCCTTCCTTTGCCTGAAAAACTCGTTTTGCCTTTAAAGCAGCATATTGGCGCTAGCGGTAAATTAATTGTAGAAAAAAGCCAGCACGTATTAAAAGGTCAACCATTAACTAAGCCTTCTGCTAACTGGTCGGTACCTGTGCACGCACCGACTTCAGGCACTATTATTGATATAACGCCTATGCCATCAGCGCACCCTTCTGCCTTGCCTGAATTAAGCATTATTATTGAACCCGATGGCAACGATACCTGGTGTGAATTATCGCCTTTAGCAAACCCAGCCACTGCATCACACGATGAACTGGTTGATGTTATTCATAATGCGGGGATCTCTGGCATGGGAGGCGCAGGTTTTCCAACCTACGTTAAAGCAGATATTAAGCAGCCGATTGAGTTTTTAATCGTGAACGCGGTTGAGTGTGAACCTTACATCACGGCTGACGATACTTTAATGCGCGAACATGCCGCTGAAATAACCAAAGGTATTGAGCTCATGCAACAGCTGCTCAATCCTACCCTGTGTATTATTGGTATAGAAGACAATAAGCCCGAGGCTATCACAGCCATGACAGAAGCGGCGAAGCATAACGAGCATATTCTAATACAAACCGTGCCTACTGTTTACCCCTCTGGCGGTGAAAAACAGCTAATAAAACTGCTCACTAACCGTGAAGTACCTAATGGTGGCATTCCTGCTGATATCGGCATTTTAGTACATAACACCGGCACTTTATTTGCGATACAGCAAGCTGTATACGAAGGTAAACCGTTAATTGAACGTGTAGTTACCGTTACCGGCAATACCATACATAATCCAGGCAACGTATGGGCTTTACTAGGTACTGAAATTAAGCACTTACTTGATTGCCAAGGTTTTTCACCCGTACCACAACAGCGCGTCGTTATGGGCGGCCCTATGATGGGCTTTACCTTACCTACGGTTCGTATTGGCGTTGTTAAAACAACAAACTGTATACTTGCTCCAGATCATAAAGAATTAGCAGAGCCAGGCCCAGAAAAAGCCTGTATTCGTTGCAGTGCCTGTGCCGATGCCTGCCCTGCTTCATTGTTACCACAGCAGTTACAGTGGTTTGCTAAATCAAAAGAATACGACAAACTCCAAGAACATAACTTATTTGATTGTATTGAATGTGGCGCGTGTGCCTATGTTTGCCCAAGTGAAATACCACTCGTTCAGTACTACCGCGTTGCAAAAGTTGAGATTAAAGAGCAAATTGCCGAGAAGATAAAATCTGATCGCGCTAAAGAACGCTTTGATGCACGTAAAGCGCGTTTAGAGCAAGAGCAAGCTGAGCGAAAAAATCGCCATAAACGTAAACCTGCAGCTAAATCTACCGAAGAGCAGCAAAAAGTAGCCGATGCCCTTGCCCGCGTTAAAGATAAAACCAGCGATGGTGACAATAAATCAGCTGTAGCAGCGGCAATTGCGCGTGCTAAAGCTAAAAAGCAAGGTGGCGAACTTGAGCCAGATAACAGTGAAGTTGCAAAAGAGCGCGCAGCACGTAAAGAGCAAGCTCGCCTTTATAAAGAGCAAAAAGCACAAAGTAATGGTGATGACGAAGCTGTAGATGACAAAAAGTCAGCAGTTGCAGCCGCTATTGCCCGCGCTAAAGCCAAAAAGGCAGCACAAGCTAATGAGCAAACAGCAAGCGATGACACTGCAAGTGAATCACCCGTCGCTGCCGATGATAAAAAAGCTGCCGTCGCTGCCGCTATTGCTCGTGCTAAAGCCAAAAAGGCAGCACAAGCTAATGAGCAAACAGCAAGCGATGACACTGCAAGTGAATCACCCGTCGCTGCCGATGATAAAAAAGCCGCCGTCGCTGCCGCTATTGCCCGCGCTAAAGCCAAAAAGGCAGCGCAAGCTGCTGAGCAAACACCAAACGATGACATAGCAAGTGAATCACCTGTCGCTGCAGATGATAAAAAAGCTGCCGTGGCAGCCGCTATTGCCCGCGCTAAAGCTAAAAAAGCAGCGCAAGCTGCTGAGCAAACACCAAGCGATGACGCAATAAGTGAATCGCCTGTCGCCGCCGATGATAAAAAAGCTGCCGTGGCAGCCGCTATTGCCCGCGCTAAAGCCAAAAAAGCAGCGCAAGCTAATGAGCAAACACCAAGCGATGAAACTGCAAGTGAATCACCTGTCGCTACCGATGATAAAAAAGCTGCCGTCGCTGCGGCTATTGCCCGTGCTAAAGCCAAAAAAGCAGCGCAGGCTGATGAATTAGCAAAACAAAGTGAAAACACTGAGCCACAAATCAACGATGAATCTTCAGAAGGTTCACAGCAAACAGCTCAAGAAAAAAAGAAAGCCGCCGTAGCCGCCGCTATTGCTCGCGCTAAAGCTAAAAAGCAACAAAAAGAAGGAAACGATCAGTCATGAAACTAACCATGGCCAGTTCACCCCACAATCATAGTCACAAATCTGTGACACGGTTAATGTTAACTGTAATTGCGGCTTGTATTCCTGGTGTTATTGCGCAAGTTGTATTTTTTGGCACCGGTGTCCTTATCCAATTATTATTGGCGTTAGTGTGTGTAAGCGCGTTTGAAGCAGCCGTGATGTTAATGCGTAAGCGCCCTATTTGGCCTGCATTAAGCGATGGCAGTGCATGGCTTACCGGTGTGTTATTGGCAATAAGTATTCCGCCTTTAGCGCCTTGGTGGATTATTGTTATAGGGTGTTTGTTTGCCATAGTTATTGTTAAACAGCTATATGGTGGTTTAGGGTTTAATTTATTTAACCCTGCAATGGCAGCCTATGTGCTTTTATTAGTGTCGTTCCCTGTGCAAATGACTGCTTGGTTACCCGTTACAGAATTACTTAATACGGGTATTACTTTTAGCCAGCAGTTAAGCTTAATCTTTAGCGACTTTACCACGTTAGGATACAGCTTAGATCAGCTCCGAGTAGGAATAGACGGCAGCACAATGGCTACCCCACTTGATACCTTAAAAACAGATATTGCTCACGGACTAACGGTGACAGAGAGCATGCAAAAGAGCGTATTTAATGAGTGGACTGGCCTAGGTTGGGGATGGGTTAACTTAGCCTTCTTACTCGGCGGCCTTTACCTGTTAAAAACAAAAGTAATTAACTGGCATATACCAGTGAGTTTTATTGCAAGCTTAAGCTTATGCGCAGCAATTGGTTATATTGCCTCGCCAGGTACAGAGCCGGGTGTAGTGTTTCACTTGTTTAGTGGTGCGACTATGCTGGGGGCCTTTTTTATCGCCACCGATCCTGTATCAGCTGCAACCACCAATCGAGGTCGCCTTATTTATGGTGCAGCAATTGGTTTAATTGTGTATTTAATTCGCACCTTTGGTGGTTTTCCTGATGCAGTTGCATTTGGGGTGTTGCTAATAAACATAGCGGTACCGCTTATCGATTACTATACACAACCCAGAACCTATGGCCATGGAGCAGTAAAATGATTATTTCTTCAATGGTAAAAAATGGCGCAATATTGTGTGGGTTTGCATTACTAACAACGGGACTCGTTGCCACAATTAATACACTTACCGCTGATAAAATTGCAGAGCAAGAGCAATTACAATTAACTAATCAGCTTCAAGAAGTATTGCCGCATTCTAAATACAGCAATGAGCTATCGCAAGATTGTGTAATTATATCTGATCCATTACTAGGGCCATACGACAACCAAGTTATTTATCGTGCCCGAAAAGATAACGAACCTGTGGCATTAGTCATTCGTCATGTCACCCCTAGTGGCTACAGTGGTGATATAAACTTACTCAGTGCAGTATATCGCGATGGTACCATTGCGGGTGTAAGGGTAACCAAACATGAAGAAACGCCAGGTTTAGGTGATAAAGTTGAAATAAAAAAATCAGACTGGATCACCACATTTAATACAAAAACAGTACAAAGCGAAAGTGACGATCGTTGGGCCGTTAAAAAAGACGGCGGCCAGTTTGACCAGTTTACTGGCGCTACAATTACACCTCGTGCCGTCGTAGGCTCAGTCAAAAACGCGGTACTTTATGCACAAGATAACTTTGATGCTCTGTTCACAGCAGCAAACGCATGCCCAGAGGTAACGCCATGAGCGAATTAAAAACCCTTTACAAAGAAGGCTTATGGGGAAATAACCCCGCCTTGGTACAGTTATTAGGTTTATGCCCTTTACTCGCTGTTACCTCTACAATTACTAATGCGCTAGGTTTAGGCTTAGCAACCTTATTGGTATTAGTAGGCTCTAATATTACTGTATCAATAGTGCGTAACTGGGTACCTAAAGATATTAGAATACCTGTATTTGTAATGATCATTGCCGGTTTTGTAACAATTGTGCAGCTGTTAATGAACGCTTACACTTTTGGCCTTTACCAATCTTTAGGGATTTTCATTCCGTTAATTGTAACCAACTGCGCCATTATTGGCCGTGCTGAAGCATTTGCCTCAAAAAATCCAGTGCACTTATCCGCCTTTGATGGCTTAATGATGGGCTTAGGCTTTATGTTAGTACTAGTTGTACTTGGCGCTATGCGAGAGCTGGTTGGACAAGGCACATTATTTGATGGTGCCGATTTATTACTCGGGCCTTGGGCTGCTATATTGCGCATTGAAGTATTTAGCTTTGATAGCCAGTTTTTATTGGCCATTTTACCACCGGGCGCATTCTTAGGGCTTGGGCTGCTGATCGCCGCTAAAAACGTAATTGATGCACAAATAAAATCAAAACAAGTCGCACCGCCAGAAGCTGAAAAAGGCCCTAGAGCGCGTGTAACTAGCTTAACTTAAGGGGAAAGCGCATTAACTTAATAAAAGCTAATGCGTTTTAAGTTACATGAATAAAGAAAAACGTCACCAAATACTTACTCGCTTACGCGACGACAATCCACATCCTGAAACGGAGCTTGAATATTCAAGCCCGTTTGAGTTATTAGTTGCCGTTACGCTCTCAGCACAAGCAACCGATGTTGGGGTAAATAAAGCCACTCGTAAATTATTTCCGGTTGCTAATACACCACAAGCCATTTTAGATATTGGCCACGACACACTGCGTGATTACATAAAAACCATCGGCTTATTTAATTCAAAAGCAGCCAATGTATATAAAATGTGCCAAATATTGGTAGATCAGCATAACGGTGAAGTGCCAGAAAATCGTGAAGCCCTAGAAGCCCTCCCTGGCGTTGGCCGTAAAACTGCTAACGTAGTATTAAATACGGCCTTCGGCTGGCCGACAATCGCTGTAGATACGCACATATTCCGTGTATCAAACCGTACTAAACTTGCCATGGGTAAAGACGTTGTAGCGGTTGAGCAAAAGCTCGAAAAAGTGATCCCCAAAGAATTTAAAGTAGATGTACATCACTGGCTCATTTTACATGGGCGCTATACCTGTGTTGCCCGAAAACCTAAATGCGGCAGCTGTATAATTGAAGATTTGTGTGAGTTTAAAGAAAAGACTGAGTAGGCTTTGAGTGCTTTGAGCCTATTGCAGTCATTAAGTTTGGTAAAACCTATATCATATTTAGGGTGATTTAAAACAAGATTCGTTGCTTGTTTGTGCGGCTGGTTTAAGCTCATAGCGGACGTTAGCTTTCAAGCAATTAACGTTAAGATTTAACCTATTACAGTCATTTTCACTGGGGATTTATAATTTTTTCAATCAAAAAGTCTAAGAAGGCACGTAAAGCAGGTTTAGGGTATTTACTGCCATGATAAACCGCATATATATCGCCACTTGAGCCTTCATGTAAGGAAGGCTTCCAATCAGCTAAACAAGTAATCAGCTTATTATCTGCAATTAGCTCAGTCATCATCCAGTTGGACATCTGCACAATGCCCCCATCATTAATTGCCGCTTCCAAAAGCGGAGTACCACCTTTCGAACTTAAGTTACCGTGAACGGGAATTTTTACTTGTTTCTTATTTTTGGTAAAGAACCAATAGGTACGTTGTCTATCATTATCAAGTAGCAGGCAATTAAAATTTAATAAATCTTCTGGTTTTTTAGGTTCACCATGTTTTTTTAGGTAGCTAGGGGATGCACAGACTAACGTTTCATTAGGAAGTAACATGCGAGCATGTAAGGATGAATCCGTAGGTCTGCCAATGCGAATACCAATATCAATGTTTTCACTATTTAAGTCGACCATCTGATTATCTAAATCCATTACAACACTAACTTTAGGGTAGCGAGATAAGAACTCAGGCAAGATGGGGGAAATACAAATACGACCAAAACTTTCAAATACAGATATTTTTAATTTACCTTCAGGCTCCAAATTAATCTGTTGCATTGATGATATTAATTCATCTGCTTCACTAACGAGTTTAAGTCCCCCTTCTAAGAACTGTTGACCATCTTCAGTTAGTAACAGCTTACGTGTGCTGCGCTTAAATAGTGTCACATTAAGCTCTTTCTCTAAGTTATCAATATTACGTGCAACCGAAGAAGGAGCCATCCCTAAAACTTCCCCTGTCTTTGAGAAGCTGCCAGTATCAACTGTTTTTATAAATATGCGGATTAAATCTAACACAAGTAACCTTTGCGTAAAACGCAAAACTAATTCAGTTATTGTGGTTATTCTAATTAAATATGGAGTTATATACAATGGTTTCATTAATTCATAACCCCAAATAAGGCAATAAAAATGCAAGATAGAATTAGAATTGACCAATTAGAGCCAAGCTCGTACCAACCTATGTTCGGCTTAGAAAATTACTTAGGCAAAACAGATATAGAGCCTTCATTAAAAGAGTTGATTAAATTAAAAGCCTCAATAATCAATAAATGTGCTTATTGTATTCAGATGCATACAGCGCAAGCTCGACAACAAGGTGAAACAGAACAACGCCTATATGCATTACCTGCTTGGCAAGAATCTCCATTGTTCAACGAGGTTGAGCGAGCGGTATTGAAATTAACTGAAGAAGTGACACAGATTTCTGTAGCGGGTGTAACGGATGAAACCTACGAGAAATGTATAGCGCTTTTAGGTGAAAAAAAGGTTGCTCAATGCATTATGCAAATCGTGACGATAAATGCTTGGAATCGTATTGCTTTATCAACGAAGTTGTATCACGAAGCTTAGTTATCAATTTATTTTCACAGGGATGTGTTCCTTTTTTAGAGAGAAGCCAATGAAAAATATTTTAGTTTTACTTGCTCACCCTTCGATAGAGACTTCAACTATTAATTCCGCTTTATTTAAGGAAGCTAACACGCAGGAGCAAGTGACAACAGTTAATTTATATGAAGAGTATCCCGACTTTACTATTGATATTGCTATTGAGCAAAAACGCTTAATTAAACATGATGTGATTATCTTTCTATTTCCTACGTTTTGGTACTCAACGCCTTCGTTATTAAAAGAGTGGCAAGACAAAGTGTTGGAGTATGGCTTCGCTTATGGCTCAACGGGAAATAAACTACATGGTAAGACCTTAATGTGCGTAACGAGTGCAGGTAGCCCCAAGTCTTCATATGAAAATAAAGAAACAAATGAGCTAATGATACGAAGCCTTCTCTTACCTTTGGAATTGATGGCAAAAGACACGGGAATGACGTTTATTGACCCGTTGGTATTGTATGGAGCAAGAACTGCGGTAATTGAAAATAGGCTACAGCCACATGTTGAAAGCTTTGTTGAGACGATTGAAACACTTAAAACAAAATTTCAAGTGAATAAAGAATGATTTATATAGACTTCATTGGCTATATCGCCTCACTTTTTATTATCTTGTCTTTAACAGTGACAGATGTAAAAAAATTTAGGTATATAAACTTACTGGGTTGTAGCACATTTTTAACCTATGGACTGATAACAAATGCATATCCTGTTATTGTTTTAAATGTATGCTGTATCATCATTAATCTTTTTAATATCAACAAACTCAGAAAACAAAACTGGAAGATATAAAATGGCAGATATTCAATTATATTCTTTAGGCTCACCTAATGGCATCAAAATCCCCATTGCACTCGAAGAGATGGGATTAGCTTATGATGTTCATACCATTGATATTTTGAAGGGTGAGCAACATAGCGATGAATTTAAAAAAATAAATCCGAATGAAAAAATTCCTGCGATAGTTGATTTAAAAGGTGCTGATGGCAAACCCCACTCAATTATGGAATCTGGTGCTATTTTACTTTACCTAGCGGATAAATCAGGCCAGCTCATTTCTCAAGAGCCGACACTTCGCAGTGAAACTATTCAATGGCTATTCTTTCAAGCGAGTGCAGTAGGCCCAATGTTCGGTGCTTTTGGTCACTTTCACACCTATGGTAAAGATAACTGCGATCATCCTTACCCTGAAGAAAGATTTGCAAACGAGACAAAACGCATATTAAAGATTCTAGATGAACGCCTACAAAAGCAAACTTATATGGTTGGTAAAGATTATAGTATTGCTGATATCGCTATTTTCCCTTGGGTTATTTGGTTAGATGTTTTTTATAAAGCTTCACAGCAATTGTCACTTGATTCATTTGTTAACGTAAACAAATGGCTTGAGCTATGCAGGAATAGGGAAGCAACGAAAAGAGGTTTTGATGTATATAATTTCTCTGAAATCGGTAATAGCTAAACACCTACCGCAAGTTCAATCAATGGAGCAGTAATGGGTAATCTTAGTAAACAATTAGACTTTATTGTTGAATTAGACCAGCTTAAACGTGTTTATCGACAATCAACAGTCAAGCCAGATAATAATAGGTTTGAAAATAGCGCAGAGCATAGTTGGCATATTTCATTAGCGGCTCAAATCCTTCAAGAATATACCGTTGAGTCCATCAATATTTCTCGTGTAGTAAGCATGCTACTCATTCATGATATTGTGGAAATAGATGCAGGTGATTTATTTGCTTTTGCCGAAGTTACTGCACTGAATGAGCAGCAGGAAAAAGAACTGTCAGCGGCAAAGCGGATATTTGGTTTATTACCCGAAAAGCAATACCAAACATACAAAAGCCTATGGCTTGAGTTCGAAAATGCTAAAACCAGTGATGCAAAATTTGCTAAAGCAATAGATTGTCTCTTACCCCTAATTCAAAATATGAACAATGAGGGAGGGAGCTGGGTGAATCATAAGATCAAAAAGTCACAGGTTCTTTTACGAAACAAGCATCTTGAAGATTTTGCACCTCAATTATGGGGTTATGTCTGTCAACAAATTGACTTAGCTATAAAGCAAGGCTGGTTAATAAATGATATCTAAAATGAAGCCTCTATGACCGCTTTGTGGCTTAGTTGTCTATCAATATGAAGGTAGGTCAACGTTCATTGAATACTAAAAGCAGCTCAAAAAGTCATTATTGCTAATGACCGTTTTGTCGGAATAGCAGTCAAAAGCGTCGACTGAATTATTAGACTATGACACAAAAACATCTACCATAATTATACTTTGGCTGGCCGACAATCGATGTCGACACGCATATTTTCCGTGTATCTAACCGTACCAAACTTGCCATGGGTTAAGACGTGGTTACGGTTGAGCAAAAACTTGAAAAGGTTGTACCAAAAGAATTTAAAGTAGATGTACATCACTGGCTCATTTTACATGGGCGCTATACTTGCGTGGCACGTAAACCAAAATGTGGCAGCTGTATTATTGAAGACTTGTGTGAGTTTAAAGATAAGACTGAATGACTATAAATAATTTTGAGTGAAACCCTTTCACCCACTATATTTGTGTGTTTTTTTATAATTTTAAAAAAACGGTCAAGTCAGCCTTCTCTGCTTATAATCTGTTGATATGCATATTTACACAAAGCGTAGCAAAATTATCAAATTGAATAAGGTCGCTATGTATTCAGTGAAATATTGAAGTAGTTAGCAGAGTTTATTTTAAGTGTATATCACAGCTAGGATTCACAAAAAGTACAATTGGAGTTTCAATTAAATATGTGCTTGAAAACTGTAAATATTCTTTATCGCTTTTTGATAAACTCTCATAATTATAATTATCAAACATAGAAAACTTAACCCTTCCTTTTTTAACAAGCTCTACCCCCTGCTTAATGCTCTCAACGAAAGTGACTTTTAAGTTAGCGTTTGTAAATTGTTTTACAAACGCAGATTTGTAAGTTGAACGCAATAAAGCAACACTTGCTCCACTCATTTCTTCTAACCTCTTCCAAGTGAAATCTTCTTTTTCTCTTTTTTTTATAAGGCCAATTTTTACTAAATTTACCGAAAGTTCAATTATCTCAAAAGAACTAATATGAGTTACTGGATAAAAGCTTAAACACCAATCACCATCGCTTATTCGCTTTAACGCTCTCTTTGGTGGTAAAAACTCTGGTGTGAATTTTTGATTTGGAAATGCTTTGGCTAAAAAATAAAATGACAAACCATAGTTATTTTTTTTAATAGTAGTAAAAGGAGGATACTCAACAGCTAAAACGTCTTGCCCTAAAAGCGGGAAGGAAAATATCACCGATGTTAAAGTTATTGCTGAAATGAATTTCACGAAATTTGAATCCCGTATTTACTATGCTAAGTAATTACAAAAGGATAGTTCTATTTCTAGTTTAAAACAATTTACAGATTAATTAAGCGCTTCAATTAGTAGCGTGATGTGGTCGAGCAACGTCTAAAAATAGCTAAACTCAAAGTGCAATACAACCTCAAGCTATTAAACATACACTCTAATATATATTTTATAACCTTCAGGTTTCGACAATCGCTGTAGATACGCATATTCTTCGTGTTTCTAATCGTACCAAGCTTGCTACTGGTAAGAACGATGTTGCGGTCGAAAAAAACTCGAAAAAGTGATCCCCAAAGAATTCAAAGTCGATGTTCACCACTGGCTCATTTTACATGGTCGCTATACCTGTGTTGCCCAAAAACCTAAATGCGGCAGCTGTATTATTGAGGGCTTGTGTGAGTTTAAAGATAAAACTGAGTAGCCATCTGACGAGTGTTCCTCTGCTAATGCATTCTATTTCTTAATGTAGGTGCCAAACTTTGGCACCTTGCACTTTTCTATACTACAAATTTATTAAATAAACGCTTATACCTGCCCCCTTGCGAAAAGCAATTATTAGAACATTTTCAAAGTATTAATTTCACAAGTCTCACTCCTTTAGTTATGCTATTGAGCATTATAAAATTATAGTGCGAACCCTCTATGTTACCGTTACTTCGTATATTACTAATTGAGCAAGACCCTACCACCTTAAACGAGCTTTCAACGAATTTGTCAAAAACAATTGCTAATTTTGAGCGAAGCGATATTCATATTGATATTATTGAACGCCTTGAACTTAAAGAAGCGCTTGAGTGTGTAGAAGAAGATGGCGATATTCAAGCTGTTGTACTTAGTTGGGATGTGCAAAATAAAGTAGGCGAGAAAATGTATAGCCGCTTTATCGAGCAACTAAAGAGGATCCGCCTTGAGTTACCCGTTTATGTTATTGGCGATGATACAAAAGGGCTAGAAATCGTTAATGAGTCGGAGGAGATTGAGTCATTCTTCTTTAAAGATGAAGTAATCTCAGACCCTGAAGCAATTTTAGGTTATATGATCAACGATTTCGATGACCGCTCAGAAACCCCATTTTGGACGGCATATCGCCGATATGTTGGTGAGTCGAATGATTCATGGCACACTCCAGGTCACAGTGGCGGTTCTAGCTTTAGAAATTCTCCTTATATTAAAGATTTTTATCAGTTTTATGGCCGCAATGTCTTCGTTGGCGACTTGTCGGTTTCTGTTGATTCGTTAGGATCATTATCAGATAGCACTAATACCATTGGCCGTGCCCAAGAGTCAGCTGCCGCTACGTTTGAGGTGAAGCACACTTACTTCGTCACTAATGGGTCATCCACTTCAAATAAAATCATCTTGCAGACACTGCTTCGCAAGGGCGATAAAGTGATTATTGACCGTAATTGCCATAAATCTGTGCACTACGGCATTTTGCAATCAGCCAGTTTACCCATTTATTTGTCGAGTATTTTAAATCCTAAATATGGGATTTTTGCGCCACCGTCATTGGCTGATATAAAACAAGCAATAGAACAAAATACCGATGCAAAATTACTGGTTCTTACCGGTTGTACTTACGATGGTCTGCTAAGCGACCTCAAACAGGTAGTAGAATTTGCTCATCAGCATGGTATTAAGGTGTTTATCGACGAAGCGTGGTTTGCTTACTCGCTGTTTCATCCAAGCTTACGTTACTATTCCGCCATTCATGCTGGCGCTGATTATGTTACTCATTCAGCGCATAAAGTGGTATCGGCGTTTTCTCAGGCGTCTTATATTCATGTTAACGATCCTGATTTCGATGCTGATTTCTTTCGCGAGATTTACAGTATTTATGCCAGTACATCGCCGAAATATCAGCTTATCGCGTCGCTTGATGTGTGCCAAAAGCAATTGGAGATGGAAGGCTATAAGTTACTCAATGCTTTGTTGAACCATGTGGAAGAATTTAAACAACAGATGGCTTCACTCAAACAAATTAAAGTGCTTGGTAAACAAGATTTTATGGAAATATTCCCGCATTTTAGTGATGATAACATGGGCCACGACCCGCTAAAAATTCTTATCGACATTAGCGAATTACCCTATTCATTAAAAGATATTCATAAGTATCTGCTGGATGAAATTGGCTTAGAAATAGAAAAATACACCCACAGTACTATTTTGGTGTTACTGACTCTTGGCGGCACGCGCTCGAAGATCATTCGCTTATACAATGCGTTGAAAAAACTCGATAGTGGCAAGGTAAAACTAGCCACATCGACACGACGTTCTCGCTTACCGGAGAATTTACCAGCTATAGACTTAGCCTGTATTCCAAGCGAAGCTTTTTATGGCGAGCGCGAATCGGTACCTATTAGCAAAAGTAACAACCGCATTTGCGCCGGTTTAGTTACGCCCTACCCGCCAGGCATTCCGCTTTTGGTTCCGGGGCAACATATTACACAAGAGCATATAGACTATCTAAAGGAGCTTGCAGGACAAGGGTTAACGATTCAGGGCAGTTTTGATGGCGAAATATATGTTCTTAAAGGTAAAGTTGAGAAGTAAAAATATCGCGTAATACAGTTTTATGATTAGGAATTGCTTATAATCGTACTTTACAGATTTCAAAGAATAAATTGAGGTAAATTTAAATGCGTTTACTACATACTATGTTACGGGTTGCTGATCTAGATAAATCAATTGCCTTTTACACTAATGTGCTAGGTATGAAAGAGTTACGTCGTGCTGATAATGAAGAGTATCGCTATACCCTTGCCTTCGTCGGCTACGGTGATGAAACTGATACAACAGTACTTGAACTGACCTATAACTGGGATACTGACAGCTACGATTTAGGTAATGCCTATGGCCATATAGCGATTGAATTTGATGATATTTATAAGGCCTGTGAGGATATCAAAGCAGCTGGCGGTAACGTTAGTCGTGAACCAGGTCCAGTAAAAGGTGGCAAAACGGAAATTGCATTTGTTAAAGACCCTGATGGATATGCAATTGAACTTATTCAGAAAAAATCATAAATAATCACGGGTAGTATTTTACCCATAAAAAAAGGTGCCTTGAGCACCTTTATCGTAATTGACTATCTTTACTGCCACGGCGATTAAACGCGTTAGCATTACTTGGTAGCCCTTCTAATTCCGCTTGGCATGAAATGCAGTAGCGCACGCCTGGTAATGCTAACCTTCTTGCTTGTGGTATTCTCTCGTCACACTCATCACAAAGCTCAGCGCTCGCTCCTGAAATTAGGTTACTTCTTGCGTATTGCACTGCATCATTAACACTTGCATCTATTTGATCTTGAATTGCGCCATCTCGCGCCCATCCACTTGCCATAAATCCTCCTCATTCTTTGGAAGTTTTATGTAGATTAACAAGTAGAATATTTATAAGCCCTGAATAAAAAACACAGATACTTTTAATTAAGTCTTTTGAGGTTGAACAATACTTGAGTGAATATCGTGACTCTAGGCTTTGATAAACCTAAATATTTAATTTAGAGAGGTATTTTATAGACGAACGTAAGAAGTGCTTGAACAGAAAATTTTTTATCTTAATAACACATACCTACTTTAGAAAAAGTAAGTGGCGTCCCCAAGGGGATTCGAACCCCTGTTACCGCCGTGAAAGGGCGGTGTCCTAGGCCTCTAGACGATGGGGACGCAGAAATTGGTTTGCAAATCACTGATTTGCTATTTCTGCGTAAGATGAGCCGAGCCTGTGAGGCGAATGGCATTATCTTCTCAGAAATATTTTCTGTGTCACTAGGACAACTGAATGGTTTAACTCGTTTCAGGCGAGTTGCTTAATAACACTGCACTTCCCTATTAAAAATAAGTAAGTGGCGTCCCCAAGGGGATTCGAACCCCTGTTACCGCCGTGAAAGGGCGGTGTCCTAGGCCTCTAGACGATGGGGACACTAAAAAGTGTCACTAGGACAACTGAAAGTTTAGACTCGATTCAGACGAGCTTTAATAACACTACCCTACTGTATAATAGTAAGTGGCGTCCCCAAGGGGATTCGAACCCCTGTTACCGCCGTGAAAGGGCGGTGTCCTAGGCCTCTAGACGATGGGGACACTAAAAAGTGTCACTAGGACAACTGAAAGTTTAGACTCGATTCAGACGAGCTTTAATAACACTACCCTACTATATAATAGTAAGTGGCGTCCCCAAGGGGATTCGAACCCCTGTTACCGCCGTGAAAGGGCGGTGTCCTAGGCCTCTAGACGATGGGGACACTAAAAAAGTGTCACTAGGACAACTGAATGGTTTAACTCGTTTCAGGCGAGTTGCTTAATAACACTGCACTTCCCTATTAAAAATAAGTAAGTGGCGTCCCCAAGGGGATTCGAACCCCTGTTACCGCCGTGAAAGGGCGGTGTCCTAGGCCTCTAGACGATGGGGACACTAAAAAGTGTCACTAGGACAACTGAAAGTTTAGACTCGATTCAGACGAGCTTTAATAACACTACCCTACTATATAATAGTAAGTGGCGTCCCCAAGGGGATTCGAACCCCTGTTACCGCCGTGAAAGGGCGGTGTCCTAGGCCTCTAGACGATGGGGACACTAAAAAGTGTCACTAGGACAATTGATTAGTTAAACTCACATCCTGAGCTTTAAGGTAATGGCGTAATAGTACAAATAAAGACTCGAGCTTTATGTGTTACGCTATTTTCTCGGTAAAACCGCCTTTAACTAAAAGTTAAGTGGCGTCCCCAAGGGGATTCGAACCCCTGTTACCGCCGTGAAAGGGCGGTGTCCTAGGCCTCTAGACGATGGGGACACAGAAAACTGCTACCCTAGGACAAACACTAAAAATTGGTGGAGCTATGCGGGATCGAACCGCAGACCTCTTCGCTGCCAGCGAAGCGCTCTCCCAGCTGAGCTATAGCCCCAACTTATTCAATACGCTCGGTGATAACCACGTCGTGTATCGCTTAGTGCGGGGCGCATTCTATGCACCCCCCAAAATAAAGTCAACAGTTTTTTGTGCGACATTATTTAAATGGTTTAATTTTCAACAAACTGGCTATCATACATGCTAAAAAGTAGATTTTCATAGTATTAAGTAACCATGAGTTACGTTAAGTGTGCCACATTTGCGTTTGAGTTGAGAATAACGACTTTATAATACTAAAAGTACCTATTCAGATCGGACTCAAAAGGTATACATTTATATGCAAATTGAGTTACCACCGCTTTTTGCCTAAAACGGGCCTACTTCCATCATAACCTAGCTGGATTTTATTAAATGCTAATTGTAAAGCTTAACTATGCTAAGCGATAAACAACTTGCTAATTTGAGTGGTTTAAACAATTGAATAATATAGGCAGGATGATCTGAACTAGAAAGTTTAACTTTGATTTCTTGGTTGCAACCCTGGCTCGGTAAATCAATTACCACTAAATTGAATTAATTTTCATCCTTAAAAAGCAACAGAGCCCTATCAAGTGAATATGAATGTAGTTACATTAGCGCCCAGCCATGCATGCTTATTGTTCGTTTTATGTTACCTTGTTGATAAAGTGAACACTATTTGCATTGCATTGATTATAAAAGCTTCATTCAGCACATTTTTATCATTCAAGTGTTGACACATTTACAAGTCTATCTATAATAGCGCCCCACAACAACGCAGCAATGTGGTGTTGTTTAGATGCGGGTGATTAGCTCAGTTGGGAGAGCATCGCCCTTACAAGGCGAGGGTCACTGGTTCAAGTCCAGTATCACCCACCACATTCTAATGTGTCGTATCTAAGTTCTATATGGGTAATTAGCTCAGTTAGAAATAATAGAGTGTCATCGTTATTTACAAATAACGGCGAGGTTCACTGGTTAAAGTCCAGTACTATTTATTTTAATAGTAGCGTTTTAATTTATATGTGGGTGATTAGCTCAGTTGGGAGAGCATCGCCCTTACAAGGCGAGGGTCACTGGTTCAAGTCCAGTATCACCCACCACATATAAAAACTGTTATTATATAAGTAGCTATTTGTTTTAAATTTGTAATATGGGTCGTTAGCTCAGTTACAAGAAATGAGAGCATCACCGCTATTTACAAGTAACGGCGAAGTTCACTGGTTAAAGTCCAGTACTATTTATTTTAATAGTAGCGTTTTAATTTATATGTGGGTGATTAGCTCAGTTGGGAGAGCATCGCCCTTACAAGGCGAGGGTCACTGGTTCAAGTCCAGTATCACCCACCACATATAAAAACTGTTATTATATAAGTAGCTATTTGTTTTAAATTTGTAATATGGGTCGTTAGCTCAGTTACAAGAAATGAGAGCATCACCGCTATTTACAAGTAACGGCAAAGTTCACTGGTTAAAGTCCAGTACTGTTTATTTTAATAGTAGCGTTTTAATTTATATGTGGGTGATTAGCTCAGTTGGGAGAGCATCGCCCTTACAAGGCGAGGGTCACTGGTTCAAGTCCAGTATCACCCACCACATATAAAATCTATTATTATGTTAATAGTCATGTGTAAATTTGTAATATGGGTCGTTAGCTCAGTTGGGAGAGCATCGCCCTTACAAGGCGAGGGTCACTGGTTCAAGTCCAGTACGACCCACCATTCTTTGAATGGTGCATATTAAAAGATGTCTAAATGGGTGATTAGCTCAGTTAGAAAAAGAGAGCATCTCCGCTATTTACAAGTAACGGCGAAGTTCACTGGTTAAAGTCCAGTACTATTTATTTTAATAGTAGCGTTTTAATTTATATGTGGGTGATTAGCTCAGTTGGGAGAGCATCGCCCTTACAAGGCGAGGGTCACTGGTTCAAGTCCAGTATCACCCACCACATATAAATTCTATTATTATGTTAATAGTCATGTGTAAATTTGTAATATGGGTCGTTAGCTCAGTTGGGAGAGCATCGCCCTTACAAGGCGAGGGTCACTGGTTCAAGTCCAGTACGACCCACCATTCTTTGAATGGTGCATATTACAAAAATCTAAATCCTCCAGTACCACCTTCCATTTTAATATTCATTATCCTCCACTCTTTTAGTTCAAGTTCAGTATTAATTACCATTTAGAAATTCGTTACCAAGTAATTCTTCGGTTTCAAAAAATCAGTATTCCAATCACATACCAAAGATTTATCTTCAGAGTTTTATTATCTCCAAAATCATTTTGTTTAAACTTACTTTATTACGCGTGCTATCCATTTACTTTAAATGGGTTTTTAGCTCTTTTAAGATAAAATATAAACCTTTAGAATTAATTTGCTTAATAAGCTCTCATCATCGAGGCTAATCTTTAAATTACCTTGTAAGCGTCTAAACTGTTGATTATAGTCTATGTTAAATTCAATTACGCTTAAGCCAATGTCTAAAAATATTTTCAATGAAGCCAAAATACTGATTGTAGAAGAGCAGCCACTTGCTCAAAGCTACATGAAACAGTCGCTCGAAAAAATTGGCTTTGGACATATGCGTTTTGCAGATCATGCTCTAGCGGCAAAAGAACAATGCTTACATGAAGAATTTGACTTGGTAATTTGCTCTTTTAATCTAAGCAAACGCCAAGATGGCTACCAGCTTTATGAAGAATTACGCGCTAAAGCATTAATAAAACACTCTACTGGGTTTATTTTTACATCTGCGGAAACGAGCGGAGAATTAGTTCACAGTGTATTAGAGCTTCAACCCGATGACTTTTTGGTAAAACCCTTCTCTGTACAAGAGCTAAGAGTGCGCATAGAGCGTATTCTCAAACGTAAAAGCGACCTTAAAGCTATATACACTTTAATTGATGACGATAACCAGTCTAAAGCATTGAAACAAATTAATGCCCAACTCGATAAAAGTAATAAATACAGCCCTATTCTACTTAGATTAAAAGGCAATATTTTACTGGCGCTAAAACAAAACCAAGAAGCGAAAGATTTTTTTAAGTCAGTTTTGAATATGCAAAAGTTTGCATGGGCAAAAGTAGGATTGGTAGAAGCCTTAATTGCTAACAATGAGCATATTTTGGCTCAGCGCATGCTTAAAACAATGCTTGAACGTAATGAGACTCGACTTATAGCCTTAGACCTATTGGGGCGTTTAGAAATAAAACTAAACCAATTCGATTTAGCCCAAGACTTTTTAAGCCAAGCTGCACATATTGCCCCACGTAATATAGACCGTCAAAAATCACTTAACAGCGTATCGCTCATTAATAGAGATTACGAAACCAGCTACTTAACTCAAAAAGATATTGCCACTTACGCTAAATACTCAATGCACGATAGCCCAGACATCTATTTAAATGCTGCTCGTGCTGGGATTGATTTTGCATTGACCACAGATCAAACTGACCAAATAACCAGAATTTCTCGTCAAACAAATAAATATATCAATGAGCTAAAAACACAATTCCCAACCAGTAATGCGCAAACCCAAATTGATGTGCTCAATGCTCGCCTTTATTATTTAAAAGATGAACATAAAAAAGCGAAACAGCTCATTGAGCAACTTGATGACAGCGATACTCAAATACGTTCAGTAGATGGTGCCCTAGACAAGGCAAAAGCACTGCATGAATTAGGTTTTCACCAAAAGGCGCAAGCGCTATTTAGCCAAATAATTGATCATTGCGAACGTCACCCAAGTAGAAGCGATGCTACTTACTTGCGTTATATACAGCAACAGCAAAGTGAAAGACGTGATATTAAAATGGGGCCGAAAGAGCTCAATAACCATGCTGTTAAGCAGTTTGAGCGCGGCCAATTAAATGTTGCCTTAGAGGCATTCAGCCAAGCATTTAGAGTCATGCCACACAATCCCAGTATTGCGCTTAATTTATTGCAATGTTTAGTGGATAAGTCAAAAAAATATGGTGACTCTTTCAATAGTCTGTTGGCCCAAAAGTGCTTTAAACTATTAAAAAAATCCCCCCTAGCAGAAGAGCAATCAGAGCGGTTCGATAAACTACTTCAGATTGCTAAAGAAATGAAACTAGAGATTAGTTAGAGCCTGTTTGGCATTAATGCTACGTTATCGCCTATTTATGGTGAGTAACCACACCACATAGGCGCTGCATTGCCTAAATCCCAAACAGGCCGCTGTAAATTTAATCTTGAAAGGTCAACAGGCCCTAGAGCTTTTTCATTGCCAGTGCGTTTACACAGTAGCGTAAACCAGTAGGAAGTGGCCCATCAGGGAAAATATGCCCTAAATGCGCATCACACACATTACAAACAACTTCAACTCGCTCCATGCCATGACTATTATCCATGACATAACCAATCGCTTCCTCAGTTGCCGGTTGGGTAAATGAAGGCCAGCCGGTGCCACTATCAAACTTTTCATCTGCATCAAATAGTAAGTTGTCACAACAAACACACACATACTTACCTGGCTCTAACAAGGTACAACTACTCGAACTATTTGGTCGTTCAGTTCCCTTTTTACGGGTCACATAATATTGCTCTTCGTTTAACAGTTCGCGCCATTGCTGATCTGTTTTAACCACTTTTCGAACCGGTGTTGGATTACCATGGTTGGCAAAATTAACAATATCGTTCCACTTCAACATAACAACCTCATTACGTTATTAATTTAACTAGCAATCATTTATTTGTAGTCTGGTACGACTGTAGCTAATACCACGATCAACGCTATCTAAAGACTATAGTGTGCTTTTCTGTTGCTGTAAGTATACGGCTTACATAGGCATGCAATTGGGCTTGACTGCCAGGAATACTCACGCTTAATTGTCTGTCATTGTTACTATGCACTATTAGCTCATCGTTTCTTATTTCTATCAACTCAATATTACTGATGACTAACCAATGCGGGCCATTTTTTTTATCAAACAGCCCTGTTAAACTAAAAACAAATAAGTGCTGCGCATCGCGTTGAATAAAATTACGCAGCGGATTGCGCATTTTAAACAACGGCGTTAATCGGTAACAACACGAACAAAACACCACAACCCACATAACTAAGGCAGCTTTAAACCAAAGGTGTTCCCCTAAAGAAAAAAAGTAGCCACACGCTATAATTACGAGCCCTATTAAAGCGATTACTAATGCTATTTTTTTATTGATACTATGCATAAGCCCTCTTACTTTTTATCAGTTGCTTTTTCTGTCGGCTCGGGCCAGTCACTAAAGAAAACGCTTAAGTAACGACTTTTTGCCAAATACCACAACACCCATAATACAATCACCATTTGCACAGCTAAAAACAATGAGAAGCGATAATGGCTATGGGCTGCCTGAATACTTAACCACGACAAATCAATTAATGCACACGCAATCAGCGGCCAACGCATATACCGCCAAATACGCGCCAAGCGCTGCGTAGCTTGATGCGAGTCTCTTGGTCTGCGTAAACAAAATAAAATAGTAGGTACAATGGCTACTGCACCGATCGCTATAGCAATAAAAAAATCATTTTTTGATCTAAAAAACAATGACATTAAATCAAGCTCAGGTCGACGACTCAACGCGGCTATCACCCAAATAAAATAGGCACGCAGTAGCACTAAAATACTCAAGTGGAATGCTAATGGCGTACGATAGCTACCATATTTATCCCAGTATTCAGGCCCATATCGACTCACAACTGATTTTTCCTATCGGCAATAGTGCCCAAAATAAAAAATGCCACTAATAAGGTAAGCGCTAACCACTTAGTGCCAAAAAACAGTAAAGCTTTAGTTAGCAGTGGGCTTAACCACACCACTAACAAGCCAAAGCCAAACGCGGTGATCAACACAAAACACGCCACCCTAATAATAAAGTGGCGCCTAGCTACGACGCCTTTGGTTAACTTTAAAATGTCATCCGCATACAGCGACACTAAGCACACCATTAAAAGCAGTGATAAATGCGACAAATAGCCCTGTAACCATTGGCCTAGGTCAATTAACAAGGTATTAAGTATATTTGTAAAACTAGCCATTATGAGTCTCTAACAAAGTAATTAAATCATCCTCTGTCAGTATTTCTATACCAAGCTCTTGCGCTTTGGTGAGCTTAGAGCCAGCCTTTTCGCCCGCCACTAAGGCATCTGTTTTTGCTGAAACACTGCCAGAAACCTTGGCGCCTAATTGTTGTAGGCGCGCTTTTGCATCATTACGATTAAGCGTATTAAGCGTCCCAGTTAGCACATAAGTTAAACCCGCTAGCGGCTGTTCTTGCTCTGATGGCGCTGTTAACTGTGGCCAGTTTACTCCTTGCGCTATTAATTCGTTTACCACTGTCAGGTTATGCTCTTCAGTAAAAAAGCCGCGAACATGCTTCGCCACTATTTCACCTACATCGCTTACTTCTATTAGTTGTTCAATGCTGGCATCACTCACGTTTTCAAGCGTTAAAAAGTGATTAGCCAAATTCTGAGCTGTGGCCTCACCGACTTCACGAATACCCAGTGAATATAAAAACTTTGCTAAGGTAGTGGTTTTAGCATCATCAAGCGCCGCAACTAAGTTTTTTGCTGATTTTGGTCCCATTCGTTCAAGTGATTCAAAATGTCCCTGCTTTAAAATAAATAAATCAGCAGGGGTTTTGATCAGCTCTCGGTCAACTAATTGATCAACAATTTTGTCGCCTAAGCCGTCAATATCTAAAGCCTTACGTGAGGCAAAATGTTTAATCGCTTGTTTGCGCTGTGCTTGACATACCAAGCCGCCTGTACAACGTGCAACAGCTTCACCTTCAACCCGCTCAACGTGCGAGTCACAAATTGGGCACATAGTTGGAAACACAATCTCTTTTGCATCGCTTGGGCGTTGTTCAAGCACTACTTGGGTAATTTGTGGGATCACATCCCCAGCGCGACGAATAATCACAGTGTCGCCCACTTTTACGCCTAAACGGGCAATTTCATCAGCATTATGCAGCGTTGCATTCGATACCGTAACACCACCAACAAATACCGGCTCTAGTCGCGCAACAGGGGTAATAGCCCCAGTACGCCCTACTTGAAACTCTACGTCTAGTAAGTGTGTTATTTCTTCTTGTGCCGGAAACTTATAAGCAATAGCCCAGCGCGGCGCACGCGCAACAAAGCCTAGGCGCTCTTGTAGGGCTTTTTTATTTACTTTTATTACCACGCCATCTATTTCATATTTTAACTCGCTACGGCGCGTTAAAATGTCATTATAATAGGCAAGCGCGGCCTTTGGGCCTTCAACTAGTTTTGTTTCTGGACACAGTGGTAATCCCCAGTCGGTAAGCTTGGCAAGTTGCTGGTAATGATCTTCAGGTAATGTGCCATCGGCGACCAATCCGGTGCTGTAGGCATAAAACATCAGTGGCCGTTTTGCGGTAATTTTTGAGTCTAGCTGGCGTAAACTGCCCGCTGCCGCATTACGTGGGTTTACAAAAACTTTGTCACCGCGCTTTTCTGCTTCGGCATTTAATTTTTCAAAGCCCGCGCTATCCATAAACACTTCACCGCGCACTTCAAGCTCACGCGGGTAATCATCACCACGTAACTTTAATGGCACATTGCGAATTGTTTTTACATTTTGAGTAATATTTTCGCCAGTAAAACCATCGCCACGAGTCGCTGCTTGCACTAATACCCCATCGCGATAAATAATCGATACCGCTAAGCCATCCAGTTTAGGCTCACAGCAAAATGTAAGCTCGTCGGTGCTCATTAAACGCTCTTTAATACGACGATTAAAACCATTGAATTCGTCTTCACCAAAAGCGTTATCAAGCGACAACATAGGCACTTGGTGTGCTACTTGCTCAAACTTGGCAAGCGCCGCCCCACCTACTTTTTGAGTAGGTGAATCTGCAGTTAAAAACTCAGGGTGCTGGGTTTCTAATTCGCTCAAAGTACGTAATAAGCGATCATATTCGGCATCGGGTATGCTGGGTGTATCAAGCACATAATAACTATAATTGTGTTGCTCAAGCGTGGTACGAAGATGATTAATTTGCTCACTAATGCTGCTTGCCATGTAGACCTCAAAAACATAAAAAAAGCCACTTTGACGAGTGAACGCCCAGTGGCTTACAAAATTTAACTTATGCGTATATTACGCAGAAAATGCGCGAACCTGCTCAACATATTGACGAATACGCTCTACCGTCATTTCGTTTCGCTCAGCATCCAAGATTTCAGCTCCAAATTCATCTGCTAGCTTCTTAGCGGCGCTGTGCAGCATATTAAACGCAGCAAGGCCATCGCCATCACATGGTAGAGTCATAAATAAGCTCACGCCTGCGGTGCTAAACTGTTCCATATTATCAATATCGAACGTGCCAGGGTTATACATATTTACCAGTCTAAATAACACCGGCCCTTGGCCTGCAGGGTCTAGATGGCGATTAAAAAAGCCTTCTTCTGAATATTTAAAACCTAGCGTGTTAACTGCTGGCAGTAATTTACTGCCTTGCATGGTCAGTCCTTCTGGCATTTGAATATGCACAATCACAAAGTCTGAAACATCTTTAGGGGCGTCTTGTTGTGTATCAACAGCCTCTTCGGTTACGACTTCAAGGTCATCTTCAATAGCTGTATCAGCTGGGCTAACATCTATTTGTGGCTCATCAGCACTGAAGTTTAACTCACTCATTTGTGGCTCTTCTCGTTGCGCTAACGTTGGCTCTTGTGGCTCAGTATGCACAGATGAAGGCTGCTGTTCTTGAACAGGTTCAACTCGCTCGCTTGCAGGGAGTTCAGCATTCTCTTTTTTTCTTACTGACCACAAACCGTGTATTAATAAGCCACCAATGACAAACACACTGATCACAATTAAAACCCATCTTAATTCTTCGGCCATCCCCTCACCTTTTATTATTAATATGCCTAACTGCCATCATTTTACCCAAAACAACTAGCAAATGACTATAAAATTATGCATGTGCAAGTTGCACCGCTTGTTCAATATCCACAGCAACCATGCGCGACACGCCGGGCTCTGCCATGGTTACACCCGTTAATCTACCCGCCATTTCCATTGCAATTTTATTATGGCTTATATAAATAAACTGCACAGATTGTGACATTTCTTCAACCAATCGGCAAAAACGAACCACGTTGGCATCATCCAATGGGGCATCTACCTCGTCCAGCATACAGAATGGAGCTGGATTGAGCCTGAATATAGAAAACACCAATGATAATGCGCTCAGCGCTTTTTCTCCACCACTTAACAAATGAATTGTCGAATTTTTTTTACCCGGAGGTCTTGCCATTATACTAACACCACTTTCGAGTAAATCGTCACTGGTTAATTCTAAGTAAGCACTGCCGCCGCCAAATACTTTTGGAAAAAGCTGACCAAAATCGTGATTCACTTGATCAAAGGTAGACTTAAAGCGCGTTTTAGTTTCACGATCTATTTTATGAATAGCGCCTTCTAAAGCTGTCAATGCCTGGGTTAAATCATCCAGCTGATTATTTAAATAATCACTTCTTTGCTTAGCTTGTTCAAATTCATCAATGGCTGCAAGGTTAACGGCTCCTAATTGCTCTAGCTGATTACTGACTCCAGCAAGTTGATTTTGCGCTGCATTTAATGACAACTCTGCAGGAAGCTCTGCTAAAACCTGTTTTAAATTTTGATTAAGCTCGCTAAGTGGCTCAAGTACCGCTTGCGCTTTTATTAATAGGCTTTGCTCTTCAATACTCAGCTTCTGGTGTTGCTCTTGTAATGCCACCAGCTCAGTTTGTGACGTTTTTAAACTCGCTTGTTTGTTTTGTAATTCTTGTTTTGCTTGAGCTAATTGCTGTTGAATATCCACAAGGGTTTGTTCGCCTTGTTGGTGCTGCACTAATAATTGTTCAATACTTAGTGCAAGCTCTTGCTCAGGAATAAGTAACGCCTCAATTTGCTCTATTAGCTCTTGCGTTCCTTCTACAGCCATTGTTAATGCTTGTTCGGCATGGTTCAACTTGGTTTGACTGAGCTGCCACTCACTACGCACTTTTTGCTCATTAAGGTTTGCCTGATGTGCTTGCGTTTTATACTGTTCAGCATTATTTAAAGCTTGTTTGTAACCTTCATCACTATTTATTCGTGTTCTATCGGCTTGGTTAAGCTCTACAGCTAAGGCCTCTAATTGCTCTGCAAGCTGTTCATTTTTATCAAGCTCTTCACCCAACAATTTGCTTAACTGCTGCTGTTGTTCTAGCAGTGGTTGACGTTGTTGTTGTAATTTCGTCACCTGTTGCTGATGTTGATCAGCTTGCGCTTTGAGCATATCACCACGCGTAGTTGCTACAGCAAGTTGTTGTGCTAATTGGTGAATAGTGTCTTTGCGCTCGTTTTGCTGCTCGGTTATTAATGCAGCTTGCGCTTGATGTTCTTCAAGTGTGGAGTGTGCGTCCGTCAATGCCTGTTGTTGTTGCTCAAGTAAGGTTTCTTGCTGTTTGAGCTTTTTGTGCATTAATAATAAGGAGTTTTCTGCATTTTTTTCGCCACTAAGATGCCAATTTCGACCATGTAACGCTCCTTGCTTGTCCATCACTGCAATATAACTGGCATCGTTAAGATGGTGAGCTTCACCCTCGGCATCATAAGCAATATGGTTTAATAACTCTGGGTAGATACCAGCGCTAATAAAGGCAGCAATACTATTGCTTGCCACAGACTGTGAGGGTATTTGCCACGTGCTATTTTCTGCTTTACCTGGTGAAACATGAATATGCTCAAGTGATGACAGCGCCTGCTCTACTAAAAACTCATAACCCGGCTGAACAGTTAACTGCTTGAATAAAGTTAAAGTTTTATCGCTGTTTTTTTCAAGTCCAAGGGTAGTTTTTAGCCCTGCTATACCGGCTTTTAGTTCATTAACTTGCTGAGATAAATGCTGCCATTGCTGCTGAGCTTCATCAAGCTGTTGCTGCTGTATTGCCTGAGCACTTTGACCTCTACTATGAGCAGTTTGCGCGTTAGCCAGCTGCTCTGTTAGCGTTTGTCTGTGCTGCTGTTGCTGAATTAATTGCTGCTCTATCTCACTGCGTTTTAACTCATCTATTTGCTCATCAAGCTGCGTTAGTTGTTGCTTAACATAACTGATTTTCTGCTCTGTATGTTTTACTGCATTTGCATGCGCTAGCTGCTGATTATTTAATTTTTGATAGTCTTCTGTTAGTGATTGCCACTGTGACGTGTCGGCATTTTTAATCTCCAGCAGCCGATTAACCTCATCGGTAAGTTCTATAACCTGCTCGCTACACATTAAGTTATGCTCTACAGCCTGTTGCAAGTTGTCATCTAACTCTTGGCAAAGACTTTGTTGCTGCGTTTTGACTTCTTCACTTTGGTTTTTTTGTTGCTCTAACTTGGCTAAATTTTGTTTCAGTGAAAGCGTTTGTTGCTTAATGCTAATCTGCTGCTGTTCACTGCGAGTCAATTCGGTATGCGTAAGGTGCTGCTGTTGCTGTGCATCATCGAGTTTATCTTGTTGAGCTTGCACTTGAGCATCAAGGCTTGCCAGCACATCATCATGGCCTGAATGCGCCGTTTTAAAGAAGCTGATTTGGTCATCCAGCTTTTTTATTTGCGCACTTTTATCGAGCTGTTGTTGATGCAGTTTTTGCCATTTTAATACCGCTATTTGCCCCTTTAAGGTGCGCTCTTGGGATTTAAGTTCGCGATATTTTTTAGCCTCAACCGATTGTACCGCCAGTTTATCAAGCTGGTTTTGTAACTCTTGACGAACATCAAGCAGTCGCTCTAGGTTTTCTCGGGTGCTTTTTATGCGTGTTTGCGTTTCGCGGCGACGCTCTTTGTATTTAGAGACCCCTGCGGCTTCTTCTAAGAAAACACGTAGCTCTTGCGGTTTGCTCTCTATTAAACGTGAGATCATCCCTTGTTCAATAATAGCGTAGCTTCGCGGCCCAAGGCCCGTGCCTAAAAATATGTCGGTAATATCACGTTTTCGGCATTTACTGCCATTTAGAAAGTACAATGACTGACCATCGCGAGTCACCAAACGCTTAATAGCCACTTGGTTACGATCAGCAAAAGTATTGGGTAACTTACCCTGGGTATTATCAAATATTAATTCAACGGAGGCTTGCGAAATGGGCTTGCGGTTAGTAGAGCCATTAAAAATGACATCGGTCATGGCATCGCCACGTAAATTTTTAGCTGAGCTTTCACCAAGCACCCATCGCACCGCATCAATGACGTTTGATTTGCCACAGCCATTAGGGCCGACAACACACGTCATTTGGTCAGGAAATGGAATTTTAGTGGGCTCTACAAACGATTTAAAGCCCGCTAATTTAATAGTGCTTAAGCGCATTTTATTGTTATTACCGATTTATTATTGTTTTTTACTATAAGTAACTTAACGCATAAATAGCTAAAAAGTTAAGCTTGGCGTTTAAAATTATCTAAAATAATACCCGTGGCCATTGCTACATTAAGCGACTCTGCACCGCCAAAAGCCGGAATGGTTATTTTGTTGCTCACTAATTTTGCACACTGCTCGCGTATTCCATGTGATTCACTGCCCATAAGCAATACACCTTGGCCACTAAATTTAGTGCTATGCACACTTTGGCCATCTAAAAATGCACCATAAATAGGCATATTTAATGTAGATAAGTATTCAGGCAATTCAACTTGGCTTACCGATACGCGAACGAACGATCCCATTGTGGCGCTAATTGTTTTTGGGTTATACGGATCGGCACTGTCAGTGCTAGCAACAATATGTTTTATACCGTACCAATCAGCCACGCGAATGATGGTACCTAAATTCCCAGGATCAGATACGCCATCTAAGGCTAATATTAAACTGTTTTCATCTGGTAATACGGTGCTTGGCATATCAACAATTGCAATAGCCGCATTATTACTTACCAAAGTACTTACCTTTGTTAGCAGCTCTTCATCCGCTGTAATAAAATGCGTTTGAGGGTATGAGCTTTGGTTATTATCAATAAAGCTTTGCGTTGCAAATACATCGTTTACTTTTAATGGGCTATTTAATAACTCCAGTACATTTTTTTCGCCTTGTACTAAGTATTGGTTAAATTGCTTGCGATACTTTTTTTGGCCAAGCTGGCGAATAAGTTTAAGTTGGTTTTTTGAAATCATGACAGCCCCATTAAATTATCTGCACAGTATACCAGAGGTGACTTAAAGTGCAGCCCCATAAACAGTAAAAGCAATAAAAATAGCCTACTTACAATCAGCTAGCTAATTATAAAGATTGTTTTTTTTATCTAAAAAAGGTAAATTTACAAAAAACAACATGGATATATTTTTAAAATGGAACCAGTACACCCAACTTCATCTGAGTCAAATCAAACACCCCCTGCTATTTTTAGCGGTAAAGTACAATTTAGCGGCAAAGCCGGCGAATTTTTTGGTATATGGATTGTTAATATACTGCTGAGTATTATTACTCTCGGAATTTATTCGGCATGGGCAAAAGTTCGCACCTATCGTTATTTTTACGGTCATACGCGTATCGACGGCCATAGCTTTGACTATCTAGCGACCCCAATACAAATTTTAAAAGGACGCATTTTAGCGGTCATCGCATTTTTAATTTACACCTTACTTAGCAGCCTCGCACCGGCGGTAGGCCTTTTATTTGCTATTGGCTTTTTATTTTTATTGCCGTGGATCATCAACCAAGGTCTGCGTTTTAATATGCGTATGACTCGCCATCGTAATGTACGCTTTGCCTTTTCAGGTAATTACGGCGATGCATTTATTAACTTTGTTTTATTGCCTATTGCAAGTGTATTCACCTTACACCTATTGCTGCCGTATGTATTAAAGCGAATTGACCAATATATGCATGAAAACATCAGCTATGGAAATAAACCACTTACAGTAAATCTTCAGGGCGAACGCTATTACATCGCAGCACTTATTACCCTAGGAGTTGCAATAGGTGGCTTAGTTATTTTTGGCTTCTTTGCTGGTGCAAGTGCCTTAACTATCGATAACTTAAACACACAAAACTTTAGCCTTTCGACAATTGTAGTGCCGCTATTAATTGCTACGTTGTATGTTGCGTTTTTAACACTGGTAGGCGCTGTTTATCATTCGCTTATTAGAAATCATATTTTTAATAACAGTGAATTTACAGAAGTCGCTACCTTTGATTCGAACTTAAAAGCCATTGACTATGCCATCTTACTATTTACCAATGTACTGGCAATTATATTTACCTTAGGACTTGCCTACCCTTGGGCTAAAGTACGCAGAGCAAAGCTATTAGCATCAGTTACAGAAGTCACTATTTATAGCGGCGCACTTTCGTTGATTGATGTTGCACAAAATGAGCAGTCATCATTTGCTGAAGAAGCTGCTAATGTGTTTGATATTGATATTTCACTCACCTAATGAGTAATTATCCTATTTTTGGCTGTTATTATTACCCTAATAGCAGCCAACATATTAAAAGCTATGCACACCTTTCCCATGAGCAAATAACACTTGTTGACTCTGAGAATACGACGTTACTTGCATCAACAATAGACGATTGCCAACTTGATAGCCCGTTACCTGGCATGGCGTCAGAGTTAAATTTTGCTGATGGTGGGCGATTTATTCCTCAAGATATAGAATTTAGGTGGCCATTCGCGCTTAAAGAGCATGGACTCAGTGAACGCTTAGAAAAAAATAAGATTCTTATTGTTGCATCCGTGCTGCTAATACCCCTATTACTTTGGTTAATTTTATACCGATTAATACCATCAGTAGCCGTTTATAGCGTTAACTTAGCACCTGCCTCGACAATTGAAACGATGGGAGAGCAAACGCTCAGTGTAATAGAAAAAGTCGCATTGGAACCTTCTCAACTTTCCACTAATAAGCAATCAGAAATACAGCAACAATGGCGTTTAATGCTTAACTCGCTCAATTTAGACAGTGCAAAGTTTAGGCTATCTTTTTATCAGTCTGATTATTTTTCAGCTAATGCGTTTGCTCTTCCAAATGGTCGGGTTGTAGTAACTGACGAACTTGTTGATCTATTAAAAAATGACCCTGATGCCCTACGTGCTATTTTACTTCATGAAATTGGTCATGTTCAGCACCATCACAGCATTCGCCTTGCAGCACAAGCTGCAGCGAGCACCGTTGTATTTGCAGTTATTTTTGGTGACTTAGAAGGTATATTAGAAGTCGTGCTTGGCTCTGGCTCATCTTTTTTACAACAAGCGTTTTCGCGAGATATGGAACAAGAAGCCGATGTATATGCGATTAAAAACCTTTTAAAATTAGGCTATTCTAACCACGACTTTGCTGATGCAATTGAAGCACTGGAAAATAATTTACAAGCGCAAGAAGGGAGCTATGATGATACTTGGTTAAAGTATTTATCAACGCACCCAAGTTCTCAAGAGCGAATAGAATATGCGAGGCAATATAAACCACAATGACCCCTGAACTAAATTTGCTCTTATTGGTTATCATTATGATAACCCTAGGTTACGGGTTTATTTATCCGCGCTTTGCAGGCAGCAGCTTTAAAAAAGTATCGGTGCAAGATTTATTTGCAACAGGCATTACGCTATTAATTGCATCTACTCTTTATTACAACTCAGGCGTGCAATTTAGCTGGTTAATATTTGAAGTTAATTGGTTTTGGTTTACTTTTTTAACTTACGTCATAATCGAAATTCCGGTGTTTTTTATTTATGCTAAAAAGCACAATATGCAGTTTTAATAGTCTTTTATTTTCATACAAAAAAAGCGCCAAATTGGCGCTTTTTAAACTGCATTAACACATATTAATATTTATGCTTAAATGCCCACAAATGCAGTAATTCACTGGCAATCGTTGCAGCGGCAATGGCGGTAAGCTCACTTTGGTCGTACGACGGGGATACTTCAACCACATCCATTCCCACCATATTAACCCCTTTCAGTGCGCGTAAGATTTTAAGCACTTTATCAGAGGTTAAACCACCACACACGGGTGTGCCCGTACCTGGTGCAAAGGCGGGGTCTAAACAATCTATATCAAAGGTTAAGTAAACCGGCAAATCGCCCACTCGCTCAATAATCTGAGCTGCAATATCATTCGCATGCAGATCATTGGCTTGCATGGCATCAATCACTGCAAACTCATGCCTGCTTTGATCAAAGTCAGTACGAATGCCGAGCTGAATACTGTGATTAACATCAATTAACCCTTCCATTGGCGCATGATAAAACATGGTGCCGTGATCAAAACGCGAGCCGTTGCTATAGGTATCGGTATGCGCATCGAAGTGAACTAATGCCATTTTGCCATGAATTTTTGCATGTGCGCGCAATAGTGGTAACGTTACGAAATGATCGCCACCCAAGCCTAATAATGTTTTACCTTGGCGAAGTATTTGCTCTGCCGCCATTTCTAATTGCGCGGTAAAATATTCAGGATCGCCCACCGGATAAGTAAAGTCGCCAGCATCCGCCACGGTTAAGCGCTCAAACAATGGAAATGTCCATGGGTATTTTGTATCTTCCCATGCTAAATGTACCGATGCTCTGCGAATAGCATCAGGCCCTAAGCGGGCACCAGGGCGCCCTGAAGTGGCTAAATCAAACGGTAGACCCAATACCACTACATCGGCTTCAATCGCGTTAATGTTTTGTACCATAGGACGACGTAAAAACGTCATCCCATTTGAGTACAATGAGTGGTCAACACAACCAAACAAGCTAGACATTGCTTATAACTCTTCTAAATAAGTGTAGCCATCAAGGCCGCTTTGCAACTCGTCTAAAACGCTTTGCTGTTCATCTGCTGCAATTTTTGCGCTGACTAACTGCGCGTATGACTGCTGAAAACCTTCAACATCTAAATGTACATAACGCATCATGTCAGCCACAGTATCACCATGATTAATCTCTGTAATGCTAGCAACACCTTGCTCATCCATATTTACAATAGCACTGTGCGTATCACCAAATAAGTTATGCATATCGCCTAAAATCTCTTGATAGGCACCTACTAAGAAAAACCCCATTAAATAAGGTTTGTCTGCTGTAAACTCAGGTACTGGCAACGTACTTTCAATGCCTTGACCATCAACATAATGCTCTAATGCGCCATCTGAATCACAGGTGATATCTAGTAACACAGCCCGTTTTTGTGGAGCTTGCGTTAAACCACTTAATGGCAATACCGGAAACACTTGGTCAATACCCCACGCGTCAGGCAATGACTGAAACAATGAGAAATTGACAAAAAACTTATCCGCTAAACGCGCATTCAGATCATCTATAATCGGTCGATGAAAACGGTTTTTGTTATCCATTAATTTATTAAGTTCATAACACACACGCAAATTAATTTGCTCTGCCCATGCACGCTGAGTTAAATCTAATAATCCCATCGCAAACTGACTATGCGCTTCAGCTAAATCACCTTGGCTGTCGTGAAAAATCTCAATTAATGCACGGTCATCAGTAAGCACATGCAATTGTTGCCATGAAATCCACATATTTTTAAGTAACTGCGGCGCATCATCAGCTGGCGCTTCTATTTCTTCCGGTGTATACGTTTCGGTGCCAATTACATTGGAAATTAGTACCGCGTGGTGCGCCGTTAATGCTCTTCCCGACTCTGAAATAATGGTAGGAAAAGGCTGTTCATACTGCTTACAAATATCACCTATGGTGTACACAATATTATTTGCGTATTCAGCTAAACTGTAGTTCATTGAGTTGTGTGATTGACTGCGTGTGCCGTCGTAATCAACCGCTAAACCGCCCCCTACATCAAGGCACTCTATGTGTGCACCCAACTTACGTAATTCACAATAAAAACGAGCAGCTTCACTTACACCTAAGCGTACATCACGAATGTTGGCCATTTGCGACCCTAAGTGAAAATGCACAAGCTGTACTAAATCAAGCTGATCAGTTTCTTTTAAACGGTTTACTACATACAGCACTTGTGAAGCAGATAACCCAAACTTCGATTTTTCACCGCCACTGGCCTGCCATTTACCTTTGCCTTGCGAGGCTAAACGCACACGAATACCAATGCGAGGTTTTACATTAAGTTCTTTGGCTTGGCTAAGTACCATGTCCAGCTCAGACAATTTCTCAAGTACGATATACACTTTATGGCCCAGTTTTTCGCCAATCAGCGCTAAGCGCACATATTCTTTATCTTTGTAGCCATTACACACAATCACCGCACTGGTTTTTTCAGCCAATGCTAATACGGTTAATAACTCTGGCTTGCTGCCTGCTTCTAAACCTAGCTGTTTTTTTTCTACTTGTGCTTGACTGGCAACAATTTCTTCAACGACTTCGCGCTGTTGATTTACTTTAATCGGATAAACTAATAAATAGTCTTTTGGATACCCATAGCTTTCTATTGCGGTATTAAATGCGCCACATAAGCTATGCACACGATGGTGTAATATTTGTGGAAAACGAACGAGTGCTGGCAAACTTAAACCTTTGTCTTCAAGTTGCTTAGCAATGTCTGTTAGTGCAATGGTTTGCTGTGGGGCATCAGCCTTTGGCGCAACATACACATCACCTTGATCATTAATACCAAAAAAACCTTGGCTCCAATGACGAACGTTGTAGCTCGTACGAGCTTGTTCTAGTGATGTTGTCTCTTTCATTTATCTTTCTCTTTTATTTATGAATGCCAAACCGGCTAGTTGCCGCGCATTAAAAGAAAAATAGTGATTCATGTCCAACAAGTATTTCTACTCGTAACGAGTTAGGATTGAAATTGATAAATAAAAGCTTCAAACAAAGCAATATTAGCTGAGCGCAAGCTCCATAAATAAGCTATTCGGGTTTTCTGTGTATTCACCAAAAGGGGCACATTGCACAAACCCTAAATTCTCATAAAGATGGATTGATTGTATTTGCTTTGGTCCTGTTTCTAGTTTTATGATTGGGATTTCTTCTTCGCCAGCATAGTGCAATAAAATTTGCATAATACGCCGCGATAAGCCTTTTCCGCGATAGCTAGGTTTTACGTAAAGCCGTCTAATTTCGCCATACCAGCTACCATCAAATTGCTTTACTATCGCGCCACAGGCAACTATTCCGTCTTGATTTTTTAACCCTACAGCGTAAACGCCCGGTAAACCAAGCTCATTAACTGTAAGCGCTTGTGAAGTTGCTACAGGATATAATGAGCTAATAAGTCGATCTATGTCAGCAAATACGTTGATCACATCCTGATCACAAGGGTCTAAGTCGACTAACTGCATGGTTTATCTCAAGGTTATGCTTAAATATATTTAAACTATACCGTATCGATAGGAATGAACAACCTACTTAGGCTAAGTTATTTTTAGTGGGTTAGTTTATTGCTAGGATAATAAATAGCTCAATAACAAGGTGAGAATATGATGTACCCAGAAAAAGAGCGCTTATTAGCGCTCTTTATCAATTATTAAAGCCCTTGTTCGTCTGCCATTTTCTTAACTATTTGTGGTGCTGTCCACAACGAAGGTAGTAACACAAACGAAACTGGCACCGCAGTGACCACAATAAACGACTGCAAGGCTGAAATTCCGCCCTCGCCTATAGAAATAAGCAACGCCGCCATCACCCCCATCATAATCCCCCAAAACACTCGAATAGACGTTTGTGGGTGATCGGTACCCGTCATTACCATAGATACCGAATACGTCATTGAATCACCTGTTGTTGCCACAAAAATAGTGGTCAGTACTAAAAATAACACCGACACAACAAATCCCATAGGTAACTGCTCAGTGATGGCTAACAATGCCGCTGGCAAATTAAGCCCAGCAAAAGGCTCTGATATAACGCCAGGATTATTTAATTCAAAAAAGATGCCTGAGCCGCCAACAATAGTAAACCAAAAACACGTGATCACAGGGGCAACCACAGAAATAAGTAAAATCATTTCACGAATAGTACGTCCACGGGATATACGTGCAACGAACATAGCCATTAATGGGCCATAACCTAAAAACCAGCCCCAAAAGAATACAGTCCACCAGTCTAGCCACGGTTTATCGGCACGAAATGTAGCCATAGGAATAAAGTTATCTAAATACAAACCAAAGGAATGAATGTAACTGTCGATAATAAACGCAGTTGGCCCCATTAGTAATATAAACAACATCAGCAACACTGCCAGTACAACATTAAAACGGCTTAGTAGCTGAATACCTTTGGTAACCCCACTTACCGCTGAAAGTGTGTAAATTCCAATTAAGCTAAATAAAATAACCACCTGCGTGGTGTAGGTATCAGGAATGGCAAACAACTTTTCTAGACCAAAACTCACTTGTAAACCTAAAAAACCAATAGGACCAACAGTGCCAGCAACCACAGCGAGTACACAACATGCATCAACAATAGTACCAAGCGCACCTTTCATTGCGCGATCGCCAAATACCGGGTAAAGCAAAGTGCGCGGTTTAAGCGGTAATCCTTTTTCGTAATGGAGATGCATATAAACAATACCGGTCAAACTACCTAAAATAGCCCAGGCTAAAAACCCCCAGTGCATAAAGCTTTGTGCAAGGGCGTTATAGGCGGCATCCCTTGTGCCAGTTTCACCACCAAATAACGGGGGCGGAGAAATAAAGTGTGCCATTGGCTCTGCTGCGGCCCAAAATACACCGCCACCTGCAAGCAAAGTGCACATAATTATACTGATCCATTTGAAGGTAGATATTTCAGGTGTTTTTAAACCACCCAGCACCACTGAACCGGTGCGGCCTACGGCCAAAAATATGCCAATCACAAAGGTTAATAACAGCAGAACTTGCCAAAAGGCGCCAAATATTTTGGTGGAGAAGGCAAAGGCAGAGTTTATCCAATCCGACATCAGTTTTATGTCGTACAGTGCCAGCGCGGCAAATAAAACTAATATACCGCCACTGATTAAAAAAACGGGTATATCAACCCCTTCCAGAAACTTTACTCGGGGAGAGTGTATTTCACCCGACTTTAAAGCTGCTTTCGTGGTATTCATTTATCGCTCCTAATGGTTTTTTACAGTTACCGACATAGCGACATACCATGACATAACCCTAAACCATAGTTACAACGAACAAAAAAGCAACTCAAAAGCAAGTTTTAAGTACCTGTCGTGTTTACGCTTAGATAATGTCACAACAAGTAGACTTATTGCCAATTAATGGCTAGTTTAACGCGTTAAAAACACTAAACCAATGCCACAGCAATGATTTGTGCAACTGTTACAAAATAGTAAAAAACTCATTACACTTAGCTAGCAAACAAACAAAAAGTATACATTTCTGTCTGAGCTAAAACGCAGTAAGTTAGCAAACGTTACTGCCCAATTAGAGGTTAAACAAAGCGACTTATCGATTGGGGTAACTAAACTTGTCGCCTCAGTTAGTAACAAGCACGATGTTATTGATGCTCTTTATGCCATTTTAAATAATTGCTGTGTGTTAATGGTTTTGCAAATAAATAACCTTGCACAGCATTTACACCCATCGACTTTAATACATGTAGTTGCTCAGCACTTTCGACCCCTTCGGCTACAATATTAATATCTAAACTATGACCTAAACCAATAATAGACTGAACTATGCTTTGCCCCGATGCGTTATCCAACACTTTATCAATAAAGCTTTTATCTATTTTTAGTTCGTCTATCGGTAAAACACTCAAGTGCTTTAAACACGAGTAGCCGGTACCAAAGTCATCAATTGAAAATACAAATCCCTGCGACTTTAGCTCTTTCATTTGCTTTACCGTACTCATTAAATCACCCGCTAACATGGACTCAGTGATCTCTAATTTAATTTGTGAGGGTAATACATCATACGTCTCAATCGCTTTAAACAACTCGCCTTTTAAAGTAGAAGAATTAAACTGACACTGGCTAATGTTAATAGACACATTAAACTGGTTTTTCAGTACGTTATGAGCTCGAAGTGTTTCCAGTAAAATACAAATATCGCGTAATACAATATTTTGTAACTTTTGAATTAAGCCAAATTGCTCGGCAATCGGAATAAACGCATTAGGAGAGATTAGTCCTTTGGTTGGGTGATTCCATCGTATGAGTGCTTCTGCACCAATAATACTGCCATCAATTGATAATTGAGGCTGAAAGTAAGCACAAAATTCATCACATGCAATCGCTCTTACTATATCTGTTTCAAGCTCAGTTTGATTTTCCAGTAAGGTTTGCAGTGCAGGATCGTAAAAGCTACTACTATTACCGCCTTTCATTTTAGAGCGATACATAGCGGTATCTGCAAATTTTAAAATATTTTCGCTAATAGCATTGGCGTTATTAATTAAACATATACCTATACTGCAGCTAACTTGAAACGCCAAATCCCCTATCTCAAACTTGTCGTAAAAAACGCTTTGTACCACTTTAGCCATTAATTCTGATTCAAGACTCGCTTGCTTATGGCTATCTCCTACATTCTCAATGAGTATGATAAATTCATCCCCGCCCACGCGGGCAAGGGTATCTGTTGGGCTTAAAACACGCGTTAGTCGCTGTGAAAGCTCAACCAGTATCTCATCACCGGCATTGTGCCCTAACGAGTCGTTTATACGTTTAAAGTTATCTAAATCTAAGAATAAGAGCGCGCCAGTATGATCAGACTGCTTAATTTGTTCAACATACATACTGAGTCTATCATTGAGCATTCTGCGGTTCGGGAGGTTTGTAAGCGGATCAAAAAATGCTAACCGTTGCACTTCCTCTTCTGCCGCTTTGCGAGTCGAAATATCTCTGGCCATCCATACCACATGTCGCTGAGAGGGATTATTAGGTTGGTAACTTTCAAGCGGAGCTGTTCGCCCTTCAAATGTAAGCTGCTTACCTTTTATATTTAGCTGATACTCAAACACTTGGACTTCATTAGTTTGAAGTGTTTTGGCAATTACCTCCATAATAGGATTAGCATCTTCAGGAGGCATAATATCTCTGACATTTCGATTAATCACATACTCTTGGCTTAAATATAAACTTTCATTAGCAGTGCCGTAAACGTTGGTATACTCCCCTTCTTCACTCAAAATGAGGGTTAGATCGGGAAGTACTTTTGCGAAGGCTTTAAACTTTTCATTACTTTGCTGTAATTCTGCAAGTAACACTTTTGATTTTAGTGACTCTGTGTGCTTTTCTAAAGCAATACTGGTGAAATCAACAAAAAAGTCTATTAATTCTAAGTCTTGTGGTGTTGGTGACTTGGCACTGTCATGATAAATTGCAAAGGTGCCTAATATATCTGATTGTGTTGAAATAATAGGGGTTGACCAGCACGACCTTAAATCAAAATTCAATGCCAACGCTTTATAATTTTCCCATAAGGGTGATGTTGCAATATCTGAGGCAATAATTCGCTTTTTTTCATACGCTGCAGTACCGCATGAGCCAACGCTGGGGCCTATATGCACGCCATTAATGGCGTCACAGTAACCCTTTGCAATATTAGGGGCTGCACTATGAAATAGCTGCTCACCTTTGAGCGTTAATATAGAGCACTTTGCAGAAGCGTCTTCAATCAGCTCCTCAATAGATAAGCAAATATTTTCAAGCACCTCATCAAGTGGTGCACCCAAGGCTATTTTAGATAATATACTTTGTTGCTGAGAAAGCAGCTTTCTGACTCTCATTATTTCAATCAAGTTATTTCCCTCAACAATCTTCTAAGCTAAATGCGCCGCTATATTCTATATAATAATTTATTATAGTCTTTTGACTATACATAATATTGAAATTAGCATCTATGGTAATTTTGTCTATTGCGCGAGCATTTTATTTCATTAAGCACTTTCGAAGAATTCAAAGCAATTGCCCAAGCTAGCAATTTATTATCATTCTATTTGAAATGCCCTTTATTAAATACTTTGTTACTTAAAAGTACTGTTTAAAATCATCAAGCTATTTATAATAGCCAAAAGATAAATAATCGATGAGGTTAGTGTGCAAATAACGCAAGGTATGGAATATTTTTTTTCCGGGTTTAAGTTAATTAGTCAAAAAGGACTAAAACGCTTTGTACTAATCCCCCTACTTATTAATATTTTATTATTTGGTAGCTCCTTATTCTTTTTATTTGGCTGGCTGAGTGATGGCTTTAATGCTGTAAATACCATGCTCCCAGAATGGTTAAGTTGGCTCGAATGGTTAATGTGGCCAATTGCTGTACTGGTGGTGCTGTTTAGTTACAGTATGTTATTTACCGTTATTACTAACTTTATCGCCGCACCTTTTAATGGCTTACTAAGTGAAAAAGTTGAGCTGTATTTAACTGGTCAAAAAATTAACGACGATGGATTAGCTGATTTAGTCAAAGATGTGCCGCGAATGCTAGGCCGAGAATGGACTAAGCTTTGCTACTATCTCCCGCGCGCTATTGGCTTTTTTATTCTATTGTGGGTGTTACCGGTAATAGGCCAAGTGCTCTGGGTGCTTTTTACCTGCTGGATGTATGCGGTGCAATATAAAGATTATGCTTTTGATAACCACAAAGTTAGCTTCACTCAAATGAAAAATGACTTAAAAAGCAAACAAGGCTTATCTTACGGGTTTGGCTTTGCAGTGATGCTGCTAACCGCTATCCCATTTATAAATTTAATTGTGATGCCTGTGGCAGTGTGCGGCGCTACACGGTTATGGGTTGAGCATTACCGACCACAATATCGTAGTTAAAAAAAATGGGCCTCTTGGCCCATTTTTTATACTCGCTAATCAATTAACTATATAAGCTTTGTGGTACTTTAATTACGTTTAAGTGCACCGTTATCTCTTCACGATCATGGTACAAATGCTTAGCTTGTAATTCGTAGCTAATACCAAACTTCGCCATTTCTTCTCTAATCATTTTTAGACATTCATACACACTATCAAAGCGTTTTTTCATCGGTAATTTTAGATTGAAAATAAGCTCTTTTGCATAGGCGTTTACTGCCCAGTCAATCATTAAGTTAGTTACTTTCGTTGGTTTTTCTACCATATCGCAAACTAACCAGGTTATGTTTCTTTTTTCTGGGCGGTATTTAAAACCATCCTCTCTAAAATGTTTTACTTGCCCTGTTTCCATTAAACTTTCATTCATTGGGCCATTATCTATCGCGCTAACAAACATACCACGGCGAACCAACTGATAAGTCCAACCACCTGGGCAAGCACCTAAATCAACGCTGCGCATGCCAGCTTGCACTCTTGACTCACGCTGCTGCTCAGGAATAAATACATTAAATGCTTCATCTAACTTAAGGGTTGAGCGGCTTGGGCCATCGTTTGGCATACGTAAACGCAGAATCCCCATAAAGAAAGGTGAGTTGTTATAACTATAAGAGTGACCCACATACGCAGTATTATTAGCTAAAAACAGCACATGCATTACTGGACGATTGGCTTTTGGTTCACGCAATACGGTGTTTTGTTTCTCGAGCGCTTTTTTAAGCGGAGTTGATATCTTTTTACAAAAAGTCAGTAACTCCTTGCCCTCATTGGTATCGGGTGTTTCTACTCGTAGTTCAGAGCATAAAGTAAAGTCTTTTGCGGCATCTACAATAGCGCCCACTCTATCCTCTAATGGCATATTTTCTATCAGGTTACCGGCAAACCATTGGCGTGCAAATACCATATTTTTAAAATCAACTTTTTTGATTATTTCGTCGCTGTGCTGCGCTTCAAAACATTCATAAATAACATAACCGGTATTTGGTTTTGCTTTTACATACCCAGCAAACCCTTGCTCGGCGGCGTGAAACGTTATTTCAGCAGCGGCATCGCTTTCAAAACCACTACGACAGTAAATCACAACACTAGACATATTAACCCTTAAACTCTTTAAAACTTAAATCGTGCAACTTGCACTAAAATAACTATCCAACCAATAATAAAGCACAGTCCACCTAGTGGTGTAATTGGGCCCAGCCACTTTAAGCCGGTTAAAGCCAGTAAATATAAGCTGCCACTAAATAACAGTGTACCCGCTATAAAAAAACCACCTGCCATGCTTAAGTTAATGCCCCACTTTATTAAGATTGCCACTGCAATCAGTGCCAGCCCATGTACCATTTGATACTCGGCGGCGGTTTTAAAAATACCAATAGCGTAATCTGATAAGCGACTTTTTAAACCATGGGCAGCAAATGCACCCAGTATCACTGAAAGCATACAAAAAAAGCTGCCTGCGAGTAAAAATAGTTTAATCATGTTTTTCCTCTTTTATATTCTCTACAGTGCTTTTGATAAAGTTAGCCGCCTGCATTGCTGCAACATTAAGGTTTTGTTGCTCTGTGATATCACTTTTTTTACGTGGTTTTAGTGAGTGGTCACCATCAGTTAACCATACATACTGCGGCTGTTTTGGCATGGCCATTGTGGCAAGTTCTTCGCGAGTACCAAAGGTGTCTCGTTCACCTTGTAGTACTAAAAAAGGACACGGTATATCTGCAAAGTGCTCTGTTCGGAGCTTTTCTGGCTTGCCCGGTGGATGAAACGGATAACCAAACGCAAGTACACCTAAAACAATATGCGAGGTTGAGCAAGCAAGCATAGACGCCATTCGCCCGCCCATTGATTTACCCCCTATAAATAGCGGTAAATTTGCATCAGCTTGAGTAAGTATATGCTCAAAATATGTAAGTAATTTTGGTGCTCGCTCTGGTGGGCGACGTTTATTGGTTTGTTTAGCAATTTGCATGTATTCAAAATCAAACAGCCCAACGTCAATACCATACTCACTGAGCTGTTTGGCCATGGTTTGCATAAACTCAGAATCACTGCCAGCCCCTGCACCATGCGCAAATATAAACTGTGCGATTGCAGGTTGCTGACTGCTTTTAACCCATTCAATGCTCATTAATATTCTTGCTCCTGCTCAACTAGGCTTAACATCCAATCTTTAAATGACACAATTTTACCTAATTCATTTTGCGACTCACGGATCACCAAATAATAGGCGTTTTTACTTTCTAAACTGTGATTAAACGGGATCACTAATCGACCTGCATCAATATCTGGTTTTGCTAAAACACTATTACCTATTGCAACACCTTGGCCATGTACCGCAGCTTGCAGCACCATAGATGAATGACTAAAAATAGGCCCTTGGTTAACTTGTACGTTGCGAACACCCGCGGTTTTCATCCACGTTTTCCAGTTTTTACGAGTGGTGTCATGCAACAAGGTATGGTTTGCTAAATCACTTGGTTGATTAAGCGCTCTAGGGCCACTTAACAATAATGGGCTACACAGTGGCACTAAGTATTCAGTGTGCAATTTATAAGCTTGTACGCCACTCCAATGACCGCGACCATAATAAATTGAAATATCAACATCGTCGGTTAACGAGTTTTCGTCCTGATCTTGGGCTTTAATTCGCACATCAATTTCAGGGTGTAACTCGTTAAATAAGCTCAATCGAGGAATAAGCCATTGAATCGCAAAGCTCGGGGTTAAACTCACTGTTAGCGAGCCTTTTGCACCACGGGCTAGTAGCTTTTCGGTTGCGTCAATTAGCTGAGTAAAAATCTCTTTAATATCTAAAAAGTAGCCTTGACCTTCTTCGGTTAGAAGTAACGAGCGATTTTTACGCAAAAACAACTTTAACCCTAAGTGCTCTTCGAGGGTTTTAATTTGATGGCTTACCGCAGCCTGCGTCACATACAACTCTTCTGCGGCTTTAGTAAAGCTTAAATGACGGGCTGCAGCTTCAAAAGCTTTTAGCGCGTTTAATGGAGGAACTCGTCTTGACATGGCAACCAAGCTTAGAATTAGTTTTTCTTATGCGGTGAATTATATACCTATGCTGGGAAAGAGTATATTCAAGCCACAAAAAAAGCGACCGAAGTCGCTTTTTAATGAGTAAATCACTCTTTTATAAATCGCTAGCACTGGTATCAAGCGGAGCAAAGCTTTTGATTAAATCATCAACCGCTTTCATTTGCGATAAGTACCCTTCTAATTTACTCAGAGCTAATGCACAAGGGCCATCACATTTTGCTTCATTTGGATTTGGGTGTGCTTCAATAAATAAGCCTGCAATACCCAGTGCCATGCCACTACGAGCCAGTTCTGCTGCTTGAGCACGACGACCATCGGCTGAATCAGCTCGACCGCCAGGACGTTGTAGCGCATGAGTAGCGTCAAATATAACGGGCGCCATGGTTTTCATGTCATCCATACCCAGCATATCAACCACTAGGTTGTTATAACCAAAGCTTGAACCACGTTCACACAAGGCCACATTATTATTGCCCGCTTCATTAAATTTAGTAATGATATGACGCATTTCATGTGGGGCTAAAAACTGTGGCTTTTTCACATTAATAATCGCGCCTGTTTTTGCCATTGCAACCACTAAGTCTGTTTGACGAGCTAAAAATGCCGGTAGCTGAATAACATCAACAACCTCTGCAACCGGTGCTGCTTGATGAGGTTCGTGCACATCGGTGATCAGCGGAATATTAAAGGTATTTTTAATCTCTTCAAATATCTTTAAGCCTTCTTCCATGCCCGGACCACGGTAAGAATTGATTGACGAGCGATTGGCTTTATCAAATGACGCCTTAAATACATAAGGAATATTTAATTTAGTAGTCACTTCAACATAATGCTCGGCAATACGCATCGCTAAATCACGAGATTCCAGCACATTCATGCCACCAAATAAAACGAAAGGTTTATCATTTGCCAGTTCTATTTGATTAATATTTATAACTTGGTTGTTCATTTTAATTCCTTATGGTGCAACTGCTTGCATCATTAATCCACAAATATACGCCATATATGTACCTACACCATAGCCTAGTACTGCTAATAAAACGCCTACCGGTGCCAGTGATGGATGAAACGCAGCGGCGACAACAGGAGCCGAGGCCGCGCCACCTACATTGGCCTGAGAGCCAACAGCCATGTAAAATAACGGCGCTTTAATTAGTTTAGCAACAATCAGCATTAAGCTGGCGTGAGTTAGCATCCAAATTGCACCAAGCACAAAATACATTGGTGAATCAAAAATCGCCATCACATTCATATGAAGGCCAATTGATGCTACTAAGATATATAAAAATGCTGATGCCACTTTAGACGAGCCAAAGGCTTCGATATGACGCACTCTAGTGAACGATAAACTAATGCCTATAGTGGTCGATATAACAATAAGCCAAAAGAACTTACTATTTAAACTGTATTCTTTTGCCCATGAATAGTTATTGGCAAAGAACGGTCCTAAAATATCAGCACAAAAATGTGCTAAACCAGTAATACCAAAGGCAATAGCAATAATCATCATGTAATCATTCAGCGTTGGCATACGGGCATGCTCTGCATGGTATTTTTCAACACGCTGTTTTAAATCTTCAATCGCAGTGGTATCGGCCCCCGCTTTGGCATCAATCGCTTTATGGTTAGCCGCCATTAATAATAATACCGCCATCCATAAATTAGCCACAATTACATCAACAGTGACCATAGCAGAAAAAATATCACCGCCAACTTCAAACATTTCTTTCATAGACGCTTGGTTTGCGCCGCCGCCAATCCAGCTACCCGCAATAGTTGTCATACCGCGCCAAACCGCATCTGGGCCATGTCCGCCCACTGCTTCAGGGTAAACGGCACTCATAATTAAAATAGCTAATGGGCCACCAATCACAATACCAGCGGTTCCTGTTAAGAACATAATTAATGCTTTAGGACCTAGGTTAATAATCGCTCTTAAATCAATGCTAATGGTTAATAAAATTAAACACGCAGGTAATAAATACCGCGAGGCAACGTAATACACACTCGATTGCGAGCCATCAACAATACCAAAGGTATTTAACAACGATGGTAAAAAATAACACAGCAATAATGCAGGCACATATTTGTAAAATGCGACCAGCCCTGGGCGCTGACTTGACGAGGTTTTAAAAATAAAGCCTAAAATAATCGCTAGTAAGCCTAGTACAACAGCATCATTGGTGATTAAGGCAGTTTGGGGATCAGCCATAACGTTTCCTATTTTTATTTTTAATGGTGGGTCTTATGATTATCTTCAAGTTCTTCGATTTGATGTTGGATGACTTCAATAGCAGGGTCGTCAGGACACTCATCAACAAAAAATTGTAAATCATCTCGTGCCATTTTAGGGCAACCTAGCTGATTTAGTAAATAGCCTCTGTCGCGTCGCTCATAGGGATCATCCCCTAGCATTTCCATTAACAAATCAACGCAAGTTAACGCATGACCAAATTTGTTCTCACTAATAAAAGACCATTTTTGTTGCGCTAAAAATAATTTATATACTTCGTCTTCAAAAATAAGCTCAAGAGGCTCTTGCTCTTGTGCATTATCTTCGTTGGTATTTTCAGGAATGATATACCAGCTTTGTTGACCACTACTTGGCTCAACAATGTACCCTTCATCATCGCTCATTGCGACGTGAATGCCCACTTCGCCTTGAGTTATGCTTACACTAGCATCAAGTTTTGCATGCTGTAAAAAATGGCATAACAAAATAGCTAAGGTCGTGGGTGTACCACTGCGCATAGATAAGGTGTAGCTAATACTGTTTAGCTTATACTCAGGTACTTTAAGGCTTGACGCACTAAATAACCACTGACTGTAAAAGCAATCAAGTAGTTGTTCTAAACGATCATGCGGATCGCGTGTTTGCGAACAAATAGTCTCTATTTGTTGCTCAAAAGCAGTCAATATTTCAAGACTTGGTGTTAAGTCTATTTGAGGGTCCCATTTAGCTTCTGCTTTAATACAACGATATATTGCCGGTGGCAAAAAGTCATCGTAGGCATCTTCTATATAAGATTCATCGTGTTCATCAAACCCGAGGGTGGTCATTCATACTACAACATTCTAGAAAACGAACACGTAGTTTACCTAATTTTAAGGTTAGATACCAATAATCAGAAATGAAATAAAGAGGCAAGCTTTACACCATAGGTGTAAAGCTTAAGCAAATATTGTTAATTACAACAATAGCGGGGCTTTAGCAGTTGCTAAAAAGCCAATAGCTAAGATAACCGCAGTGTTAAACACTAAAAACATAACTTTAGGTAATGTTGTGGTTTGCTTAGCACTAATAATCCCAACGGCGATATAAATAACCACCAGCACAATTTTTTCTAATAGCCAAAGTTGCTCTAGTGGGTTTATTTTAGCCATGGCCATTAAAGTAATAGCCGAGATAATTAGTAAGGTATCTATACTGTGGCTACCAATGAAAACCACTTTATTTTTAGCAAGGCTGCCACTGCCCATGCGAGAAAAAGAACGTACGTAAAATAAAATAATACTCACTAGCGCAATCGCCATGTGCGTATGTTTTAATGCTAAATAATCCATGTTTATTTTTACTTCTGTTTAGTTATGTGTTTTATCAGGAAAGCGTAAAATTACCGCTTCAAGTTCTTCAAGTTTATCATTGAATACATCAACAAGTTTAGGATCAAAATGCGTACCTTTGTTTGCATTGATCTCAGCAACGGCTTCTTCAAGTGTCCACGCACCTTTATAACACCGTTTATGACGCAGTGCATCATACACATCGGCCAATGCCACTATGCGAGCAAAAATATCGATACTCTCGCCTTTTAAGCCGCAAGGATAACCAGACCCATCCCATTTTTCGTGATGTTGCTGTGCAATTAAGGCCCCTGCACTGACTATTTTACGCGGTGAATCTTTTAAAATGGCGTAGCCTTTGCCTGCATGGGTTTTCATAACTTCCCACTCATCACTGTTTAATTTACCGGGTTTATTTAAAATAGCATCCGGAATACCTATTTTACCCACATCATGTAAAGGCGATGCAAAACGAATTAAATTCGCTTGTTCTTCAGATAATCCATATCCTATTGCTAACTCATAACAAATATAAGCAACCCTCTTTACGTGATTACCCGTCTCGCATGAGCGTTGTTCAACCGCTTCACTTAAACGATAAACAAGTTCTTGTTGGGTAGCTTCAACTTCAGTATGTAATTGTACATTTTCAAATGCCAACTGCACATTTTGAGAAAAAATTTCGATTAGATTTCGTTGCGTATCTGTCAGTTTCGATGGCACACCGGATACAAATAACATCGAATTATGATTAAACTTACTACTACAATAGGCAAACAAATAGTCATCTTTGTACACAATTGCTTTGTTGGCTAAGGCTTCTTGACACGCTAAGAGTTGATCTGCTGCTAATACTGATTCAAGCTCTTCCCCTTCGCGCTTAGCAAAATCACCGGTGCCAGAGCAAACAATCAGTTTCTTGTTTAATTCCTCTGACGGATTTTGCGCAACTAAGGTAGTGGCGTACATGGCTTCGTCGGCCACGTTAAGTAAAGACGTTAGCTGCTGCATCACTCCTTCAATAAAATTATCCATTGAATGAGTTGCAAAAATATTGCGAGAAGCAGTGATTATTTTTTCTAGGCCTTCACGTGACTGCTCAATAGAAATAATATCGCGATACGAACGAAGGCTAGCCATCATCACGGTGAATAGTTTTTGTGCGGTGAGTTCTGTTTTAGATTTGTAGTCATTTATGTCGTAATTGACAATGACTTGACGCTCCGGCGCTTGACCTGGTTGCCCTGTACGTAAAATGATACGAATGTAATTATTTTTAACGGTATCGCGTATGTACTTCGCGACTTGCAAACCAGCGTCGTCTGTTTCCATTACAACATCGAGTAGGATGATGGCTGCATCTGGGTGCTCATCAATTAACTTTTTTGCCTCTGCGCCTGAATATGCGCTTATAAATTCCAACCGTTTATCTTGGAACTTAAAGTCACTTAAAGCTAAACGTGTAACAGCATGAACCTCAGGCTCATCATCAACTATTAAAACTTTCCATGTCCCTTGCTCTTCACATGCTACTTCAGGTGGTTGTTCATTTGAAAATAAAAAATCTTCCATCACATAGAATTCCTTAAACCATATGCAAACAAACAACGGAGCTATTAAAAATAATTTAAGGCCATTGTCCGAACGTTACGCGGTCATTATTACCAAGATCTTTCACTGTGCTTACATTTATAAACGCCATTTTATTTAAAATGTGACGTACAGCTGCACTTTGCTCAAATCCGTGTTCAATTAAAAGATAGCCATTAGAATGTAAATAGTCACGTGATTGTGTAATTATTTGTTTAATATCAGCTAATCCTGCATCATCCGCAACTAATGCAGACAAAGGTTCAAAGCGAACATCGCCTTGATGCAAGTGTACATCGTCATGTTCTATATAGGGTGGATTGGTTACAATTAGATCAAATTTTTTGTTTTTTAACGCACTGAACCAGTTACTCTGCTCAACAGTCACATTATTAATAGCTAATCGCTCTTGGTTGCGCTTTGCCAACGCTACCGCATCATCAATACGATCAACAGCAATAATATCCCATGAGGGCATTTCGCTCCCAAGTGCCAGTGCTATAGCCCCTGTGCCCGTGCCTAAATCAAGTACTTTCGCGTTTTTAGGCACTTTGCACTCAAGCGCAAGCTCAACTAAGGTTTCTGTATCAGGTCGAGGGATTAGCGTTGTTGGGTTCACTTCAAACTGCAAACTCCAAAATTCACGACAGCCGGTAATATGCGAAACAGGTTCGCCTTGTAAGCGACGTTCACAGGCACGTTGAAATGCCTGATACTGCTTATCTGTGAGCTGTTTTTCAGGCCAAGTAAATAAATAACTTCGTGGCTTTTGTAAAATATTGAGCAGTAAAACTTGTGCATCTAACTTTGCGCTATCACTACTTGATGCTAATAAATTAGCACCTGTAGCAATAGCGTTTTCAACAGAAGGGGTCACGATTAATCGTCGCCCATTGCTGCAAGTAAATCTGCTTGATGCTCTTGCATTAGTGGCTCAACAACGGCGCCTAAATCACCTGCTACCACTTCATTAAGACGATAAAGCGTTAAGTTAATACGGTGATCGGTAATACGACCTTGTGGATAGTTGTATGTACGAATACGCTCAGAACGATCGCCGCTACCAACTAAGTTACGACGTTCTGATGCTTCAGCAGCATGACGCTTTTCATCTTCAGCTTGCTGAAGGCGCGCAGCCAATACCGACATCGCTTTAGCACGGTTTTTATGCTGAGAGCGCTCATCTTGACACTCAACCACTACACCCGTAGGTAAATGGGTAATACGAATGGCAGAGTCGGTTTTATTTACGTGCTGACCACCCGCTCCCGACGCTCTAAAAGTATCGACTTTAATATCGGCAGTATTGATTTCGATGGCTTCTGCTTCTGGTACTTCAGCCATAACAGCTACAGTACATGCTGAGGTGTGTACACGGCCTTGAGACTCAGTTTCAGGAACACGTTGTACACGGTGAACGCCTGATTCAAATTTTAATTGCCCGTAAACACCTTCACCGCTGATGTTAGCAATTACTTCTTTGTAACCACCGTGCTCACCTTCGTTGGTGGTAACAACCTCTACTTTCCATTTTTTTGTTTCTGCGTAACGGCTGTACATTCTGAATAAGTCGCCAGCAAAAATAGCAGCTTCATCGCCCCCTGTTCCTGCACGAACCTCTAAAAACACGTTATTATTGTCTTTTGGATCTTTAGGTAACATTAAAACTTGAATGTCGTCTTCTAAAGTCGAAATCTGTGCTTTTGCTTCTTTATATTCTTCTTGTGCCATTTCGCGCATTTCAGGGTCTGAATCTTTAAGCATTTCTTCAGAGCTGCTCAAGTCTTCTTGTGCTTGCTGGTAAGCTAAAAATGTTTTTACCACCTCTTCAAGCTCAGAGTATTCTTTTGAAAGAGCACGAAAGCGGTTTTGATCACTAATGACCGATGGGTCACTTAGTAACGCTTGTACTTCTTCATAGCGCTCAACTAAGGTTTCTAATTTACGATAAACGGACTCTTTCATTTAACTGTTATTCCTGATCTATACCTAACATTTTTTTCAATTGATTTAACTGAGCCACTTCACCTTTTTTCGCTGCATCTTGGATGGCACGGGTAGGCGCGTGCATTAAGCGATTGGTTAATTTATTGGCTAGCTCTAAAATTACTTTTTCTGCATTTTTACCTGTATTTAGCTGGCTTAGGGCCCTATCTACAAGTTCTGCTTTTGTAGTTTGTACATCATTACGGTAGTGGCGAATTAAATCCACTGAATCAAGTGAACGCAGCCACATAAAAAACTCTTTGGTGCGCTCACTAATAATAATTTGTGCTTGTTCTGCCGCTTGCTCACGTGCAGCCATGTTTTCGCTAACAATGGCTTGTAAGTCATCAACAGAATATAAATAAGCGTCGTCAAGCTCTCCGACTTGGCTTTCAATATCGCGTGGTACAGCAATATCTATAAATAGCATAGGCTTATAACGACGTTGTTTCAGTGCTTGTTCCACCACCCCTTTACCAATAATAGGTAAAGTACTGGCAGTGGAGCTAATAACAATATCGGCTTGGTGTAATCGTTCTGGTAATTGTGCCAAGGCAATAACATCTGCTGACACTTCATCCGCTAAGCCGCGAGCGCGTTCTATTGTTCTATTAGCTACCGTTATTTTTTGTGGCTCATTTTGGTATAAATGTTTTGCTACCAGCTCAATGGTTTCACCAGCACCAATTAATAGCACCTTGGTTTTGTCTAATTTGCCATAAATATGCTTTGCAAGATTAACCGCAGCAAACGCAACCGAGACTGCACTCGCACCAATGTTAGTTTCGGTGCGTACTTCTTTTGCCACTGAAAAGGTTTTTTGAAACAAACGATCAAAAGTTACACCCACCGCATCGTGGGTTTTAGCACTGTTATACGCTTGCTTTATTTGCCCTAAAATCTGTGGTTCACCTAATACCAGCGAATCAAGCCCGCAGGCTACACGCATTAAATGGTTTATTGCTGCGCTGTCTTCATAACAGTAGATGTTTTTACTCAGTTCATGTTCATCTAAACCATGGAAACTGGCTAACCATTGCAACAATGTTTGGGAATTTTGTTGCGCAAGGCTACAATACACTTCAGTGCGATTACAGGTAGATACAATAACCGCTTCATTAAAGTCGGCATGACCACTTAATTGCTGTAGCGCCTCTGAAATTTGCTCAGGCGAAAAGGCCACTTTTTCTCGTAAATCTACGGATGCGGTTTTGTGATTAATACCAAGTGCTATTATGGTCATATCTGCCAAATATTGCTGAGCCCTACTTCATAGGCGGCAATTTTATCAAAAATCTCAGGAATATGGAAAGTAAGGAACAACATTTGACTCGACAATATTTTATTTTAACCCTGTTAATTATTTTTTTAACGGGCTGTGCCAATAAAAACAACTACAATACAAAAACTTACGAAGACTGGAAGTTACGTCTTAGTACACAAAAAACTTGGCAGGTGGAAGGTAAATTAGCGTTTATTAGCCCTGATGAGCGCCAATCTGCTAACTTAAATTGGCAACAAACACAAAATAGTAATCATTTAGTGTTAACCACATTTATTGGCACCCGAATTTTATCGCTCAAACAAACCGCAGTGGGGGCTGAATTAATATTTGATGATCAACAGTTTTTTGATACTAATGCGAGTAAACTTTTACAACGCTTAACGGGGTTTACTTTACCGGTAAATAACGCCGGTCAGTGGTTAAAAGCCACTATTGACGATCAAACCTTAGAAGTCGATCAATTAGGCCGTGCTAAAAGCGTGTTATGGTTTGATGACGCTGGCAAAAAATGGCAAATAAACTACACCAGTTACATACAAAAACACGGTTTTTGGTTACCTAACGCGCTAACCTTAACCCATCAAAAGATTAAAATTAAAATCAAACTCTACGATTGGCAGTTTAACTAATTATGAATACTCCCTTTGAACTTTCGCTGATTGCGCCGGCGAAGCTAAATTTATTTTTACATATTAATGGTCGCCGTGATGATGGCTATCATGAATTAGAAACCCTGTTTACATTTTTAAACTATGGCGACGAGCTCCATTTTACGCTTACTAATGATAAAAATATTAGTATTAGCGGTGACACTCATGGCATTGCACTAACTGACAACTTAATTTATAAAGCAGCTTTATTATTGCAAACTCAGTGTAAAGTGAATTTAGGTGCAAAAATAAATTTAACTAAACGTTTGCCTATGGGCGGAGGTGTTGGTGGTGGTTCATCCGATGCCGCAACAACACTTTTAGCGCTGAATACACTGTGGAATACCGCTCTTACACTAGATGAACTTGCAGATTTAGGCTTGAAGCTCGGTGCAGACGTACCTGTATTCATTAAAGGTAAAAGCGCCATAGCACATGGCATTGGCGAGCAATTAGAGTATGTTAAATTGCCACAAAAATGGTACTGCGTTGTTTTTCCAAACCAGCATGTCAGTACTGCACAAATATTTACTCACCCCGATTTAAAACGTGACACGCCTAAACTTTCAGGTGACTGGCAACAACAGGTTTTAACTAACGATTGTGAGCCTTTAGTGAAAAAGCTGTGTCCCGAGGTTGAAAAAACCCTGCAGTGGTTGCTAAAATACGCCCCATCAAAGATGACCGGAACAGGTTCATGTTGTTTTGTTGAATTTGCTAGTCAAGTTCAAGCACAAGATGTACTTGCTAACCTCCCCCATACTTGGCAGGGGTTTATCGCATCAAGCGTTAATACTTCTCCTGCTCACACGGAGTTAGCCGCCATCATTGATAAATGAAGTAACGTACAAGTAATCATAAGTTAACCTACTTTGTTCATTCAATGTAAGTTAGTCCAAAAATTCAGTGCCTGAGGAACCCTACCGTGCCTGACATGAAGCTCTTCGCTGGTAACGCAACACCTGACCTAGCTCAAAAAGTTGCAAAACGTTTATATATTGAATTAGGCGATGCTGTTGTTGGCCGTTTTAGTGACGGTGAGATCAGTGTTCAAATTAATGAAAATGTTCGTGGCTCGGATGTTTTTATCTTACAATCAACCTGTGCCCCTACTAACGATAACCTGATGGAACTTATCGTTATGGTTGATGCGCTACGCCGTGCATCTGCCGGTCGTATCACTGCTGTTATTCCTTATTTTGGTTATGCTCGTCAAGATCGTCGTGTACGTTCTGCGCGTGTGCCAATTACAGCTAAAGTGGTTGCGGATTTCTTATCAAGTGTAGGTGTTGACCGCGTTCTTACGGTTGATTTACATGCTGAGCAAATCCAAGGCTTCTTCGATGTACCAGTAGATAACGTATTTGGCAGCCCGGTATTATTAGAAGATATGAAAAACCGCGACTTTGATGACGTGGTTGTTGTATCTCCTGATATTGGTGGTGTTGTACGTGCCCGTGCAATTGCAAAACTATTAAACGATACCGACCTAGCTATTATTGATAAACGTCGCCCTCAAGCTAACGTTTCTCAAGTAATGCATATTATTGGTGACGTTGAAGGTCGTGATTGTATTATTGTTGATGACATGATTGATACCGGTGGTACATTGTGTAAAGCAGCTGAAGCTCTTAAAGAGCATGGTGCTAAACGTGTATTTGCTTACGCTACTCACCCTATTCTTTCTGGTACAGCTGCAGAAAACTTACGTAACTCTGTGATTGATGAAGTGATTGTAACTGACTCAATTCCACTGTCTGACGAACTAAAAGCGCTTGATATTGTTAAAGTATTAACACTTGCAGATATGTTAGCAGAGACTATTCGTCGCATTAGCAACGAAGAATCTATCTCGGCAATGTTTGAACATTAAAGTTAAACATTAATGAGTATAAAAGCGCCTTTTGGCGCTTTTTTTGTAGGTGATGTTTATTTTATAAACCCGCAGTGGTATGATAGCGCGCCTTTTGGCTAGGGACCTTGGTCGCAAAGGCCCTAACACTTTTAATTATTGGAGACATCATGTCTAACACAACTTATACTTATGACGCTGAACTTCGCGTAGAAACTGGTACTGGTGCGAGCCGCCGCCTACGTCGCGAAGACAAAGTGCCGGCAATCCTTTATGGAGCTGATAAAGAAGCTTTATCGCTTACTTTTGAACATAAAGATATGATCAAAGCACAAGAAGACGAAGGCTTTTACACTCACATCCTTACATTAAATGTAGGTGGCGAGAAAGTTGAAGCTATCTTAAAAGATATCCAACGTCACCCTTTCAAGCCTAAGCTTACTCACCTTGATTTCCAACGTGTAGACGCAACTCACAAACTAGTAACTAAGGTTCCTTTACACTTCATCGGTGAAGATAAAGTAACTAAGTTAGGTGCAACTGTTGTTCACCAGTTAACTGAAGTTGAGATTTCTTGTCTTCCTAAGTCACTTCCAGAATTCATCGAAGTAGACGTATCTGATCTTGTAGCTGGTGATTCAATCCACCTTACAGATCTTGCGTTCCCTAAAGGTGTTCAATCTGTTGAGCTTGGTAAAGGCGAAGGCCACGATCAGTCTATCGTTACTATCAAAGCTAACAAAGCAGCTCCAACTGAAGACGACGCTTCAGACGCTGCAGAATAATATTTAAGGTCTCGCACCTTGAATTCTATTCAAATGCTTGTGGGCCTGGCTAATCCAGGCCCCGAATACGCAAATACACGCCACAACGCAGGTGCTTGGTTCATTCAAGAACTCGCTGCACGCTACAACTGCACGCTAAAACACGACCCTAAATATCACGGCCTTACTGGCAAAGTGATTATTCAAGGCAAAGAATTCAAATTACTGATCCCCACCACTTACATGAACTTAAGTGGCAAAGCGGTGAGTAGTTTAGCCAATTTTTTTAAAATCCCAGTGGAAGACATACTTGTCGCCCATGATGAATTGGATTTAGACCCAGGCGTTGCCAAATTAAAAAAAGGCGGCGGACATGGCGGTCATAATGGCTTAAAAGACATTATTGCAAAAATGGCAAATCAAAAAGACTTTATGCGCTTACGCATAGGTGTTGGTCATCCAGGACATCGTGAAATGGTCACCGGTTGGGTGCTTGGAAAAGCAGCCAAGGAAGATCAGGAAAAAATGGATGCCGCAGTTGATGAAGCAGTTCGTTGTATGGAAATACTTGCTAAAGACGGTGTGTTAAAAGCACAAAACAGACTACATTCGTTTAAACCCTAGTTTTTAGGGGTATACGTACACACGTTTTAAACGAATCTAAACAAGGTATCTTACTATGGGTTTTAAATGTGGCATCGTTGGCTTGCCTAATGTTGGTAAATCAACACTTTTCAATGCATTGACTAAAGCGGGTATTGAAGCCGCTAACTTTCCTTTTTGTACCATTGAACCTAATACAGGTGTGGTACCGGTGCCAGATCCTCGCCTAGACGAACTTGCTAAAATTGTTAACCCACAACGTATTCTTACAACCAGTATGGAATTTGTGGATATTGCAGGTTTAGTTAAAGGTGCATCGAAAGGTGAAGGCCTAGGCAATCAGTTTTTAGCAAATATTCGTGAAACTGATGCGATTGGCCATGTAGTTCGCTGTTTTGAAGATGAAAACGTTATTCACGTAGCGGGTACTATTGACCCTGCGGACGACATTGACGTGATCAACACTGAGCTTGTGCTTGCTGATATGGACAGTGCTGATAAAGCAATTTTCCGTAATGCAAAAAAAGCAAAAGGCGGTGATAAAGACGCAAAAGAGCAAAATGCAGTACTTGAAAAAGTAAAAGTGCATCTTGATGAAGGCTTAACTTTACGTTCTTTAGCACTAACAAAAGAAGAAAAAGCAGCAATTGCGCCTATTAACTTCTTAACCATCAAACCAACTATGTATATTGCTAACGTTGCTGAAGATGGATTTGAAAATAACCCACTACTTGATCGTGTGCGTGAAATAGCTGCCGCTGAAGATGCGGTTGTAGTACCTGTGTGTGCCGCTATCGAGTCTGAGCTTTCTGAGCTTGAAGATGAAGACAAGTTAGAGTTTATGGCTGACCTTGGTCTTGAAGAGCCTGGGCTTAACCTTGTTATTCGTGGCGGTTATGAATTACTGCACTTACAAACCTACTTTACTGCGGGTGTAAAAGAAGTTCGTGCATGGACTATCCCTGTGGGTGCAACAGCGCCACAAGCTGCAGGTAAAATCCATACCGACTTTGAACGTGGCTTTATCCGTGCACAAACAATTGCTTTTGATGACTTTATTGCATGTAAAGGCGAAAGCGGTGCAAAAGAAGCAGGTAAAATGCGTCAAGAAGGTAAAGAATACATTGTTAAAGATGGCGATGTAATGAACTTCTTGTTCAACGTATAATTAAACACCGCACCACCTTGAGTGGCTAATTGTTTTAAAAGGCTCGTTTTTACGGGCCTTTTTTATTTTCAGCCGAATATTAGTCTACCCTAGTAATAAGCTTCAAAACGTAAAGCAAAGCTAAAATTATAATACTCAGCTCATAAAGAGTGTTAAAAAAGCAACGTTTTAATTAAAAAATAGCCGGTTAGCCTATTTTTCCTGCAAACAAACCAACTTAAGTGTTTTTTTGCAAAAAAGGTGTTGACGAATTTGGGGCATATCAGCATAATACGCCCCGCACTCAGCGATGAAGTGCTAACAAAAAAGATGGCTAAGTAGCTCAGCTGGTTAGAGCACATCACTCATAATGATGGGGTCACAGGTTCAAATCCCGTCTTAGCCACCATTTATTTTTTGTTGCTCAATGAAGAGTTTAAAATAACTACCATTTCTTTGATTAATTCAAAGTAATAATGCGGGAGTGGCGGAATTGGTAGACGCGCTGGATTTAGGTTCCAGTATCTTAGGATGTGAGAGTTCAAGTCTCTCCTTCCGCACCATATTCTTGATATGAATTAAAACTATCAATTGTTTATTGTTGGGATATCGCCAAGCGGTAAGGCACCAGGTTTTGATCCTGGCATTCCCAGGTTCAAATCCTGGTATCCCAGCCAACAATGGCTAAGTAGCTCAGCTGGTTAGAGCACATCACTCATAATGATGGGGTCACAGGTTCAAATCCCGTCTTAGCCACCATTTCTTTTCTAGAAGTGGCTCTGCAAGAGTTAAATTGCAACTCAATGAAGAGTTTAAAATAACTACCATTTCTTTGATTAATTCAAAGTGATAATGCGGGAGTGGCGGAATTGGTAGACGCGCTGGATTTAGGTTCCAGTATCTTAGGATGTGAGAGTTCAAGTCTCTCCTTCCGCACCATATTCTTTGATAAGAATTAAAATTATCAGCAATTTCTTAGTTGGGATATCGCCAAGCGGTAAGGCACCAGGTTTTGATCCTGGCATTCCCAGGTTCAAATCCTGGTATCCCAGCCAACTTCTTCTACCAAAGAACGTTGAATTAAGAAATACTCTGTTAGGAGTCTAAATATAAATTTGTATGCGGGAGTGGCGGAATTGGTAGACGCGCTGGATTTAGGTTCCAGTATCTTAGGATGTGAGAGTTCAAGTCTCTCCTTCCGCACCACATTCTTGATAAGAATTAAAACTATCAGCAATTTCTTAGTTGGGATATCGCCAAGCGGTAAGGCACCAGGTTTTGATCCTGGCATTCCCAGGTTCAAATCCTGGTATCCCAGCCAACTTCTTCTACCAAAGAATGTTGTATAAGAATAAGAACTGCGGGAGTGGCGGAATTGGTAGACGCGCTGGATTTAGGTTCCAGTATCTTAGGATGTGAGAGTTCAAGTCTCTCCTTCCGCACCATGTTCTTAACTAGAACTAAAACTCATCCAAATTTAGAGTTGGGATATCGCCAAGCGGTAAGGCACCAGGTTTTGATCCTGGCATTCCCAGGTTCAAATCCTGGTATCCCAGCCAATTTGCACAGGTCTTCGATTACACTTCACGATTTACCCTAAATTCCAATTATCTAACTTATATCTTTAATTCTGTTTCTACCTTTATAACCTACACCACTTTTTCTTAGGCATAAAAAAGACCCAAATTTGAGCCTTTTAATAACTATAAGTATTTTAACTAAGCTCACCGCTTATTGCGTATTTCAGCACCCAGTTTTTTACCGGCCCTGTATTATTAGCTAACTTTAAAAATGTGCTGCGCGCCCATTTTAATGGGGCTATTTGATTTGAGAAACCAAAGTAGCAAGCATCCATCATACTCATCATTAATAAATTAGCGTTACGACGACTACGCTCGTATTCTTTAAGCATTAGCGGGCACCCTACATCATCAGCTGTACGTAACACTTCAGCTAAAGCAGCTACATCTTGAAAGCCTAAATTAACACCCTGTCCTGCCAGAGGATTAATGGTGTGCGCCGCATCACCCACTAAAACGAGTCTGCCTTGTGAATAATTATTGGCATGCTGCCTTGCTAAAGGAAATATAGCATGGCTTTGTACTTCAAAATCACCAGCAAGCTTTGGAAACTTTTCAATAATATGAGCCTTTAATTCGCTAGGTTGTAGGGCTTTAAATGCTTTGAGGGTATTTGCATCGTCATACCAAATTAAATTTGCATAAGGTGCTTGCATAGGTAAAAACGCAACTGGCCCCGAAGGTGTAAACTGCTGCCATGTTTTAACTTGTTGTGGTGCATCGAGCTTTATTAGCACCCCCATACAATGCTGCTGATATTGCCACCCGGTTATACCAATGTTGGCCTTGCTGCGTAATTGTGATTGCCCGCCATCCGCTGCAATAACTAAATCAGTAGTAAAGCTTTGTTCGTTATAGTGCAAGGTAATGCTATCAGGGTTTTGCTCTACTGCCGTTAAAACCGATGAAGGGTTACTTATTTCAATATTATGTTGCTCAAATTGCTGCCATAAACTGGCTTGAACTAGCTTATTCTCAATTAAATGACCTAAATGGGTGGTATTAATAGCGTGACAATCAAATAATAAATGATCGTTACCCTGTTCAAAGGTCTCTAATTGTTCATAGGGAGCCAATCTATTTGCTCGCAATAATGGCATCGCACCGAGCTGATCAAGCAATTTTTCAGAAAAGCGATTAATAGCCGAAATACGTATATCAACGTCATCACTGTTAAGTACCTGTGGTGCATCTATTGGATGTTTTTCAATAACACGTACGGCTTTGCCTTGTTGCGCTAATTTAATAGCCATAGCGGCACCAACCATGCCGCCCCCTACTACAATTACATTATTTTTAGCCATGTTTTTCATCATTTTAATTCTGACTTAACTCTGCTTAGATTGTATCGTAATTAGTTTGCTCAGTGTGAGCGCTTCGCTTAATTCTATTATTAAACCCATACTATATTGATTTCAGATCACAAACATGAAATCTATACTTGGTTTTGAGCGTGTATCCAGCTAAAATACGCGTCCTTTAAGTCGAGCGAAATTTTAATAATTCCGCCACTTATACCTGTTTCTAGCACATATTTGTGCCACTATCGAATTGAACACGAGGCTATATTTCAATGAGCAAAAAGCTGCATATTAAAACCTGGGGTTGTCAGATGAACGAATACGACTCTCAGAAAATGGCTGATCTTCTAGATGCTACCAACGGCTATCAGCTAACTGAAGAAGCTGCTGATGCTGATGTTATCTTACTTAATACCTGTTCAATTCGTGAAAAAGCGCAAGAAAAAGTATTTCACCAACTAGGTCGTTGGAAGTTATTAAAAGATGACAAACCAGACCTTATAATTGGTGTAGGCGGCTGTGTTGCATCACAAGAAGGTGATTCAATTCGCCAACGTGCTCCGTTTGTAGATGTTATTTTTGGTCCACAAACTTTGCACCGTTTACCTGAGATGATTAAACAAGTACAAGGCGATAAAGGTTCATCTGTAGTTGATATTTCATTCCCTGAGATTGAAAAATTTGACCGCTTACCTGAGCCTAAAGCGGAAGGTCCTTCTGCGTTTGTATCAATTATGGAAGGTTGTTCTAAATATTGTACTTTCTGTGTTGTGCCTTACACCCGTGGTGAAGAAGTAAGCCGCCCTGTTGATGATGTATTATTAGAAGTTGCACAGTTAGCCGAGCAAGGCGTACGTGAAGTTAACCTATTAGGTCAAAACGTAAATGCATACCGTGGTGATACACACGATGGTGAAATTTGCTATTTCTCAGATCTAATTCGTTTAGTGGCTGCAATTGACGGGATTGACCGTATTCGTTACACCACCTCACACCCTGTAGAGTTTACACCAGACATTATTGATGCGTACGCTGATGTGCCTGAGCTGGTTGATCACTTACACCTTCCAGTACAAAGTGGTTCAGACCGTGTTTTAAACTTAATGAAACGCGGCCATACTGCCCTTGAGTACAAATCAACTATTCGTAAGCTACGTAAAATTCGCCCTAACCTAAGCATGTCGTCAGATTTCATCATAGGTTTCCCAGGTGAAAGTAAGGCCGATTTTGAAGCCACCATGAACCTTATCAACGATATTGGTTTTGATATGAGCTTTAGCTTTATTTACAGTGCACGCCCAGGCACGCCAGCGGCCGATTTACCAGATGACGTAACCGAGCAAGAGAAAAAAGAGCGCCTGTACTTATTACAAAACCGTATTACACAAATGGCGCAGCAAATTAGCCGCCAAATGTTTGATACAGAGCAACGTATTTTAGTTGAAGGCCCTTCTAAGAAGAACCCGATGGAACTACGTGGACGTACTGAAAACAACCGTGTAGTTAACTTTGTTGGCCCACACACAGTGATCGGTCAGTTTGTTGATGTACGTATTACCGAGGCGTTACCAAACTCTTTACGTGGCGATTTAATTCGTACAGAATCAGAAATGAACTTACGCCGCGAAATTGCGCCTTCTGCTATTTTAACCAAAGCAGCGAGTGAGCAAAAAACCGAGACAGCTAACGAAATTGGCGTTGCTACTTTCGTACCTTAGTTGCAAAAATTCATTGCGCCAGTTAACGCTGGCGCACTGTAATAGGAAGTAATTTTGAGTAATCAGTTAAAAACATTAGAGATTTATTTAGAACCTGCCGACAACAAACGCCTTTCTTCATTATGTGGCCCGTTTGACGAAAACATCAAACAAATTGAACGCCGTCTAGGTGTTGAAATTATTCATCGTGATAACTTTTTTAAAGTAACCGGTAAACTACACAGTAGTGCTGGCGCGGTAGAGATCTTAAAAAACCTTTATATTGATACTCAACCTGTGCGTGGGGAAATTGGCGAAATTGAGCCTGACAACGTACATTTAGCCATCACTGAGTCTAAAGCGCTTGAGCAAGATGTTGCACACAGTGCTTATGGCAAAGAAATGATGATTAAAACCCGTCGTGGCGTTATTAAACCGCGAAACGATAACCAAGGCTTGTATGTTGCTAATATTTTGCACCACGACATTACCTTTGGTATTGGCCCTGCAGGTACAGGTAAAACCTATCTTGCCGTTGCAGCGGCAGTTGATGCACTAGAGCGCCAAGAAATACGCCGTATATTACTCACTCGCCCTGCGGTTGAAGCGGGTGAAAAACTCGGTTTTTTACCGGGTGACTTAAGCCAAAAAATAGACCCTTACTTACGCCCACTTTACGATGCCTTATTTGAAATGCTTGGCTTTGAGCGTGTTGAAAAGCTGATTGAAAAAAACATCATTGAAATTGCGCCACTGGCTTACATGCGTGGGCGCACACTTAATGATGCGTTTATTATTTTAGATGAAAGCCAAAATACCACCACAGAGCAAATGAAAATGTTCTTAACCCGTATTGGTTTTAATTCTAAAGCAGTGATCACCGGCGATATAACCCAAGTTGATTTACCTCGAGGTGCGCGCTCTGGTCTTCGCCATGCTATTGAAGTATTGGATGGCGTTGATGAAATTAGCTTTAACTTTTTCAAATCGCACGATGTGGTACGCCACCCTGTAGTAGCCCGCATTGTAGAAGCGTATGAGCGAAACGATGAGCGTGAACGCCTTAAACGATTAGAGAAACAACAAGCCAAAGAAGCGCTCGCCGCTCATGAGCAACCTGCTACAAAAGAGTAATACCGTGAAAACAGAACTTGATTTACAAATAGCGTGTGAGTTTGACAACTTACCCAGCCTTGAGCAGTTTGCCATGTGGGCCGATAAAGTACTTAGCCAATATCGTGATGAGTCTGAGCTGACCATTGTTATCAGCGATGAAGAACAGTCGCAACAGCTCAATAATGACTACCGTGGTAAAAATAAGCCTACCAACGTATTATCATTTGAATTTGAAGCGCCACCGGGTATTGATATCCCACTTGTGGGTGACTTAATTATTTGTCCTGCCATTGTTTTGGCTGAGGCACAAGAGCAAGAAAAGTCATTTCATGACCACTTTGCTCATATGGTTATTCATGGATGCTTGCATTTACTTGGATTTGACCATATAAAGAGTGAAGACGCGTTAGAGATGGAAAGTATAGAAAAGCAATTACTTGCTGAACTAAACATAGCAGACCCATATCGGGACGATATTTAAATAAACGGAGCAATTAGACGTAATGAGCGACGATAACTCGCAATCTAGCCAGGGTTCTTCTGGCAAAACTTGGCTGGGTCGTATAACCCAGATGTTGCAAGGGGAACCCCAGAATAGAGAAGAGCTGGTTGAGGTAATTGCCGATGCCCAAGAGCGGGATGTAATCGATCCTGAAACCAAAGAAATGATTGAAGGTGTGCTTGGCGTGTCTGAGCTAAAAGTGCGAGATATTATGATCCCGCGCTCACAAATGGTCACTTTGGAAATTGATAGCCCGCTTGAAGAGCACATACCTATGATGGTTGACTCTACCCACTCTCGTTTTCCGGTGGTGTGTGAAGATAAAGACCATGTAGAAGGGATTTTACTCGCAAAAGACTTATTACCCCTCATTTTAAATAAAGATGAGCATTTACCATCGCTACGTGACTATTTGCGCCCTGCTATGGTAGTGCCTGAAAGTAAACGGGTTGATACTCTGCTTAATGAGTTTCGTCAGCAACGTTACCATATGGCGATTGTAATTGATGAATACGGCGGTGTATCGGGTTTAGTAACCATTGAAGATATTCTTGAGATCATTGTAGGCGAAATCGAAGATGAGCACGATGAAGAAGAAGAACAACAAGATATTCGACAACTGGCTAAGCACGTTTACGTTGTGCAGGCACTGACCCCTGTAGATGACTTTAACGAGCATTTTAAATCAGGTTATAGCTCGCAAGACGCAGATACTATTGGTGGTACCGTGTTACACGCCTTTGGCCATATGCCGAGCCGTGGCGAAACCATTGATATAGAAGGATTTCAGTTTAAAGTAACCAATTCTGATAATCGTCGTATATTGCAACTGCAAGTCACCATTCCTAAGGCTGATGATAACGACAGTGAAGAAACTGCTAACTAGTCTCACCCTACTAGCAAAAGATAAAAAAGCATGGCTCGCACTGGTTGCGGGCCTTCTTTTAACTTTTAGCTACGCGCCTTTTGGTATTTGGCCGATTGTATTTTTTAGCATAGGCTCGCTATTTTTTTGTATTCCTGCAAACCTCAATGGAAAAGTACATGCTAAAACAGCCGCTAAGTATGGCTTTATATTTGGTTTAGGCTGGTTTGGTGCAGGTATAAGTTGGGTACATGTTTCTATCGCCACCTTTGGCGGTATGCCACTTATCGCCTCAATTGCATTAATGGCACTGCTTTGTAGCTACCTTGCGTTATTTCCTGCGCTGGCGCTGTGGGCAACCACTCGCTTTTCAAACGGCTCTATAAGTTTTGCAGCGCTATTACTCCCTTGTTTTGCTATTAGTGAATATTTGCGTGCCAACCTGTTAACTGGTTTTCCTTGGTTAAGCTTTGGTTATACACAAACCGATAGCCCTCTGAATGCCCTTGCTCCTTTAATTGGTGAATTTGGGCTCACACTATTATGTATTGCCATAGGCTTTGCATTGTACAGCTTAACGCAAAAACAATTTAAAATGCCTGTTGTTACCGCTGCTGTGGTTTTGCTTGCCTTCACAGGCGCACACTTTACAAAGGTAACCAATTACTCCGATAAAGACCTCTCTGTGCTGCTTGTACAAGGTAATATAAAACAACACTTGCGGTTTGACCCCAGTGAGTTTTGGACCACCATGAGTAAGTATCAGGATATGACGCGCCGTCACTGGGATGCCGAGTTAATCGTGTGGCCTGAAGCTGCAGTGCCTGAGATAGAAGCGCTTGCCGATTCGTATTTAGCAGGCTTAGACAGTGCCGCCTCATTCAATAAAACTGCATTAGTGACCGGTATTGTCGATTACCAACGCGACACTAAAACCATTTTCAATACGCTAATTGTGGTCGGTAACAAAGAGCAAAATGATGAATACGGCCACTATCGTTACTTAGACAATAACCGCTATCAAAAACATCAATTACTCCCGATTGGTGAGTTTGTTCCATTTGAAGACATACTCCGCCCCATAGCTCCGTTATTTGATTTACCCATGTCATCGTTCTCGCGCGGTGATAAAGTACAAGATAATTTACGTGCGAATGGCTTTAACCTGCTGCCCGCTATTTGTTACGAAATAGTATTTGCCGATTTAGTGCGTGGTAACTACAAAAGCGACTCAGACATATTATTTACGGTGAGTAATGATGCTTGGTTTGGTGATTCAATAGGCCCCCACCAGCATATGCAAATTGCCCGTATGCGCGCCCTAGAACTTCAGCGTCCATTAGTGCGTGTTACCAACAACGGCATAAGCGGTGTATACGACCCCATAAGCCAAACACGCCAAACTATGCCACAGTTTGAAGCTACCACACTCAAAGCCAATATAAAGCTCATACAAGGGGATAGCGTGTATAGCCAATACGGCAATGGGTTTGTATGGGGAGTAATGGTGTTGTTGGGTATGATTGGATTTGGGGTTAGGTCTAAGAAGTAAATTAGAGCTTTTAGCTATCAGCAACAGAAGATGATTTTTGTTGGGTTTAGCTTTGCAAAGCCCAACCTACAAAAATTTAATTTTTAATCCAGCCTATGCTTAAAATATAACGACTGCCCTTTTCTATTTTTGATACTTGGTGCTGTTCTATATCAGGCCTGAACAGCTTAACTCGGTGGTAATTTATAATTGGATTGTCACAAATAAACTCACCACCCTTGGCGGCATGTTTTAATATAATATTGAGCCTAAAGTGCCGACCAGTTTTAACGTTATCGATATGCGGTTTTATTTCACTCCCTTGTGGAAATTTAATCAAATAGACATCAAACTTAAAAGGAGCAAAAATACGACAGAGTAGCATCTTGTCATAACCTGATCTTTGTCGCCCACGCTCCCAACTAAATAGTTTATTTAGCATCTACACTTAACTCTAAAAAAATTGAATACATGCCTAGAACCACTTAATTTTAAGCTTTGTCGAGTGAACTTTACTTGCTTGTGATCTAAATAAATTGCATTTAATGTCAACATAGCTAACTTCGCTAGGTTCTAAAAAGCTTTCTGTGCTTTTGCCTACACAATTACCAATAAACTTGCCACTTTCATCAAATGTAGAAGCAATAACGGTTCCCGTATAAATGCTCTCGTTAGTAATATTTTTTAATTCAGCTGCGATTCTTACTTGACCATTTTCTTTGTATATTTCAGAAAGAGTTAGTTTATAATCATTATTAATTTCATCACTTGTTTCTAATGCTTTATTAGAAACCATTGTTTTAAATCCATTGTCAACATCAGCGGCGATTGTCAGGGCGAATGCACTAATACCGCCGAGTATAGCTATTACAAACCCGATGCCCCAAAAAAACCTTTTATGCTCTCATTAAAATTATTGCTTTTCATTTAATTCTCTTTGGTTTTTACCATTGTATTTCGTTAACAAGATTGCCAAAGTAACTTTTTTCACCGACTAAATTTATATTTTTGTTTTTAAGTGTTTGTAGCTCGTCCGTATCTAAGTACCATCTAAACGAATGCTCTTCACCAGTGGATAAATCAGCAATGTTTAATGTTATACATTGCTGCTGATCATTTATAATACATGTAGTTACATCAGTTAAAAAATATTCTTCAGACCACAGTTCGCCTAAATTATTTTCAGCATAATACATAATGGGAACTACGCTAAATTTCCACAACGCCATATAGATCAAACAAGGGTACATTACTATCAAAAATCCTTTTACTAGCCTGCTACCTTTAAAAAAGTGACGAGTTATTAAATAATTAAAGTTGTGATCACACCTATACTTTTTAAATAATGTATATATTACTGCCATGGTTAATATAGGTAGCACTGCTAGCTCTATAAAATGTAATCGCTCATTAGCAATAAAAGCAGGATCGTTAAACTCGTACCATCCAATGAGCAATACTAAATAGCTCATTAGTGCGAATATAATTAATAGATATAAAAAGCTTTTATGAAACTCTTTGTGCTTTATGTTTAGCAATTAAACTCCCATTCAACTTCAATGATAAAATTATCTTTTAAGTATACTTTTTAACCCATAATACCAACTAAGGGCAGCGACTGTGCCATGAGTTTCATCTTCAAAGTAACGTTGATTTATATTTAAATTATCGCTCGAGTGCGCTTTTAGCTTTTCAACAAGTGCTAAGCCCCATTGATAATTTGTTTTACCAATCTCACCAAACGCTTCGCCGTTATTTGCAAAGGTAAAATACACATTACCGTTAAGCTGCTTGTTTACAAGTTGCTTCTTATCAAAATATCGATTGAGGTAGTTATTATCCCAAAGGTAAGTTGCATCAATTATTAAGTAGTCTGTAAATAGCGCATGATTGGTAAGCAATACATAGTTTGCAAACAAGCCACCAAAAGACTCGCCAATTAATACGCGTTTAGTTGATGTTCGGTAATTTTTATTAATGAGTGGAATAAGTTCTTTTTCGAAAAAGACGCTGTAGTTTGCGGCGTTACCAATATTTTCAAACCTTTCTAGGAGTTTACCGTTAAATGTCCAATCGACATTGGTTGGGGTAAAGTCACGCTCTCTTATCGCATTTTTACTATTTGGAATGGCTACTATAATTGCTTGTTGTATTTGCTGCTCTAGCCGTTCTGTACTAAGTGCCTCTACTAGCCCAGCGACAGCTTTTAGCTGTGTTTGGTCACCATCGAGCAAATAAATAACTGGATATTCTTTATCAGGGTTTTCATTATAGCTTGGCTGTAAATAAACGCTGAAGCTGCGTTGCTCATCTAAAATAACAGACTTAAGCTGATGCGCTTTTGCTAATATAATATCTTCTGACGCATACGAAACCGTAATAAAATACAGATTAATAAATACAATTAATAAAGCTTTCATAACCATCCTTGTAATAAGAGCAAAGTTAACTTTTAACAGTCTCTTCTACTGTTTGCACATTTACAACTTGGTTCACATTCCCTTGAATAACCACAGTGGCTGATATTTTATCTTGAATGGCTTGCCTGTTTGGGTCCCAGTATACTTGTAAAAAGCCTAACAAGCCGGTGGCAAAACCTGCACCGTAACCACCGTAGCGGCCAAAACAATCAAGTAAACCCAGTGATTCACCACTTAATGCAACCACTCTGGTGTTACAGAACTTTTTACCAGGGGTTTGACCGCGCCATAATAAAGAAAACAGTGTGAAGTACACAGCCGCCCAGCCAAAACCCAAACCTAAATCTTGAATAATCCCTTTACCCCACTGCAAAATACTGTGTGTGGTTGTTTGTGCGGGTTTATCTTCTATTAACTGCGTAAGCTTTAATTCATTATTTTCACTAAGCACTAATAATTGTAAAAATGCTTTTGCAAGTTGTGGGTTTTGTAGGTCGTCCATTTCGGCTAATTTGGGTACTTGCCCTATCAAGTTATCAAGTGCATTTTGTTGACAAGATTGCTCACAGCTTTCGTCTGCTGTTTGCACTAAGTAAGCATTTACCTGCCTTTTTTCTGTGGAGGTAAGCTGAATGTCATCCTGTATTTTTAAGCCTTGAACAGTTAAGCCTTGATCAGAGTCATCGCCTTCTAAATAATCTATACCAATTGAAAGCACAGCAAGAGCGCTTACAAATAAAATACTTGCTGCTACTATTTTTAATATTCTTCGCCACACACTCGACATTTTAGGAAGGTATTGCTGCGCCGTTCCTTTGTAAAACGCCATCGCAGCAACGAATGCAATAATAGTTGCACTGAGCTTTGCAGCTAAGAATATTAATGCAACATCTATAATCATAGCTAATACGCGCCGAGTCGGCGAAGCCAAAGGCAAGCCAAGTAAAGCATTATCAACCTTAAAGGCATACGGCGTGATCACTTCTCGAGTTTCGGCTTTAGATAACGCTAATTGTTCTAATTCTTGTGCTTTCATTATTATACTTGTTATTAAAATAGGTAACGCGGTTAAATTACGCGCTTTTTAATTTTTGCTCAAGCGAACTCATCTCTATTTAAAATAAAAACACCTCAAAACCAAAAATTATTAGATACAAAAGTTACAACCATTTACAAATATAAAGTTAACATTATTTACAATGCAACTACAAAACATATATTATCGATGAAACTACTTTTTCTTTAAAAATTAAATATATGGAGTATATTTTGAAGTTATTAACTAACATGTTTTTCTTGTTTTCGGTACTTGTTTTAAGTGGCTGTGCCCACCAGATAAGTTTAAATCCAGACACTGAAAAACTTCAGCTTTCAGAAAATAAATCAATATCTGTTGTAGGTTATTATATTTCTGAAGATGATATTAAAAAACAAGTAAAAACACCTGGCGGTGGTGGCGATAATGTTAGTTACAAACCTTATAAAGACACAGAAGCTGCATTATATACTGTACTTTCTAATAAATTTGAAAACGTTTATAAGCTTGAATCATTAACTGATAATACATTTTTACAAGACAATAAAATTGAATATGTATTTATACCTACAATAACAACTGAATCTAGTTCAGATAGTTTATTTACATGGCCACCTACAGAGTTTACTTTCACGTTAAACTGTAAAACTTTAAATAACAATGGCGATATAGCATGGAATACTGAAGTTAAAGGTTTTGGCAAAGCTGAATTTGATGAGTTTAAAAACGACTTTTCTTTATCAGCAAAGCGTGCAACAGAAGAAGCATTTAACAAACTAGTTGTAGAGTTAGAGCAGTCAAAACTATGAGTAAGGAAAGAATTAAAATGAAGTATAGAAGTTCAATAGGATTAATCGGGGTTTTATTCTTAAGTGCATGTACAATTCAAGTGCCTCCTTATAGTGCAGACATTGGTAACGTTTCAAAATTAAAGCAAGAAACGGTTTCCCCTCTATCTGTTGGCACAATTAAATCTGAAAAGAAACTAAATAAAATTTCACTTAGAGGCTCACCTCTTATTTCATCTGTAGGCAACAGTTATGGTAAATATATTGAAAATGCTTTGTTGCAAGAGCTTAAGTTAGCCAAGCTTTGGTCTGGTGTTGCTAAAAAGCAAGTAACTGGCAAAGTAATTGACCAAGATATTGATGTTACGGGTTTCTCCGAGGGAAGTTCATTTATAAAAGTAAATTTTATCGTTTCAGAAGAGAATATTATCTTATTCGAAAAAGAAATCATGGCCGAACACACTTTTGACTCTTCATTTATGGGAGCGATCGCTATCCCTAATGGTCAAAAAAGCTACGTAGAGTTAGTTCAAAAATTACTAACAAACCTATATACAGATGAAGAGTTTATTGCCTCAATAAAATAACTCTATTACATCGATTTCAAATAAAAAAGAGTCATACTTCGTATGGCTCTTTTTATTTAAACTTACCCTAAAACCACTTAATTTTAAGCTTTGTCGAGTGAACTTTACTTGCTTGTGATCTAAATAAATTGCATTTAATGTCAACATAGCTAACTTCGCTAGGTTCTAGAAAGCTGTCTGTGCTTTTACCTACACAGTTACCAATAAACTTACCCCTTTCGTCAAATGTAGAAGCAATAACGGTTCCCGTATAAATGCTCTCGTTAGTAATATTTTTTAATTCAGCCGCGATTCTTACTTGACCATTTTCTTTATATATTTCAGAAAGAGTTAGTTTATAATCATTATTAATTTCATCACTTGTTTCTAATGCTTTATTAGAAACCATTGTTTTAAATCCACTGTCAACATCAGCGGCGATTGTAAGGGCGAACGCACTAATGCCGCCAAGCATTGCTATTACAAACCCAACTCCCCAAAAAAAGCCTTTTATACTCTCGTTCAAATTATTACTTTTCATTTAATTCCCTTTCGTTTTTACCATTGTATTTCGTTAACAAGATAGCCAAAGTAACTTTTTTCGCCGACTAAGTTCACTTTTGTATTTTTAAGTTTTAAAAGCTTGTGCTTATCTAAATACCACCTGATGGTATGCTGTTTGTTTGTAGATATATCTGCAAAGAGTAAACGAACGCAATTCGGCTCATAATCGCTATAACAAGCCTCAGACTCAACTAAGATATATTATTCAGACCAATAATCGCCTAAATGATAATGCGCCCATAGTTGAATCGGCGCACAAATGACAGCCCAAAGATATGCATACAGCAAAATAGGTATCATAATGATACTTGAATATTTAAGGATAACCCCTTCTTGATCAAAGTGAGTATTAAACTCTTCTTTTGCATTTGGCGTTTTTATTAAATGAAATAGAAAGGCACACACTAAAGAAATAGTAATAAAGCCTAAAACCCAAAAACTTAAAAAATCATAAAAACGGTTAGGGATAAAGGAGGGGTCGATTGAAGTGTACCACTCATAAAGACCAACAGGGCCGAGCATCATAACAATAAATGCTATGATAACGAGAATCACAGGCTTTTTTGTCATATAAATTAATATCCTTATATTTTATGACGTCTTTAATTTGGTCAGTATTTTAATCAAGGATTGCCTTATCCCAGTATTAAAATAATTATGTGAACAATTATTACATCAAAACGTATTATTGTTAATAATGGTTTTAAGGAATTACTCATGACCGCCAAACAACTCTCATCACTTTTTGTTTTTAACTTACTGTTTGCCACCACCGAGGCAAATGCCAATGCTCGCTGGTATGTGGTTAATGATTCGGTGATGGGTGGCATTTCTAATAGTCAGGTTTTGTATGAGAACGACAATTTAGTGTTTACAGGCAATGTATCGCTTGCAAACAATGGAGGATTTGCTTCAATAAGAACACCGTTGGATGTAAAAAACCAAAATATTACAAAAATAGTGCTACGTGTTAAGGGCGATGGTCAAACCTATCAATTACGTTTAAGAACCAATGAGTACATGGATGGTGCGGCTTATACCCGCTCGTTTAGTACCACAAAGAGCGAGTGGCTTAATATTGAGTTTTTACCTGAAGATTTTCAGCTTACTTATCGCGGCCGCTTACTTGAACAACAACCTACAATTAACTTTAAAGATGTAAGGCAGCTTGGGTTTATGATTGCAGGTAAACAGGCGGGAGAATTTAGGCTTGAGGTTGAAAAAATTGAGTTTAAAAACTAACTTTTCTGCGTACATTACAAGGTTAAATAACCTGAACTAATACAGTTAGACTTTGGTTAAATAGTAAAGTCGTCGCCTCGCCTTTTCATTTCGTTGATTACTAGCTCAATAATTTGTTGTTTTATTGCTGCCTGCTGAGACTTTACCTCACTAAGTTGCAGCTCCAATCTATTTATCTCTTCTTGTTGTTGCTCGGTTTTATACTTTTTAGCTCCCATATGCTCAGCATCCATAGTTAAGCGACTATCGTCTTCAGCTGGCCCATATTGGCTATTATCAATGGTTAAACTGCGTTGTACCGTACTCTGCTTAAGCTTATTTACTTGTTCTTGCAATGCAACCACTTGCTGGGTGAAATATTTATATGCCTTTTCTAAATTTTGATATTGCTCAGCAAATGTTGCGTTATCTTCGCTGTATTTTTGAACCTTAGCATCTAAAAACTCTGATAAAACATAGTCAGGCTCTTCCTCTGATTTATCATCAATGTGTTGCTGTTCTGATTCTATTAAAGGCTGATTGTTATAATTAGATGCTTGATATTGAATTGAGGCGGTTGAAATCTTCATTATTTTATCCCTAAAATGAATTTGTCACTATTTTAGGTATCGACTGATATTTTAAATTCTTGAGTAGGATTGACTGATAAGAGCAAATAAAAAAGCCCTACTTGATTAAAGCAGGGCTTAAAGTATTTTTTACCTTAAAATTACGACTCTATAGCCAGTAATTCCACCTCAAAAATAAGCAATGACGCAGGAGGTATACTCCCTACCCGCTTTTCACCATAGGCAAGCTGGTGCGGTATATAAAACTGAAATTTATCGCCCGGGCTCATCAGTTGCAGACCCTCAGTCCAGCCTTTTATAACTTGGTGCAAGCCAAAGCTAATCGGAGTTTTACGCTCCACTGAGCTGTCAAATACAGTGCCGTCGATTAAAGTGCCGTGATAATGCACTTTCACCATACTCGTTGGGCTAGGTGTATTTTCGCTATCCCCTTTATGGATTATTTTATATTGCAAGCCAGACGCGGTTTCTTGAACGCCTTCTACCTTTGCATTGGCAATTAAGTAATCACTTTCAATTTGCGCATTAGCGATTGCTTGCTGCTTGGCTTTTTTACTGTTTTTAAAAATCAAAACGCAAAAAATAGCGATAACAATCAGTAAAATTATATTGATCATAACTCCCCTTTTTCATCTTCTGGGTCGTGGTCTTTTTCGTCGCTGTTATCACCATTAACAATATCGGCAATGCCTTTTAATCGCGCTAATGCGATGCCATTAACCGAATCTTCTGGGTAGTGTTCATCAACCATATCACCCGCTTCGATATCCATTAATAAGTTTAGTGCTTGGTCAACGGTTTCCACAGCATAAATATTAAACTTACCTAACTCAACGGCATTGAGTATTTCGTCATCAAGCACCAAATTAACTTGGTTCGATTTAGGAATAATAACCCCTTGCTCACCCGTTAAGCCGCGCATTTTACATAGCTTAAAGAAACCTTCTATTTTCTCATTTACACCACCAATGGCCTGTACATCACCATGTTGGTTAATTGAACCGGTTAGAGCAATAGACTGACTGATAGGTAAGCTCGTAATGGCCGAAATTAGCGCACAAAGTTCAGCAAGAGAGGCGCTATCACCATCTATGTAGCCATAACTTTGTTCAATAGCGATATTCGCACTGAGTGTTAAGCTAAAGTGTTGCGCGTATTTGTTACCTAAATACCCGGTAAGCAGCATTACCCCTTTTGAGTGAATTGCTTTACCCAACTCAGCTTCGCGTTCCACATCAATTACGCCGTCAGCGCCGGCATAAACGGTAGCAGTAATACGTGCAGGTGTGCCAAATGAGGTGTCACCAATGTGCAGTACCGTTAAACCATTTACTTTACCTACGGCTTGGCCTTCAGTAGCTATTAAAGTATGCCCTTCCTTTATATCACTGAGCATGTTTTCGCTAATTTGCCCCGTACGGTACTGCTTGCCTTGTATGGCTTCGTCAATATGGCGTGCATCAATCACCGTTAGTTTGTCTTGCTTAGCGTAAAAACTGGCCTCAGCCACAAGCTCTAACACATCAGCAAAACGTGCTGATAACTTATTATGGTGCTCTGCTTGGCGATAACTAAATTTAAGTAATCGCACCATTGCGGCTTCGTTTAACGTGCACTTTAATGTTTGCTCGCAGTAATCACTGACTTTAGTAATAAACTGATACTGCAGCTTATCGCTACTTGGTAAGTAATAATCAAAATCGGCAAGTACTCTAAATAACTCAGCAAATTCCTCGTCGTATTCACCGATGGTGTAATAAAGTTCACGTGAGCCGAGTAAAATAATTTTCACATCAAGCGGTATTAACTGCGGTCGAAGCGTAAAGCTACTACCAACGACACTGTCTTGATAAGGTAAGTCATTTTTAATTTGATGGGTTTTTAGCGACAGCTTTAGCCCATCCCACACTTGGGGTTGAGCCATTACTTTTTCAGCATCCATAATTAAATAGCCGCCATTGGCGCGGTGCAATGCACCTGGCTGAATTGAGCGATAGCTGGTAATTAACGACCCTTGCGATGTGGCGTATTCAATTTTGCCAAAAATATTACCAAAAGTTGGGTTTGGCTCGTAAACAACCGGTGCTGCATCGCCTTCTTTGTATTCAACTAAAATATTAGGTGCAAAAAAGTCGGTAAGCATACCTTTACGGTCAAAGTCTTCTTTGTTTTCTTCGCTTTCACCTTCATCATCAAGCCATTCAAGAACGGCATCAATAATTTCTACACGTATATCTTTTAAATAACGCAGCACACCAATATGGCTGGCGTATTTATGTTCTAAATCTTTTAATAACGGTTTAGTGGCTTGCTCAGCGGTAGACTTTTTAAGATTGCGAAGCTTTTCTTTAGATTCACGTTTCCAGCGCGGTAACTCAATAAGCGCTTCAATGAGGGCATCTTCTAATTTTTCTATACGCTCAAAAAACATTTCGCGTAAATCATCTTCCAAATCAGAAAATTCATTATCGGTAAGTTGCTTGCCATCAATCAGCGGTGCAAAGCCGACTACGCCTTTTTCTTCAATTAATGCCACACTTTGCTCAAGCGCAGCTATTTCTACCGCGGTAATAGCGCCATCGTAAGCATCGTTAAACTCGCGGTCTATCGATTTTTTCTTGCGCTGATAAGCTGGGTTATCAAATGCAGCAGGAAAGGTGTCGAGTACTTCATCAATAAATGAGTCAATATCATCGGCTAATTGTTTGCTTTGCCCTGCATGCATAAATAACGCAATAGGCTCACGGTGATCGTCGTAGTTATTAACATACAGCCATTCATGCGGTGTTGTGCGCTCTTTAGCGTGTTGTTTTAATTTGTCTTTTACTAAGGTAAAACGCCCATGTGCCGCCTCTCCCATCACGTAAACATTATAACCGGGTAGGTCCATTCCTAAAGAGAAGTCCAATGCACTTTGCGCACGTTGTTGGCCTATAAAAGTAAGTTGCTCAGGGTATGGATTGCTCATGCAAGTGTTTACATGGCTCGAAGAAATACTCGGTGCAAGATTTGATACGGGTAGTGGCAGCAGTTTTTTCGTCATTCTAACTTCTTTTTTTACCAGCTTAATTGCTAGATTTGGGCATATTGAGTGGCTTACAGCCACTCAATACTTATATTTAGGGTTGTAAAGCCTGGCGGCTAAAATAGATGCCATCACACTGCGTGCAAGGAATAATTTGCGTTGCGTGGTAAACATCATAACTATGGTTGCAATTCTTACATACTAATGTGCCCATGGCTATCCATTCACCTGCGTGATAAACGCCATTGTGCTTAAAATCTTCACTTAATGACTGCCATTCAAGCTGTGTTTTGTCTTCAATATGAGAAAGCTCAAACCACAATGACTCCTTAAGCTCCTGCCATGCAAGCGAATTATAGTAGCTATTATTTTCTTGTAGGTGAGAAATGTCACGCATTAAGTAATTACGATAAAGCTGGTATTTTTCTTCACCTAAATCTTTAAGTGCCTGCTCAGATTCAATAAATCGCTTTAATGCGGCTTTAACTTCATGCTCTTTGACATCTTTTAACCAATCGGATAAATCACTAAGCCATGTTCTGTAATCTGCCATTTTATACTCCTTCAAAACGTCTACTGATTTACTCTATATCATAGATAAGTATAGGTTAACCTGTACTGAAAACTAATTTACTCGCAATTTTACAAAAAGCGCCGCTTTGACGCTGTGAATAGCGCTTTATTTGGGGTATCCTATCGACAATTTTTTATTAGTATGCAAGAAGTTTGGAAACGTAAATGCAAGAGCAATATAACCCACAAGACATAGAGTCAAAAGTCCAACGCTACTGGGAAGAAAACCAAGTATTTAAAGCCACAGAAGATGAGAGCAAAGAAAAATACTATTGCCTCTCAATGTTTCCCTACCCAAGTGGTCGACTGCATATGGGTCATGTGCGTAACTATACCATTGGTGACGTGGTTTCTCGCTTCCAGCGCTTGCAAGGCAAAAACGTAATGCAACCTATGGGTTGGGATGCGTTTGGTTTACCTGCAGAAAACGCGGCTATTAAAAATAAAACAGCCCCTGCAAAGTGGACTTACGAAAATATTGACTACATGCGTAACCAACTTAAACAATTGGGTTTTGGCTACGATTGGGATCGCGAAATTGCAACCTGCCACCCAGAATATTACAAATGGGAACAATGGTTTTTCACTAAGCTTTACGAAAAAGGCCTAGTGTACAAAAAAATGTCAACGGTTAACTGGGATCCGGTCGATCAAACTGTATTAGCTAACGAGCAAGTAATTGACGGCCGCGGTTGGCGCTCAGGTGCGGTAGTGGAACAAAAAGAAATTCCACAGTGGTTTATTAAAATTACCGACTACGCACAAGAGCTATTAGACGATTTAGACAAATTAGAAGACTGGCCTGAACAAGTTAAAACCATGCAGCGCAACTGGATTGGTCGTTCTGAAGGCTTAGACATAGAATTTACCCGTACCGATAACAACGAAAAATTTAGCGTATACACAACACGCCCAGATACATTTATGGGCGTAACATACCTAGCCGTTGCTGGTGGCCACCCTATTGCACAAGAAGCGGCTAAAAATAGCGACGCGATTGCAATGTTTGTTGAAGAATGCAAAAACACCAAAGTTGCTGAAGCAGACATGGCAACCATGGAGAAAAAAGGTATTGCAACAGGCTTTTACGCCACTCACCCATTAACGGGCGAGCAACTACCAATTTGGGTTGCCAACTTTGTATTAATGCATTATGGCTCAGGTGCGGTAATGGCAGTACCTGCGCACGACCAACGTGACTTTGAATTTGCAACAGCTTACGGCCTAGATATTAAACAAGTTATTGCGCCAGTTGAAGGCTCTGAGCTTGAAGTAAACCTAGCTCAAGAAGCATTCACCGAAAAAGGGGTATTAGTAAACTCAGGTGAATTTGATGGCCTTGATTTTGAAAACGCCTTTAACGCTGTTGCCGACAAGCTAGAAGCATTAGGTGTGGGAGAGCGTAAAGTAAACTTCCGTCTACGCGATTGGGGTGTAAGCCGTCAGCGTTACTGGGGTTCGCCAATTCCAATGCTGAGTGATGAGAATGGTAATGAGCTTGCTGCCACTGAAGATATGCTACCAGTGCGTTTACCAGAAGATGTGGTAATGAATGGCGTTACCTCACCAATTAAAGCGGACCCAGAATGGGCTAAAACAACTGTAAATGGTGTACCAGCCACTCATGAAACTGATACTTTTGATACCTTTATGGAGTCATCATGGTATTACGCTCGCTACTGTAGCCCGCGCCATGACGAGGGTATGTTAGACCCAGCAGCCGCTAACTATTGGCTACCAGTAAACCAATACATTGGTGGTATTGAGCACGCAATTTTACATTTATTGTATTCGCGCTTTTTCCACAAATTATTACGTGACTTTGGTTTAGTTAATTCAGACGAGCCATTCGACCGCTTACTTTGTCAAGGTATGGTATTAGCTGAAACGTTTTATCGTAAAGATGAAAAAGGCGGCGATATATGGATTTCGCCAAGCGATGTTAATACCGAAACCGACGAAAAAGGCCGCGTAACCAAGGCATGGCATAAAAAAGACGGTGATCCTGTGTTCTCATCTGGCATGAGCAAAATGTCTAAGTCGAAAAACAACGGCATAGACCCACAAGAAGTAATTGCTCAATACGGCGCAGATACCGTGCGTTTGTTTATGATGTTTACTGCACCACCAGAGCAAACGCTTGAATGGTCAGATTCAGGGGTTGAAGGCGCGCACCGTTTCTTAAAACGTGTATGGAAATACGCGGTAGATGTTAAAACGGTTGGCTTCCAAGCACTTGATAAATCGGCGCTTACAAATCCGCAAAAAGTACTTCGCCGTGAGCTACATAAAGCGATTGCAAAAGTGAGCGATGATGTTGAACGTCGTCAAACATTCAACACTGCAATTGCCGCAATTATGGAGCTGTCTAATAAGTTATTAAAAGCGCCATTAAACGATACTCAAGATGTTGCCATTGCTAACGAGGCATTAGAAGCATTGCTTATTATGCTAGCACCAATAACACCGCATTTATCGCATCAGTTATGGCAAGATCTAGGTAAAGAAGGTGATATTTTAGATGCAGCATGGCCAAAAGTTGACGAATCTGCCCTAGTTGAAGATGAAAAATTAATCATCGTACAAGTAAACGGTAAATTACGTGCAAAACTAACGGTTGCAGCTGATGCAACGCAAGAGCAAGTAGAAGCACTCGCGTTTGCAGAATCTAACGTCACTAAATTTACTGATGGTGCAACAATCCGCAAAGTAATTTATGTACCAGGTAAATTGCTTAACGTGGTAGCTAACTAATATGGCTACTTTAAATGCCATTAAAAACGGACTAGCCTTAGCGCTAGTCTGTTTTTTGTTATCGAGCTGTGGCTTTCACCTTAAAAAAGCATCAAGCCTACCCGATGATTTAAAACAGCTAACCTTGGTGGGTGATGATCAAAAATCAGCTTTGTTTAGCTATTTGCAAACAGAACTGACTATGAGCGATGTCACTTTAGTCCCTGCTAGTAAACAGTCTGCGCAACTTTATTTATTTAAAGAGCAGCTAGAGCGCCAAACCTTGTCGTTGTTTCAAAACGGACAAGTAGCTGAATATGAACTGGCATACAGTGTGAGTTATGTTGTAAAACGCCCAAAACAAGAAGCCATTGAAAAACGTTTTGAGCTTTACCGTAATTACCAAGATGATCCTGACAACGCACTAGCTAAAGCAAAAGAGCTTGAACTACTGATCAGCGAAATTCGCCAGCAAGCGAGTCGTCGAATTGTTAGAGAGTTGTCGCAACTATAATGCGTTGTTATGCAAATCAGCTGCCTAGCGAATTAAAAAAGGGGTTAAAACCTTTTTATTTGGTTTTTGGTGAAGAACCTTTTCAAGAAGCGCAATGTGTACAGCTCATTCGCGACAGCGCAAAAGCGCAAGGCTTTGATGAAGTAATTAAATTCACTTTAGCCCAAGGCTTTGATTGGCAAGAAATCATTGCGCAATACCAAAGTATGTCGTTATTTAGTGCGCGTACGATTATTGAGCTTGATTTGAACCAGCAAAAACCTGGTACACCCGGCGCAAACACCTTTAAAAAGGTCGTTGAGCTCGAAAACCCTGACACCATTTTAATTGTTAAAGGCGCCAAAGCAAGCCAAGATGTGCAACGCGGTGCGTGGTTTAAAGCACTCGATAAGCAAGGGCTATTTGTACCTTGCTATCCGCTTAGTGGTAATCACTTAAAACGTTGGCTTGATGAACAGTGCCAACGCTTGTCACTTAATTTACAAAACGAGGCTAAGCTCAGTTTAATTAATGCCACTGAAGGCAATTTACTGGCCTGTTTCCAAGAGCTTGAAAAGCTGTCGCTAATACATGGTGACGCTCTTATTACTCAGCAACTGGTAATGCAAGGGCTACTAAACCAATCTAAATTCGATATTTTTGATTTAAGTGATGCCCTTTTAAACGGCCATACTTCACAAGCAATAAAAGTATTAAATAAGCTTGCCAGTGATAACACTGAAGTAGTGAGTATTTTGTGGGCCATCAATAAAGATTTAAATACCTTAATAGGTGTACAACAAGGGTTACTGCAGGGTGAGTCATTAGCGACCCTGTTTAAACAAAAAGCGATTTGGAAAAATCAGCAAGCGCCGGTACAAACAGCGATAAACAGACTAAATATTCACACCCTTGAAAGTATTAGCAGTGAACTGGCATTATTTGATGCAAGCTACAAACAAGGTGTATTAATTGCCCCCTATCAAGCATTAGCACATATTTGTATTAAATTTTGCCAGCCGCTCGATATTCCACTGCCGTGTCATACTAACCGTCAGTAAAGGAAAAATACCATGATTGCAATTTTTGGTGGCACTTTTGACCCCATTCATTTGGGACACCTTAATATGGCGCAGCAATGCGTTGCGACCTTTAAATTACACTCACTCTATTTTATGCCCTGTGCAATACCCGCACACAAAGCGGCACCGGGGATCAGCACCGAGCATCGTATTGCAATGCTTAAAACCGCAATTAAACCATATTCGCAGTTTAAGCTTGATTTACGAGAACTAAAACGCAGCGGCCCGTCGTATTCTTTATTAAGCTTGCAAGAACTAAGAGCAGAAAATCCCGATACCCCGATTCTATTTTTGATTGGAATGGACTCATTCAACAACCTTGATAAATGGTATCAATGGCAAACAATAACTCGTCTATGCCATATAGTGGTGTATCAACGCCCAGGTCAAAACTGTGATGTACAAGGTGAACTTAAAAACTACAAACAGCAGGCTATGAGCAACGATATTTCCCTACTGAACGAAAAAAATGGCGGACACCTTTACTTTTTAGAAGGTAAGCAACTGGATGCTGCATCCAGCACTATCCGTCAAACGCTTAAAAAAAGTATTAAAAAGAGTGAACTATTACCCGACACCGTGAGTCACTATATTGAGCAGCACCAGCTTTATCAAGAGTGATTGGTATAAACCCCTCGGCGTGTTAAAATAACCGCTATTAAATTTTAAATTGAGACAAAACCTTGGATTCGAAACAACTACTCGCTTTTGCACTAGACAAAATTGACGATATGAAAGCACGTGATGTGATTCAACTTGACGTAACTGGCACTTCAGACGTAACCGATTACATGATTGTATGTTCAGGCACATCAAGACGTCATGTATTGTCAATTGCTGATAACTTAGCAAAAGAAGCTCGTCACGCTGGTGAAGAGCCATTAGGCTACGAAGGCCAAAGCGATGGCGAATGGGCATTAGTTGATTTAGGTGATGTGATTGTTCACGTTATGCAAGATCAAGCACGTAGCTATTACGATCTAGAAAAGCTTTGGGGCTAATAGCTCCCTATTTTAGACAACGCTTGGAAGTAACGTCGTGAAAATACAAATGATTGCTGTTGGTACAAAAATGCCAGCATGGGTAGAAACAGGTTTTGCAGAATATCAGCGCCGCTTTCCCAAAGATATGGCACTGGAACTAATCGAAATACCTGCAGGTAAACGTGGTAAAAACGCAGATATAAAGCGTATTTTACACATCGAAGGTGAAAAAACCTTAGCCGTCATACCCAAAGGTAATCGTATTGTCACACTAGAAGTAACTGGTAAACCACTGGATACTCACCAGCTTGCAAAAAACATGGAAAAGTGGCAACTTGACGGCCGCGATGTCAGTTTACTGATTGGCGGTCCAGAAGGCTTAGCTCCCGAGTGTATTGCAGCCTCTGAGCAAAAGTGGTCGTTGTCTAATTTAACACTCCCGCACCCTTTAGTACGCATTATTGTTGCTGAAAGCCTTTACAGGGGCTGGAGCTTAAATAACAACCACCCTTATCATCGCGAGTAGTTTCTTGCCATGCTAAAACGAAGACCCACTATTCGCGACCACTCAGCAGAAGCTAATTTATTTGCTCGGCGTGCATTTGTGGGTTTTATATTTATATTAGCCCTAGTAGCCATATTATTGTCTAACTTGTACACCATTCAAGTTGACGATCACCAAGATTATCAAACCCGCTCTAACGACAACCGTATAAAAGTAATTCCTATTGCACCTAATCGAGGTTTAATTTACGACCGAAACGGTGTTTTACTAGCTGAAAATAAGCCCGTTTATAACCTTGAAGTGATCCCCGAAGAAGTTGATGATTTAACCGCCTCTTTGAAGTCTATCAGCAAAATTATTGAAATCACCGAGCAACAACAAGCAGATTTCCTTGATGATATAAAGCATACTCGCCGCTTTAAAAGCCAAGTTCTTAAAGCTCGCTTGAACGAAAACGAAGTAGCGATGTTTTCAGTAAACCAACATAAATTTCCAGGGTTTAGTATTGAAGCGCGCCTAGCGAGATATTATCCCTTTGGCGATACCTTAACCCATGCATTAGGCTACGTTGCTAAGCTCAATAGAAAAGAGCTAAACAAACTTGAGCAACAAGATGAAGCCACCAATTACAGAGCCACTCATGATATTGGCAAGCTGGGTATCGAAAAATATTACGAGCCGTTACTACATGGTCAGGTCGGCTCACAGCGAGTTGAGGTAAACAACCGTGGCCGTATTATTCGCACCTTAAACATGGAACCACCGCAGCCGGGGGATGATTTAGTACTTACTCTCGACATTGGTTTACAACAAATAGCCCAACATGCACTTAAAGATATGCGCGGCGCTATTGTGGTAATGGATGCAAAAGATGGCGGCGTTCTAGCGCTTTATTCAAACCCAAGTTATGACCCAAATTTATTTGTGCACGGTATTAGCAGCAAAGACTACAAAGCCCTACTTAATCCAGATCTCCCGCTTATAAACCGTACCACTCAAGGACGCTATGCACCAGCATCGACTATTAAGCCGCACATGGCTATTTTGGCATTAGAAGAAAATATAGTGCAAGAAACCACCACCATGTGGGATCCCGGTTTTTTTCAAATACCAAACGTAAAGCATAAATGGCGCGATTGGCGACGTTGGGGCCATGGTCATGTTGATGTTTACAAAGCCATAGAAGAGTCATGCGATACTTATTTTTATGATGCAGCGTACCGTATGGGGATCACTAAAATAAGTAACTTTATGGCGCGTTTTGGCTTTGGTGAACTTTCAGGTATTGATATACATGAAGAAGCAACCGCTATTTTACCCTCAAAAGAGTGGAAAGAAGATCGTTTTAAAGAGTCATGGTGGCGTGGCGATACTATTTCTGTCGGGATTGGCCAAGGTTATTGGACTGCCACCCCGATTCAAATAGCTAATGCCACTAATATTTTAGTTAACAGAGGGATAAATCACCCTCCTCATTTAGTGCAAGTAGCTAAAAAAGAAGACCAAATTACCCAGCTCAATAATGAAGAAAAGCCACCTGTTGTTCTTAATAACGAGGATAACTGGCGAATTGCTATTGATGCCATGCATAACACGGTTAAAAAGACTACCGGTACAGCACATCGCGCGTTTAAAGGGGCTACGTACGACCCAGCAGGTAAAACCGGTACCGCCCAAGTGGTCAGTATTGCTCAAGGCGAGCGCTATGACGCCGATGCACTTAAAGAGCGCCAGCGTGATAACGCCATTTACGTCGGTTTTGCCCCATACGATAACCCTCAAATCGTTGTCTCTATTGTGGTAGAAAATACTGGGGGCGGCAGCTCAGTAGGTGCCCCAATTGCGCGCCAATTAATGGATTACTATTTTGCTGCTAACCCCATTCAATCATCAGGGAGTAAAGTTCCATGACGGCTTTACATGATAAGCGTTCTATTTGGCTGCGCTTGCATATTGATTTGCCGCTTTTTATTGCTTTATTACTAATGATGGCAGGCAGCATCACAATTGTTTACAGTGCCTCTGGCCAAGACTCTGCAATGATGATGCGCCACGGTACCCGTATGGCTGGTGCTATTATTGGTATGTTTGTGTTAGCACAAATCCCTCCAGCAACTTTAAAACGCTTAGTCATCCCTATGTATTGCTTAGGACTACTCATGCTGGTTGGAGTACTCCTATTTGGTGTGAGCTCCAAAGGTGCGCAACGCTGGTTAGATTTAGGCATCACCCGCTTTCAACCCTCAGAGCTGATGAAATTAGCGGTTCCTATGATGGTGGCTTGGTATATTGGCCGTAATCATTTACCCCCTCGAGCGCTGCATTTAGTGATTGGTTTTGCCATTGTTATGCTACCTACTCTACTTATAAAAGAACAGCCTGATTTGGGCACCTCAATTTTGATTGCCAGTTCAGGTGTATTTGTGTTGTTTTTATCTGGCTTGAGTTGGCGTTTAATTGGCTTCTTAAGCTCTGTTGTTGCCTTAGCGGCATGGCCTTTTTGGCACTATGGTATGCACGATTATCAAAAGCAAAGAGTACTGACCTTTTTAGATCCAGAGAGCGATCCGCTTGGTTCTGGCTATCATATAATCCAATCAAAAATAGCGATTGGTTCAGGCGGTATAGAAGGCAAAGGCTGGTTGCAAGGCACACAATCACAACTAGAATTTTTACCTGAAAGACATACTGATTTTATTTTTTCAGTACTGAGTGAGGAGTTTGGCCTGTTCGGTGTGTGTGTTTTACTGAGCCTATACCTATTCATTATTGGTCGCGGACTTTATATTGCCGTTAATGCCCAAGATGCCTTTGGCAAGTTACTCGCGGGCTCACTCATTCTGACATTTTTCGTTTATATTTTTGTAAACATTGGCATGGTTTCGGGCTTGTTACCCGTTGTAGGTGTGCCATTACCATTGATTAGCTATGGTGGCACCTCAATGGTTACCTTAATGGCTGCATTTGGCATTATTATGTCGATTGCCACAGATAAAAGGATGCTCTTAAAATAATGCGCCTTTATAAACAACTTATAATCATTGTACTCTTTAGCCTTTTTTTGAGTGCGTGCAGCAGTTCAAATAGCCGTTATAGTATGCGTCATGATGCCGCACCACTGCGGGCACCGACCGAATTAGAGATGCAAGATGCTATTGTCACTCAGGTAGTAAAAAGCGCAAGCACCACACGCCCTTACGAAGTATTAGGCAAAAGTTATACCCCTATGCTCGATGAAACGGGTTATTCAGAAACGGGAATTGCTTCATGGTATGGCCGAAAGTTTCATGGTTATCATACCTCTAACGGCGAAGTTTACGATATGTTTGCTATGACGGCAGCCCATAAAACCTTACCATTACCGAGTTTTGTGCGCGTAACAAATACAGCCAATGGCCAATCTGTTATAGTACGGGTTAATGATCGTGGGCCCTTTCATGATGATAGAATCATTGATCTTTCCTATGCTGCTGCCTATAAACTTGGCTACCATAAATACGGTACAGCAAAGGTTAAGCTTGAAGCGATTACCCTCGCAGATACCCGTGCACGAAAAACCTATGTTCAAGTAGCAGCCGGCAGTACCTTAGCCAACATAGAAGCATTGGCACACACACTACGAGAGCAGTATAAATTACCAACAAATATCGTCGAAAAAGACGCTATTTATAGATTGCACTTAGGGCCGATAAAAGATGCCCAACACGCGCAACAAGTATTAGAAACATTAAAACAAAATCAATTTCAGAACGCGTTCTTGCTTTACACTCAGTAAGCCCTTTAGAATAGGGAGAATGCATATTTTTAACTTTAACCATTAATGAGTATGATGAAATCTATTAAACATAAAATTCTTACTGGTGTTTGCGGCTTAGTCTGTTCTGCCGCCGTCTTTTCAGCCACCGCACAAATTATTCCAGCCCCTCCTCAAGTTAATGCTAAAGGTTACTTTTTGGTGGACTTCACCACAGGTAAAGTGATTGTAGAAGGTGAAGCTGATACAAAACTTGCTCCTGCTAGCTTAACTAAAATGATGACTAGTTATGTAATTGGTACAGAAATAAATGCGGGTAATATCGCACCCACCGATATGGTAACTATCAGTGAAAAAGCGTGGGCAAAAAACTTTCCTGAATCATCTAAAATGTTCATTGAAGTGGGTAAGCAAGTAAGTGTAGATGAACTTAATCACGGTATTATTGTGCAATCAGGTAATGATGCCTGTGTTGCCATGGCTGAGCATATTGCAGGCAGCGAAAGTGCCTTTGCAGATTTAATGAATGCCCATGCTGAAAAGATAGGCATGACAAATACTCACTTTATTAATAGTCACGGTCTTGATACAGACGAGCACTACACAACGCCACGCGATATGGCCACACTTGGTGCAGCCTTAATCAGAGACGTGCCGGACGAATATGCACTATATAAAGAAAAGTCATTTACATACAATGGTATAAAGCAATATAACCGTAACTCGTTGTTATGGGATGAAAGCTTAGATGTAGATGGTATTAAAACAGGCCATACATCTGATGCGGGTTACAGCTTAGTAACCTCGGCAACGAAAAACGACATGCGTTTAATTGCGGTAGTTATGGGTACTTCAAGTGAGCGTGCGCGTAAAGTTGAAAGTAAAAAACTGCTTAACTACGGTTTCCGCTTTTTTGAAACAATTACGCCTTACAAAGCTGGCGATAGTTTTGCAGAGCAACGCATCTGGATGGGTAATAAAGAGAATGTCTCTTTAGGTATTTTAGAAGACACCCCTATTACAATCCCTCGTGGCCAACATAAAAACCTGAAAGCAAACTTTGAGCTTGACGATACGCTTGAAGCACCTTTAGCTAAAGGCACTAAAGTAGGCACGCTGTTTTTACAACTTGAAGGCGAAGATATTGCACAATATCCGCTAGTTACACTTGAAGAAATACAAGAAGGTAGCTTCTTCAGCAAAATATATGACTACTTACGCTTACAAATAATGTAAGCACGAGTAAAGTAATATGAACGCCTCTTCTGTGAGGCGTTTTTTTTTGCTTGAAAAGTGCTAGAATGCGCCCCATATATACCAATCGTATTGAATGACTGTCGTTGGCTTAGGTCAAAAGTAACATCATTTCAAGATTGTCATTAGCCTGTCAGTTTTAAGCTTAACGTATTCGTTGAGCCAACACTTTTGTTTGAGGAGTTCCCGTCGTGGTTGAACCTGTTAAAAACACTAAATTTGATGAGTACCTAGAGTACCCTTGCCCGTTTACATTTAAAATTATGGGTTTAGCAAACGTAAACTTAACTGATCAAATTTTAGAAAAGTTACAACCTATCGCCCCGGGTGATTATGCGCCAAAAGTAAAACCGAGCAGTAAAGGTAACTATGAGTCAGTCACTTTAGTAGCCACAGTAACAAGCGGCAAACACATTGAAGAAATTTACAACGTGATCAGCAATATCGATGACGTGCGCCATATGCTTTAAGCTATAGTTGAGATTTGCTGTGAACGAAAACACCCTAATCGTACGCCAACTAGGTCGTCAGCGTTACATGCCGATTTGGCAAAAAATGCAAGACTTTACCGACACCCGTGATGAAAATACGCCAGATGAAATTTGGTTAGTAGAGCATGAAAGTGTATTTACCCAAGGCCAAGCCGGTAAAGATGAGCACTTACTCGCCCCAGGTGACATTGAAGTGATTAAAGTTGACCGCGGTGGGCAGGTGACTTACCACGGCCCTGGTCAGCAAATGATGTATGTATTATTTAATTTACGTCGTTTAAAAATTGGGGTGCGAGAGCTAGTTACTTGGCTTGAAGAGTGCATCATTGAGTCCCTTGCAGAGTTCGCCATAGATGCATACGCGAAAGCGGATGCTCCTGGTGTTTACGTTAACGACAGTAAAATTGCTTCTTTAGGTTTACGAGTTCGTCGTGGCTGCTCATTTCATGGCTTGGCATTAAATGTTAATATGGATCTAAGTCCATTTTTACGCATCAACCCATGTGGTTATGCGGGCATGAATATGGTGCAAACTAAAGAACTAAATGGCCCTCAAAACCTTGAAGCTGCAGGTGAAGGGCTGGTAAAACACATGATCAAGAAGCTTAATGCAACACAGGTTAAGCATACTGAAGGGTTTGAAAACGAATGAATAAACCAGTCAAAATGGAACCAGGTGTAAAACTACGCGACGCAGAAAAAATGGCGTTGATCCCCGTTAAAGTTTTACCAACAGAAAAAACCGAAATGCTCCGTAAGCCAGAGTGGCTTAAAATTCGCTTACCTAAGTCAACCGAGCGAATTGACGGCATAAAACAAGCAATGCGTAAGCATGGCCTTCACTCTGTATGTGAAGAAGCTTCGTGTCCTAACTTATCAGAGTGTTTTAACCACGGTACAGCGACCTTTATGATTTTAGGGGCTATTTGTACACGTCGTTGTCCATTTTGTGACGTTGCACATGGTCGCCCATTAAAACCTGATGCCGCTGAGCCTGAAAAGCTGGCACTGACCATTAAAGACATGAAGTTAAGCTATGTGGTTATTACTTCTGTAGACCGTGATGATTTACGTGACGGTGGTGCTCAGCACTTTGCCGATTGTATCCGCGAAATTCGTAAGCATAACCCAGAAATTACCATTGAGATTTTAGTGCCCGATTTTCGTGGCCGTATGGACAGAGCGTTAGAAATTTTAATTGAAACGCCGCCAGATGTATTTAATCACAACCTAGAAACGGCGCCACGTTTATACAAACTTGCGCGCCCAGGTGCTGACTATAAATGGTCTCTTGAATTATTACGTCGCTTTAAAGAAGCCCATCCTGAGGTTAAAACAAAATCAGGCTTAATGGTTGGCCTTGGTGAAGAAATTAGCGAAATCGAGGAAGTACTTCGCGATTTACGTGCTCATAACGTTGATATGCTTACTGTAGGGCAATACCTACAACCGTCTAAGCATCACTTACCCGTTAAGCGTTACGTGCCACCAGCTGAATTTGACGCATTAAAAGAATATGCTGATGAAATTGGCTTTACACACGCCGCTTCAGGCCCGTTTGTACGTTCAAGCTATCATGCAGATCAACAAGCAGCGGGTAAAGAAGTAAAGTAATCTCTCGCAATGTATAAAAAACCGCCATTAGGCGGTTTTTTGTTTTTTAATAGTTATTTTTACTGTTTATAAAATAACGTTAGGTTAAAGCAAGGTTACTTGAGATAATTATGCTTGAACCCATTATTTAGGTTATATATGAAATTATTAGTTCGTAACTTATCACGTGCCACTACTGAGCATGAACTTCGTACGTTATTTACGGCTCACGGTAAAGTGACCACCTGTAACTTGGTACTCGATAAAGAAACAGGCCAATCTAAAGGCTTTGCCTTTGTAGAAATGCCTAATGACATTGAAGTTAAAGGCGCAATTAAAGCGCTTAATCAAACCACAGTAGACAAAAGCAAAATCCGTGTAAAACTAGCGGATGCTTAATAAGTAAAAAATTGAGATGTTGGAAGTTAACACATACTTTCAATGTTTAACCTCAATTTATATTGCTCAAAGTTTTAGTTATAACGCTTTGAGCAATATAATTAATTGGGTTTATACCTGAGTCAAAATCTCCTTTAAGACCTGCTGCTTACTTACTATATCCTTGTATAAGGCAAATTGGTTTTTTGCGCGATCTAAGTTGTGTCTCTTATGCTTAACGCTAAAGTAATTATCACCATCTATATAATCAGTTAAAAAGCGTAAGCCAATCATAAAGGGCATTACTTTAGCACCTAACCAAAAGCTTTGTTTCTCGGCGGGCGTTAATACCCCCTTTAGTGGCTCAACATAGCCTTTCACAATCGCTGCAAAAATATCTTCACGAACACCTACCTTTTCAAGCGCCGTTGAATCTTCTTGCTCTGCAGAGCAAAATGTTCTGACCATATCACCAAAATCATTAAGCCAATAACCAGGCATACAGGTATCTAAATCTATCACCGCTTTTGCATTATTAGAGTCTAAGCAAAATAGCATGTTGTTTATTTTAGTATCGTTATGGCACACACGAATAGGCACTTTTCCCTCAAGGGCATTAAGCTCATCGATAAGTGAAAGCTGCGACAGGCAAAAATCAACCTCTTCCTGACAATGAGCCAAACGTTTATGAGGATCGGTGCTAACCACTTGCTTGAAGACTTCTGCACGCATGGCCAAGTTATGAAAATTAGGAATAACCGCATGTAAATTGTTCGCGTCAAAGTCTTGTAGCGCTTGCGCAAATTGGCCAAATGCATTGGCCGCTGTTTGTGCCTGGCTAGCAGTATTAACCACATCTTCACTATAACTGCCACCAATAAACTCAAGTGCTCGCCAAGTATCATCATCATTATTAACTAAATAGTCATTCTGAGTCGTCGCTACATGGCGTATTATTGCTAGATTGAATTCACCTGCTTGTTGTTTTTTACTTAAGTGTTGCTCTATTAATCGCGCATTATCAACAAGTAACTGTGGTTTTGGAAACACCACCGTATTGAGCTTTTGTACAACCAGTGACCGCTTAGAAGTACTTAATAACATAGTAGTATTTATATGCCCACTGCCTATGGGTTTTATGCTCGCATGCTTCTCGTCAAGGCCAAAACTCTCAGATAAATAAACTTCTATAGGAACTGTATTCATTTTCTACTTCACTCTTTTCGCCCAAGGCGACAATAATTTAATAGCTACGCTTGACGTAATGCGCACAAAGTAGCCGCAATGCTTGTCAGTTCTGATTTATAGGTAACACCAAACCAAGGCTCTTTTGCAGTGTATACAAATACAGGCTGTGCTTTTACATTAATGGCTTTCTGGATTTGATCAGGTAAGTAGTACTCTTGCTGAGTATTCACGTTATATTGCTGTAAAAACGTTTCAAAGCCTTGTTGCAAATAGTCAAAAAAGCAGGGGGTGATCCCCCAAAAACTCATCGAGCCTAGGGAGTTTGGGCTAATTTTCTCACGTAAACCCTGTGGGTTGTCGCCAAAAATATGCTCAGACTGTTGTTGAATATTCAAATACTCGGTTACGGCAACAAGCTTTCCATCCGCAATATTACATACCCCACGATTAACACCACCGTGCTCAGAAAGAGTATCAATAATCGGATACCCTACCATTGCCCATTCAGCGCTTCTTTTAAAGTGCTCACTCAGTAATACAAACGAAGATTTGCCATAATAGTCATCGGCAGTGATCACAATAGCGGGGTTATTAATGTGGGCTTTGGCACACAACAGAGCATGACCTGTGCCCCAAGGCTTTACTCGCTGGCAAAGTGTTGCTTTAAACTGCTCGGGCACCTGTTCAATGTGTTGCTCCACCAGCACCACATCAAGATCACTAGGCAAGCGCGGCAAAATAGTACGCTCTATTTCACTGCGTACCGCTTGGTTTATGATCAGCACCACCTGCGTCACCCCTGCGCGATACGCATCAATAATACTCAGTTCCATAATAGTGCAATTTAGCCCTGGAATCTCTGCAATTTGTTTATTGCCACCAAAGCGACTACCTAAGCCACCTGCAAGCACAATTAAACTCAGTTTATGTTTTTTCATTTAGAGTCTGCGCATTTAAGAGGGTAATTTACCAAGCCAAGTTTGTAACCACGGTTCGGTGACAGGCCAAGGCTCAAAGTCTTCACAGGCATCAATTTCTAATCGATTACCCACAGGTTTAGCTTGTAAGTCACGTAATAGTTCATCAAAGCTACGCCCTGCTACGCAAAACGTATCACCATAACTTCTATCACCCATAGCCACAATGCCAAATGGCTTATTAGTTAACATTGGAAAGGTGTTGTTAAGCTGATTATAAAGCTCTGCCAAGTTAGCGGGTATATCGCCTTGTCCTGTTGTTGAAGTAACTATTAAAATATGCGACGCATTTTTTAGATCTTCTAAACTTGGCTCTACAAATACGCTTACCTGATGGCCGGCTTGCTCAATGGTATCACTTATTTGCTCACTTAAGCGTTCAGCACCACCATACACGCTGCCTACAAAAATACTAATATGTGCCATTAATAATCCTTTTCTTCGCTTGGCCACCCTAACTGGTTGCAAATACTCAACATTGCATCACCTAGTGGCGCTTTAATTATTATCGATTCATTACTGTAAGGATGTACAAAACGCAGTTCTGTGGCAAATAACATTAATCGCCTAAGAGAAAAGTGTTCTCTAAAAAACTGATTGTGCTGGTTATCACCATGATTAACATCGCCAATTATCGGTAACGACAAATGCTTTAAATGGCGACGAATTTGATGTTTACGCCCTGTTTTAGGGAAACACTCTACCAAAGAATACCTAACTGTTGGGTATTTTCCTATAGGGATAGGCAACGCAGCTTGATGCAAACAATTAAACTGAGTTTGTGCTTCTTGAGCATCTTTATTCTGATCGGCAAATTTATCAGCAATTTTGTCTAGCTCTTCTTTTAACGGTTTATCTAAAAAAATAGATTCAGGCGCAAATCCGCGTACTAAAGCTAAATAACGCTTTGAGATCGTACCTTCAATAAACAGCTGATTCATATCACGCGCGGCTTCTGAGCTTAGAGCAAACAGCAACACACCCGATGTTGGCCTATCAAGGCGATGCACAGGAAACACATGCTGACCGAGTTGATCGCGTAGCATTTGCATTGCAAATTGAGTTTCATGCTTGTCTAAAAAGGAGCGATGAACAAGTAAGCCTGATGGTTTATCAATCGCTACATAGTTCTCATCTTGATAGATAATGTTCAGTTCGCCATATTCAACTGGCGCTGGACGTTCAGTCATCTGACTCTCCAAGCAATGAATCTAATTGCGTCAGCAAAGAAATAATCTCTTCGCTTCCGGATTTATCAATGAGTGTCATTTGCGCCATAGGAGCAATCGCAAAATTACGCGGTAACGGTTGTTTCATTGTAATAATCTGTTGAATTTTTTCTATAAATACAAACTGTAACCACTGTTCAAATGCAAGCGTATCATGGCAAAAAGGGACGCTTGAATGCAACAATGCAGAGTCAATCGGCTCATTCTGCCAAAGCTGATACTTTTTAAGTAGCGCAGTTAATTGTGTTAAATAGAGTTGGGTTTGCTCAGTCATAATCACCCTTTACTTTGTATATTGCACAATTATACCCTGTTCCCTCAACAGTCGCTATGGCGTATAATTAGCGTAATTTTGTAGTAAAAACAGTTGGAAATTCATGAGTGAACATATAGCCACATTAGGCCAGCTTTTAGACGGTGCAGGAACTCAATGGCGTGCTTTTGATATTGGCAGGCATATTACCAAGCTTGATAAACAACAATTTTTAGCTGTTGAACAAGCACAAGTTCCTTACCCTTACCCATTAGCAGGCCATGCATGGCTAGCAATTCAATTTTGGGACAGTAAAGCTAGCAAAGAACCCTATGTGTGGTTTTTAAAATTCCCACTTGATGAACAAAGTAAACTCGTTAGTGCCAGCCGCGACCACTTTGCAGACATGGTAATTCAAGCACTAGGAACAGAAATTACCGGCGAACAAGCCGATGGCAAACTCGATAATAACCCGTACGTATTTACTCCTAATGCTAATAAATTAGCGGCGTTTAATGCACAAGTTAAAGTGTTATTAAAACAACCAGCCTCACAGTATTATGAGCATGCCCAGCTTTATTTTAGTGGCCAGATTGGTTTTGATAATTGGCAAAGTGTGGCACTACAAGGCATTGCTGATTTTGCTTATCGCCTCAACAGTGCTGATAACTTAAAACACTTACACGCTGCGTGGCCTAATTTACCTGTTGAAGTATTACAACCATTAAGCGCAATGCTTGAACACATCGAAATACCACCCACGTTAAGTGAGTTAATGTTAAGTTATGGACAAACCGCCCTAAAGAATAATGATGTGGTTACGGCTTCTGCCGCGCTTCGCGCCATATCATCAGGGCAAGCAACAGGGCTTAGCGCACAACTGGTTGACTGCGCTTTAGAATCTACGCTTGGGCAAGACTCAGACATTTTATTAACTATTGCAGGTCGCTGCTTTAAACAATTAGAAGAGCCACAGCGTTTGCATGTATTTATGGATAACTGTGCGCACCATGAGAAAATAACTGAGTTATTTCCCAGCATTTTTGCAGATTTAGTTGCAATTCCAACTATTCGCCCACATTTATTAGCATTACTACGTAAAGAAAACAGAAGCGAGACGTTAGCTCGCGCAATTGGAAGGTTATTCTCTTAAATGGCTAGTTTATGGACGTTCATACTTATTGGGGCTGTAATTTATTTTTTTTGGCTAAATCGTAAAATAGCCGAAGCAGCGAACGTTCATGCCAAACGCCAAAGTGAGCAATTGCAGGTACAACTAATGAGTGTGGCTTGTAGCAAGCGTCGGTTTGGCATTTTAAAAAGTGGTAAACCGGGCATGAAAAGCGAATTTATTTTTGAATTTTCAAGCGATGGTGAAAATGCTTATCAGGGAGTGTTAATCATGGAAGATGAAAAGCTAAAAAGTGTGGTTGTGCCACCACATAAGATATAATTTTTGTAACAAAAAACCAAGGCGTAACCTCAGTTACGCCCTAATTGCCAACATCCTGTAAGGTATCCTTTACCTGATCCTTGTTTATCATCCACTGAACGAGCAAACTACCCTGTTAGCCCTCCATTGCATCCTGCAATATCCTCTTGCCGCCTTGGCCGTCCTGCGTAAACTAACGCTCCTGCAATGTCCTATCGCATCATCCTTGGTATCCTTTAAATAGCTCCTAGCTATTTTAGTACTTCATGTACTTCCTGTTTCATCCTTGCATCCGTGTTAACTTGTCCTTTACGCTTCCTGCTAGTCACTACTATGCTGCCTGATTCCATATCCATGGCATTAGCTCAGTCATTGAGCTATGTCGTCTTGACAAAGTAAAGTTTAAACCAAACGGCTGGGTATAATAGTGAGGAAAACTAAAAAATTTAATGTCACAAAATTGAAAAAACTAAAATAGCTATAAATAACAGAAGCTTGATGCTTATAAACGGATAAATAATGGATTTAAACTGACAAAGAGCACACTAATGTGGGATATATCTCACACTGGTGTGCCCGATTTGGAACATAGGCTTACAGATACGCCATTATGAACAACTACCTTTATTGAGCATTAGCAACTTTAAATAGTAATTCACCCTTAACTTGGTTAAATGAAAGTTGTTTAAAGTGCTCAAAGCCTTGCGATTTAAAAAATTTCGTATGCTCGTCACGAGTTACAAATACCGCTATACCAGAAAACTCAGGATTATCGTGTATTAAGCCATCTAAACCTTTAAGTAAAGTGCGACCAAACCCTTGCCCGTGAAAGTGTGGATCAACCGCAATAAACGCTAAAAAGTAATAATTCCCTTGCGGCTTTAAGGCGTCACGAATGGTTTTTTCTTTTTCAATTAATTGATTCGTTTGTAAATAACCTGCACTTAGCATCAGTTTTAATCGCCAATGCCAATAACGCTCAGCTTGTAATTGGCTATTTGACTCAAACACACAGGCAACCGCTTTTAATTTATCATTGCGGTAAAGGCCGATTAAAGGCTGCTTCTCTTGCCAAAAGCTACTGAGCTCTTCACGAATAAGTGCACGTAGTTTTTTTTCATAATCGAGCGGGTTGTCTTCGTTATATCCTAGCAGAGTTTGTAAAATAGGATCGTTTTGATATGCCTGATAAATTAGGCTGGCTGCTGTGCTTATATCCTCTGGTGCAATATGCTGAACACTAAAGGCGTCTGTCGATTCTGCTGTGGCTGTCATTTTATTTCCTTTATTATTTTATACCCGTTGTCATTACGCCGCGTAACTTGTTTGGGATTAATTTTGAACTACAACGATGACCAAATGCTTATATAACTATATACCTAAGTGAGACAAATAAGCGAATTTACATTTTAGTTAGTACGCTCATCCACTGCATTGAGTCAGATCATGCTTTAGCGACTTACTACTGAATAAATAAAGCGTAAATTCAGTAAGGGTTAAACTGGCTAGATATACCATTCCCCCCTAGAGTTAATACATATTAATTCATTTAGGAGCATTATTATGGATACAACAAAACATACAATTAATACCTTGTTCGCCCAACTAGGACTGCCGGATTCGGATGCGCAAATAGATGCATTTATTGCCTCGCACTCCATTGCCGATACGACCTTGTTGCAAGATGCTCCCTTTTGGGATGAAGCCCAACAACATTTCATTGCCGAATCACTAGCGGTTGATGGCGATTGGAGTGAAGTAATAGATGAATTAGACGTACGTCTTCGTCAAAAATAATTAGGGCCTGTTGATCTTTGCGGATTAAAATTTGTTCAAACTAGGGGCGGTTTTATCGCGGCGCGAGGTTTGTAACCTAGTGGGCTAAGTAAAAACCGAGCAACAAAGAGTAAATCGCCCCTAGGTAGAACCCAAAGGGCAGCGCCTGTTTGGTATTGATGTTGCGTTATCGCCTATTTATGGGGAATAACCACACCACATAGGCGCTGCCTTGCCTAAATACCAAACAGACTGCTGCAAATTTAACCTTGAAAGGTCAACAGGCCCTAATTTAATGCGCATTTTAATGTGCCTTAGCCACTTTATTGATACCATACCCGCTCGCAGCGTCTATGTTGCGAGCTTACTTTATAAAAGAGTTATAATTGAATGAACGCTGCTGTATTTGAAGCTATAAAAGTCCTTCTTGATGAAGGCAAAGTTCCCACTGTTGCACTAACTAAAAGTCGTTTAACAACACCGACCCCAATGCCGGTTATTATTGCTGCGGTGAGTCAATATAAGAATAATCCTGATTCAATTTATAATTTAATGAAAACCCCCAAGCAAAGTGTCAGTAATGAAGATCAGAACAACTCTCAATTAGATAGAATTGAGCAAAAGTTAGATCAATTACTGACATTACTCGCGCCAAAATAATTTGAGACTATAAATGTTTGTTGTTGATTTAACATTTGACTGCTACCAAGACACCACCTTAGAGCAAGCCGAGCAAGCAATAAATCGCTTGGTAAATGCATTACGTTTTAATGGCCAAATCATTGGAGAAGAATTTCCGACGGTTTTGAAAGATGGCTATTTTATCACTCGCGTTATGTGTCCGACCGAGGATGCTATGCACCCTCTTAACAACAGTGCATTTGTAAAGCACAGTGTTGAAAAGCTTCATGATGCAGGCTTGTTAGCACCAAAGGTGAAAATAATAGGTCAAGACATTCACTCAAACGGTGCCGATGGTTGTAAAGATCCCTCAAGCTATATTTTATATACTACGTATGTGCACACCTGCAGCCCACTGTATTGTGGCGATGACTTTTTACCCGTTCCGCTATTTAATATTCCAGCAATTGCCAATGGCGATTATAAAACCCTGATTAAATGGCAAGAAGATTGGCAAGCATGCGATCAAATTCAAATTAATGGCGCAACTCGCTGTGAATTTCCTGCACTAGAGGAAATAGCCAGCACGCAAAGTGATTTGTATCGCCGAGGTAAAGATATAAGCAAACGCATCAGCTTCTTAACTAAAAAGCCTGTTTACTATTACTTATATCGTGTAGGTGGTGTCGATAAAGCCTCGGAGCTTAAGCGCAAATGCCCTAGTTGCCAAGGTGAATGGAAATTACCTGAGCCGTGGTTTGGTTTATTTGATTTTAGGTGTGAGCCGTGTGGTTTAGTGTCTAATATTTCATGGGATTTTCAATAAATCCCATACTTAAGGTGCTATGTCTAAAACATCACACCTTAAAATTACCTTATAATTATACTGCCAACGACGCTATAAATTCACTGAGGTTTTTGGCGAGTACATGATGTGGCTTTTTACCTACATACTCTAGGCACACCTCACCTGTTTCCACTAATACCGTAACAAGTAAATCATCTTGATCAGTTAAACCAATAAAAACACTTGGCGCTTGCTTTAGCTTTCGCTTCATTAAAACATGACCCGTGATATTTTGTTGCAGTAAGTCAAAGTCATCCTCATTCCACGCTTGTAATAATTCTACTTGATGGCCATCAACGCTGGCTAAAATACTGCCAGCAAACATATGGCCATAAAACTGGCTAAGTTCATCAGGAAATTCAAGCTCTAATGCGTTAGCGAGATCAGCCAAAGAACCTGCAGGCTCTCTCACTATCGCTTGCCATTGAATCATACCGTGCTCATCGGCTGTGCCTATTTCACAAGGACTTGGCCATTGCTCATCGTGGGCGATGAGTGGCTGCTTTTGGGTATTTTTGATAGTTTTTTCACTAAAGCGTTGGTGAAGTTGGGCTAATTGCATTGCAACAGACATACTGTGAAACTCATTTAATTTAGATATAATGTCCCCATTGTAACTATTTAAGAGCAAACATGACAGATTACAGCAATTCTCCCGATCTTAAAGGCAGCGTACTTGGTCAATCTACTGAGTATGTAGATCAATACACGCCCAGCTTGCTTTTTCCTATTGCTCGCAAGCTTAATCGCGACGCGTTGAGTATTGATGAAGCCGCATTACCATTCAAAGGCCAAGATATTTGGACCGGTTACGAACTATCTTGGTTAAATACCAAAGGCAAACCACAAGTTGCGGTGGCTATATTTACTTTCGAATGTCAAAGTAGTCACATTATAGAGTCAAAGTCGTTTAAGCTTTATCTGAACAGCTTTAACCAAAGTCGCTTTGGAAGTATTGACATTGTTAAGCAACATTTAATTGACGACTTATCAAATGCGGTAAACAGCCCGGTAAAGGTAACTTTATACAGCGCTGATGATTATAATTGTATTCCTTGCACACCGCTTCCAGGTGAGTGTATTGATGAGTTAGATATTGAAATAGATAACTACCATATTGATGCACATTCTCTAAAATCACAAAGCGATAAAGTGGTTAGCGAAACCTTGCATAGTCACCTGCTTAAATCGAACTGTTTAATTACTTCGCAGCCGGATTGGGCCAGCATTATTATTCGTTATACTGGTGAGCAAGTGTGTCGTGAGTCATTATTACGCTATTTAATTTCGTTCAGGACCCATAATGAGTTCCATGAGCAATGTGTGGAGCGTATTTATAGCGACTTAACCACTCAATTGAATATTAAAGAGCTTGAAGTTTACGCGCGCTATACGCGTCGTGGCGGCCTTGATATTAATCCATATCGCTCAACGCATCATAACGATACCCCTTTTGCGGTAAAAATAAACCGTCAATAAGCTAAGCAAAAAAGGAGCCCGAGGCTCCTTTTTTTAATCGTTAAGTTGCTTAGTTGGCACAGGCATTCCACACACATCAATGTAATTATGGCTATACGCAAACCATTCCTCACTACGACTACCTCGTGCTGAAATTAACTGTTTAAATGCATCTGAGTCTGTTTTCATTACTTTAAATCGGCTGTGATCGCTGCTAACGTCGGCTAATACTTGTAAATCTGTAATAGGATTAAACTCGCTACCACCTTTAGGTGTGCGCGCTAGCTGATGAAAATGTGCCATACCTGTAAGTACTCGCCCAAATACGGTGATATTTTTGTCTAAATAACGTGGACCTTGCCCTATGGTGACAAAAAATTCCGTGCTGGCACTATTAATATCGTTGCCGCGCGCCATTGCAAATACACCATGGCAATGAATTTGCCATGTTTGATCACGTGTTTCATTTTGCGCCACCGCAAAACCATTTAAAAACCCGGTTATTGGTGCATAACCATCTCCACCCATTTCAGTGATCATAAGCGGCTTATTGGTGGTTAAATAAAACTCGGCAGGTACTGTGCTATTTTTGGTTTTAGTTAACTTTTTACCCGTGCTATCACCACCTTGAGCAACAAACCCTTCCACAAAACGATAAATATGAGTGCCCTGATAAAAGCCCTGTCGTGCCAATTTTTTAATATTGGCACTGTGTTTTGGCGCAAGCGCTGGATTGAGCTCAATATACGCAGCACCGGTAGGTAGAGTTAGTTTTAAAATATTCTCAGGATCTACCCATCGCCATTGCTCATCTGTTGTAGCAGCAATAATCTCACTACTGGTTAGGCTTTTAACTGGCGTTGATGGCAAAGTGCTTTGCTGGACACATCCGCCGAGCAAAGCCGACGCTATAATAGTGATTACGAATTTTTTCATACCTTTTCCTTTTTATTATTGGTATTGGTATTGGTAGATAAAGGTTAATCCCAATTGAATTTATACAGTATGTCGACATTTTGATACAGGCCACTGGTTATTTCTATATATAACTTCGACATTAGCTGATAACGCACTGCCACTTCACTGAGCGACTCAAATACCCCCACGCTATATTTAACCTGCAAACTCGGTGCTAAATAACCTGATATTTCTACCTTTGTTTGCTCGCCACTACCTTTAGAGCTTAAGCTCACATCTGACAAGCCAAACGATTCACCGACTTTAGACACTAAGCTTTCGCTTCGGCTCACTCCTTGAGAAAGTAGTAATTGAGTTAACATTGCATCCGTTGAACTGTCACCCTCTCCTAATGGTTGACCATTCAGCAAATACGCTAGGGCTTGTGCTTGGTCCATGCCCGGCTCTGAAAATACTTTTAAATTTGGTTGCTCAACACTGCCAGTTAAAGTAACACCTGCAATAACACCATCGGCGGTATTATTTGGGTTGCGAATGGCTTTAATATTTAAATGAGGCTTATCTATTGCGCCACTAAAACCAATTTGCCCGGTTCTAATTATTAAGTCTTGACCAAATGCCAAGTAAGTTCCTTCAATTAAATTAAGCTCACCAATGGCAATAATGGGTGAGTCTTGGCTCATTTTGATATCCATATCACCCACTACTTTAGACTCAAGTCCAAATGAGGCTACTCTGACATCATTTTTAACCGTTACTTTTAAATCAATATCGTAGTTAAATGGGGCTTTTTTAGTATTTTGCGTAGTTTGATCCAAAATTATTTCATCATCACTAACCTGTACAGCCCCCTCTGGCAGCTCTTCAATTTCTATTCGACCATAAGGCACTACAACATCACCTGCCAGCTTAAGTGCATTGTCAGCTAAACTTATTTTTAACTCTGGTGATACTTTAAACACCACGCCTTGTTGCGCTCTTACAAAAAACTCACTGCCGACTACATTCATATTTACAGCTGGTTGTTCACCTTGCCAATCAACATTCCCCGTTAATTTTACCTGTCCGCCTTGAGGGTCATTTAAATCTCCTTCAATGGTGGCGGTAGACTTATTAAACGCCACATTTATATTGGAGTTTTTAAGAGCTACAGGCAGTTGCTCACCTTCTAGGTTGATATTCTCAATATTTAAATTTCCCTCTAACAAGGGATCTTTAAGTGTGCCTGCTAATGCAACTTGCCCACGAATGGCGCCATTAAGCTGCTCGAACGTATTTAAAAATGGCTGTATATCAGACAATAAAATTTTATCAATTTGAATATTACCGTTAAGCGTTTGCTTATTTTGAATATCATCAATATTAACTTTAGTCGTTACTTTACCCAAAACACTCGATTCTATATTAGCTTCTATTTGGCCAACCTTAGCATCAGAAAAAGCGCTTATGTTTAGCGTTTCTATAGGTAGCGTAAATCGATCTTTTTCGTTAATAAGTACCGCGTTAAGCCCTGATGAATTTAAATTAGCGCGTAGAGTTTTAAGTGTGCCAGCTTGCCAATTAGCAGCAAAGTCTCCCGCTATATCACCACGTGTTATTATATTATCTGGTAACCAATGTTTTAGCTCTCGCAATTCAAGATTGGCCAGTTTTACGTTAAGCTGGCCTAATTCGCGGGTTTGATTTAATCTATCAATACATAACTTACTATTACTCGATTGCCAACAATGCGCACTCACATTAAAGTCGCCCGTTTTCGAATCTATAGTTACAGCTATATCTTTAGCATTTTCAAAGCTAAGCGTTTTATCACTTACACTGATATTACTGAGTTCACCTTGCCAAATCGCGTTAGCAAGTTTGCCATTTAGTTCAAACGAGGCAGCCCCAGCATCAGCATCAATAGATGCACTCAATTGATGATCGGTTTTATCACCACTGCCAACTATTTCCACTTTATTAATTTGATGATGCATAACGCGCGCTGAATCAAGACTAACGCTGATATCTGTTTGCCAATCGGTAGCGGTGTCTAACTGTGCTTTTAACGCCAACTTATTAATATTAATTTCGTCATAAATAAACTGCTCTAGCTTCAACACTAAATCAACTGCAGGCGTTAACCGCTCGCCTCTTATACTTAAATCTGCTTTACCATTAGCAATAAACGGAAGCTTTGCCTCATCATTACTTTGCAGCGCAATAGCCCCATTAATCTGCCATTGCTGATCAACTTCGCCTGTTAAGGTTAACCTATTTGTGCCGCTGCTAAGGTTAAATTTATTTACAGTGGCTTTAAGTTCATCATTTAAATTAAATTGAGCAGCAAAATTAAGCGGCACATCATTTAGTAACCCGCTTAATTGGGTGTCATCCATGCTTAATTGCCAGCTATTTGAACTGGTAACAAATGCCCCTTTAAACTGCCCTGAAATATCACTGGTAAGTGTGTCAGTGAGGTATTGCGCTTTTAAACTCGATAGCGCGCCGCTAAAGTTAGCACTAACCCCATTTTGCCAGTCGATATTGGCCTGGATAGTAGCTTGGCTCTCATTCGCTTTAAGGGCTAAATTTTTTAAGTTTGCTTCGCTCAGTGAGCCATTAATTTGACTGTTAAAATTCACAGTTGGATAAGCACCTAACTGACTATTACCAAATAAAGATAACTGATAATCGTTAGCATTGCCTTGTGCGGTTAATTTTACGTCGGTTATCTTTAACTCTTTACTTGCTGTTTCGATAATCCACTGCTCTGCACCGCCATTGATACTAAATGGATAATTTGGTTGTTTGAGATTAGCCGTAGCAGCAAGTTCAAAAGGAAATGATTCACTGCTTTTTATATCTACATTGAGCTTTTCTAAGTCTCCGCCTATTTGCATGTTGGCATCATAACCATGCCCTTTTAGACTGATATCGCCATTAATTGGTAAACTGTCTTTAAGCTTTGCGTTAAGTGCAGTATTAAGCTGCCACTGCTGATAATTTGCAGACAATGAAGCAACGTTAATCTCAGAACCTATTAGCTTCATTTGTAGCGCAATATTATTTACCACATTTTGCTGTGCATTCTGCTCCACCGTGAACTGCGCAATATTAAACTGTTCTAGGTAAATATTGAGTGGCGACATAAATGCGATATTAGGTAATGCTGGTAACTCAGTAATTGGGGTAGAACTGGCTGTATTTTCTCCAGGCTGCTCTTTTAACGCGATTAAAACACTCGGAATATTCACGTTTTTAATTTTAATATCAGCACCTTGTGCCTTTGCAGAAATCTCCACATTATTAACAACTACGTTTGCACTTGTGTGATTTAACACAAACTCACTGACCGCTAAACGCTTAAGTGCAATATTAAATGGCAAACTGATTTGTTCCAACGGTTCGTTAGATGTATCAGGAGAATTAGATGATGATGCTGGTAAGTTTAGTTTTATAGACCGGGCACTTAAGTTATCAATACACATACCATCACAGTGCCACCAAAATAAATCTAGTTTAAGCTGCTGAGCATCAAGTAATAAACCGTCACGCTCAAAGCGAAAATTAAACGCATCATTATATAAAAAACGCCCGCTTTTTATTTCAATTTTTAAGCCGTCAACTAACTTATTGGCGCTATAAGCAATTAGCTGGTTACCTGGAGCTGTAAAAACAACGCAAAAAAATGTCACTAATACAGCAACAACTAAGGTGCTAAGTGCTGCAGTGACTTTTTTAAATACAGACATTAAATTTCCGGCCCTATGGTAATACTTAAACGAGTGCTTTTGCTTTCTTTAGTGAGTCCCCACGCATGATCTATTCTTATTGGTCCTATAGGCGTTAAATAACGAAAACCAAACCCTGCACCTATTTCAAATTGCTCAGAAAAATCATTGGTCGCCGTCCCTCCATCAACAAATAAAGCTGCTCGCCAGTTTTTGGCAAATTGGTAATTATATTCAGCAGTCGTCGCGATTAAATATTTACCGCCGATGCGATCCCCATTGTCATTTTCTGGTGAGATTGATTGATAAGCAAAGCCGCGCACACTTTGATCGCCACCAGCATAAAACCTTAATGAATATGGAACATTGTTAATATCGTCAACTAACATGGCCCCTAAGTTTGCTTTTAAAAACACAAGGTGCTTATTAAGATAAGTGCGCAACCATGCATGCTGTAATTGCACCCTAACAATATTGGTACTAGAGAGTACACTATCGAGACCAAACTCTGCCGATATAGACCACTGCTCTCCCGAATAAGGGGTGGTACCTCCCTTCGATTGCTTTCGGGCATAACTGACACCTGGTAATAACATTTCTGTGGTGCGTTCTAGCCCGTCGCCAATCCGATAGGTTTCTTGCTCGCGCCTGATAAATGCAGTTCTTATCCATTTTTGCTCGGTGAGCCATTGCCTTTGCAACTGCGCGGTTAAAATTTCACTGTAAATATTGTCGGCTAATTCATCTTCGAGCTTATAGCCTGCTGATAAACGCCATAAATCATCATTCGGATTATTAACAGGGATGGTATACGCCATAGAAATATCTTGTTGTTTTTTTGCAATATTAAGATTGCTTTCTAGGTAGTGTCCTTGCTCCGTGATCCATGGTTTACTCCACTTAAACCGTACCTTTGGACCCAGTTCGGTATTGAACCCGCCACCAATTTCGTAGCTATTCGCGGGCTTATGTAATACGTCCACTTTAATAGGCACTTGGCTGTTTTTTCTAGCTGAAATATCAGCGTAAACACGCACGCTTGTAAAATAAGGAGTGCTCGATAAATCTAGGTTGTAGTCAGCAATCTTAGATGCTTTATAGTGCTCACCCATTTCAAACGGAGCTAAAGAGCGAATGTATTTTTCTGCTGGGCTTTGATTGGTAATTAACACATCACCAAAGCGATAACGCACACCACTTTCAATGGTAAAGGTAATAATAGCGCTGTGTTTTTTTAATGACACTTCAAATTTTCGGGCAGGCCATTTTGCGTCAAAGTAACCATGCTCCAACAAAACGGATTCAATTTTTTTGTAGGCTGCGCTATACATTCCATGATTTAAAATGTCGCCTTGCTTTAACTCTAAACTTTCAATAACTTGCTGAATTAATGGGTCATGTTTAGCTTCCCCGTTAACGCTAATATTAAGCGTCTCAATACGGATTGCGGAGCCGCGCTCAATAGTCGCAACAAGCTCATGCTCATCTTTATTAAAATCGATAGTCACATTTGAACTGTAATAACCTAATGCCTTTAAGCTATCTTCAACTTGCGATTTAGCGTAACGACGCAGTGAGCGCGTTGGTTTTTCACCCACTAAAGGTTTTAAATAAAGAGCAACGTTGTTTTCTAACTCTCCACTAATTCCTTTTATTTCATAATCTTCAATTATATTGTCAGCTGCAATAGCGAAAAAGCTCAAAAATAAGCAAAAACAAATAATGGATTTTAAAAACTGATTGAACAAGTAATCATCCTTACTATGTACCCATAAAAAACAACAAATTAACGACACAATAATAGCATAGCGATAATGAGCCTAACATTAACTTAATCATTATCAGCGTCTAAAATATTAGCTGGCTCTATGCGAATCTTTTAAACCGCTTTGAGCTTAACTAAAAATTCTTGCGCTTTAATGATTTATTTTGGTTACAATAGTGCTAATGAATAAACACTAATTTATGAGTTTTAAATGCAATTTCCTGATGATGATAATGGCCAGCTTCTTGCTGAAATTTCCGCCGCCGGTGTAGATTTAAGTAAAATGCAACAAATTGATTTTTACATTTTATTTGAACAACAGGCTGATGCCGAAAAATTTGCAACTGAGATTGTAAACGATGCATTAGTGCAAACTGCTGATGTTGAGAAATGTAAAGATACCGGTGTTTGGGAGGTAATAGCCCATGTACAAATGGTTCCAGAGCATGCACTTTTAGGCCAAGCAGAACAATATATTGAAAGTATCGCTAATAGCTTAAATGGTTATGGCGATGGTTGGGGATTAGACGCAGAAGAAGTATAACCCTAATTTTATGATGAATGAGATATCCAGCTTAGCCTATCGGCTTAGCTGGTTTGCTTTTCTAAAGCTGCCTTTATAATCAAAAAGTTTATCTGCCACTTTCCAGCCATACTTTTTACTTTTTCGAGCAATCACAAAATCCGGTGGTATTAAATAAAACTGGGCTTTTATAACTTGCTCTGCACTGATAAATTCAATTGGTGACTGTCCCTGCCCTACACGCTTACCAAATTGCTTATTAAAGTAATACTGTGATCCTTTGTTTGCTAAATCAAAAACTTCATCACAACTGGCTCCGTCTTCATCAAAATAAGTAACTTTTAACAATTGCTCTTTAAGTTTAGTCACACTCAAGCCACTACAACGAAGGACTAATGCATCTTTAAGGTTTAACGCATTACGAAGCTTATCATCAGGATCGGCCATCACAGCACCACAGTCATGGCATTTTCGAGCAGCAATATCATTTTGTGCGCCGCACTGCTCACACTCTTTAAAACGAAAACGATAATCGCATTGCTCGCTTACCCCATTATCGTCTTCCAATAAGCCTTGGCAACGCCTACCAAAGTGCTCGATTACTTTGCCATCAGCGTCTGTTTTACCCCAAAATATATTGGCAAAGCCACACCCAGGACACAGCACTTGCACGGGTTCATTATCACTATCGCCTTTTTTATCACCCACCTCTGGGTAAAATAAATCAAAGCCATTGCCCGCATAGTCAATTACTAAACAATCATCTTTACCCTCAGCCAACCTTAAACCTCTACCGACAATTTGCTGGTATAAACTTACTGACTCTGTGGGCCGTAAAATAGCAATAAAATCAACATGGGGGGCATCAAAGCCGGTTGTAAGAACCGATATATTCACTAAATACTTTACTTTTTTAGCTTTGAATTGTTTAATTATTTTATCGCGTTCGCTATTCGGTGTATCTCCGGTGATCAGCGCACTTTGATCCTCCGGTAAATAAGTCATTATCTCTTGTGCATGCATAACCGTAGCTGCAAATATCATCACGCCATAGCGGTTCTCACTATATTGAATAACTTGCTGCAGAATTGTTTGAGTTGCACGGGTCGATTTTTTTAACAGCGCATTCATATCCTCATTACTATACTGCCCAAATGCATTGCTAGTTAAAGATGAAAAATCATAATGGCTAATTGCAGCATCAACCTCTTTAGGGGGAGTTAAGTAGTTATGCTTGATCATATAACGCAAAGGTAATTCAAAAATACAGCGTTTGAATGGGCTTTCCTTATTGCCACGCACAAAGCCATGGTAATGATGCTGATAAATCCAGCCTAACCCTAGTCGGTAAGGCGTCGCGGTTAAACCTAGTACTTTTAATTCAGGGTTGTGAGATTTAAGTGCATTAATAACTTTTCCGTATTGGCTTTTCTTTTCGCCATTTACTCTGTGACACTCATCAATAATAAGTAATGAGTAGTGCTCATTAAGTTTATTTAGATTACGCGATAACGACTGCACACTGGCAAAGGTAACTTGGTGGGTTAACGATTTCTCTTTGAGACCTGCGGAAAATATACTCGCCTCAAGACCAAAGCTTTTATATTTTTGAGCATTTTGCTCCACTAATTCTTTTACGTGCGCCAACACCAATATTTTTTGTTTAGCAATACGCGCAAGTTCAGCTATCACCAAACTTTTACCCGCACCTGTAGGTAAAACAATAACAGCAGGTTCGTTAGTTTTTCTAAAGTGTAAAACGGTGCGTTCAACCGCTTCGCTCTGATAGGGTCTAAGGGTGTAGGTCATTTAGATATTAACTTAGTTTATGTAGTTAAATTTTAACAAACAAACCACTTTTTAATAGCCATTTATAAATATTTAAAAAGTTTTAATTATATTTCCTTTAAAAATAAAAAACGGCCCCAGTATCTGGGGCCGTTTAACTTTTAACTTAGAACTAATTATTAGTTTAATAAGTCCTGAAAAGTAACATTAGAACTTTTGAGAAATACCAGCAAAGAACTGACGACCATAAAGTCTGTAGTTACTTTCATCAGTGCTACCATTAGATGCAGTTTCGATGAAAGGAGGTAACTCATTAGTTAAGTTACGAACACCAAACTGTACTGTAGTATCAGTGCTGAAAGTGTATTGACCTGACAAGTCATGGTAAACCTGTGAGTCTATAGTAGCTTTCATTCCCTCAAGCTCACCTGCAGCATTGAAGAAAGAAAGGTCAGCATATTCTAGGCTTGAAAGGTAGTTAGCTGCGTAAACAACTCTTAAGTCATCTAACATGTAAGTCGCATTAAATAATACTTTGTCTTCAAAGTAAGACGTATCATTTTCAAAACGACCAGCTAAATCTTCAAGATTAAACGTTGCTGTTTCTGCGTTGAAGTTTTCTTCACCTCTTTCTAAGAAATGAGTCCAAGCAAGGTTAAGGCGTAACATACCTTTAGGTAGCTCATAGCTGTAGTTTACATCTACGTCTATACCTTTAGCTGTCATACCAGCAAGGTTAGTTGTACGGCTATCAACTTTGTCGATAGTACCATCTGCCGCACGAGTGATTTTAGCACACTGCTCTTCTAGAAGACCTGTGTAACAACCATTCATGATGTCTGTAGTATCTAAAGAATCGATTTTACCATCGATGTTGATATCCCAGTAATCAACTGTGATACCAAGGTTATCGATAAAGTTTGGAGCCCATACGAAACCAACAGTGATTGTTTCACCTGTTTCAGCTTGTAGCTCTGTGTTACCACCTACGCGAGTACGAATTTGAGAGTCAGTGCTTGAGTGACCACCTGTTGGTACACCTTGAGTGCCACATAATGCTTGACCTGCAGCTGATAAATCACCGTATCGAGCAGCGCCACATGGATCAGATGCTGTTTCAAAAGAATCCGCAGCAGGAGAATATAGATCATCTAGTGTAGGTTCACGGTATACTTCTGAGTAGTTAGCACGGAATTTCAAACCATCAAAAACGCGCGACTCTAACTTGGCATTCCAAGTAAAGCTAGTACCTGTTGTACTGAAGTCATCGTAACGACCGCCTACTGTAAGATCAAGAGTTTCAACACCCATGTCTGCAATTAACGGGATTAAGAATTCAGCTGTTGCTGCAGTGTAATGTCTGCCAAGACCTGTAAGTGGTTGACCAGTATTACCTGTCACTTCGTCAAAGAATTTACCTGAGTCAGTTACATCTTCAAATTCTGTCTCATAATACTCAAGTCCGAACGCGCTGCCTACATAACCTGCAGGTAGTTCAAATAACTCACCTGACACGTCTATGCGAACTTGGTGGAATGAATCGTTGTAAGAATCACCAAGAGGAGCCGTAACATAATCAAGCATTTCTTGAGTTACAGTACCTGGACCACCAAATACATTTAGCGATACACAACCGGCAATTGGGTTAGCTTCTGTACCACATACGATGTTACCGTCAGCGTCTTTAAATGAAGGACCCATTGCATTTGATAAGTTAGGACCATATAACTGACCAAAATCAGTATCATTTAGGCTATTAGCGCCATAGTTGTAGTAAGCGTCATAGGTCCAAGAATCATTAATATCACCAGTAAGACCGATCACGTTTTGGAAGCGAACATAATCTTGCTCAAATGAACGACCGCCTTCAAGCATACGACGACGTGAACGAATTACATCTTCGCCAAATGGGTTGTAGTAGTTATCTGCAGAAACACCATTTACCATGTTACCAGCAGAGTCAGGTACTAAGTATCCTGGATCAAAACGAGTATCGTAAGGAACAGCGGCAAGCTCTTGACGAGATTCACGTTTGTTGATACGAGTTTCTGTGTATAGCGTTACGCCGTCAAAAACTTCAAATGACGTGTCAACAAAGAAGTTTACTACTTCATAAGGTGTTTGCATTAGGTTAACTGGAGCGTAGTTATATGTATCGTTATTCGCACCACCACCAACGAAAGGTCTCATGTCACCTGCTGCAGGTTTACCATCAGCACCTGTTGGACAATTACCATTTGTGAAGCTACCTGGTTGATTTCTAAGGTAGAAGTTACCACATGGAACAGAGCCTGAACCTAAAATAATTACGTTTGCATTATCTGGATCATCTTGTGGAGTGATTAGGCCATTTTCATAAAAGCTTTTAGCTTGATCTGTAGAACCTACGTACCAAGGGTATTGGAAGAAATCTACACCCTTTACATCGCCTTGATAGATTGGGTCTTGTTGAGAGTAATCAAAACCAACAGTAATATGACCTGAGTCAAATTCTTTACCAGCTACAATTTCAAAGTTTTCTTGCTTGCCTGCGCTGAAATCGTCGTACCAAGAAGTATTAGCTTTTAGTTCAATACCTGTAAATTGCTTTTTAGTGATAACGTTAACAACACCTGCCATAGCAGCTGAACCGTAAGTTACAGACGCGCCATCTTTAAGAATTTCGATTCTTTCGATCATTGCAGATGGGATGTTTTGGAAATCACTTGAAACAGGTTTGCGACCATTAATTAGTACAAGTGTTCTTGACGAACCTAGACCACGAAGCTCTACGAATACACCACCGTTACCGCCGTTGTTTGTGCTTGTAGTAGCTGGTGAGCCCGACATTACAGGGTTTGACTGAATGAATTCACCAACATTACTGATACCCATATCACCCATAGACTCGCCAGAAATGGTAGTGATTGGAGCAACACCTTCAAGATCAGTTCTTGTTAAACGTGAACCGGTTACTTGAATTCTTTCAACTTGTTCTGCACCCTCTTCTGCAGCAATTGAGCTTGCTGAGAAAGCAGCAGTAGAAGCTGCACCAAAAGCGATCGCTAAACGAACTGCTTTTGAAACTTTGTTATTTAACATTTGATTCTCCCTAGAATACTATTTGTTTTTTTATTTTTGACCACTTTTGTTAATTAAATTGTGATCATGCCCTAGATGATAATACTTTGATCACAACACGGTCAACATTAAATTAACCTTAAAAACACTTTAAGTGACTTCTCGTTATCATTTTTAAGTTTATTTGGTTCGCTTTTTAAGCTTTTTTTTGGATTTGATTTAGAAACAACCTAAAAACAAAAAGATAAACACCTGATTTAAATGATAATTATTAATTTATATTAGATTTTTATCTTGTAGTGATTTAAAACAATTTTGTAATCATGATCACAAATGTTAACTTTAAAATTTACAATTTTTATGCGAAATAGGAACTTATAATCGAAAAAAAACCTACAAAGCACCTATTTTTCCCATAGCTAAGTTAAAATAATGTAGCTTGAGTAGATTCAGTTGATGTGTTTAAAGCGCTTAATATCATTTGCGCTACGGGTTCAAGCTGTCTTTGAATGTATAGGGGGTAATTAAGGATGTTTTTACCAGTATAAAGTTCGGCGCCAGTTATTGCGTAAACATATTCGATTACTTGCGCGCGTTTTATTTCAAACTCAGGATGGCTCGCTTTGTGTTTTTTAACTGCTTGAACGTGAGGTGGGATATTTTTAATATAATCGCTCAGGTGCTGCCCTAAACGCTTTCTATAAACGAGCTTGTGGTCAAAGTCACCGCTGTATAATTTTTGCGTGTAGCTGTTTATTATATTGTGCAGTTGCTGTATTTCGAAGTGACTAGAGAAAAGAGTTTCAAACAACTGTATTTGAAACTCCTGTGCAAACTCAGTCCAATCACTGCGAACGGTTTCCATACCTTTAAAGACCAACTTTTTTTCATTTTTTTTGGTTACTTGACCAACATAACGTTTTTTAGAACCTGTTTTTTTACCTCGTATAGTTGGCATAAAAAACGGACTGTAATGGGTTTCAAATTCAATTTCTAAATAGCTTTGTAAGTCATAACGCTGCCTTAAGTCGACCTGCCACTTTTCGTTTATATGTCGAACAAGTTGGCTGCCAATCTCGTTGCATTGCTCAGGACTTGTATCTTCACTGAGTTTTACAAACGTAGAGTCGGTATCACCATATATCACCTCAAAGCCTTGCGCTTCTATCCATTTACGAGTTGTTTGCATTATTTCATGGCCACGTAAAGTGATAGAACTCGATAAGCGCGGGTCGTAAAACCGACAGCCTTTAGAGCCGAGTACACCATATAAACTATTCATAATAATTTTAATCGCTTGCGAGAGCATGGGTTGATTAGTATCTTTGGCTTCTTGGCGAGTTTGTGTCAGGTGCTCAATTAATTTAGGCAGGTGGTGCTGCGTTCTTGAAAATAATGCCTGATTAAATCCTTCAACTGCTTGCTCTGGCTCATTTAGCCCTACGATTAAACCTAGCGGGTCAATACAAAACGTACGCATAATTGAAGGGTATAAGCTTTTGAAATCCAATACCAAAACGTTTTTATACAGCCCTGGAGTCGACTCCATCACATAGCCACCGGGGCTCTCAAATGAGAGCCCATGATCGCCTAAATTGGGGGCAATATAACCACTGCGGTGTAATAACGGTAAGTATAAGTTTGTAAATGCGGCAACTGATCCACCCATGCGCTCAAGTTCGAGCCCAGTGATTTGAGTTCTGACTATGGCAAATTCAAATAACTTTAATTTTTCGAAAATTTGATTAACCAAAATACAGTCTTGACGGTTGTAGGCAGCAAGAGCTAGCTTGTCTTCATTAAATTGACGAACAATTTCTGTTAATCGGTTGTCGGTTTTTATTAATTTAGATTCGTTAAGCACCCGCTCTGCAACATTAGCTAACGAAAAGCTGTCAAATCTATAAGTGGCATTCTTCAAGGTATCAATGCCATCAATGACGCACCGCCCTGGGAGCGTTAATCGGGTGTAATGACCCTTATTAATATATAAAGGTTGATTATCTCGGCCAAAGTTTAGAGTAAGCCCTAACGCCTCAGCGCGTTCTTGCAATAAACTAAAATCAAAATCAATAACATTCCAACCAACAATAACATCGGGATCATTATTTATAATGTACTGCTGCAGCTTGGTGAGTAGGTTAATTTCGTCATAGCACCAGTCTATTTCAAATGTCGAGTCGCTCTGCAGCTGTTGCTCACCTATCATCAATACACAATCTAAACCATTTCCCACCAGTGCAACACTAAATAACACCCCGTCGCCATTGCATTCTATATCCAAAGAAACAGACTTAAGCGTTGGCGTATACTCGGTGTTTGCTTTTAGCTTTGCATCACTAATTTCAATAAAGCCGTTTTGAGCTTTGGCGTTACCGGTTACCCATACACCTCCTTTAATAAAGCGCTCCATTAAAAAGCGATCACTGTGGCGCACATCGGCTTCGTAAATTGGCATTGCTTGCTCTAAAAGAGCTCTTGCAGTGTATAGGCTTTTTATATCGTTAAAGTAACAGGCAACACACTCGCTACCACTAAAGTGACAAAGCTCAACATTATTAAACTGGACGTTAACACTCGCCTTAGTCAACAAGGTATTCGCTGCCTGCTGCTGTGCTAATGGGATGAAGAATACCGCTTGCTGGTTTTCAATCGTCACTTTTATCGGGCCTTGCTCAGAGCTTAGCCAATAGCACAAAGTAATACCTTGTGCATTTTTAGCAGTGTATTGTTGCCTTGATAAAATAAAGCCCTGATAGATTGCTTGTGTCAATGTTCGATCCCACTTAATATATACACTGTAATTATATACATATTTTAGGTTAATCATCACATGCTATCGAGCTCACTAAAAAAAACAATTAGACAAGTACACCAGCATGTTGCAAATAACCTAACCGATTACCGCCCTCGTAGTAGTCAAAACTACCTAGTTGCTGAAATAGCAAAAACATTAGCCGGTGAATACCATAAAAAACAACGTATTTGCGTTATTGAAGCAGGCACAGGTACCGGCAAGTCATTAGCATACTGCCTAGGCGCTCTACCGCTGGCATTAGCACAAAAAAAGAAACTGGTTATTTCTACAGCTACGGTCGCTTTGCAAGAGCAGTTAATCGCTAAAGAGCTACCGTTTTTTAAAAAGCACTCCGGGCTCGATTTTAAATTTGATTTAGTAAAAGGCCGCCAACGTTATATTTGCGCTCACAAACTTCACAATGCACTAAACAGCGATAGCCAAACTCAAATGGAGTTTATGCCTACCCTTACATCGCCACTAAGTGATATGGAAACTAAGTGCTTAAAGCAACTTTACGATGCCTATGTCAATAAAAAATGGCAAGGCGATAGAGACAGCTGGGCCGATACCATCCCTGATAGGGTATGGGGACTAATCGCTTGCGATAAGCATGCTTGCCAACGCCAGATGAAAGCACACCAAACATGTCCTTTTCAACTCGCCCGCCAGCAGTTAATGCAAATGGATGTATTAGTTATAAACCATTCGTTACTATTAGCCGATTTAGATTTAGGGGGCGGAAAAATTTTACCCGAACCCGACAATACCATTTATGTAATCGACGAAGCGCATCACCTTGCGCATATTACCCGCGATTTTTCATCTGCTGCGGCTACCATAAAAGGCACGATAGATTGGCTTGACAAACTCACTAAATTTAGTGGCAAAATGGCCAAAGTGTTAGTGGGGCAAAAAGGTATTGGGCAAAACTTTAAGTTATGCGATAGCGTTAACGATGCTAACAAAGATTTAAAAGTAGTCCGCGATATTCTCGACAACGCCGATTTTGAATATTCAAAAGACGATACCTATCGCTTTGAACATGGTGAAATTCCTAAATCGCTACACGCTAAGGCAAAAGACATTAGCGAAGCCACGCTTGATGCATTACGGTGTTTGAATAAAATGCACGACACCCTCACACAAGATGTAAGCGACGGTGATATTAAACCTTATGTTGCCGACCCCATTCTGGCTGAAAGTGGGCAATACATAAATCGCTTAGAACAACTTAATAAATTATGGTTTAGTTACGCTACTAAAGGCGAAGGCACGCCGCATGCGCGTTGGATAAAACGACTTGAATATAAAAGCCATCATGATCACTTGCTTAGCGACTGCCCCATTGAGGTCGGTTACTATTTAAAAGATAAGCTGTGGAGCGAATGTGCTGGAGCCGTGCTATGTTCAGCTACCTTGAGCGCACTAGGCTCATTTGATCACTTTGCTTATGAAAGCGGTCTTGCTAAAGAAGAAGGGGTAAAGTTTATAAAAGTCCCCTCCCCGTTTGACTACCCAAAACAAGCCACTCTGCGTATTCCGACGTCAAGCATAGAGCCAACAGATAAAGAATTTAGCGATCATATTGCTAAAACATTACCCGAATATCTAAACACTAAAAAAGCCAACTTAGTGTTGTTTGCCTCTTACTGGCAAATGGACCATGTAAGTAAGTTTCTTAGAACAAAGGGATTTAACTTATTAGTACAAGGTGAAATGTCACGAGAAGCTTTACTCAAATTACATACTAAAAATATTGATGAAGGCAAAGGCAGTATTTTATTTGGCACCCAAAGCCTTTCTGAAGGACTTGATTTACCTGGTAAATATTTAGAAAACCTAATTATTACAAAAATTCCATTTGCGGTGCCCACATCGCCAATAGAAGAAGCACAAGCGGAGTTTGTGCAAAGTAAAGGCGGTAATCCGTTTTTATCTATAACCGTGCCAGACGCAGCAAAGAAATTGGTACAAAGCTGTGGTAGACTGCTGCGCAAAGAAAGTGATATTGGCACAATAACTATTTTAGATAGACGCTTAATCACCAAACGATATGGCAAAGCCATGCTCGACACCTTACCACCTTTTAAAAGACAAATAGATTACTGATGTTTGAACTTGCACTCGACCCAACAACTTGGGCTATTTTATGTGGCGTTGCACTTTTAGCAGGCTTTATTGATGCTATTGCTGGCGGTGGTGGTTTACTCACTGTACCGGCACTGTTAACGGCGGGATTACCTCCTCATTTAACGCTCGGCACTAATAAATTGGCCGCCAGTTTTGGCTCGTTAACTGCCAGTATTACCTATTATAAAAAACAATTATTTAACCCACGATTTTGGTTTGCTTCTATAATCGCCACCGCCATAGGTGCTTTGTTAGGCACACTCATTGTTGATCATTTAAGCATTGAGTTTTTAAATAAGCTCTTACCCATTATTATTATTTTAGTGGCTTGCTACAGCTTATTTGGTAATTTAAGTACCACACAAAGCGACGACCTACCTGAATTAACCCGCGCAATAAAAATTAAACAGTGGCTACAAGGGTTAAGCCTAGGCTTTTTTGATGGTTTGGCGGGGCCTGGAACGGGAACTTTTTGGACTGCCTCAAACGGTATGCTTTATAAAATGAGTTTGCTACTTAATTGTGGTTTGGCGCGTTCAATGAATTTTGTTTCTAACTTTATCTCGCTGATCACCTTTGTTGCACTTGGCCATGTTAACTTTTTACTAGGAATTACAATGGGCTTCTTTATCATGCTTGGTGCATGGTTTGGCGCACATTCAGCGATTCGTTTTGGCAGTAAATTTATTCGTCCAGTATTTAATACGATGGTTATACTTTTAGCATTAAAACTAATTTACGAGGCATACTTTTAATATGCAATCTGCTGCTTTAGACAAACTACGCCAACAAGTTGCCACGCTTAAGCAACAAGCAGAGCAATTTGACAAAGCAAAGCTCTTTTCTAAAAACCGGTATATGCAGGCACAGCCGAGCCTATTTGACAGAGCCGTGTTTAGCACCAAAAGTATGAACTTAGCCGACTACGTAGTAGAAATAGAAGATGAAATAGCTAGCCTACCACCTAGCGAACACCGCCATGCTTACACCTATGCACTTGAGCGTATTGCCAGTCAGGTACAAGCGGTATTTAATGTTATTAAATCGACCCCTATTTGGGTGAAAGAAAATAAAAGTCATTATAAGCCTCGTGCTAAACAGCCTGTTTATAAACAAGCGGTGCAAAAAATCATGCAATCATCCCACGAGTTATATGACGAACTTAAACAAAACCATGAATTTGAACGTCGCCTAGTACTGATGATTGAAGAGCGTAAATTGCAAATGGAAAAAGCATCGCCTGCGCAAGCACAAAAGCTTAACCAAGAAATTTTAACTACTCATGCACGACTCGGCCGTTGTAGAAAAGCGATTTCTGCCACCGAAGACAAAATTCAACAAGTAGAAAAACAACAGCTACGCTAATGCAGCTTTTTTATCACCCTCTCTACTCTGCTTTAACGCTCCCTGAGCGCCATCGATTTCCAATTAAAAAGTATCAACAGCTTAAGCATGAAGTTGAATGTTTAGGCTACACCCAATTTATATCGCCTTCGCCTGCAACTACAGCGCAGTTAAGCTTATGCCATAGCTCAGATTATATTGCTGACTTTTTAAACGGGTCGTTGACTGACAAAGCGGTGAAGAAAATGGGATTTCCTCACTCTCCTGAACTTGTTGAGCGAACACTTTACTCTGTTGGTTCCAGCATTCAAGCCGCTGAAAGTGCAATTAAAAGTGGTTTAGCGGCGAATTTAAGTGGCGGCTACCACCATGCTTATAGCAATTACGGCAGTGGCTTTTGTATTTTTAATGATTTAGCCATTGCGGCAGCGCATCTTATTTCAACAGAGAAAGCCGACACCGTATTAATATTTGATTGTGACGTACACCAAGGTGACGGTACCGCGCAAATAACCCAATATCACGAGCAGATAATTAGTTGTTCAATTCACTGTGAACAAAACTTTCCTCGGCAAAAACAGCACTCAAACTACGACTTTGGCTTACCTGCAAACACCACAGATGCAGAGTATTTAACAACACTAGAGCAAGCTCTTGAGTTATGTGTTCGTCTGCACCAGCCTGATATTATTTTATATAATGCGGGCGCCGATATTTACACCAAAGACGAACTCGGCTTATTTGATGTTTCCTTAGCTGGTGTATATGAGCGCGATTTTACCGTTCTTAATTTTTGTAAGCAGCGAAACATACCGCTGATGTGCGCTTTAGGTGGCGGTTATCAACGCAACATCAACAATTTAGTTAGCGTCCATAAGCAACTATTTAAAGCGGCTCTCGATTTATAACAATCCTTGGTATAGACTCATTACAGACAATAAAAAAGAGTGACAGGAATATGCGATTAGATGACGACATACACAATTTTTACGAAAAACTCGTTTTAGAAGAAATAGAAAAACGTAAACTTAATGAACGTTACAACGACGATGTAATGGCTGACTTTTGCTGCACCGTTCTCAATCAATTACCACCCCGCTATATTCGTTACGATGTAGATATGGCGTTTTATTTAACTCAAACAGATCGTTTAGATATGCAGCAACGCGTAGAAGTTGCCATTAATTTTGCGATTGATCAAATAGCTAAAAAGAAAGCGCTCCATGAGTAACCCACTAGAAGAAGCTCCTACACACGTGAAACTGGCTGTTGATTTAATTATGATTTTAGAGCAACACGATGTAGAGCCAGAAGAAGTATTAAAAGCGCTCGATATCGTAAAAAGTGACTTTGAAAATAAAGTAACAAAGCGCACTTAGCGCTTTTTACTTCCTAAACGCAAACCCTATTTGTAGATTGTTGTACCAGTAACAATAACTGCGCGGTCGCTTTAGCATCATCTAATGCACGGTGATGGTTAGTTAAATCTAAATTAAAGTGTGCAGATAAATTCCCCAGTGAGTACGACTTTAATCCCTTAAATGCTTTACGTGATTCAACAACGGTACATAGTTTTGGCATTTTAAAGTTGATTCCCAGCCCCTCAAGCTCTTTTTTAATAAAGCCATAATCAAAATTAACATTGTGAGCGACAAAAATACTACCCGAAAGCTTATCTAATAAAGTCGAAGCAATGTCGCTAAATATAGGCGCATCACTTACCATGGCGTCGTTGATACCGGTTAGTTTAGTAATAAAACGAGGGATAGGCCGCTCTGGGTTTATCAGCGTAGTCCATGTATCAATAATGTTACCTTGCTGTATTTTAACAATACCAATTTCGGTAATTCGGTTCCCCCCTTTTAGGCCCCCCGTCGTTTCAATGTCTACCACACTATAAATCCGCTTAGGATCTACATACCAGTTTACCGCTGCAATATTTACGATAAAGCCACAGCTTTTTAAATTATCGATACTCACTAGTTGGTTTCTTTTAAGCTTATCGCCAGGGGCTTTAACCTCTTCAAAATGAACGGCGTTATTATCAACAATCATTAAATCGGGATAACCATCTTTTAGCTGTCGGTAGTTCTTTGCCATATTTTTTAAATGCTGAAGTAAAGCGGTTATTGGGCTATTTAATATAAGCATCTCTACTGGCTTTAAAACATCTGGGTGCCACCTAAATAAGCCATTTGGTTGCTCATAATACTTCGCGGCATGGTTACACACTAAACGCAGCAATTTGGGGGTACTATTACACGCAGCCAGCCGCGCTTCTATTTGTGAGGATTGATTTAAGTAAAAGGAGTCTGTTTTTAACGCTTGTGGGAAAATATCAAATTCATTACAAAGCGGCGTCGGGGTTTCAATAAATAGCTCTTGCCAAAAAACCAGCGCAAATAGGCTTTGCCACAAAGTATTTTCAGTATAAAAAACCTGTTTGCCTTGACGAGTGTAGTGATCGCTTACACCTAACTCAACATCGCCGCGGTAAAGTTCATCAACTTCTATAATGCAGCGTGTACTGGCTAACATTTCACTGAGCCGCGAACGGGTTTGCTTGTTAAATTTACGCATTAAAAAGTCATCTGCAAAATACAGTAACTCATCAGTAAGCGGGTTTTCTATAATTTGCTCAAGCTGCGTTTTTACCCATTGCTTATTGCCTTGTCGATATTGCTCCCTTATTTGAATTTCTAAGGCTTGTGCATCGTCTTCGCAAGCATTAAGTACATCAAACGCAAGTGTTGGGTTAGTTGTTTTTAGTTGCTTATAAAGTATAACCAGTAACTTGTTTTTTAACTCTTGTGCAATAACCCCCAACGCTACTTCATTTATTAGCTTCTTTGCTAGTACCTCTCTTTCATTGTCATCTTTTGTATTTTTAAGCGTTAGTTGCAAACGGTTTAATGCATAGTTAGACTGCGCTTCCTCTATTGAATCAAAGCGCGACAAGCTTTCACTATGCTCTTGCCTAACAGGTGTTACGCCTAAATCTCGCAGTACAAATCGATTTTGATGATTAATATCGCCTGCACTGAGCCTGCCAATATATAAAAATTCAAAATACTCGTAGTACTCTTCTCTATTATTTATCACGTACTGATTATATAAGTGTGCAAGACACTCTGGCTTAGATTCAAAGAATGAACTAGCTATTTCAACTAAGTTACTTTTAGCAGCGCTTTTTTTAAATAATGGCGGTTGTTCTTGCTTTTCTAGCAGCTCTATTAAGGCCGGTTTTGTTAGGTGACTTAGTAGTTGCCTATGATCTTTATCAGAGGGTTCTACAATTAACTTTGCTGCTTTTAAGTTAAAAAGTGCTTGGTATGGCGAGCTAATTTCTTCGTAGTTTAATGATTGGGCTTGTACTAAGTAAGGTTTACGAGAATAAATACGCGCCAACATACACTGGCTCTGCTCGTCGAGCGTGTTTATTTTACTAATAAATGAAATATGCTTTTGCTCGAGTAAATGCATGCATTTCTCGCTCACAAACGTTAATAGCTCTCTAAAATGTGCCAAATAATATTTCGCTGGTAACTCTTTTTTCATAAAACCGCCCATACTGTATATAAAAACAGTATCTAGTATCTCGTTATTTTTATCAACCCAATAAAATTTTTATGCATACGTATTACTATTGAAATATCTTTTTTAGCGTGATCACTCTGTGCTAAGGTTGCCAGCAAATTTAGTGCTACTTTAACTACATTACACATAATAAAAATTAGGATTGAACAACATGACGACACAGCATGCAACTAAAGGTGAGCATAGCGCACAGACTAAGTGCTCGCTTTTATATGTTATTTTTATATCGGCCGTTGCCGCTATTGGTGGCTTTTTATTTGGTTTCGATTCGGGCGTTATAAACGGCACCGTATCGGCATTAGGTAATACATTTAACTCAAGCAGTGTTGCAACTGGTTTTAATGTTGCATCTGTATTATTAGGTTGTGCGCTGGGGGCTTTAGCTGCTGGCCCATTAGCTGACAAATTTGGCCGTCGCGCTATTATGATTGTCACTGCCATTATATTTGCAGTCAGCGCTTTTGGCTCTGGGGTTGCCGATAGTTCTGCTGAGTTTATTTTTTACCGCTTATTTGGCGGATTAGGCATAGGTGCAGCCTCTGTTTTAGCACCTGCTTATATTGCAGAAGTAGCACCAGCAAGTTTACGTGGTCGTTTAGCGACATTACAACAACTCGCTATCGTACTTGGTTTATTTGCAGCCTTTTTAAGTAATTACCTAATTGCTAACGCCGCTGGCGGTGCCGAAGGTATTTTAATGTTAGATTTAGCCGCATGGCGCTGGATGTTTTGGGCTGAACTTGTTCCTGCAGGCTTATTTTTAATTGGCGTACTTTTTATTCCTGAGTCACCGCGTTACCTAGTCGCACAAGGTAAACTTAAACACGCTAAAACTGTATTTAATAAAATCTCAAATGACGATGCTGATACGCAAATCAATGACGTGAAACAGTCTCTGCAAAGTGATAAAAAACCAAGTATTCGCGACTTATTTATTGATGGTAGTAAAAAAGTACATCCTATTGTTTGGGTGGGTGTGGCTTTATCAGTTTTCCAACAATTTGTTGGTATTAACGTGGTATTTTATTACGGCTCAGAGCTATGGCAAGCCGCTGGTTTTGATGAATCACAATCACTGTTTATTAATGTACTTGCAGGCACCACCAATATTTTATCTACCTTTATAGCTATTGCCTTAGTCGATAAAGTAGGCCGTAAGCCACTATTATTGGTAGGTAGCATAGGTATGTTTATTAGTTTAAGTGCACTTACCTACACCTTTGGAAGTGCAGGCCTTGATGAAGCGGGCAAGTTAGCACTTAGCGAAAATATGGGTACCTTTGCATTAATAATGGCTAATTTATTTGTGGTATTTTTTGGCTTAAGCTGGGGCCCTATTGTATGGGTACTACTTGGTGAAATGTTTAATAACCGTATTCGCGGAGCAGCCCTTGCTGTTGCAGCTAGCGCACAATGGATAGCTAACTTTGCTATTACTATGACCTTCCCGATTATGCTCGGCAGTATTGGTTTAGCAGGTGCTTATGGCTTTTACACTCTTTCGGCATTTATTAGTGTATTTTTTGTGGTTAAATACATCAAAGAAACACGCGGCATGAAATTAGAGTCAATGTAATTATATAGCCTGAGTAGCGCCGACTTTCCATTAGTTTACTCAGGCTAATCCCCCCATTCTATTATCTTATTTTTTGCTAATAAAACTAATTAGATACATTTAACCATTTGGCAAGCGGATACTCTCTGGCACGTTCTAAGCTTTTGCCTGTTGAACTATTATCAACTGAGAATGTTACCAATCACAGTGTATAAATCATCACTATTAATTGGTTTGGCTATAAAGTCATCCATACCTGCTATTAAGCATCGCTGTTTATCTTCTTCATAAGCATTAGCCGTAATCGCTACTATGGGCACTCGCAAACCTGTTTTAACTTCCATAACTCTAATTGTGCGTGTACATTCATAGCCATCCATATTAGGCATTTGGCAATCCATTAAAATCAAATCAAACGATTGATCTTTTAATACATCAAGAGCCTTAACACCATCCTCGGCCATAACTATCACCGCTTCAGTAGGCTCCAACATTTTTGAAATAACATGTCGGTTAATCGCATTATCTTCGACTAACAATATGTGCTTACCCAACAGGTTTGGCTGCATAGCTGTTTTTTTAGGTAAAGTTGATGGGGCATCTGCTGATTTTGGTGCACTAATGCTAAACGTAAATGTACTACCTTTACCCTCTTCGCTATGTAACTGAATTTCACCGTCCATCATTTTTATCAGCTTTTGAGAAATAGCCAACCCGAGCCCTGTTCCTCCATATTTACGAGCAACTCCCACATCAGCTTGAGTAAATTCGCTAAATAACAGTGATTGCTGTGCCTTCGCAATACCAATACCACTATCTTCAACGCTAACTTGAAGCTTATTATCGTGATAATCAAACGATAAATTTACAAAGCCTTGCTGCGTAAATTTATACGCATTAGAGAGTAAATTTATGATCACCTGATTTAAGCGTAATTCATCAACACTAATACACTGTGGCAAATTATTAGTTTGAATAACCGTAAATTCTACCTCTTTGGCAGCAACAATCGAGGAAAATAAAGAGCGTATATTTTCGATAAATGGAGTTAGCTGCGTGGGCCTAATATTTAGCTCCATGGCATTTGCTTCAATTTTAGAAAAATCTAAAATATCGTTAAGAATATTAAGCAAGTTTTTGGCACTTTTTTGCTGTGTGATTAACAATTCCTTTTGTTCGGTACTCAAGGACTGATCTCGAAGCAAAACCTCTCCCATACCTAATATGCCATTCATAGGTGTTCTAAGTTCATGACTCATGTTTGCTAAAAATTGTGACTTAGCAATATTTGCTTCATTGGCGAGTTTAACCGCTTGTGTTAATTCAGTTGTTTGCTCTGCGACTTTATTTTCTAATTGCTGATTAAATTGGCTAAGCTGCTTATTGAGTTCTTCATTTTCTATATTAGATGCTTCTAAATTGCCAATTGAATGCTGTAACGCACTGCCCAACATGTCAAATTGATACTGCAATTGTAGTACTTCATACCAACTAGATTCCGTATTGAATACCTGCTTTTTTGTTTTGCTAAAGTCTTGAATTAAATTAGTCAGCTCTCTAATTGGCTTGGTAAGTAAGTGAGTAAATTTATAAATAAACAACACAACCAATACCATCGAAATTAAGCCTAGTAGCATGGTTGGCAACCATGTACCCACGACCACTATGGTTATGTACTTTCGATTATAAAAAGAAATGACCTGCCAACCATTTTTGTCATCAATAAACTGACTGGTGTGATACATTTCATTATCAGCAGAGCGAAATAGTTGGCTGTTAGGTTGACGCTGAGCTTTAAAAGCTTGCAGGTTAAAGTCACTCAGTGCAGTAAACTGATTTAGTGAACTAAATACTACTTTTTTGTTGGCATCTAAAATTACTAACTGCCCTTTATATTCAAATAAGTCCGGAATAAATCGCTCTAGTCGGTCTAGTTGGAGCGAGCCCTCAATAACACCATAAAATTCATCATCTCTATAAATAGGAGCGGAAAGTGCTACGATCGGTTGATTCCCTAATCCCCTTCCTCGAAATACACCACTGCTATAACCGAAAGGGTACTGCTGAGCTTGAGAAAAATAAGAGCGATCATTAACATAACGCTGCTCTTTAGTTAGTCCACTTAGTAGCTCGCTCGGCATGCTGTTTTTAACAAGGCCCTTTGGACTGGCATAAAGGCTAGTTAAAAAACCTGAATATAAAGCCATCAACTGCTCTAACTGAGGCTGAATTTGTCCACCAACGCTAATTGCATTACTGGTCATTACAACCGCGTTTTTATGAAACTGTAAATAATCATTGAGCTGAGTGCTAATTGATTGAGACTGCTCTTTGAGTTGCGTATTCACTTCGTATTCTAAACGCGAATAATGCTGATTAACCAAAGAAACACTGGTGATCAACACCACTAAAATAATGATAACGCTAACAATATAACTTAAAATACGTGCAAGAGGTTGTCCTTGATAGACTCGACTGGCATGAGGAACAAACAGACTGACCAAGTCGACCAGGGCCAATGCAATCATGGCATTTATTAAGTACTTTGAGGCAGCCACAACAAGTGTGAGCCAAGGCAGGCCTATAACAAAGTGACCCAAAAACCACACCAGTGGTAAACCTACTAAAAACCAAAATACAGCGCCTAAGGGAAGTATTGGCTTAGAACGCTTTAAACAAAAGGCATAAAGCCAAAACAGCTCAAGCACATAAACAACACTGTTCCAGCTATGTCCCCAGCGATAAAATAAAAAACCAGTTACAATCGCTAAGCTAAGGAGAGAATAACGTAGCCCTGCAAACACTAGGCTAAGTATTACAAACGTCTGACCAAATAAAAATTCAGAGCTATCAAAAAAATACAGAGGTAAAAGATTAACGCAACCTCCAATAAGCCCGAGTAATATTGCCAGCGCCCATTTATTCCTCTGAGATGTCATATTGACCCTTAATAGCTTTATTGAACACCTGCGGCGTAAAGTATAATCACGAGTTTTAATTATTACTTACCCATTAGCTATTGTCTATAAAGACAAAGAATTAGCTAAGTGCGTAAAAGCTAGAATTAGCGTACGAATAACAAAATAAAATATTAGAAAATAGATAAATGGAATTTTAATACACCCAATGTTGTTTGAAGTGTAAGTTGGCATAAGATTGAAGCTTATAATGGCATAAAGTTACTAAATACAGGCTTTATGTAGCTAACCATTTAATAATACAGCCCAGTTTAGTTGACTGCTCTGTGCCTTGAGCAGACCTTGAAAATCTTTAATGTCCAAAATCAAGATTTGATAATCATATAGAAAGCTTCTCGAGTTTTTCGATGCAGTTGTGTTGACCAAAACATAAACTGTATTTCGAGGAGCTTGGTATGAAACTATATGGTGGAATTGACTTGTATTCAAAAAATTTTGTTGTTGCTATCATTAATGAACAAGGTGAAACACTTACCGTTAAGCGTTTAAATAATGACATGTCTGTCATTTTATCTTTTCTAAGTCCTTATAAAGACAACTTAAAAGAGCTTGTTGTCGAATCAACATTTAATTGGTACTGGTTAGTCGACGCTTTAATGGATACAGAGTTTAAAGTCCACTAAAAACTTATTAATCAGTACAAAGTTGTTACATGCGACATCTTGGATATAAGCTCAGTAGCAACAAAATAAAACAAATGGCCGCTATCAGAAAAGGCGTTGATACTGAGCAGGTACATGCAGACTTTAGCTCAATGAATACAGCACTGTCAGTCATTTCTAACCTCTCATTAATACGCTGTGCCCAACAGCAAATTAATGTGATAGAAGGCGCTATTTTAAAACAAACATCACTCTCCCCTGAGTTTATGAACCTAACCAGTATTGATGGAATTGGGAATACCTTAGCACTGACCATTATGTTAGAGACAGGCACTATTAAACGTTTTAATAGCCCAGGGAATTTCTCATCGTATTGTCGCTGTGTTAAAGGAGCAAGGTACAGTAATGGAAAGAAAAAAGGCGCTACGAATCAGAAGAATGGTAATCGTTATTTAGCGTGGGCTTTTACTGAGGCCGCTAATTTTGCCATTCGGTACAACCCGACAATCAAAAAATATTATCAACGAAAACTGGCTAAAACGAACCAAGTTATCGCAATTAAAACGGTTGCGCATAAGCTCGCAAGAGCCTGTTATCACAGGCTTAAAGATAATGTTCCATTTGATGAACACAAGGCTTTTTCTTAGCGACGAAAAAACAAATTAGGTTAATGTGTTGAGCTAGTAATGGGGTTGGTAAAACCACTAGATTTGATTGAGCCTGCACGTTAACCGCTCATATTTTAAATACTGGATATGCCCAATGTTTGAGCCACCAAGGGCTGGTTATGTTCAAGCATAAACCACAGAATTGTTACAGCGCAGTGTGTAAACACAGCCAGAAACTGGACTGACATTGGTACTAAACGATGACTGAGGCGAAAGCCAAGGGCATTAATTAATCATCAATAATGCTTAATTAAACTGCCTAAATTCATATCGCGTTTTTTACCTAAGCCATAGTGCATATTCACACCAATCGACGTTATTACTAGGTGCGTAGTCATATTTAAATTGAGTTTAAACAATAAAAAACACTTAGTTTTTGAATAAAAGATCAAGGAAACACAGCTGCCTGCTTGACCGGAACTTTCTAATGGGTGACCCCATTCACTTCAAAAATATTAAAGGATGGTTGGTGGCAACTAAATTGTGACCTTGAACTAAATTCTTCACCTGAATTTAAGATAGAAAAAATCAGTATCTTTAAAAAAGTTTTATCAATTCATCTAAAAAACGTGGATGCTCCAACAATTGTTTTTAGCTATTCCTTTCTTTTTTATTGGTGGTATACCTTGGTTAGTTTGGGGTGTTTCCGTGCGAATTTGATGCTGTTCGCGTGTTAAATTAGGTTTTGATTAATGGCTTTTATAACGGCCTGAGTGCGGTCTTCTACCTCTAACTTAGCAAGGATTTGTGACACATGATTACGAATAGTCCCCTCAGAGTTATCTAATTTTTTGGCAATCACTTTGTTCGACATGCCTAAAGACAAACACTGCAATACGGTTTGTTCTTTGCCTGTTAAGCAGAGCTGAGGGCTTAGCTGCTTTTTGAGTAAAAAATCAGTCACCGCACTTTGCAATACTCGCTCACCTGCAACGACCTGCTTGATAGCGCTAATAAGTTCTTCAAGCTCAATGTTTTTAAGCACATACCCACGAGCACCTAGATTAAGGGCTTTGACTAATACATCACAATCTTCAAATGTGGTAATGATCAGCACAGGGGTTTTATCACCCTTTTCACGCATTTTTTGCAGCACGCCGAGCCCATCTAAATTCGGCATTCTCATATCGAGTAAAGCAATGTCAAAACTATGCTCAGCTAATAGTGCAAGCGCTTGTAAGCCATCTTCAGCTTGGGCTTCTATATTAATGGCGCTATCGAGGTTAAGTAAATTAGCGAGGCCTAAACGAACTAAGGTCTGATCTTCAACTAGTAGGCACTTTATCATGGCTTTTTTCTTCTAAATTGAGTGGCAGTGTCATGGTATTGATCAGTGTTTCTTGCTCAAGGTGTTGTGAAAATTCACCGCCAAATTGTGCCATTCGCTCATTTAATCCTGCTAGTCCATTCCCTTGTTTTGGTAAATGGGTCTCTGGCTGATTATGATACGCCTTTGCAATTAATAGCGGCTGTTGGCCAACGTGGGTGACATTTACATGCAAAGTAAAATGGTTTGCTTGGGTATGTTTAAGGGTGTTGCTGATCATCTCTTGGGTAAACCGCAATACACACAGGGTATCGTCTTGAGGAAGCTGCTCTGTCTCCTTACTTAGTTGGAGATCACAGTGTAAATTAGGTGTCAGTTCGCAAATGGCCTCAAGAGCTTGCTTAAGAATCGTTTTGTCATTGCGTTGAGTGGAAACGATTTCGCGCACCTCAGCCAATACTTCTTGGCTAAGTTGGTGGCAAAGAGAGAGGGTTTCAACGGTGGCTTCATTTGCTGCTCTTTTAGCAAAATCTAAATTAATGCTGAGCGCGGTAAGCTTATGGCCGAGTGAGTCATGGAGCTCGCGTGATATATTTTGTCGCTCTTGCGCTGCATGCATCGCCCCCATCATGTGTTGGGTGGCTTTTAACTCTTTGTAGTTTTGGCGGGATTGGTAATGTGTATTTAAACTTTCGACAATACGCCGGCTAACAAACCAATTCATCAAGCAAAAGAAAAACCAAATTGTAAACGTGATCCAAGGAATGCCATTTTCCCAACGCGCATAATGCGTTAAACCATACACCAGCATGGCGGCCACAACGCAAGCCAGTATTTTAGGAAGCGAAAAATGAGGACTAAAAACCGCGGTAAACATCACTAGGTGGATAAAAACTAAGGATGTTGAACTCAGTTGTATCATTGCCAAAATAAGCAGGAAATAGCCAAGTGCTACGCCGTGAACAAATTTGTTAGGCTGTTTTAACACATACAGCAAAATAGCTAAAATGGAACCACTTACTATGATTTGCAAATATAGCGCTAATTCTGAGTTGGCATAATAGGCACACGCCGATGTCACTCCAAGCCACGATGCCAATGTTGAGAAATGCCAATCGGTTGTATGTCGTATAGTTGATTCCATTACTGTGGCCATATTTTTTTAGCAATTATTGCAGAACTCGCGTTGTAAAAACAGTGACATCTGTCATAGCTCGGGCTATGAGCTTTGTGACTAGTGCCATGAAACCTCATTCATTTATGCTTTATTAATAAAAAAATAGTTGGGCACATTAATGAATAAAGACAGTCGATTACATTACATTGATAATTTACGCAGCCTCGCGCTATTGCTCGGCATCGTATTTCATGCCGCTTTAGCCTACAGTCCGTTCTTTCGCAATATTTGGTTTACGGCAGACCCAAGCACACATGGTCTATTTGATTATATTACGCATACGCTGCACTTATTTCGGATGCCGTTATTTTTTATTATTGCAGGGTTTTGCAGTGCACTTTTAATAGATAAATCGAGCAACGCGCGCTTTTTACATCATCGCAGTAAACATATTCTACTGCCTTTTATTGTATTTTTACCGTTAAGCTTTGCTGTTTACTACCATGCCTTGAGTTTTGGAGCCGGTATAGCTAATCCAATACCGCCGATTTTTGCTGTGTTTAAAGTTATTAAAGAGCCTGTTGTTAGCACTATGCACTTATGGTTTTTGTGGAACTTATTCCAGTTTTGCTTAATTCACTGGTTGTTGAAAACAACTAACTTATTAGGCAATAAATTCGATGCGCTTAGCGCTCACCCTTTATTTATGTGGGTTGTACTTCCCATCGTGTTAACGTTTTCATTAATGGGGCAATCTATTCCATTTCCTGCTCCTGATAAACTCACGCCACAGTTATGGTCGTATGGTTTTTACGGCAGTTTTTATTGGTTGGGAGTGGGGCTTAATAAAAAACAGCAGCTCATTTGGTCATATCATAAATACTTATGGCCTCTTATTTTGGGTGTTGCACTATCACTGACTGGGTATTTTTCTTTATTACCAGCCGCGCCAAGCTTAGATGACGTGATTGCCGCCGCAACTACGGGGTATTTTGCCGCAGCGGGAGAGCTACATGTATTGCATGTTTTATCACAAGGACTGAGTGTTATTTTGTTAACCGCCATAACGTTTTTACTTGGGCATCGTTTTTTAAATCACCAAAGTAAGCTCAGTCGCAGCATCTCAAATGCATCATATTGGATTTATTTAATACATGTGCCAGTGCTGATTTATATTCAGATGCCATTGATTAATACTAATTGGCCAGTTTTAGTAAAGTTTATAGTTAGCGTGGTGGTTACATTATTTATAGGTCAAATAAGTTATTTATTATTAGTTAAAAATACGTGGTTGGGCGCACTACTTAACGGTAGGCAAACCAAGAGAAAGATAATACAGTCAGCTTAAATGTCGTCAATTGGTAATGACTTAAAAGCAGCACTACATAAAGGAATACTATTATGCATGCAATAACAATCAAATCGACCATCGCCACGATTCAACAAGGGGCGATTAAAGCCGACGGAAAATTTTGGCTAACCAACACCGATATTCATTTTGCGCCGTTGAATGCACAATTTGGGTTAGGGCCTTATATGTTTGCACGGTGTGAAATTGTAAAAGTGAGTAAGTGCTCTGGTAAAGTTTCGGGTATTTTGCCTTATACACATGATGCAATTGAAATCGTATTAAAAGATGGTAATAAATATCAATTCATTGTCTCGAATCCAATTGAATGGATTAAATTAATTAACCAATAGTTTAAAACACAAACGCTGGTAGCCCACAAAAATAACTATTGTTTTAATGTACCTAATAATGCACGATAAAATATATCACTATTTTATTGTGTATATAGTAAGCACATGGATTTAATAAAAACGCTTTTGATTGACTGCTTCTCGCTCACTAGGGACTGTTAGATAAAATCAAAATCCTCTTTTCAAACTGAGATGTGGGCTACTACAAATATGTTATTAAATTTTTATGTAAGAGAAATTGGTAAAAAACAACCACCAGAAAAGCTGTTAAAGTTTATTGGCATATAGCATCCGATTTATTTCAGTCATTTAAATACCCACACCCATATGGATATTGAAATAACTAAAATATAATAGTTGGTTTTTAAAAGGTAGTTTTGATTTTCGTTTTATATAACGCGGCCTAAATAATGTTTTCTTTATCTAAATTAACTTAATTAGAAAAAATATTATCGAGATCTTCGTCAATATAAACACCCGTTAATCCATTATCTTCTACAGCAGATTTAAACTTATCTGTACAATACAAACGAGAACCACCTGTAAATTTACTCTTAAAAACAGGCTTATTTTTTACATCATCATTTATGAAAGCAATCTTGATATAATCTAAAGGATAACCATCTAAATATTCGCGTTCACATTTTGCTTCATCTTCTAGTCCAAATGTACGCAAGTTAAAGATTACAATAGGTTCACCATCAGCTTTTGTTTCAATAAACTCACCTAAAGGCGCTAATAAATCTTTTAAAGCTTCATAAGCATTCATCCGAAGAGCGATAAACCCATCCATGATACTTATATCGTAGTTATCTTTTAGATAACCAGGTAAAAAAAGGCAACTCATAACCTTCAGGCCAATACGCTAATAAAGAGTCGTTATTCATATGGATATCAAGTAGAAACATGCAAGCATCTTGATTAGATGGCAACATTGGTTGTATTTTTTCAGCGAATGAAAGTATGTCCCACTCAATCATGTCGTAAGAATTAGTAACGGGCTTTAACGAAAACAACTTTATGATTTACTATCCCAATTAGCATTTTTACGCATCATAACACTGGCTGGCATCTTATGATTTTTTATTTTCACGCCACGTAATGTATTTATAAAATTGAGCTTATAGATTTTGTTTCTTGAATTAGTAAGCGCCATTCTATTAAGCAATTTTTAAAAGGTATTCAAAGAGGGAACCGTGCCTTGAAATGTTTGATTTTTAGCAAAAACCATCATTATTAACATTAATTTCTATGAAATTTATACTTTCAGTATTTGTATAAGAAATAAAACGCTGTCGGTTGGCTTTACTTTATAAAAACATTAAGTGAAAAGAGTTATTCTGATACAAGATTTAAGTAAAAATTACTTAAAATACATGGATTAATATTTGAAGGATTGTGAGCACCCAAATGAGGAATTTGGGTGGCAGTCTTACCAGCCACATCTCGGCACACACGTCACAAACTGTGGCTGCTCCCTTCCGGGCCTGACCAGGTTCGCCTGCTAGTGTTGCGAGAGGACCAATAAGACTACCATTGAGGGCCTTGGTTGGCGCGATTGAGATTATCTCTACTTTTGCTCTGTTATTCAAGGGATAATCAAAAAAGAAAGTGCGATTGCATACTTCATATACAATCGCAGTCTATTTGAGTGTTAAAGCGATTATTAATTGCTCTCTAACTCAGCTTTTATGTTACGTAGTGCCGCTTTTACTTTTTTCATGTTCTCTGGGCCCATGCGTAAAAGTTGCTTTTGCGCAGCGGGTAATTGCTCCCATTCTGAAAACGCATACTGATAGGTCACTGAATCACGCAATAATGGTAAGCTACCTTTTGGCTCAGGAGTATCAAGTAAAAGATCAATGGCATCTTCAAGTGTTTGAGTAAACTCATCATCACCATAACCAATCTCAGTGTATGCGCTGTTGATCAGTGGTTTATACTCTTCGTATAAACGCACAGTTTGAGCTGCACTCATACTTGTGAGTATTTTTACATACGGGGTATAGCGTTCATAGCTATTAGGGTCAATTGTTAAAATATCCCCTTCGTTTACGCTAAAACCCTCTTCTAATTTTGCAACTGGGGTATGCTTGGTAGCCACTTTGCCTTTTGCTAAATTATCAATAAATACCACGCCACGACGAATAACATCATCATTTAACACTAAGCTCATCGCTACATCCCCCAAATATTCATCTAATTTTGCGATGACTACAGGGTCGCTGTCGTTTAACGCTGGTAAAGGCACAACTTCAGCTTCAGGCTCAACTTCAGCTTCAGGCTCAACTTCAGCTTCAGGCTCAACTTCTGGGCGCTGAGCTGGAACGGCTAATTCGGCAGGTTTTTCAGGCTTAACAGAGGGCGCACCTACCACAGGGTCGTTCTCAGGTTTTAGCTCCATAATAGGTTGTTCTTTTACTGGTTCTTCAACCTGCATAACTGTTTTTGGAGCTTCACTTGGTTTTAATAAAGCAAACGCAGCGGCAATAATGATGATTAATAAAATAACCCCAGCAAAGATAAGGTTGTTATTCGGCGGACGTTTTTGAACGTCTGATCCTGATGGTTTATCTGACATACGAACTCCATAAATATAAAAATGCGATACTGTTTAGAGTACTCTAAACAGGTTTAATTCATAACTTACACTAATATTTATTAATGTAGCTAATGTATCCTTTGATTCTTCTAGCTTAAAGACTTACAGTGAATAAATAAAGTAAAGACAGTGAACAGTTTAAATACGTAACATGAAAATTAAGCAAGTCGATCCTAGTAAACCAAAAGTGGCTTTATTACTTACCGGTGGTGGTGCCCGAGCGGCTTACCAAGTGGGCGTGTTAAAAGCATTAGCGCAAAGTATGCCCAGAACTGCCCCACTGCCCTTTAGAGTGATAAATGGAACCTCTGCTGGCGCAATTAATTCTGCGGCGTTAGCGTGTTACGCTTCATGTATGCATTTAGCCGTTAGAAAGCTAGAAACAGTATGGAAAAACTTTTCCACCTCTATGGTATACAAAAGTGACTTTCTGAGTGTATTTGGCCATATTACTCGTAATATTTTAACTAGTTTTCAGTCTGAGCATATAAACCATCCACCAGCGAGTTTGTTAAATAATCGGCCACTTAGAAAACTATTAAACGATATTCTTGATTTACATCGAATTGAACGTAACTTACATCGTGACTATTTAGAGGCGCTGTCGATTACAGCATCTAGTTATACTACTGGTGATTCTGTTGCTTTTTTTCAGTCAAATACACAGCATTCTTGGCAACGAGCAAAGCGCGAGGGTCGCGCTACGCGTATCAATGTTGAGCATTTAATGGCCTCTAGTGCTATTCCTATGGTGTTCCCTAGTGTAAATATTTATAACCACTATTTTGGTGATGGTTCAATACATCAACTTTCACCTTTAAGCCCGTCTATTCACTTAGGGGCAAACAAAATATTTATTATTGGTGTTGAGCAACCCAAGGAACCTCATCCTCCAGGTTACTCTGCGCATTTTCCAGGGCTTTCTGCGGTAGCAGGTCACTTACTCGACAGTGTATTTACCGACACCATGCAGTCTGATTTAGAACGCTTAGATAGAGTAAACCGTACACTGGGGTTATTACCAAATAAGCAAAAGCATCAAGAGTTAAAACAAATAGACAGCTTTATCATTAACCCCTCGCAAAACTTTAATGCAATTGCAGCGCAATACTATGACGATATGCCTTGGGCAATTAAAGTGTTACTGCGTATGATAGGTGTAAAAAAACGCTCTCAGTCGAGTTTAACCAGTTATTTATTATTTGAAAAACGCTACACCCAGCACTTAATTCAAATTGGATACGAAGATGGTATGAAGCAACTGCCCGAGATGAGAAAGTTTTTAGAGCTAGACTAAGAAGCCACTCTTACTCAATGCCATCAAGTAAGTAATGCTCAACATGCTCTACTCGCCTAGGTTTACCTTGCAATACTAAAATATCATTTGCGTATAATATGGTATGCTCCTGTGGCATCTCTATCTCCTCGCCTTCACGTCGAAGCGCCTTAATTAGCACCTTTCTTTTAGCTAAATTAAGCTCACTAATAGCCTTGTTTACCGCAAATGCTTTATCCGGCAAGGCAATGACATGTAAGTACTCTAAGCGTTCGGGCAAATTGGTATCGCTTTCGATGTTTTCGCCTGCAAAAAAGCTTTGCAATAGCTTATAGCGGTTACGCCTCTCACTACTAACGCGACGGACTATTCGGCTCATTGGTACACCCGACATAGACAACACATGTGAGACCAGCATTAAGCTTGCCTCTAATGCCTCAGGAACAACCTCAGTGACGCCTAAATCTTTTAAACGCTCTAGTTGACTGTCATCACGGGTTCTTATGAGTATTTTTACCCTAGGAGCAACCTGCTTTATGGCATCAATCACTATTTGAGTTTGTTGAAATTCCGTAAAGGTAATAATCACTAAGCGTGCTCGCTCTACCCCTGCACACTTTAAAATATCTTTTTGCTCAACGTGACCAAACAATAACGGTTCACCCGCCGCTTTTCCTTCTTGCACTAGTATGGGATCGCTTTCAATGGCCACATAATCAATAGCCTCTGGCGATAAAAAGCGGGCAATAGTTTGCCCTACCCGAGAAAATCCACATATAACGACATGATTATTATAAAGCGTACTGCTTTGTGGCTCGTCTTCATAGGCAAACTTAGCGCGCTCTAACATACCCAGTCGCTTTAAAATAAAGGGAGTTTTATCGATTAAATACGGGGTGAGTGCCATAGAAATTACGCCCATGGCAATTAAAAATGAGACTTGCTCCACACTCAGTAAGTCATGCTGTGCTGCGAGTGCGATTAACACAAAACCAAACTCTCCCATTTGCCATAACATAATAGCGCAGGCTAATGCATCCTGTTTTCGCTCTCCCATAAGTAAAGACGACACGGTTACTACGGCGATTTTTAAAATTAGAATTCCTAGTAAGGCAACAACAATAATCCCTGCATGATTAACAACAAAACTTATGTCTAATTGCATACCTACGGTGACAAAAAATAGCCCCATTAAAATATCACGAAAAGGGCGAATATCCGCTTCTAGCTGATGACGATAATGGCTTTCACCAAGCATCATACCCGCTAAAAATGCCCCTAATGCCATTGATAAGCCAAATGAATAAGTAAGTAAACCCGCAAACAAAGCAACTAATAGAGTTGTTAACACAAATAGTTCATCACTTTTTGCTAATGCCACTTCATTAAATACTCTAGGTAAAACCCATTTTCCAATAGCCCATAACAAAAGGCATACAAACGCCCCTTTAGAAAGTGCGAATAACAAAGCCCAACCAATACCATTTGAGTCATTGCTGGCAAGCAAAGGCAAAATAATCAGTAATGGCACAACGGCAATATCTTGAAATAATAAAACGCCAATTGCCAATTGCCCTCGGCGTTTATTTAAATCGCCGCTCTCTTTTAATAATTTAGCAACTACCGCAGTAGAGGAAAGCATAATAATAATGCCCATGGTAAAACTGGTTAATAAGTTAAAATTTAATAAGTACAGAATCACAATCAGCAGAATACTACTAACAAATACTTGCAACGACCCTAAACCAAATACAATGTTACGCATTGCCATTAGGCGCGATACTGAAAACTCCAAACCTAAGCTAAATAGCAAAAATACAATACCTAGCTCTGCAATAAAGTCTATTTCATGGCTTTGTGTCATCCAGCCGACACCATGACCACCCGCGAATAAACCCACAGCCAAGTATGCCAACACAGGGGGAAGCCCTATGCGCTTAAATAGCCATACAAATAAAACCGCAGCGACTAAAAGTCCAAAAATCTGAGCATTAATACTTTGCAACGCAAACCTTAAAACAATCTATGGAGTGTGACTTAACTATAGCAACCGCATAACTTTCAGCCAGAATAAAAATATGGCACGCAATCTGCTTATTTATAAAAAGTAATACTATAGGGGGAATAAATAGTGGAAAACGTTCATATTTTGACACAACGTATCTCTGGACGCGGTGAATTTTTGCCGTTCTCAGCGGAGCAATACAATAGCAATACACCAACAGCACTACATGAGCTGGCGGCCAAACTGCAAACTAGCCTAGTGCTGGAAGATATTTTAGGTACATTTGCAAGCTTTGCAAAACAACTGCTTAATTTTTCTGGGGTGCACTTTCAATCAGCTCATATTGATGTAAAAACACCTAATAGTGATGTTGAAAACCCAGCCTACTCATTTGATCTAAAAGTGGAAAATGAGCATTTAGGCACACTCACTTATTACACCAAATATCCGCTTAGTGCGGCTATTGAAAAAAAGCTGCAGCACTTTCACAGCGTATTAATATATCCACTGCGAAATGCCATAATGTACAGCCGTGTATTAAAGCTAGCAACTAAAGACTCTTTAACGGGGTTAAACAACCGTAGTCAATTTAATGACATGTTACAACAAAAGCTTGAAAATCATAGACGTAACGGCCATCCATTTAGTTTAATGCTGCTTGATTTAGATAACTTTAAACAAGTGAATGACAACTATGGTCATAAAATTGGCGATGACGTTTTAATAGAATTTGCTTCAGTTTTATCTAGCAGTATTCGAGGCACAGATTCGGTATTTCGTTTTGGCGGCGATGAGTTTTCAATACTAATTGAGGATCCCGCTTTCACCACTAATAAAGTGATTGCTGAACGTATTATGCGTTTAGTAAGAAACTCACCGATTATGTCTAAGTACAATGTAACAACCAGTATTGGTTTTACCCTAACTAACAGTGATGATTGCCAAAATGAGATATTTTCTCGTGCGGATAAGGGCTTATATAAAGCAAAGGCATCTGGGCGAAATTGCGCAAAAGCTTACTAAGCAATAAAAGAATAAAATATTAGAAAAGCCCAGCCTCCCCCGCTGGGCTTTTTTACGCTACTTTTTTAATATAAAGTATTTGTAAATTAGCAACATGACGCAAAAGCCAAAAAAGAAGCCACTGAGTAAATTAAGTAGTGCGGCAATTGTTGCAAGCGGTGTAAAAAGCACCAACAGTAAAGGCGTACTCACTCCTAAAATGAAAAACACGCCCCCTTTACCCAACCAGTAGGCAAGTAAAATGGCGGCACATACCATGCCACCCAATACAGCGTAGCCGAGGGTAGTAATACTAAGGGTTAAAAATACATTCGCTAAAACCGCAATCAATAGCGTAATTAATATGCCAATGGGTGCCTTATTGATAAGCGACAGCCCAACATGAGCTTGTTGACTCATAATTTATACTCCCAAATTACACCATGTTCATCTTTATGGTTATCACTAACAAAATAACCAACCACTTGCACTAGCTCATCGTTGTAAAAAATTAATGGAATATCAGCACGTAGCCAAGGCGCTACTTTTGCATCTTTAAACCAATGTTTAAGCGTATTACTACCTGGTTTTTTGAGTGGTTTAATACGCGCACTATTGCAGTTAAAGCGCACACTAACTTGTTCATCCGTTTTAGGGGCGCGTATACCCACTCCCTGCAGGCATTGTAGTATTTGTCCGTCATTCAGCACTAGTTCGCGACTTGTTACGCGTTCAATATTAACGGCTAATGGCTTTGGTTGCACAAAATAAAGTAAACCTTGATGGCGACATATTTGCCCATCACTTAGCTCAATTTTTATTTGTGCATCAGCTTGTGCATGAATGGCTTGGCTCATTATTTGTGTTAATTGCTTTTGTGAGGGCATAGTGTGGCTAAATAATGCCAGCCACGCGCGTAATACATTAGCAATGCGAATAGCGCTGTAATGAGCCATATTTTGTATATTAAGCGCCTGATGTTGATTAATGCACTGAGCGAGATCTTGCTGGGTATACTCATCCAGTAGTGCTTGCTGCTGCTGTAATAATTCAATACTTCGTGCTGTACACTGCTCAAAACCAGTAAAACGCTCTGCCAACTTAGGCACTATTTGTTGGCGCAAAAAATTACGATCAAAGTGCTCATTGGCGTTGGATTCATCGGTAATATGGCTAATATTAAATTGCTGGGCAAACGCTTCTATCTCGCTGCGTTTTACCGCCAATAATGGCCTATAGCACTCACGGCCACTTTTAAGTATGCGAGTTTGCTGCATAGCGCCGAGCCCTTTTAAGCCTGAGCCCCGCTTTAAACGAAGTAAAAATGTCTCTACTTGGTCGTTTAAATGCTGGCCTAACAAAATGACACTATCACTTGGGCTGTATTCGTCAAGCGCTTGATAACGAGCTTCGCGAGCCTGCGCTTCAATACTGGTGCGCGATTGCTGCTTAATTATGACGTGTGCCGCTTTAAAATAAATTGAAAGTTGCTCACAACGTGCTTGGCAAAATTGCTGCCAGTGATGGGCGTTATCACTTAAGCCATGATTTACATAAATTGCACTTAAATTTAATTGTGGCCACTGCTCTTTTAACCCATGCATTATCTGCAACAACACCACCGAATCTACGCCACCAGATAAGGCCACAGTAAATGTGAATTGCCCGTTTTCTATATAATGATTAAGGGCTTTTTGTACCTGCAGATAAATTTGTGATGTGTGCATTATTATAACCAATGAGTGAATTGCTAATAACCCGAATAAAAAAGGCTCTACGTTACGGTATATTAAAACAAAAAAAGCCGCATAGGCGGCTTTTTTCTATATTTAGCTACATTTAGCTATGTTTAGCTATGTTTAGCTATGTTTAGCAATAACCAAACGACATTAAACGCTTGTAACGTTGATCAAGCATCTCTTCAAGCGATAACGCTTGTAAGTCTGCTAAATCGCGCTTAAGGCGAACTTTTAAATTACGTGCCATGGCATCATAATTACGGTGTGCGCCGCCTAGCGGCTCATCAACTAGGTTGTTGATTAAATCTAGCTCTTTAACACGCTCGGCTGTTACACCCATTGCTTCTGCTGCAAGTGGCGCTTTATCAGCACTTTTCCATAAAATAGAGGCACAACCTTCTGGTGAAATAACTGAGTAAGTGCTGTATTGCAGCATGTTTACTCTGTCGCCTACACCAATCGCTAATGCACCACCTGAACCACCTTCACCAATAACAGTACAAATTGTAGGTACTTTTAGTGCGGCCATTACTTTTAGGTTACGTGCAATTGCTTCTGACTGACCACGTTCTTCTGCGCCAACACCTGGGTATGCACCTGGGGTGTCGATAAAGGTCATGATTGGCATTTTAAAACGCTCAGCCATTTCCATTAAGCGCAATGCTTTACGGTAACCTTCTGGTTTTGGCATGCCAAAATTACGTTTAATTTTTTCAGCAGTACCACGGCCTTTTTGCTGACCGATCACCATAACAGGTTCACCATCTAAACGAGCAACGCCGCCTAAAATTGCAGGGTCGTTAGCAAAAGTACGATCACCCGCAAACTCGTCAAATTCCGTAAAAATACGCTCGATATAATCTCGAGTATAAGGACGCAGCGGATGACGTGCTAGCTGTGATACTTGCCAAGCACCAAGTTCAGAGAAAATTTTCTCCTTCATTTGTGCGCTCTTTTCTTTAAGTTTGCTGACTTCCTCTTCTAATCCAAGGTCTAATTCGCCAGCGCGGCTTACATTTTGTAATTCTTCAATTTTTGCTTCTAATTCTGCGATTGGAAGCTCAAAATCAAGATAATTGAGGCTCATGCTCTAAACTACCTAATTAGTTAAATTCTAGTTCTACATTTTGCGCTGCCATCAGCGATAACTTATGGATTAAGTCGTCACTTGGCGTAACACACCATTCGATCCCTAGGGTTAATTGCACCAACGCATCGGGGCGTTGATAATATACCTTGATCGGACACGTTCCCATTTTGTATGGTTCGAGTACTTTTTGTAATTTATCGAAGAAACCAGCCTCGATCTGCACCATATTCAGCGTCATCTTAATCGCTTTTATACGCTTTTCACGCGCCTGAGCAATGGTGTTTATTTCTCTGGCGGTCATTGTAATACCACCAGAGAAGTTATCAAAGCTGACCTGTCCGGATATCACCAAAATATTATTGATTTGCAACATATCTTGGTACATTTCAAACTGTTCTGGAAACAAGCGTACATCAATTCGGGCGCTTTTGTCATCTAAAGTTATCAAGCCCCAGCGATTTCCTTTTTTATTAATTAAGGTTCTCGCGGCAATCACCAAGCCCGCCCCAGTTGAGACTACATCACGGTTAGTGGGCTGCAAATCAATGAGTCGGCCACTAGTATAATGGCCAAGCTCTCGTCGATACTGGTTTATAGGATGGCCAGTTAAATAAAGGCCTAAGGTATCTTTTTCGCCATCAAGCCACTGATTATCTGTAAGTGGTGTGGCTTTAATAAACGCTTGCTCTACTTCATCAGGCTCTGTGGCCAGTAAACCAAACAAATCACTTTGCCCTAACAGCTCAGCTTTGTTGTGTTGATCGGCTGCGCGCATTGCATCTTTTAAACTTGCCAGCAGCGTTGCTCGCCCTGGTTGGTTTTTTTCTGGTCCTAGCTGATCCAATGCACCTGCATAAATTAATTTTTCGGTGACACGTTTATTCAAGCGTTTTAAATCAACACGCGCACAAAAATCAAATAAATCCTTAAATGGGCCACCTTTCGCTCGCGCTTCCAATATGGCATCAACGGGGGCTTCACCCACGCCTTTAATTGCTCCTATACCGTAAACAACTTCACCTTGAAGATTAACAGTAAACTTGTATTCACCAGCGTTTACATCGGGCGGTAACAAAGTGAGTTTCATGTTTTCACACTCATCCACCAGCGTTACTATTTTGTCGGTGTTATCCATATCGGCCGACATTACCGCAGCCATAAACTCGGCCGGATAATGGGTTTTCATCCACAGCGTTTGATACGATACCAATGCATAAGCTGCTGAGTGAGATTTGTTAAAACCATAACCCGCGAACTTTTCAACCAAGTCGAATATTTTTATCGCAAGCTCGCCATCAATGCCATTATTACGCGCGCCCTCTTCAAAGGTTGAGCGCTGTTTTGCCATTTCTTCGGGCTTTTTCTTACCCATGGCACGACGTAACATATCGGCGCCGCCTAGTGTATAACCGGCCAGCACCTGCGCTATTTGCATAACTTGTTCTTGATACAAAATAATGCCGTAAGTCGGCTCAAGAATCGGCTTTAAACTTTCGTGTTGATATTGCGCATCGGGGTATGAGATTTCTTCTCTGCCGAGCTTTCGGTCGATGAAGTTATCTACCATGCCTGATTGCAGTGGACCTGGACGGAACAAAGCAACTAGGGCTATCATATCTTCGAAGCAATCGGGCTTTAATCGGCGTACTAGGTCTTTCATGCCGCGTGATTCTAGCTGGAATACTGCGGTGGTTTCAGCGCGCAGCAGTAGTTCAATACTTTTTTTATCATTCAGTGGAATGGTGTTGATATCAACCGGCTGCTTGCCTTCACGCTTTAAGCGTTCATTGGTCATATCCACTGCCCACTGCAAGATGGTCAGTGTACGTAAGCCTAAAAAGTCAAACTTAACCAAACCGGCGGTTTCTACATCGTTTTTATCAAACTGAGTAACCGGAAACTTGCCTTCATCATCACAATAAAGCGCAGCAAAATCGGTAATTGTGGTCGGCGATATTACAACGCCCCCAGCGTGTTTACCGGCATTACGGGTACAACCCTCGAGAATACGACACATGTCGATTAAGTCTTTAACTTCTTCATCGCCGTCGTAGGCTTCTTGCAAACGAGGTTCAACTTCAAACGCTTTGGCCAAGGTCATTCCCGGATCGCCCGGAATAAGCTTAGAAATACGATCAACAAATCCATACGGATGACCAAGTACCCGACCTACATCGCGTATAACCGCTTTAGCTGCCATAGTACCAAAGGTAATAATTTGCGATACCGCATCACGGCCATATAAAGCCGATACATGATCAATTACTTCATCACGTCTATCCATACAAAAATCGACGTCAAAGTCGGGCATAGAAACACGTTCTGGATTCAAGAAGCGCTCGAAGAGTAAATCGAACTCTAGTGGATCAAGGTCGGTAATTTTAAGCGCATAAGCTACTAAGGAGCCCGCACCTGAACCACGTCCTGGACCTACTGGAATATTGTTATCTTTACTCCACTGAATAAACTCCATTACGATCAAGAAGTAACCAGGGAATCCCATTTGGTTAATTACATCGAGCTCTATCTTTAAACGCTCATCGTATTCGCCGCGTTTTTCTTTGCGTTCTTGCTCATCAGGGAATAAAAACTGCAGTCGTTCTTCAAGTCCATCTTGTGAGACTTTAACCAAAAACTCATCAATTTTTAATGAGCCTGTGGGGTAATCTGGTAGGAAATACTCACCTAATTGAACGGTTACATTACAGCGCTTTGCGATTTCTACGGTATTTTGTAACGCCTCTGGAATATCACTAAATAGCTCTGCCATTTGTTCTGGCGTTTTTAGGTATTGCTCTTGTGAAAAACGCTTTGGTCGGCGTTTATCATCTAGGGTATAACCATCAAAAATAGCCACCCGAATTTCATGGGCTTCAAAGTTTTCTGGCTTTAAAAATACCACTTCATTGGTAGCCACCACTGGCAGTTGCTCTGTGGTTGCAAGCTCCACTGCCATATGCAAATAATTTTCTTCTTGAGCACGGTTGGTGCGAATAAGCTCAATATAATAATGATCGCTAAAGTGCTGTTTATAAAAGCTTACCACCGACTCAACAATAGCGGGGTTGCCTTTTATTAATGCTTTTCCTAAATCGCCATCTTTAGCACCCGAGAGTATGATGAGCCCCTCTTTTAAATCAACTAACCATTCACGGTCAATCACTGGGCGATGAAACACATGACCACGTTGATAAGCTTTAGAAATCAATAAAGTAATATTTTTATAGCCAGTGTTATCTTTAGCTAATAACGTTATTCGGCTTGGTTCATCAGGAAACTCAGGGCTACGTACCCAAAAATCAGCACCAACAAGTGGCTTGATACCTGCGTTATGCGCTGCGCCATAAAAACGCACTAAACCACAAAAGTTCATTTGATCGGTAATTGCCAGCGCTGGCATTTCAAGCTCTTGTGCTTTAGCGACTATTGGTTTGGTTTTTGCCAAACCATCAACCATAGAAAAGTCTGAGTGCACTCTTAAGTGAACAAAATCAGGAGCTGACATAATTACTCCTTACCCGAAAGAGCAAGCACACGCTGCACCGGTTTAAAGCTCTTACGATGCTCATCTATAGCGCCGTATTGCTCAAGCGCTGCAAAGTGTGCTTTGGTCGGATACCCCTTATGCCCTGCAAACCCATATTGTGGATAGCGCGCATCAAGTTCAATCATTTCATCATCACGAGCCACTTTTGCTAAAATAGATGCGGCTGATATTTCAGCGACTAAGCTATCACCTTTAACCACCGCTTGGGCGGGCATAGCTAATTTAGGCAGGCGGTTACCATCTACAAACACAAATTCAGGCACGGTGCTAAGTGCTTCCACTGCGCGGCTCATAGCAAGCATAGTGGCTTGTAATATATTTAGCTCATCTATTTCACTGGGGCTACAACGGCCAATGGCGTAACACAGTGCTTTTTCTTTTATTTCAGTGGCTAATAATTGACGTTTTTTATCCGTTAATTTTTTAGAATCGGCCAAGCCTGCGATTGGCTTAGCGGGGTTTAAAATAACAGCGGCAGTAACCACGTCGCCCACCAGCGGTCCACGACCCACTTCATCTACACCGGCAATTAGGGTTACATTAGGTCGTTCAATTTGCATTTATTAACTCCGCCACTGCATTTGCAGCTTGTTTACTTGCATCTAATCTAATTTTTTCATGTATGGCTAAAAAGCGGGCTTTTAATTCTTTATTGTCACTATTTAGCATAGGGGTAAGTGCTGCTGTTAAATTAGCGACATTACATTCGCTTTGCAAAAACTCTGGCACTAACTCTTCGTCTGCTAATAAATTAGGTAATGAAAAATATTTAATATTAAAGGTAAATAAGGTTTTAAAAATCCAATAACTCATGGGTTTAATTTTATAACCAACCACCATTGGTTTTTTATATAACATGCCCTCAAGCGTTGCCGTACCTGATGCCAGTAATATGGCATCAGCGGCTTGCATGGCTAAATTTGATTGGCCGTCTAGTAAGTTAACATTAAGTGAGGGCGCTGTGGCATTTAAAATAGCAATAAACTGCGCTTTACGCTTTTCATTCACCAGTGGCACAACGACTTTAAGCGCTGGGTTCTGCGTTTGTAACTGCGCCGCTGTTTTTATGTAGGTTTCACTTAACAAGCCCACTTCTGAGCCCCGGCTCCCGGGTAATAACGCTAACACCTTGTCATCAGCACTTAAGCCTAGTTGGCTACGGGCTTGGCTATCGTCGTGTTCAAGTGCAATGTCGTCGGCTAATGTGTGGCCTACAAAAGTACAAGGTACTTGGTGCTTGTCGTAAAATTCTTTCTCAAAAGGTAATAAAGCCAATACTAAGTTAGTGGCTGCACTTATAGTGTGAATGCGTTTTTCACGCCACGCCCACACTGAAGGGCTAACGTATTGCACAGTTTTAATACCCGCATCTTTTAACGGTTTTTCTACACGTAAATTAAAATCGGGCGCATCAATGCCTATAAAGACATCAGGAGGATTATCAATAAAGTGCTGCACAAGTTGTTTGCGAATTTTTAGTAAACGCGGTAATCGCCCTAGGACTTCAACCAACCCCATAACCGACAGTTCATCCATATCAAACAGCGTTTTGCAGCCTTGTGCTTGCATTTTAGGACCTGCAATACCTTCAAAGATTGCATCAGGAAAATGCGCTTTAAGCGCTTTTATGAGCCCTTCACCTAAAATATCGCCCGACAGTTCACCTGCCACAATACCAATTCGTAGTTGTTTTTTATCTTTTTTCATTTGCTATTTTTTCACAAGTAAACCCGGCGTTCATACCGATTAGTTTACCGTGTTTTAAGGCCAGGTTAAACGCTTAAAACGCACCACTTTTTTCTAGCTTACTCTTAATTGATGATTGCGTATTTTATAGACTGATGTAATGTCATAGTATATTAAAGTTTTCTAATATACATATTGACAAAAATTGTACAAACGCCAATAATGATGCAAACTTTCAGAAATTACTGAAAGTTTATTAAAAAACATTAACAATTGCTTTGTGCTGTCACTGCATCACAACCAAAGGAGCCAAAAATGATAGATGAAACCTTCGTGGATCTATCGCGATTACAGTTTGCTGTCACCGCTCTATTTCATTTTTTATTTGTGCCGTTAACAATCGGTATGACCTGGATTTTAGTTATTATGGAATCGGTTTATGTTATGACCGGTCGCGAGATTTATCGTGATATGACTAAGTTTTGGGGCAAGTTATTTGGTATTAACTTTGCTATTGGTGTGGCTACCGGCCTCACCATGGAATTTGAGTTTGGTACTAACTGGTCGTATTACTCTCATTATGTGGGTGATGTATTTGGTGCACCACTAGCTATTGAAGGCTTAATGGCCTTCTTTTTAGAGTCAACCTTTGTGGGGATGTTCTTTTTAGGTTGGGACAGGCTCTCTAAACGCCAGCATTTAGGGGTAACATTTTTAATGGCGCTGGGCACAAATATGTCTGCGCTATGGATTTTAGTTGCTAATGCGTGGATGCAAAACCCAGTCGGGGCAGAGTTTAACTATCAAACCATGCGTATGGAAATGACTAGTTTTGCAGAGCTAGTATTTAACCCTGTAGCGCAAGTTAAGTTTATTCATACTGTGTCTGCAGGTTATGTTGCGGCGTCTATGTTTGTGCTTGGGATTAGTAGCTGGTACATATTAAAAGGACGTGATTTGGCATTTGCTAAACGTTCGTTCTCGGTGGCATCAGGCTTTGGTTTAGCCTCTATTTTATGTGTTATTTTACTCGGTGATGAATCTGGCTACGAAGTCGGTGAAGTACAAAAAGTAAAACTCGCGACCATTGAAGCTGAATGGCATACCGAAGAAGCCCCCGCAGCTTTTACCATGCTTGGTATTCCTGACTCTGAAGAGCAAGTAACTCATGCTGCGGTTAAAATTCCTTACGCATTAGGTATTATTGCAACGCGCTCACTTGATGAACAAGTGATTGGTATTTCAGATCTTGAGAAAAAACACGAGAAGCGTATTCGCAATGGCATGATTGCTTATGAATACCTAGAAAAACTTCGCGCAGGTGACGATGCCCCTGCAAATATCGAAAGGTTTGATAACGTGAAAGATGATTTAGGCTATGGCCTATTACTGAAACGTTATACCCCTAACGTGGTAGATGCCAGTGAGGCACAAATACAACAAGCCGTTAAAGACTCCTTCCCTAAAGTGGGTCCTATGTTTTGGTCATTTAGGATTATGGTTGGCTGTGGTGTAATTATGCTTGGCGTGTTTATTCTCTCTTTTTATTACAACGCACATCGTATTATTGAACAAAAACGTTGGTTGTTGTGGGCGGCGGTATTGAGCATTCCTCTGCCTTGGATTGCTATTGAATTTGGTTGGATTGTGGCTGAATATGGCCGCCAGCCATGGGCTATTTCTGAAGTATTACCGACCTTTTTAGCAACGTCATCGCTGACGGTAAATGATATTTTAATTAGCTTGACCGGTTTTATTGTTTTCTATACTGGATTGGCGATTGTTGAAGCATGGTTAATGATTAAATTTATTAAGCAAGGCCCAAGCTCCCTTCATACCGGTAAGTACCATTTTGAATTACCTGATCACAGCACGGCTGCTAAAGGAGAACTATCATGATTTTTGATTATGAAACATTAAAAATGCTCTGGTGGTTAATTATTGGTGTGCTGTTAATTGGTTTTGCCATTACCGATGGTATGGACATGGGCGTTGCTATGTTACTGCGCTTTGTGGGCAAAACAGACAGTGAACGGCGTACCGTTATTAATACCATTGGTGCCCACTGGGATGGTAACCAAGTATGGTTTATTACTGCAGGCGGTGCCTTGTTTGCAGCGTGGCCTATGGTTTATGCGGCAGCGTTTTCTGGTTTTTACTTTGCCATGATGCTGGTGTTATTTGCATTATTTTTTAGGCCTCTTGGCTTTGATTATCGCTCTAAAGTTGACTCTAAACGCTGGCGTAATAACTGGGACTGGGGCTTATTCGCCGGCAGTGCCATACCTGCCCTAGTATTTGGTGTCGCGTTTGGTAACTTGTTTTTAGGCGTGCCGTTTCATATCGATAATTTATTAAGAGTCAGTTATCAAGGGTCGTTTTTTGCTTTACTTAATCCGTTTGCGCTCATTGCCGGCTTGGTTAGTATTACTATGTTAGTGGCACATGCGGGCATGTGGTTACAACTGCGAACCGCTGATCAAGTTGCTGAGCGCTCAGGACAATATGGTCGCTACTCATTACTTGCCTTTATAGTGTTATTTGCGGCAGCTGGTGTGTGGGTTGCCAACCTAACGGGCTATCAAATTGCCTCTATGGGTGACACCCAAGGCCATGCAGATCCACTGGCTAAAGTAGTTACCACTGCTCAAGGCGCATGGCTTAATAACTACAGTGAGCGTCCATGGACAATGACCTTCCCTATTTTGGCATTTGCGATGGCACTGTGTGCACTCCTGTTTTCTAAATTGAATAAGCCCGCTTTGGGATTATTAGCAACCAGTGTGATGTTAATTGGGGTGATTATGACTGCGGGCGTATCGTTATTTCCGTTTATTATGCCTTCAAGCAATAACCCTGATATTAGCTTAACAATTTGGGATGCGGTATCGAGCCACAGAACACTCAATGTTATGTTTATTGCTGTGGTTATATTTGTGCCACTCATTTTAGCCTACACCACCTGGTGTTATGTGAAAATGTGGCGCAGAGTGACCGTTGATGAAATTGAAAATAACCCTCACGGCAGTTATTAAGGAGACTAAATTATGTGGTATTTCGCGTGGATTTTAGGTGTACTGCTTGCTTGTACCTTAGGCGTTATAAACGTGATGTGGTATGAATTTCATCAAAATAAAAACAGCATTGCTGATGATGAACAAGCCACCCATGATTTATTAAACGAGCATAATACAAATCACAATGACGACTAATCCCCGACCAAATCGCGCGCAGCAACAACCCCTGCGCGCTTTTTTAAAACAGCAGAGTAAACCGGCGGCAATGTGGTTAAAGCTAAGCATTGCACTTGGCACAGTTAATGCGATTTTAATGATTGCAGGAGCTTACTTACTCGCGCAAACCATTCATGAGGTGATGTTTGAAGGGCATAGTTTAGCCCAAGTAACCCAGTATTTATGGCCTTTAGCGGGTATTATTTTACTGCGCGCCATTTTCTTAGCGTTAAGTGAGCGCTTGAGCGCATTTGCTACCCTTAAAATTAAATCGGCTATTCGCCAAACCTTACTCGATAAACTCACACAACTCGGCCCAAGTTATATAGAGCAACATGGCCAAGGTGCAACACTTAACACGCTGCACAATGGCGTAGAAGCACTGCATGACTACTATGCAAAGTACTTACCTGGGGTTGCCTACAGTGCGCTTATTCCTATTGCAATATTAGTGGTTATATTTCCGACCGATTACAAAGCAGGATTAATATTTTTATTAACTGCACCACTTATTCCATTTTTTATGATTTTAGTTGGCCACAAAGCCGAGGCACTTAATCAAAAACGTTGGCAACAACTGGCAGTGTTAGGTAACTACTTTTTTGATCGCGTACAAGGGCTTACTCAACTAAAATTATTTAATGCCACACGCAAAGAGCTTAAACAAATCGCGCGTATTTCCGATGACTTTAGACACGCAACGCTGAACGTGTTAAAAATTGCTTTTTTATCCTCTTTTGCTCTGGAATTTTTAGCCACAATTAGTGTGGCACTGGTAGCGGTAATTATTGGCTTTAGATTATTTTTTGGCACCCTAGATTTTGCTACTGGCTTTGTAGTGCTGTTACTAGCACCTGAATTTTATTTACCCCTTCGCCAATTAGGCAGCCATTACCATGCACGCCTGCAGGGAATTAGTGCTGCTGCAGATATGTTGATTATTTTAAATGCACCACTGCCCGAAAATGATGATAGCCACACAGCAAAGATCAATGTTAATGCTAGTAGAGCTATAAGCATCCATGAGCTCAACTTTAGTTACCCTAATAGCAATGAGGGAATAAATAATATTAATTTAACCCTGCCAAGCACAGGACTAGTAGCCATTGTCGGAGCTAGCGGCTCAGGTAAGAGCACCCTACTTGATTGCATGCTTGGTTTTCACCCAGAAGTAATACAACACATATCCATTGGACAACAACCATTGACGACAGCGGATATAAGCCAATTACAACAAAACATTGCATGGATCCCACAAAAGCCAACCTTATTTTACGACACCCTAGCCGCCAACATAAAATTAGGTAACCCAGACGCTTCATATGAAGCACTTGTACATGCTGCAGAGCAAGCAGGTGCGCTGGAATTTATTAACGAGCTACCCGATGGCTTTAACTCCTTAATAGGTGAGCAAGGTGAAGGACTATCTGGCGGGCAAAAACAGCGTATAGCATTAGCTCGTGCATTTTTAAAACACGCCCCTATTCTAATGCTCGATGAGCCAACCGCTCATTTAGATAGTCAAACCGAGCAACTCATTCAAAACGCAATTGCTGAGTATGCAAAAAACCACTTGGTGATCACCATCGCACATCGCTTAAATACAGTAAAAAATGCTAAGCAACTTATCGTTATGGAAAACGGCTGCATCGTTCAACACGGCGATTTTAAAGCGCTCAGCCAGCAACCTGGCGAATTTGCAAAGCTGCTAAAAACAGCACAACAAGGGGTAACTAATGGCTAATTTTATTCGTTTGCTCAAATTGTGCCGCCCTCATTATAAAGCGATGCTTTTAGGGACGTTTCTAGCGTCACTCACGGTGCTAGCTAATGTAGGCTTACTCGCTATTTCAGGCTGGTTTTTAGCTTCTATGGCAGCCGCAGGAATTGCCGGCGTCCATATGAACTACTTTACCCCAGCTGGCACCATCCGCTTTTTAGCGATTGTGCGCACCGCCTCACGTTACGCTGAACGCTTAGTTACTCACAACGCCACATTTTTATTGTTAAGTGAAATACGAGTAAACATGTTCGCCACTCTCAGCAAGCTCAATAACCTTGATTTAGCTATGAGCCGCAGTGCCGATTTAGTTAATCGCTTACAAAACGATGTAGACGCATTAGATAAGTTTTATTTAAATGTGTTGCTGCCGATGTTAGTAGCTTTGCTGACTGTGCCTATTATTATGCTGTTTATGTCAGCCTACAATGTAAATGTCGCTCTTATTTGTTTTGTTGGGATTATTATTATTGGGGTGATTATACCGGCAATATTGAGTAAGCAATTAGATAAAAATAGTCACCAAGAAACCTTGCTTAGTGCACAACTTAGAGCAGAGCTATCAGACACCCTTACGGGTCTTAGAGAGCTAAATATTTATCAAGCTCGAAACCAACAACTCACTAAATGTGATCAGTTAAGTGAACAGTATAATCAGCAATTATTTATTCGTCATAAGACTCTTGGCAACGCTGATGGCTTAAGCTTACTCATAGTGCAATTGGCTATGCTTGCCAGCATTATTACTATTGTGCCGCTAGTGTTTAGCGGTGCTATGGTCAATGTAGAGCTGGCGATGTTGAGCCTGTTTGTGCTTGCCAGTTTTGAAAGCGTATTGTTACTGCCTAACGCCTTTATTGAGCTTCCTAATGTACTAAAAGCAGCTGAGCGACTCTTTATTCTTGAAGACAAAACGCTTAGCACAAATAATGTATCAACCACAGATATTGAGCTATTAAATAAGCACTGGGCATTATCATTAAATAATGTCAGCTATCACTATGGCCAAAAGCAAGCATTAAATAATGTGAGTTTTGAGCTCCCCGCGAAGCATAAAGTGGCCATTGTTGGTAGAAGCGGCAGTGGTAAAACGACCTTAGTGAATTTGCTCAGTAGTTTATGGCCACTGCAGCAAGGAACAATAAACTTACAAAGCGACAAAGAAATCATAAGCCTGCATGATTTAAATAATGAGAGTCGTGCAAAGACATTAAATATTTTAGCCCAGCAGCATCATATTTTTGATGGTACATTAAGCGATAATCTTGCCTATGCGGCACCTGATGCAACACCGCAACAAATGACAGCGGCATTAACACAGGCAGAACTTGGTGGTTGGTTCTCTGAGCTCAAACAAGGGCTGAAAACCCGTTTAGGTACCGGCGGGCGAAATGTATCTCAAGGTCAATCAAGACGTATAGCCTTGGCACAGGCCCTGCTACAAAAACCCGCCATTTTAGTACTCGATGAACCGACTGAAGGGCTCGATAATATTTCTAAACAAGCTGTTATGAATAGTGTTTTACAGCTAAAAGAGCATGCCAGTGTATTAACAATTACTCATGATCCAGCATTGTTATCGCAAATGGATAGTGTTATCTGGTTAGATAGTGGACAAATCATCGTTCAAGGTTCACATCAACAATTGCTCAATGAACACCCTGACTATGTGGCGTTAACAACCCGCTTTTAGCCCTTAGCAGTATTACTTATTCTCAATAACGGTGACCGATACATCAATAACGCCGGCGCTAGAGTCGGCTATTTTTTCAAACATAGCTTTTGATAGATCTATAATTCGCCCCTGAATATAAGGACCCCTGTCATTAATTCTCACCACCACTGACTTATTATTAGCAATATTAGTAACTTTTACCCGTGTACCAAACGGGAGTTTTAAGTGAGCAGCTGTTGCTGCTTGTTGGCTAAATCGCTCGCCACTGGCAGTAGTTCGGCCGTGGTACTTATCAGCATAAAATGATGCTTTACCTTGCTCTGCAACATCACGTTGTTGATTATTTATATTACTTGGCAAAGCACTACATGCATTTAAAATAACCAATAGCATTGAAAGCAATACTAACTTTATCAGTTTCATTCTTTATACTTTATAGGGAAATGTGTAGGAAGTGTAATAGGACGATACTGAGTAGAGACTGAATTATTAATCAGCTAATAAAAAACCACCTTGATTACTCAAAGGTGGTTTTTTAATTTGTTAAAAATGCTATTTTTTAACGCACAATACCGCGTTCAGAACTTTTAACGAAATCAATCATCAATTGCACTGCTGGAAACTTTGCAGCATCTTCAGCAAGTAATTCAATCGCTTCATCAACACCTAAGCTCTTGCGGTAAAACGCTTTATAAGCGCGGCGTACTGCCATGATTTCATCACTTTCAAAACCACGGCGTTTCATGCCTTCAGTATTGATTGCTGCAGGGCCTGCTGGCATACCAATGGTGGTAACAAATGGAGGTACGTCTTTGTTTACCCCCGAATACATACCAACAAATGCATGCGCACCAATTTTACAAAATTGATGCACACCGGAGTTACCCGCTAAAATCACCCAATCACCAACATGAACGTGACCCGCTACACTGGCATTATTTGCAAAAATAACGTTATCGCCAACAACAGCATCATGCGCAACATGAGTGTAAGCCATAAATAGATTATTGCTGCCTATTTTAGTGACGCCCTCATCTTGGATTGTGCCGCGGTGAATAGTCGCACACTCGCGAATAACATTATTGTCGCCAATAATTAAGCTGGTTGGCTCGTTGTTATATTTTTTGTCTTGACAGGCTTCGCCTACAGAAGCAAACTGAAAAATATGGTTACCAGAGCCAATGGTAGCAGGCCCTTTAACAACAACATGAGACTCAATTATACAGTCATCACCAATAACAACATCATTACCGATGTAACTGTATGGTCCAACTGACACATTGTTACCAAGTTTTGCACCCGGTTCGATTATTGCCGTAGCATGGATCACAATTAAAACTCTCTTCTAGCACACATGATTTCGGCGCTACACACTGTTTTGCCGTCAACTTTAGCTTCAGCCGCAAATTTCCATATGTTACGACGCTCTTTTAAAAACTTAACATGAAGATGCATGGTATCACCTGGTACAACCGGCTGCTTAAAACGGGCATTGTCTACGGCTGCAAATAGGTAAAGTTCGTTTTCGCTGCGATTTTCAACCGTTTTAAACCCTAATAGACCCGTTGCTTGCGCCATTGACTCTAATATTAGCACACCAGGAAAAATCGGCTGATTTGGGAAATGGCCAGTGAAAATAGGTTCATTAATCGATACATTTTTAATTGCATGCAACGATTCACCTGGGGTGAAATCGATTACACGATCAATTAGTAGCATCGGGTAACGGTGCGGTAATAAACTTAAAATTTCTTGAATATCAAGGCTATTTAATTCGTTTGCCAAAATAGCATCCTTATTAGTGTTCAACGATCATGACTTGTTCAATGCTTCAAGCGCTTTTAGACGTGATTTCATGTCTGAAAGGTTGCGCAAATGAGCAATTGATTTTCGCCACTCTTTGTTAGTCGTATGAGGCATACCAGATGAGTAAATACCTGGTTCGGTGATTGATTTGGTCACCATACTCATGCCGGTAATTATAACACCATCACACACAGACATGTGACCGTTAATCGCGCTCATGCCGCCAATCTGGCAATTTTTACCTATGGTGACACTGCCTGCAAGTACAGTACAACCGGCGATAGCGGTGCCTGAGTTAACTTCAACGTTGTGTGCTATTTGGCACTGATTATCAATAATAACGTTACTGTGGATAATGGTATCATCGAGCGCACCACGATCTACCGTGGTACTTGCGCCAATTTCTACCTTATCGCCAATGATCACAGATCCTAATTGTGGAATTTTAAGCCACTGACCGCGTTCATTTGCATAACCAAAGCCATCACTACCAATAACTGTGTTTGCTTGCAATAGACAGTCTGCGCCAATCTCAACATCATGATAAATGCTCACACTTGGCCAAAGTTTGGTGCCTGAACCTATTTTAGCACGTTCACCAATAAAACTGTTCGGACCAATTTGTACGTTATCACCAATTACAGCATCAGCTTCAATTACAACATTAGCACCAATGGCTGCATTTTTGCTCACTTGTGCACTGGCATGTATTACCGCACTCGGGTGTATACCACTATTTGCACTACGTGGTGTAGTATCCATAAACTGAGCGAGTTTGGCATAACAAACATAAGGATTGGCAACAATGATTTTATTGCCTGAAAAATAAGGCGCATCGTCAGGGCTAAGTATTACTGCACTGGCTTTTGTTGTCTCAAGCTGAGAGCGATATTTCTTGTTCGCTAAAAATGCAATATGCCCAGAATGGGCATTTGCAAGTGTCGCTATTTTTTTAATTTCTAAAGCGCCATCACCTTGAAGCTCGGCGCTTAGAAGTTCCGCAATTTGCGAAAGCGTATAATTTTGCATAGATTAATTATTTCTTACTTACAGCTGTAACTACTTTTTCAGAAAGATCAGTTACTTCTTTAGGGTTGAAGTAAATAGTTGTGTCTTTTACTTTAACTTCATCGAAGTCGCCTTTTTTAGCAATCTCTTGGATAGTTTCAATGATTAAAGTCTGAACTTTAGCCAACTCCTGATTTTGACGTGCTTTAATTTCTTGCTCTAATGGGCGACCCTTTTCAGCAAGGTTTTTTTGCATACCCTGAATTTTATCACGTAATGCGTCTTTTTGTTCTTGACTCATTGTGGTGCTTTCACGCTTAAACTTTTCTGCTTCAAAGCGAATATCACCTTGTAACTTTTCAAGCTCTTGACGACGCTCAGCAAATTCCGTTTGTAGAGACTGTTCGATTTTAGCCATTTGTGGAAGCTGCTTGTAAATTTCTTGCATATCTACAATACCTACTTTATGAGCAAAAGCATTAACTGATGTACCCATCATAAGTGTAGCTAAAACGGCAACGGCTGTTGATTTGAATAATTTTTTCACAAAAAACTCCTTTAGAAAGTGTTACTAATATTAAAACTGATGGTCTTGGTATCGTCATCTTCTTCTTTTTGCAACGGATACGCAAAGCTGATCAGCATAGGACCCATAGGTGAGATCCATTGTAAAGATAAACCGGTTGCAACCCTAAAGCGCATTGGGTCTGAATAGTCATCTAATTTTGCACGCTCATCAATACCCAAATTTTGATAACGATCAACGTTAAACTCGGTATCCCAAACGTTGGCAGCATCAACAAAGAAACTGGTACGTACTGAACTGGTATTTTCTTCGTCTAAGAACGGTGTAGGAACAATAAGCTCCATACCTGCAACGGCCTTCGCATTACCACCTATACGACCTTGTGGGAAAAGCACGTCAAATTCTGGAGCGCCACCAATATTGCCTGTGGTTGTGCCATCACCTGATGGCGTACCAGGTATAGGTAGTGGCTCTCTTGATACCGCACGCGGTAAAATAGTATTTCTGTCAAAGCCACGTAGTTCCATTTCTGTAATACGGAAGTATTCTTGGAACGGTAACGTCTGATCATACCCGTTGGTAGAACCATAGCCATTACCATAACCTAATGCCGCACGGGTCGAAAATACCCAGCGATGATCGTTTGAGATAGGCCAGTAAAAACGTGAATCATAATTTAACTTAAAGTATTTTAAATCTGAGTTCGGCGTTGTGGCTGTCAGGTTTAATGTTTGTCTTGAGCCTGCTGTTGGGAATAAACCACGGTTAACCGTTACACGCGACCAACCCACACTTAACTCATACTTGGTAAACTCAAAGCCCGCATCTGGGTTCTCTGGGTCTAGGAAAGTTTCACGTAGTACACGTGTTTGCTCATATTCTGCAATATCAGATAGCTCTTCTTCTATCCAACGAGCTCCAAAGTTAATACGGTTTATAGCATCAATTGGAAAACCAATGTTGGTTCCAAGGCCATAACTTTTTGACTTATAGTCAATCAAGCTAAACTGGCTAGCATCGTAGTTACTATAAAAAATACTACTACCTTGCGATACACCATCTGGCGTAAAGTAAGGGTCTGTGTATGACACACTCACGCGTTCAGAGCCACGTGAGGTATTAATGTTAAAACCAATTTGATTACCCGTACCTAAAAAGTTAGATTCGGTTACACCAATATTAAATTGCAGACCTAAGTATGAACCATAAGCAAGACCGGCGTTAAAACTACCCGCAGATTGCTCTTTAACAGTAAAGTCAACGTCAACTTGATCATCAACACCCGGAACAGGCACTACATTAAAGTCAACCGATTCCATATAAGGTAAGCGTTGAATTTGCAATTTAGAACGCTCTAAGTTTTGGTTAGATAACCATGCCCCTTCAAGCTGTGTCATTTCACGACGCAGTACTTCATCAGCTGTATTTTGGTTACCACCTACAATGATTCGACGTACATAAACACGTTTACCAGGGTCAACCGATAAAGTCAGTTGTACCTCTTGGTTTTCGTCATCAATTTCTGGAATGGTGCGTACTTCAGCGTTAGCATATCCAAAACGAGCTAAGTAACTTTTTATAAACTCTTCTGAAGAAGTTACCACTGAGCCGTTATAAAGCTCTCCGGTGCGAAGCGGGATAACACTTTTGATTAGTTCTTCTCGGCCGAGTAAATCACCGATAAAATCAAAGCCTTTTACCTTGTACTTTACGCCTTCGGTAATATTTGCCGTTACATAAACCGATTCACGCTCAGGACTGACTGACACTTGAGTCGAATCAATATTGAAGCGTAAATAGCCACGGTCTAAATAAAAGCTACGAATTTTTTCTAAATCGCCTTCGATGGTTTGTTTTTGATAGCGATCGCTACCCATAAACTGCCACCAAGGTAAATCTTGTTGCGACTCAGCAAGCTGTAATAACTCTTCGTTTGAAAAAAGTTCATTACCAACTAAGTTAATTTGACGAATAGAGGCAGCATCGCCCTCATCAAACTCGAGTCTCAGTTTAACCCGATTACGTGGCAGCTTAGTGATGCTAATGTCCACTTTTGCATTGTATTTACCAATACTGTGAAAAAACTCAACTAAACCTTTTTCAATATTATCGATAACCGTTTTGTCCAGCGGCTCGCCTTGACGAATATCTTGTTGATCAAGGGACTGGTTTAACTGCTCATCTTTAATGTCTTTATTGCCTTCAAATTCAATAAAGCTAATTGTTGGACGTTCAGTTACTTTAAAAATTACGTTATTGCCATCACGCAACGCTTTTATATTGTCAAAGTGACCAGAGCGATAAAGTGACTTAATTGTTTTTGAAATTGTGTATTCATCAACATTGTCGCCCACGTTAATAGGAATATGCGTTAATGCGGCACCAAGTGCAACACGTTGCAATCCTTCAACTTTTAAATCTTCAACAATAAAGGAGTTTTGGCCTAGGGCTGCAAAACTTGCACCCAATAAACTTGAAACTACCAAATGTTTTTTTATAGCCATTTTATTATCTTTATCCTTTACAACTGTATTACCGCTTAGCATCGAAAACTAAATAGTTACGAGCTTTACAATCGTGTTCTAATTTGTCGTTACCACGCTTAAACAACTACAAGCGCGATACATCATTGAACAAAGCGAAACATGTTAGAAAAATGAGTAGCAAGGCTCCCACTTTAAAACCAAACTCTTGTGTCTTTTCAGAGACCGGCTTTTTACGAAAAAGTTCAATTATGTAATACATTAAGTGCCCACCATCAAGCACCGGCAGAGGAAGTAAATTAAATACTCCCAAATTAACGCTGATCAAAGCTAAAAAGCTTAAAAATGCGACTAATCCGTAACTAACACTTGTGCCGGCACCGACTGCAATGCCGACAGGCCCACTTAAATTTTTCACTGACACTTGACCAGTAATTAAGTTACCTATCATGTCAAAACTCAGCGTAATTAAACGCCATGTCTCTTTTGTGCCCAGCACAATACTATCTAGGGGCCCATAATGTCTAGTCTCAACAAAATCATCAGGCCACTGCTCTACAACTGGAGCAACACCTAAAAAGCCTTGTTCAACACCATTACTAACAACTCGGCTCTTTGGGGTAACTAATATGGTTTTTATACTATCTTGTCTTTTTACACTAAATTGTAAGGATTTGTTAGCCGATTGAGTAATAAGATTAACTAATTGCTGCCAACTGCTCATTGTTTCACCGTTTACAGCCAAAATAACGTCATTAACCTGTAAATTTGCCTGTTCAGCAGCAGAGTCTTTGGTAATTGCAGCGATGGTGAGTGTTGCTTGAGGGCGAAACGGCACAATCCCCAACGAACTTAATGGCGGTACGTCTTGCTGATCAAGCTTCCAGCCATCGAGGTTAAGAGTCTGCGTTGTTTGTTGATAATTTTCGTTACGTAAAGTAACAGCAACGCTTTTATCACCCAAGTGCGACATCAAAGAGAAAGTCGCATCTTGCCAATTGCTAATATCGTCATCACCAATTTTAATTATTTGCTGAGTAGGCAAAATGCCCGCTTGTTCTGCTCTGCTGCCTTCAACAACATTGCCTACAACCGGTTTTATGGTTTGCACACCCACCATATACATGACCGCTAAAGAAAAAATAGCGAATAAAAAGTTCGCCATGGGCCCTGCTGCTACAATAGCTATTCGCGCTTGAACAGATTTAGCATTAAACGATAAATGACGTTGATTGGCAGGTACTTCATCAACACGCTCGTCTAACATTTTTACGTAACCACCTAGTGGTATTGCCGCAATCACATACTCAGTATTGTATTTATCGTGCCATTTTAATAGGGGTTTACCAAAACCAATTGAAAAGCGCAGTACCTTAACGCCAGCCTTGCGTGCTACCCAAAAATGACCATATTCGTGAACGGTCACTAAAATACCGAGCGCAAGTATAAACGAGCCTAAATTCCAAAAAAAATCGAACATTTTAATGTACCACTTTTGTTATAAACTGCGTTGCGCTTATGCGTGCTAAACGATCACACTCTAAAATTTCATCTAGAGTTTGCACATTAGTAAACTTTGCAGTCTCTAACGTTTGCGCATTCACTTTATAAATATCAGTAAAACTAATTTGACCTTGTAAAAATGCATTTACAGCCATTTCATTGGCAGCATTCACCGTAGTTGTTGCGCCCTGTCCCGCATCACACGCAGCAATTGCCAATTTTAAATTAGGGTAGCGCGAGAAATCAGGTTTGGTGAACGAAAAATCACAAATATCAGAAAAGTTTAGCGGTTTAACTCCCGCATCAATTCGCTGTGGAAAAGCAAGCGCATGCGCTATTGGGGTGCGCATATCGGGATTTCCCATTTGCGCTAAAATAGAGCCATCTTGGTATTGCACCATAGAGTGGATAATACTTTGTGGGTGGATCACCACATCAATATCGCTGGCATCACAGTTAAATAACCATTTAGCCTCAATAAACTCTAAACCTTTGTTCATCATCGTGGCTGAATCTACCGATATTTTTTGTCCCATTGACCAATTAGGGTGAGCAACCGCTTCACTGACGCTAACACTAGCAAGCGTATTAATGTCACGGTTTAAAAACGGCCCTCCAGAACCAGTTAATAAAATTTTACTAACACCATGCTGCTCAAGCCGTGCTTGTCCTTGGGTGTTTTGTAACGCACTAGGTAAACACTGAAAAATAGCATTGTGTTCGCTGTCGATGGGTAATAAAGTTGCTTGGTGTTGTTTCACTTTATCAATAAACAACTGACCCGACATCACCAATGACTCTTTGTTTGCCAGCAACACTTTTTTACCCGCTTCGACTGCGCTCAAAGTGGGTAGTAATCCAGCCGCACCAACAATTGCTGACATCACAGTATCAACATCAACATGCGCACAAAGCTCACTCATAGCTTTCTCGCCATGCATTACTTGTGTTTTACTTATGCCTTTTAAAAGTTCACAAAGCTGCTTAGCGGCTTGCTCTGAAGCCATAACAGCATAACGAGGTTGATGAGCAAGACACAACTCAGCCATTTTTTTTGCATTTTGCCCAGCGGCTAATGCGAACACCTTGAACTGCTGTTGATTTCTTGCAACAACATCTAACGTGCTAAGACCTATCGACCCCGTCGCACCCAAAATAACCAGTTGTTGCACTGCACTCATAAACTAAGTGTCCAGGCAAAGCAAATAACAAACATCGGCGCTGCTGCAGTTAAGCTATCAATACGGTCTAAAATACCGCCGTGTCCAGGTAGGCAACTGCCGCTATCTTTAAGACCCGCTTCGCGCTTAAACATACTCTCTAGTAAATCACCTACCGCAGAGAACAAAGCAATAAATGCTGTCATTACTGCATAAATAGGCCATACAGAAGTATCAACATTGGTGTAAAAACAAAAAGCCAATACAAATAACACCGCAGCAACCACGCCACCAGCGAGGCCTTCTATGGTTTTATTTGGACTAACTTTAGGCATTAGCTTATGTTTACCGAAACTTTTACCGGTAAAGTAAGCGCCAATATCGGCACTCCATACAATACCCAGTACCACTAAAATCAGCATAGAACCATAGTGTATTGATTCTGTATATTGCGCACTGCGAAGCGTATTAAGCGCAAGCCACAGTGGTACCAATGTCAGTAAACCGGCAATACCGCGCATTACAAGTCCTTCGTTCCAGCCTTTAGCCATAGCGGGGTAACGCCACACTAAATAACTTGCAACCAGCCACCACGAAAACGATAAGGTAAATAAGTAATTGGCATCACCTACAAGCTTGCCGTTCTGCCATAGGGTTTCTATCGGCCAATGTAAATTAAGTAAGCCTAGTAAAACTGCAACTAACAATACAAACGCACCGCGCTTTAGTTTATCGCATAGCCCCATAAAAGCAGACCATTCCCATGCGCCCATTAATACAATAGCACCCGCAAAATAACTAAATAACGTTAGTGGGGTGTAAAAAACCAAAGCCAGTGCTAATGGCGCTAGCACTAGTGAGGTTAAAATACGTTGTTTTAACAAAATGATGACCCTTAATCTATTTTAGGTTTGAGCGAGTAATTGTTTTATTTGTTCGCCCGTGCAACCAAAACGTCGCTCTCTGGCAACGTAACATGCAATGGCCTCTGCAAAAGCAGCTTCGTTAAAGTCAGGCCAAAGTGTATTGGTAAAATAAAGTTCAGCGTAGGCTGCCTGCCAAAGTAAAAAATTACTAATTCTGACATCGCCACCAGTACGGATCAGTAAATCAGGCTGTGCCTGATCTGCCATACTCATATGCTGTGCAATATGTTCTTCTGTAATGTCTGCGGGATCAATTTCCCCATTTGCTACTTGTAAAGCAACCAGCTTAGCAGCATGGGTCATATCCCAGCGACCACCGTAATTTGCCGCTACATTTAAGTGCAGGCCGGTATTATTCGCTGTTAGTTCTTGTGCAGTATGTACTTTCGCGCGCAAGCTTTCAGAGAATCGAGATAAATCTCCAATGATGGTTAGTTTTACGTTATTTTTATGCAGCTTTTTAACTTCTTTACTTAGTACAAATAAAAAAAGCTCCATTAATGTATTTACTTCGTCTTCAGGGCGGCGCCAGTTTTCACTACTAAAAGCAAATAAGGTCAACGATTGTATCCCTAATTTAGTACAAAACTGCACAGATTGACGAACTGCATCCACGCCCTTTTTATGCCCATATACACGAGGCCTATTTCTAGCTTGTGCCCAACGCCCGTTCCCATCCATGATGATAGCAACATGTTTAGGCAAACATTGCTGTGAAATTGTATCAGCGTCTAGAACCATAAATTTTGTGTATTCCATAAAAAAACGCCGCCTAGTATACCCCAGACGGCGTTTCAAAACTAATAAATTTAACCTGTACCCGTGATAATAAATCTACTTTAAGCAAATAATTATACAGCTAACAACCTTGTATTTACTGACAACTGAGTCGTCACTAAAGAGCAGTCACAATCTGTTACCCTTTAAAATCACACTATTAAAATAAAGTGCGAAGACTGATAAGCAGCGACTTAAATATCTAACTAAAGCTGTTTACTTGGGTCTAGAACAGTTATTAAATTTCCATCAACTCAGCTTCTTTTGCTGTTAGTTGTGTGTCCATTTCTTTAATGAACTTATCAGTGATTTTTTGAATTGCATCTTCACCTTGACGTGCTTCGTCTTCAGAGATGTCTTTATCTTTTAATAAGTTTTTAATATCGCCATTTGCATCACGGCGAATATTACGAATAGCAACACGTCCGCCTTCTACTTCGCCACGCACGATTTTAATTAAATCTTTACGACGCTCTTCAGTTAATGGAGGAAGTGGTACACGAATAACCGTGCCTGCAGACATTGGGTTTAAACCAAGGTCAGAAGCCATAATCGCTTTCTCAACTGCCTGAGCTAAAGATTTATCAAATACACCAATAGCCAGTGTACGTGAATCTTCAATAGTTACATTTGCAACTTGGTTTAGAGGCGTTGGTGCGCCGTAGTACGACACCATGATGCCGTCTAAAATTGCAGGATGAGCACGGCCAGTACGAATTTTAGATAATTGACTACCAAGTGCTGCTACACTTTTTTGCATGCGCTCTTGCGCATCTTTTTGAATATCGTTAATCACGGTTTAATCCTAATCTAGTTACTAACTTCATCTGAGGCTTGTGAAGAAATAAGGGTTCCTTCTTCTTCACCCATTATTACGCGCTTTAATGCGCCTGATTTATTCATATTAAATACGCTCAATGGCATATTATGGTCGCGAGCAAGAGTAAATGCCGCTAAATCCATTACTTTTAATTCTTTATCAATAATTTCATTGTAGCTTAAGTGACGGTAAAGTGTCGCTTCAGGGTTTTTCACCGGATCATCACTAAATACACCATCTACTTTAGTCGCTTTAATTACCGTATCAGCTTCAATCTCGATGCCGCGTAAACACGCCGCAGAGTCAGTAGTGAAGAACGGGTTACCTGTACCAGCGGCAAAAATAACAACGCGACCTGTTTTTAACAAGCTAATTGCTTCAGCCCAGTTATACGCATCACATACGCCATTTAATGGGATAGCTGACATTAAGCGACAATTTACAAACGCACGGTGTAGCGCATCACGCATAGCTAGGCCGTTCATTACGGTTGCAAGCATCCCCATGTGGTCACCAACAACACGATTCATGCCCGCTTCGGCTAATGAGCCACCGCGTAAAAAGTTACCGCCACCAATAACCAAACCCACTTCTACGTCGAGTTCTACAAGCTCTTTAATTTCTTGTGCCATACGATCTAAAACTTTTGGGTCGATGCCGAAGCCTTCGTCTCCCATTAAAGCTTCACCACTTAATTTGAGAAGAACACGTCTAAAAATAGGTTTGCGATTGATAGTCATAGTTTTGGGGCCAACTTTTATTGAATTATGGATAAAAAATAACCGCGCTTATGTTAAACATAAAAGCGCGGTTATTTTAAAGAATTTCTAAGCGTGACGCAAAAGCAAATAGTACTTTAATTGCATGTATTTTCCTTTTGTATCACAAATAGTATGTCTTACTGACCTTTAGCAGCTGCAATTTGAGCAGCAACTTCAGCAGCAAAATCTTCTTCTTTCTTCTCGATACCTGCACCAACTTCCATACGTACAAAGCCAGTAACTGTTGCGTTTTTCTCTTTAAGAATTTCGCCAACAGATTTTTTCGGTTCCATGATGAAAGCTTGACCAGTAAGAGAAACCTCACCAGTAAACTTCTTCATACGACCAACAACCATTTTCTCAGCGATTTCAGCAGGCTTGCCTTCGTTCATCGCGATGTCGATTTGTACTTGCTTTTCTTTTTCAACAACATCAGCAGGTACGTCATCTGGAGTTAGGTAATCTGGGTTTGAAGCAGCAACGTGCATTGCAACATGCTTAAGTGTTTCTTCATCAGCAACACCCGCAACAACAACACCAATACGCTCGCCATGACGGTACTCAACTAGTTGCTCGCCAGTGATGTACTGAAGACGACGTACATTGATGTTTTCACCAATTTTAGTTACTAGCTCAACACGGTCTTCTTCGAACTTAGCTTGTAAGTCTTCGATAGATGTAGTGTCAGCGATAGCAGCATCTGCAACTTTGTTAGCAAATGCTAGGAAGCTTGCATCTTTAGCAACGAAGTCAGTTTGACAGTTAACTTCTACAAGTACTGCAACACCCGCGTTTTGCTTGATGATGATAGTACCTTCAGCAGCAATGTTACCTGCTTTTTTAGCAGCCTTTGCAGCACCGCTCTTACGCATGTTTTCAATCGCTAACTCGATGTCACCATCAGTCTCAGTTAACGCTTTTTTACAATCCATCATGCCAGCGCCAGTACGCTCGCGTAATTCTTTAACTAGGGCAGTAGTTACAGCCATTAGTAAATCCTCAAATCTGAAATCAGGTTTAGATAAGCGGGTTACCCGCTCCACAAGAATAGCAAGTCTTCACCTTTAAAAGATGAAGACTTGATGACAGCTAATTACTCAGCTTCTACGAAGTCATCTTTTTCAGCTTGAGCAACGATGTTACTCTCACGGCCTTCAGTGATCGCAGCTGCAACAGCACTAGTGTAAAGGTTGATTGCACGGATAGCATCATCGTTACCAGGTACGATGTAATCAACACCGTCTGGGTTAGAGTTAGTATCAACGATTGCAACAACTGGGATACCTAGGTTGTTAGCTTCACGGATAGCAATGTGCTCGTGGTCAGCATCGATTACAAAGATAGCGTCTGGAAGGCCACCCATGTTTTTAATACCACCAAGGCTCTTTTCAAGCTTGTCCATTTCACGAGTAAGCATTAACGCTTCTTTCTTAGTTAACTTCTCGAAAGTACCGTCTTGGCTTTGAGCTTCAAGGTCTTTAAGACGCTTGATTGATTGACGAACTGTTTTCCAGTTAGTCAACATGCCGCCTAACCAACGGTGGTTAACGAAGAATTGATCGCTTTGTAAAGCAGCTTCTTTTACTGCTTCGCTTGCTGCGCGCTTAGTACCAACGAAAAGAACCTTACCTTTGTTTGCAGCAGCACCAGATAAAAACTTAAGTGCAGTGTTGAACATTGGTACAGTTTGCTCAAGGTTGATGATATGTACACGGTTACGTGCGCCGAAGATGAAAGGCTTCATCTTAGGGTTCCAGTAACGTGCTTGGTGACCAAAGTGAACACCAGCTTGAAGCATATCGCGCATTGAAACGTTTGCCATTTTGTAAATCCTCTAAGTTGTTTAGGGTTAGGCCTCCACATATCCCATAGCACCAACACCGCAGTTAAATGAAACTGAAATGCACCCAAGTGTATGTGACGATACGTGTGTGTGTTAAAATAAAATTGTGTTTGCCTTAAATACAAAAAATCATTTAAGAATTTATTTGTAAAAAGACGGCGCGCTTTATACCATATTAAAAATAAATACTCAACGTCTCGTGCAAAAATTGTGCGACGATAATCATCTAAAAACGCAACTTTGGAGCCTCAATGAGCGCTGTGATTAAGACCCCTGAAGAAATCGAGAAAATGCGTGTAGCCGGCCGTTTGGCTGCTGATGTGCTAGAAATGATCGAACCACATGTGGTACCAGGTATCACCACCGATGAGCTAAATACAATTTGTCATGATTATATTGTTAATGTGCAAGATGCTGTTCCTGCTCCTCTTAATTATCATGGTTTTCCAAAATCAATTTGTACCTCAGTAAATCATGTAATTTGTCACGGTATTCCGAATGACAAAGCATTAAAAGATGGTGATAGTGTTAATATTGACATCACTGTTATCAAAGATGGTTACCATGGTGACACATCAAAAATGTTTCATGTAGGCACGCCTAATATCCAAGGTAAACGTCTTGCAGAAGTCACTCAAGAAAGTCTTTACCTTGCCATTAAAATGGTAAAACCAGGTGTTCGCCTTGGTGATATTGGTGCAGCTATTCAAAAATATGCAGAGAGCTTTAACTACTCTATCGTACGTGAATACTGCGGCCATGGTATCGGTAGCGAGTTCCATGAAGAACCACAGGTAATGCATTACGGTAAAGCAGGCACTGGCGAAACATTAAAAGCAGGTATGTGTTTAACTATTGAGCCTATGGTAAATGCGGGCAAACGCCAATGTAAATTACTCAAAGACGACTGGACTGTGGTAACAAAAGACCGTAGTTTATCCGCTCAATGGGAACACACCTTACTAGTAACTGAAAATGGTGTTGAAATTTTAACACTACGATCAGATGATACAATCGATAGAATTATCGAGCACTAATTAAGTGCGCGCTTAATCGCGGTTGTAACAGGTTTTGCCTGTATATCGCTTAAGTGGTTTGCTGTAAGGGGCTAACATAACTTATTGCCCTTACAGCAAATATATTATAAAAATAAATCTCAAACTTATAATGCAGTCCATATATAGGAGCCAGCCTAAGTGGCATTACCTAACAAAGTAAAAAAGTTGCTCAATGATGCTGAGCAATTAAGCGATTACCGCGATTGCTCCGCCTATTTCTATAAATGGTTGCATAATGAATTCTCAAAACAACCGGTTGGTAAATTAATTAATGCCCGTGCAGAATTTATTGACCGACTGCTGATCAAACTTTTCCAAGTTTATGATTTAGCTCACGAACCAGATCTCGCTTTGATAGCAGTAGGTGGTTATGGTCGTGGCGAGCTACACCCCTACTCTGATATAGATTTTTTATTACTTGTTACGAAACAGCCTAATGATGATATTTGCGAAAAAATCGGTCAGTTTGTCACTATGTTGTGGGATCTTAATCTCGAGATAGGCCACAGTGTTCGTACTATTGAACAAGCCATAGAACAAAAACGTGAAGACGTTACCTTTGCCACCAGCTTATTAGAAAGCCGTCTTATTTTTGGCAACCATATTGAGTTTGAAAAACTCAAAAACCATATTATTGAAACACCGGTTTGGGGCTCAGGTGAATTTTTTGTCGCAAAAGTACAAGAACAAAATTTGCGTCACAGAAAGTGCCACGGCACAGCCTATAATTTAGAACCAAATATAAAAGAAAACCCAGGGGGTCTGCGCGACCTGCAAACTATTATTTGGGTGGCTAAAAAGCACTTTAGAGCCGAAACTCTGCAAGAGCTAATTAATCACGGCTACCTGACCCACGAGGAATATCAAGAGCTGTTAGAGTGTCTTGAGAATTTATGGAATATTCGTTTTGCGTTACATTTAGCTGCAGAACGTTCAGAAAACCGTTTATTGTTTGATCACCAACCCCAAGCTGCAGAAATTTTGGGCTTTGGTAGCGATGGTAAGGCCTCGGTTGAGCGCATGATGAAACGCTTATTCAGAATTATGAGCCGAGTACGTGAGCTTAACCAAATGTTGCTTTCGTACTTTGAGCAGAGTATTTCTCCAGACAGCAGCCAAGCTACCGTTGAAGAACTCGATCTCAACTTTGAGCGCGTTGGCCATCAAATTCGAGTAAAAAGCCCATCAGTATTCTTCAGGCGCGATCAACTTTTTGTGTTGTTTGAGCATATTGCTGACCACCCAGAAATTACCCATATATACCCAAGTACGATTCGCACTATTCGCCAAGTTCGTCGTCGTTTATTGGGCGACCTACAAGACTACGCGGCCTGCCGAGAAGCTTTTCTACGCATTATTAAGCACCCTAATGGTATGGGACGTGCTTTTACGCTGATGCACAAACACGGCATGATTGCCGCTTATTTGCCGCAGTGGCGAAATATTTTTGGCCAAATGCAGTTTGATTTGTTTCATGCCTACACGGTTGATGAACACACCCATAAGCTAATTAATAATATCTATCAGTATTTTGATAAAACCGGGGTTAGCGAATTCCCAATTTGTAGCGAAATTGTCACGCGTATGGATAAACCGGAGCTACTGTATTTAGCCGGTATTTTCCACGACATTGCCAAGGGACGTGGGGGGGATCACTCTGAGCTGGGTGCTGTTGACGCCATTGCTTTTTCTAAATTGCATGGCTTTGCATCATCCGATGGTAAGTTAATTTCTTGGCTTGTTAGCAACCACTTACTTATGTCAGTTACGGCGCAGCGTAAAGATATAAACGACCCAGATGTAATAAAAGATTTCGCATCGCGAGTAAAAACAGAGCGCCAGCTCGATTACCTCTATTGTTTAACGGTCGCCGATATACGCGCTACCAATGACAACTTATGGAATGACTGGAAAAACACGCTACTTCGTGAGCTGTACTTACATACACAACGAGCTTTGCGTCTTGGGCTTGAAAACCCAATGGATCAACGCGACCAAATTCGAGATAAGAAGCATCAAGCTAAGCAACGCCTGATTAATTTGCATTATCACGAGGAACAAATTGACTTAACTTGGAGTCGTTTTAAAGCGAATTACTTTACCGCCTTTAGTGAACAACAAATTTCGTGGCATACAGAGCATTTACTAAAATGCACTGACTTGAGCCTACCTAGTGTTATTGTCTCGAATAAAGCAATGCATGGCGGTACTCAAGTATTTGCATACAGCCCTTACTCAGGTGGACTATTTGCTCGATTAGTCAGTGTTATTGGCTCTAAAAAAGCACAAATTCAACACGCCCAAGTACTGACCACCAAAGATGGCTACGTACTGTTTAACTTTGTTATTTTAGAAGTTAGCGGTGACCCAATTGCCAGTAGCCGTGCACAATCGATTAAACGCGGATTAGAGCAAGCATTGAATGATCCGCGAAAAAAAATACGCTTTAAAAAGAGCCGCTCACAACGCTTTAAAGACTTTAATATTAAACCAAAAATTGTACTGCGCCCGCACCCTCGTAAGGACCGTAGTTTAATAGAAATTCAAGCGGTTGATATACCAGGGCTATTAACTAAAATAGCCGAGGTTTTCCAAGCTTACTTACTCCACATACATGCCGCACGCATTACCACGGTAGGCGAGCGCGCAGAAGATTTCTTTGTGGTATCTAATAACGAATATCAAGCGCTGACTGATGAAGAGCAAGCAAAAATTCATCAGGCATTACGTAAAAAACTCAACGCCGAAATTGAATAAGAGGACACTATGTCAGATTTAAAAACCATGATTGAAAATGCGTGGGATAACCGCGACAACATTAGCCCAGCAACCGTATCAAGCGATATTAAACAAGCAATTATTGATGCACTTGAGCTATTAGATAGTGGCGCAGCGCGTGTTGCAGAAAAAATTTCTGGCGAATGGGTTGTTCATCAATGGCTTAAAAAAGCCGTGCTGCTTTCATTTAGAATTCGTGAAAACCAACCAATGAATGATGGCGTAAATCAATTTTACGACAAAGTACCGCTTAAATTTAGCGACTATACGCCGGAGCAATTTCAGCAAGGCGGCATGCGTGTGGTACCAAACGCCGTAGCGCGTAAAGGCAGTTTTGTAGGGAAAAATGTTGTACTAATGCCATCGTATGTAAACATTGGTGCTTACGTTGATGAGGGCACTATGGTTGATACATGGGCCACTGTAGGTTCATGTGCTCAAATTGGTAAGAATGTACACTTATCAGGCGGTGTGGGCATAGGCGGTGTTTTAGAGCCGCTACAAGCAAATCCTACCATCATTGAAGACAACTGCTTTATTGGCGCACGTTCAGAAATTGTTGAAGGCGTTATTGTTGAAGAAGGTGCGGTTATTTCAATGGGTGTTTACATTAGCCAAAGTACCCGTATTTACGACCGTGAAACCGGTGAAATTCATTATGGTCGCGTACCTGCTGGTGCTGTTGTGGTTCCAGGTGCTCTGCCTTCAAAAGATGGCACTCATAGTTTATACGCTGCGATTATTGTGAAAAAAGTTGATCAACAAACACGCGAAAAAGTAGGCATTAACGCCCTACTTCGCTCAATTGATGATTAAAAAGCAGCTGTAAGTTTTTAGCTGTTAGCGCTAAGCAGGTTAATATTAAACGTAGATTGGGTTGAGTAAAACAAAACCCAACAACACATTAAAGTTAAGTGTATTCGCTAAAATTTAATTACATACAGAAAAAGCTCTAAACTTGTATAGGTTTGGGGCTTTTTTAGTGCTTTCAAAATACCTCTTCACAAATCTATCCCTTTTAATAGTCTTGCTTTGTTAGATACCAGCATCTATAGTGGAAAAACACATAATTCGATTTTTGAGGATAAATTGTTGCGCCTTTTCGTTTTAGGTTGGTTGGTGTTATTAGGTTCAACGCAGGCTATGGCTAATGATTTTACAACGTTTGAAGCTAAACTTAACGAAGCCGAGGATTATCTTGTTGTTAATCCTGCACAATCAATAATCATTCTTGAAAATCTCACAGAACTAAATACAGCTCCTGCTGCGCTATTTATCCGCTGGCACTTGCTTTATGCTCGATCAGCGGTTCCCACCAGTCATTACGATCGGCTTTATAAATCGATTGACGCAATATTTCAGCATCATCAAGCTGACTACTTTAAACAAAAATTGACCACCATAATGAGTGCCTTGGGAATATGGCTTCGCCATGCTGAATATTTAAGCGATGCCCAGCTCTCATTTAAATGTGCTTATAAATATGCGCACAACGATCGCCAACGATTAACACTCACCAACAGTATGGCACTGGTTGCTCGCTCGCAAAACGACTTTGCTAAGGCGCGTGCTTTATACTTAAATAATCTTGATCTCACAACACAATTAACACTTCCTAATGTAACAGCACTTATAAAAAATAATTTGGGCTCTTTAGCACTTGATGAAGGCAATGTTGCTAACGCTGAGCGCTACTTTAGAAGTGCATTAAGCCTTAACCAAAATATTGATAAACGCGCAGGGCAAATTTCGGCTGGGCTTAATTTATTAATGGTTTTTTTAATTCAAGAACATCAGCTTAACTTCGAACGCCTCTACACTCCAACGGCAACTTTGACCCATGCATTTCCCAATGAAGCTAAACAAGCACAGCTAGTTTGGCTTGAATTAGGCTACAAAAATTTAACTGGCGAGTTTATAAGTCAAAAAGATAAACATCAGCTGCAAGCAGCTTACGAGCAATTAGAAAGCGATAAAATGAAGCAATTAATTGCACGTTATTTAGCTAACAAACTTAATGTGACTTTAACCCTACCTGAGCCTATTACGGCTAAAGAGTTTACCAGCCCATGGTTTAACTTAGTAAAGCAATGCAATTGGGAGAAAAATTTATAGCTTTAAGTTATAAACGTTCAGCTAAGCTTAGTTAGAAGCCTATAAACTAACTTTTATCTACTTTTTTACTTCTAATATAAGTATATAAAACAAGCTACTGAATTGGCTAACAAACGGGATATATAATAAGATAGGCCAGAGAAGATAAAAATAAATATCATTTTAATTCAATACCTTACAAAGCCTCTTGACCAATACTCAGGTTAACTTAATAACCACAAAAATAAAAAAGGCACTGTGAAGTGCCTTTTTATTTACTCAAATCTAATTAATTACAACGCGTTAAATACGTCATCTGTTTTAGCAGCGCAAATGAAGTCATTTTTATGCAGACCTTTAATTGAATGGCTCCACCAAGTCACGGTTACTTTGCCCCATTCGGTTAATAGACCTGGGTGATGCCCTTCGTCTTCAGCCATATCACCTACCTTATTGGTAAACGCAATGGCTTGTTTAAAGTTTTTAAACTTATAAACGCGCTCTAACTGCATAATACCGTCGCGTACTTCTGGCACCCAGTCAGGGATTTTTTTAATTAATTCAGCCAATTCAGCATCAGATACTTTTGGTGCATCTGCATGACAGGCTTCACATTTTTGTGCACTTAATGAAGACATTTTAAATCCTTAGTTTAGCGTTACTTTTTTCAAAAATTAACTAGCTAATTTTTCTTTTGGAGGAAACTTAGGGTCGTGCAAACCAAGTGATTTAGCTTGCTCAACTAAAGTCATTATATCCATTTGAGATATTTCAAACAGATCATGAATCGAATTTATCGTGTAATACAATGGTTGCATAATATCTATACGGTACGGTGTACGTAGCACATCTAACACATTCATTGGATTAATCTCTGGTGTATCTGAATACACGTATTGGGTTTCCCCTGGGCTTGATAAAATACCGCCACCGTAAATACGCAATCCTTTTTCAGTTTGCATCAAACCAAACTCAACGGTAAACCAGTACATGCGCGCTAAATAAACGCGATCTTTTTTCTCTGCCGCGTATCCTAGTTGCCCATACTTGTGGGTAAATTCTGCAAAGTCAGGATTGGTTAGCATAGCACAATGACCAAATATCTCATGAAAAATATCGGGTTCTTGTAAGTAGTCAAATTCTTCACGGCTACGAATAAAGGTCGCTACAGGAAATTGCTTGTTAGCGAGTAACCTAAAAAACTCATCAAAATCGATAAGTGCAGGTACAGGTGCAACCTGCCAACCTGTGGTTGCTAAAAGTACTTCGTTTAGCTCACTCAGCTGTGGGATACGATCATGAGGCAGATTGATTTTTTTCAATCCTTCCATGTACTCATCACAGGCTTTGCCTTCAATGCACGCAAGTTGGCGTGCTACAAGCTCAGACCAAATTTTATTTTCTTCATCGCTCCAATGTATAACCCCATTTTCATCAGGTGTTTTGGAGGTGTAATTACTTGCTTTAGCCATAAATACCTTCTTTGGGATAAAACCCTAAATCGGTGTCAAAATAACAGCCAAATGCTTGGCTATTCGATGTAGCCATACTATGCAAAAGTGAACAAAAGTTTAATAGCTTGACGCAGAACAATACTTTTGCAGATCACACAGATCGTAAATTTAAAATTACAGCAAAGCAAAGATAAAAACACACACCATATTTACTGGCATCTACAGATGGAAATATTCGTAAACAATAAATTACACCTCAGGATATTTTAGTAAATGCTTGGTTGAGATCGTTAATAATATCGTTAACATCTTCAAGTCCAACTGATAATCGAATTAAACCATCACTAATTCCAGCAGCTAGTCTTTCTTCGGGAGTGTATGGCGAATGCGTCATCGATGCTGGGTGTTGAATGAGCGTTTCAGCATCGCCTAAGCTAACCGCTAATGTGCACAGTTGCATACTATCAATAAACTGCTCACCGTCGGTTAAGCTCCCTTTAATTTCAAAGGCAATAACACCGCCAGCCGCTTTCATTTGCTTACCAATGTACTTGTAACCCGGGTGAGACTTAAGCCCAGGGTAATACACTTTATTTACTTGCGGATGAGCTTCTAAATACTCAGCAATCGTTTGCGCACTTTGGCAATGGCGTTCAATGCGAATAGCTAAAGTTTTTAAGCCGCGATTTATTAACCACGCATCGTGTGGACTAATAGTGGCACCAATATCTTTAAGCACGGTCATTTTAATCTGTGTAATATGCTCAAGTGAACCACACACAATACCCGCAACAACATCGCCGTGACCATTTAAATACTTGGTCGCGCTATGCATTATAATATCGATACCGTACTTTTTTGGTGACTGCAGCAGCGGGGTTAAAAACGTATTGTCGACCACACTCAGTAAATTATGCTGTTTAGCCACATTGCCAATAAGTGCTAAATCAATCACTGCCATGGTTGGGTTGATTGGTGTTTCTACAAATATCATTTTTGAATTAGGCTTAATGGCTGCGCGCAGTTCACTTTCATTGGTCATATCAACAAAGGTGACTTCAATTCCCCATCGCGGCAACATATGCGCAAAAAAAGCAAAAGTGCAGCCATACAGAGCGCTTGATGCAATTAAGTGATCGCCTTGCGATAGGAAGCTTAGTACCGAAGCCGATACAGCCCCCATACCTGTTGCCGTGGCGGCGGCGGCCTCACAGCCTTCTAATTGCGCCACTTTTTGCTCAAGTTCAGTCGTGGTTGGGTTACCTAAACGCGTGTAAATATAACCGGGCTCTTCACCTGCAAAGCGGGCAGCACCTTGGGCGGCACTTTCAAAATGAAACGTAGACGTTTGATACAAAGGTGAGGTTAATGCGCCATGCGGATCATTTGCTTTTTGTGGACCATGGATACATTGGGTATTTTGATGATGCTTGCTCATTGTGTGTTCTCGTTTTTATTATGTGTGTCAATAGCATAAATAAAACGCACCGCACTTAAAATCACAAGCATGCCGGATGCTCAGATGGCTATTTGTGCAAACTTTACCCAAAAAGCTGTACACAAATATTGCCAACGAAGTCTCACTACTTAGTTTCAGCTCCCTTACGGCTCATAATTTTACTCGCAATCCCTTGGACTGTGCCTTTTAACAAGCTACGCTTGTTTTCAAGACGCGGTAAGGGTCGGCTTAATTCCATAGCTTTGTAACCAATACGCGCTGTAAATATACCGGCACTAACACCTTGTGCAGCTCGCCCTGAAAGCTTGCCTAATAATTCAGCACTGAGTGCCGTGGCAGCTAAATCAGAAACGAGCTCTGCACTACCTACAAACATTACTTGCTTAATAAGCATGCGGTAAAGTTTAATGCGGCTGGCATAACCAAAGCCAATGCCATATATTCGGCCTATTTGCTCTATTAATTTAGTGCCACGCCACAGCACAGCCATCATATCCACCAGCGCAATTGGGCTTAGAGCAACTAATAAAGCTGACTCTGTTGCAAAACGGTTTATTAACTTTTTAGCTTGATTGTCTTGCGTTATCAGTAAGCTATTCGCGTACAGAGACATTATTTCTTTGTCACTGTGGTGCGTAGCGACCTGATTTTTAAAGTTTTCGAAATTATCTAATTGCTGATGTTTATTAAGCTTTTCAAGCCAAGGTATCGCCCCGCCTACCTGCTCACTATTGAGCAAACGGTTAGCTTCATGGCGGTGTAGCTGATTACGCTTTAAGCTGCGTAACATTCTATATTCACGCCACAATAAACGCGATATCAGTAGTACACCGGTTATTACAGCGGTTAAGTACACCCCACCTAAAATAACCGACTGCTGAAACGCCAATACAATTGAAAATGCGAACTCAAGTAATATTAAAACAATAAAGCTCAGTGCAAATAGGCCTTTAAGGGTTTGCCACTTAGACTTTTTATATACAGGCTCAATATCGATTTCAGGTTCAATTAGATCGTCGCTATCTTTGCTAAGCTGCTCACTTTGTCCCTGCTCTACGACTTTAGCCGCTAATAAATCTGGTTCATTTTGCTCAATATTTTGGGCATTAATACGACGCCCAGCTTGAAATTGGTGTGTTGACTCACTCATGTTAACTTATCTCCTAACAAGTACTGCATCACATGGTCTAAGCGAATGTGCTTAAGCTGTTGATCTGGGCTTGGCATAGGTGCAAATGATAAAAACTCAAACCCATGTGCTGGCCACTCACTTTTATTAAGCATTCTGCTCGGCGGCTGAGGAGGCAGGTAAGTTAGCCACTGTTGTTCATTCAATGGCTTGCCATAGATACAGTCGAGTGTTTGCCCTTTATCAACCACTTGGCGGGGCACAGTGGCAGCAATTGATGACATCGCCAATGTTTCTATTTTAACCCCATCAAATTTTAAGTGATTACTTTGCTCTTTAACTAACGAATCGAGTAACAATGCAAGATCTTTGTGATGCTTCGCACTGATGTGATCGGACTTATTAGCAGCAAATAATATTTTATCTATATTAGGTTTAAACAAGCGTTTAAAAAAACCGGAATCACCATAGCTAAAGTGTGACAATAACTGATTGATCACTCGACTTTGCTCAGCCAACGTTTCATAACCTTCATTTAATGCACTCAGTACATCTACCAAGACGATTTGACGGTCAAAATGGCGAAAATGCTCATTATAAAAAGGTTTAACGACTTCTTTTACGTAAGCATCAAAACGTTTAATTAAATGCGCTAAGTTAGAACCCGCTACTACATCGTCACTTATTTTTTTAGGACTAATTGGAAAAAATAGTAATAATGGTGCACCTTGCAAGTCACCCGGCATTAACATACGCCCTGGCTGTAACATGGCAAGCTTAGTGTCTTTTTTTAGCCCTACCAACATGGTTTGATAACATCGTGCAATATCAGCCAGTGCGTTTTCATCTACCGGTGCATCTAAATCAAGCTGCTCTATGGATTGCAAAAATTCAGCTGAGCTTTGGTTACGTGGCGTTTGGCTTAGCAATGGATATTGTTGCTCGCACCATTGCTTAAAGCTTTGCGCGAGCATAGGTAGGTCAAGCAACCACTCACCAGGATAGTCAATAATATCTAAATACAGCGTCGATTGTGGTGAGAAATGACCGCGCAGACCCGCGTTGCTTTGATATTTAATCGCCAAACGTAAAGTATTAATTCGCTCGGTAGAAGCGGGCCATGCAGGGTCACCTTCATTTGGCAGTAAAGCACTTATTGCACGGTTGTAATCAAAAGTGGGAACGTTCAATGCCTCTTGCGGCACAATTTTAGTAGCAATGTGGCGATGTTCACGCATTACATCAAAAAAAGGTAAGTTGTTGTCATTCGCCTGAGAGGTTAAATGTTTAACTAGCGCGCTAATGAACGCCGTTTTACCACTGCCGCTCAGCCCTGTTACGGCAAGTTTAACGTGTTGATCTAAACTACGGTGCAGGGCCTTTTGGGCTTTGCCTTTAACGCTTTTAAAGGTCTTTTTTGCAAATGATTGGCTCATAAAGTGTTTTGCACCTTAGTTGCCGTCATTGATCACGCTGCAAACAAGGTGCTTATCAATCCCTTAAAGTTTATTAATTTCACGGCTGACCGTAAACTCGCTTGAAGTAACGTAGCGTTCCATGTTTTGAAGGCGGCTATCTACACGGGTTAATCGCTCTTTTAAGTCTTGCAGCGCACGACGCGGTGGCTCGCCTTTTTGCCATACTTTAAATTTTACTTCTAGCGGATCACCGCCATAGGTTGATTGTGTTTTATTTACAGTACTGGGTTGTTTTTTATCTAAAATAAACCACGCTGCAATATACGCTACCACAAATAATGGGCCACCGGTTAGTAGTACAGCACTAACAAAAATAATGCGAACTAACCATAACTCCATATTAAAGTAGTCACTTAATCCCGCACATACACCGGCAATTTTACCGCGTTGTGGGTCTCTTAATAATTCGCGTTTGGTGTTCATACTTTTTGTCTCCACTGTGGTGACTCTTGATCAAGTAAAGCTTCTAATGTCTCGATTCTATCAGTCATTTTTTCAGCTTTTTGAGCAAGTTCTAATAACTGGTGATGCTCATGCTCGCTTAACCCTTGGCTTACCTGCTTTTTGCTTCGGTAGTGTAAAATTAACCACAGTGGTGCAACAAAAATCATAAACAAGATAAAGGGTGCAACTAGTATCTCTGGATCAAACATAATCCTCTCCTGACAATCCGTATTCAATGTTGATGTCAGGGGCACAAGGCCCCTGTTTTATATTTATTTATTCGAGAGTTTCTTTTTAAGTTCAGCTAACTCGTCGTCAATTTTTTCATTCTTTTGTAAATCAGCAATTTCATCTGCTAACGTTTGTTTACCCAAATCGTAAGACTCTATTTGAGATTCTAGCCCATCAATTTTGGTTTCGTAACGTTCAAAACGATTAAGTGCATCATCCACTTTAGAACTATCAAGTGCTTTTTTAACCTCAAGGCGCGACTCAGCCGAGCGTTGACGTAAAATAATAGCTTTTTGACGTGCTTTAGCATCCGCTAGTTTCTCTTGTAGCGTAGTCACTTCTTGCTGTAGTTTCTCGATATGAGATTCTACATGATCAAGTTCACTTTCTACTGCGGCGACTGCATCTGCTGATTTTTGCTTTTCAAGTAAAGCCGAGCGAGCTAAATCATCACGATCTTTGCTCAGTGCTAATTCGGCTTTGTCTTGCCAATCGCTTACTTGAGCTTTTAGTGTATCTACGCGACGTACTAATTCTTTTTTCTCAGCAAGGGTTTTTGCTGACGTAGAGCGTACCTCTACAAGTGTATCTTCCATCTCTTGGATAATAAGACGAACCATTTTTTCAGGATCTTCTGCTTTATCTAAAATGGCATTGATATTAGAATTAACAATGTCTGCAAAACGTGAAAAAATTCCCATAACATATACCTCTATTATTTAATCTAAATGTGTCTGCTTTTATTAGTATCAATATGCTTGCCAACTTTTATATTTTTAAAATACCATTTATTTTCAATATGTTAAATGTAAATTACAAATTACTTTTGTTATCCTTCATAATGAAATACACTAACTGTTAGTAAAAATGACTAAGAGTTAGGAAATATGAGTCAATATCGCCAACAGGACAATTTACTTGGCCAATCAGACAGCTTTTTATCGGTGCTTGATCAGGTTTCGCAACTGGCTAACCTAGATAAACCCGTACTCATTATTGGTGAACGTGGTACCGGTAAAGAGCTAATTGCAGCACGTTTACACTTTTTATCCAAGCGCTGGGATCAAAATTACGTCAAGCTTAACTGTGCGGCTTTAAACGAAAACCTACTCGAGAGTGAATTATTTGGTCATGAAAGTGGTGCATTTACAGGCGCAAGTAAACGCCATGAAGGCCGCTTCGAACGTGCTAATAGCGGCACCTTATTCTTAGATGAGTTAGCAAATACCTCTGCCATGGTGCAAGAAAAGCTATTAAGAGTGATTGAGTATGGTGAGTTTGAACGTGTTGGCGGCAAGCAAACCGTTAAAGTAGACACTCGCTTAGTCTGTGCAACCAATGAAGACTTACCCCATTTAGCCGAGCAAGGTGAATTTAGAAGTGATTTACTCGATAGACTCGCGTTTGATGTGATCACCTTACCGCCACTGCGTGAACGTCAAGATGACATTATGTTGCTGGCTGAACAGTTTGCGATGAACATGGCACGAGACCTTGAGTGGGAGCTATTTAGTGGTTTTACTCGCAGTGCACAAGAAAGTTTGCTCAGTTATGAGTGGCCAGGTAATGTCCGTGAACTTAAAAATGTGGTGGAGCGAAGTCTGTATCGCCACGGCAATGAACATATTCCTGTACATAAAATTATTTTAGACCCATTCGAAAGTCGCTTTAGACCTAAAGCCCGCATAAAACATGCACAAGCACCTGCTATAATACAATCTGAACCGACTACTCATGCTCAACCTGCAGAAGCGCCTGTAGCATTGAGTTCAAGTACCAAAGAACCTGAGTTTCCATGCGACTTAAAAACGCTCTCTAATGAATTTGAAATTACATTGATAAAAAAAGCATTAGAACATAGCCAATTTAATCAAAAGAAGACTGCAGAAGTACTTGGTTTAACGTATCATCAACTACGTGGTTATTTGAAAAAATACAATTTGCTAGAATAGTAGAGGTTGTGCGGGTGCATAAATTATTACTTGCTTTAATATCATTGAGCTTAGTAGGTTGCATTGATAGTAAAGAAGAAATCTTAGAAGAAAAAAACCAAGGCCTCGTTTATTGCGCCGAGGCTAATCCTGTGTCGTTTAACCCACAAGTCACAACCACAGGATCAACTATCGATATTATTGCTAACCAGTTATACGACCGGTTAATTAGTATTGACCCCGTGACCGCCGAATTTAAGAGTGAACTTGCCACTGATTGGAAGATCAGTAAAGACGGTAAATCGGTTACCTTCACTTTGCGCAAAGGAGTTAAGTTTCATACCACCTCTTATTTCACTCCTAGCCGTGAATTTAACGCTGATGATGTAATATTTACTTTTAGTCGATTATTCGACGTTTATAATCCTTATCACTTTATTGGCGATGCTAATTACCCTTACTTTCAAAGTGTGGGGATTGACCAGCTAATTCGTAAAATTGTTAGAGTCTCTGATCATCAAGTACGATTTGAGTTATTTAATGCCGAGAGCAGCTTTTTAGCTAATATGGCGACCGATTTTGCTGTCGTGCTCTCTAAAGAATATGCCATGGCGCTTGAAGCTAATAATCAAGAAAACCTATTTGATCAATACCCGATTGGCACAGGCCCCTATATTTATAAAGAGTACCGACGCGATCATTTAGTGCGCTTTTATAAAAACGCTGATTATTGGAAGCATGAGGTTGCCCTTGAGCAATTGGTGTACGACATTACCCCAAATGGTACCACCCGTATCGCTAAAATATTGACCAAAGAGTGTGATGTAACCGCACACCCGAGTAGTGCCCAATTAAGTATTTTAGCGCAGCGTGATGATATTAATGTTGAAAGAGAAACTAACTTAAATATTGGTTACTGGGCATTTAATACCGAGCGTCCACCGTTTAATAACTTAAAAGTACGTCAAGCATTGGTTCATGCCATTGATATAGATAAAATAATGCAAGCGGTATATTACGGGAATGGACTGCGTGCACAATCTATTCTTCCGCCTACGTCATGGGCATTTGAACTACAAAAAAACATGCCTATTTTTGACCCACAGTTAGCGAAAAAATTATTAACTGAAGCCGGTTTTCCAAAAGGCTTTGATATGAGCATTTGGGCTATGCCGGTAAGCCGTATTTATAACCCCAACGCCCGCAAAATGGCTGAGCTAATGCAAAGTGATTTACGCAAAATTGGCGTTAATGTAAATATTGTAGAATATGAATGGAACACCTTTATTCAACGCATTGGTGAGCATCGCCACGACAGTGTGTTATTAGGTTGGGCAGCTGATACGCCTGATCCCGATAACTTTTTTAGTCCATTATTAAGTTGTACTGCGACCTTTAGTGGCAAAAACCCTGCAAACTGGTGTAACCCTGAATTTGATTTACTACTGACCAAAGCGTTAGACACCACAGATTTAAATTTACGTAAACAATATTACGACGCAGCACAAAGCATGATCATCAAACAATTGCCGTTACTGCCAATTGCCCATGGCATGCGTTTTCAAGCAAGTAGCGCAGATGTTGAGGGCATTACCTTAGGACCATTCGGTGCTATTTCGTTGGCTAACGCGAGGAAAAAATAATGATCTTAGATTATATTTTACGCCGCCTCGGACTGTTATTTTTTATGGTGTTGCTACTCAGTATTTTTACCTTTTCGTTGAGTTATTTATTTCCTGGCGATCCGCTCAGTAACTTAAGCGGCATACCAGACACTAACTTTACCCAAAATGCGCAGTTAGAAGAAAAGTACTTATTTAACAGTAACTACTTTATGCAGTACATCGCCTTTGTAGGACGAATTTTACAAGGGGATTGGGGAATGTCATTCGCCTCGGGGAGCAGTGTTTTCGCCCATGTGGTTGATTTAATTCCTGCAACGTTAGAGCTAAGTATCTATGCGTTATTTATTTCGGTGGTAGTGGGTGTGCCTGTCGGTATTTTAGCATCGGCATATAATAAACAATGGCCTGATAAATTTATTAGCTCTACAGCGATGATTGGCTATTCTATGCCGATTTTTTGGCTGGCATTATTATTAATTATGATTTTTTCGCTCAAGCTTGGCTGGTTTCCCATGTCGGGGCGAGTGAGCTTGTTGTATGAGATACCCGCGAGCACAGGATTTATTTTACTTGATATTTTACTCGCTGATTTTCCTTACAATGGTTTGGCCATGTTAGATGCGCTGCATCACCTTACTTTACCTACTATTGTACTTGCTATGTATCCAACCACGGTATTAGTGCGCTTTACTCGCGAATCGATGTTAAAAGTGATGGATCAAAACTTCATTAAAACAGCTCGCGCCAAAGGGCTTACTCGTGGGCAGCTTATTATTCATCACGCCCTAAGAAATGCCTTACTACCGGTTATAAAACAAATAGGTTTGCAGTTTAGTACCTTGATCACCCTAGCGATGATCACTGAAGTTATTTTTTCGTGGCCTGGGATCGGTCGCTGGTTAATAGACAGTATTTATCAACGTGATTATCCCGCCATACAAGGTGGGTTAATGGCCGTCTCTTTATTTATTATTATTGCCACAATTATGGCCGAACTGACCTACACCCTACTAGATCCTCTGTCTCGGAACCAAGCGCATGGCAAAGTTTAACTTATTTTCAGAAGATTCAAATAAATCGCCATTAGCGAGACTCTGGCGAAAGTTTAAAAATAACCACCCTGCACTGGTTGGTTTATGGGTGTTTATTGCCTTTAGCCTGTTAGCGGCTACCGCGCCTTTTCTTGCGCCTTATGGGGTAAATCAACAGCACAGTGATGCACTATTACTGCCTCCCTCGTGGAATGAAATGGGCGATGTGCGGTTTATACTTGGCACCGATGATTTAGGCCGAGATGTGCTGTCTCGTTTAATGAATGGCGCCACATATACGTTCGGGTTATCGGTTGTGGCTGCACTGATCACCACTGTTATTGGTGTGTTGGTAGGTACCTTTGCAGGGATCAGTAAAGGCATACGTTCTAGTTTTTTGAACCACTTACTGGATGTAACGCTGTCAATTCCCTCATTGTTACTGGCCATCATTATTATTGCCATACTCGGCCCTGGATTAATGAATACCGTATGGGCAATTATTTTAGCCTTATTACCCCAGTTTATTCATTCAATTAGAAACCTGATAGTTGACGAACTTGGCAAAGATTATGTTACAGCCTACCGCTTAGATGGCGCCTCTAAATGGCATATTTTATCACGCGGGATTTTTCCTAATGTGTATGAATATATTGTAGTTATTTTTACGATGGCGCTTTCTACTGCTATTTTAGATATTGCGGCGTTAGGGTTTTTAAAACTGGGTGCACAGCCGCCGACTACTGAATGGGGCGCAATTTTAGCAGAGAACTTAGGACTTATATATTTAGCACCTTGGACGGTAGCATTGCCGGGCGTCCTGTTATTTTTAGCGGTTCTTTCAACAAACTTAGTGGGCGATGGACTTCGCAAAGTTTTACAAGCGCGTAAGGCCGATTAGATGCAGTTACTAGATATTCGAAATTTAACCATTGAACTTCAAACTTCCGAAACCGCCATTCGCGCTGTTGACCGCGTAAGCTTTAGTTTAAAAGAAGGTGAAGTACACGCTTTAGTGGGCGAATCAGGCTCTGGCAAAAGCTTAATTGCAAAAGCCATCGTCGGCGTGCTTAATGAGCGCTGGGTGATAACCGCAGATAGAATGCATTGGCGTGGTGTTGACTTAATGCGCTTAACACCAGAGCAACGCCGTAAGACGGTTAGCCAAGACATTGCGATGATTTACCAAGACCCCAGTCGCTGTCTAGATCCTACTGCTAAAATATTTAACCAAATCGCTGAAACACTGCCTGAAGTGGCTGCTAAAGGATTTTTCTTAAAACGCAACCGAGAGCGTAAAGACCGTGTTAAAGCCTTAATACATAAAGTAGGTATTAAAAATCATGAAGCGGTGCTTGATAGTTACCCGCATGAGCTCTCTGAGGGCGTATGCCAAAAGGTCATGATAGCCATGGCGATTGCCCGCACACCTAAGTTGTTAATTGCAGATGAGCCAACAACCGCACTAGAAAGCACCACCCGAGCACAGGTGTTTAGGTTATTAAAAAGTTTAAATCAGCTAAAGAACATGTCTATTTTGATGATCTCTCATGAGCTGGAAGAAATTGTTAATTGGTCGCATGGTATTCATGTGTTGTACTGCGGTCAAATGGTTGAAGCAGGTCCAACACACCGTATTTTTAGCCAGCCTCGTCATCCGTATACGCAAGCTTTACTAAAAAGCCTGCCCGATTATGAGCATGGTTTAGCCCATAAAGAACCCTTTTATGCGCTTAAAGGCACTATTCCAACATTACAACATTTACCGATTGGTTGTCGACTCGGTCCACGTTGCCCACAAGCACAAAAAGAATGTGTGGTTGCGCCTAAACTTTCAAAGCATCATGGTCATAGCTACGCCTGTCACTTCCCGCTGATCAAGGAAATAAAATAATGCAGCCACTGTTAAAAGTTCAAGCCTTATCAAAAACCTTTAACATGCGAGCGGGTCTATTTAGCCGTAAAAAGTTTGATGTTTTAAAAAACATCTCATTTTGCATTGGTAAAGGTGAAACAATTGCCATTATTGGTGAAACAGGCTCAGGAAAAAGTACTCTGGCTAAATTATTAGTGGGTGCATACAGTGCCGATAGCGGGCAGATATTATTGGAGAATAACACTATAGAAAACAATGGTAATCGTGATGCGCAGTGTCGTTATATCCGAATGATTTTTCAAGACTCCGCCACCTCATTGAACCCAGCAGTGACCATTGCTGAAATGCTCGATGATTGCCTAAAATTCAATACTGATTTTGATAAAACTCAACGTAGTGAAAAAATTGGCAGTACGCTGCTTAAAGTGGGTCTACTGGTCGATCATCAGCAATACTATCCGCATATGTTTAGTGTGGGGCAATTACAGCGTGTAGCGCTCGCTCGCGCGCTTATATTAGATCCTAAGGTTGTTGTACTCGATGAGGCACTTTCATCGCTTGACCCTTCTGTAAGAGCGCAAATAGTAAACCTATTACTTAAACTACAGCTTGAAACTGGATTAACCTATATTTTGATCACCCATCATTTAAGTTTAGTGCGCCATATTAGCGACCAGTTAGTGGTACTCAATAAAGGTGAAATAGTTGAATACGGCGCTACAGAAACTATTTTTCAAAACCCGCAGTCAAAGGTTACCCAGCGCTTATTGAGTTGTTAATGTCTAAACAAACAAAAAAGGCGCCAATTGGCGCCTTTTTTAATTTAGCTATTACTTATTCAGCTGCTTGAGCTGCTTTTGGTACATTAAGCTCTGCTTGTTGCTTAAGCGATTCAATGAATACCGTATAGTTTTTCTGCGCTTGCGCCATAGTAATGTTTTGCTTCATTTGTGGCTCAATGTTGTCACTCACTGGTGCATCATTTACCGCTTTAAGCGCAACAATCGCTGCATCGCCATTATTTAAGTTAACCATATCATATACAGCCGCATCACTAGGATGTGCCATTTTGAATACTTGGGTAACAATAGCAGGTGAAACAGCAAAGCTTTCACGAGTTAGTTGCGACTCTTGACGAACGTTTAGTGATTGCTCAGCAGCCACATCGTTTAAGCTCTTGCCTTCTTTTACTTGTGCAAATAACGTGCGTGCTTTTTCTTTTGCAAGGTCTGATGCCTTTTCATTCATTAAGCGTGTTTTAATTTGCTCACTTACCACGCTTAATGCTTTCGTTGCCGCAGGTTGGTGCTCATTTACACGCACCACAATCACGTGCTCATTACCAAGCTCAATTACTTCTGAATTGACTTTATCTTCTAGTAGTTCAACTGATGATAAGGCAGTCACAACCGCTGGGTTATTAAGCGGCTCAGGAAGCGCGCTAAGCGCTAGTAAAGAAGTAGATTGTACTTCTACACCCGCCACTTCAGCAGCATCGTCTAAGCGATCAGAAATCTCAAAGGCTAATGCCCCCATTTCTGTTTGCTTCTCGTAAAACGCATCTACTTTTTCAGCTTGCTCAAGTTCAGCACGTAGGTCAGATTTAACCTCATCGAACGGTTTAACTTGTTGAGTTTGTAGATCAGTCAGTTTGATGATGTGATAACCAAACTCAGAGGCAACAACGTCAGAGTAATCACCTTTGTTTTGCAATGCGAACGCTGCATCTTCAAATGCTGGTTCCATAACATCACGTTCAATCCACTCTAAATCGCCACCCATTTCTGCACTAACAATGTCATCTGACGATGTCTCTGCTAGCTCAGCAAAATCAGCACCAGCGTTAAGCTGGGCAAGTAACGACTCAGCTTTCGCTTTAGCCGCATCATCATCTTCGCTATTGTCGATTAGAATATGCGACACACGACGCTTTTCTGGTTCAACATATTGCGCTTTACTCTGCTCGTAATATGCTTTTACATCGTCTTCGCTTACCGATGCAACATCAATATCATCTGCATTTAGTTCGATGTAATTAACTGAAATTAATTCAGGTGATAAAAATTGACCTGCGTTTAATTCATAGTAATCCGCAACTTCTTGCTCTGTAACTTCAACATCAGCTTGCATTGCTTGTTTATCAATTACTAAATAATCAATGCTTCGTGTTTGCTGTTGCAACGCAATGGCTGATTTAAGCTCATTTGGCAGCGCAAAATCAGTACCCGCAACGGCAGATACTAACTGGCTACGTGTCATATCATCACGCAGGTATTCACGAAATGCGTCAGGTTGAAAATTCATTTGACGAATAACTTGTAAATAACGGTCGTTATTAAACTTGTCGCCAATTTTAAAATAAGGTAGCTCTAAAATTGTTTTACGAACGCTTTCATCACTTACGCGCAAACCAAGCTCGGCAGCTAACTGACTTTGTAATTCTTGTTGTACTAAACGGTCAATCACACCTTGACGGATTTGAGCCATGTAAGTTGGATCAGCTGCTATTTGGGTAAAGTACTCACCAAATTGTTGTTCTAAGCGGCTACGTTCATTTTGAAACGCACGGCTAAATTCTGTTTGGCTAATTTTAATTCCATTTACTTCAGCAACGGGTTGTTCTGTGGTTTGACCTAAGTAACTACCGATCCCAGCTAAGGCAAAAGATAAAATCACCGCGCCTAAAATGACTTTGGCTACCGGCCCTTGCGAACCTTCTCTGATTTTCTCAAGCATTTGTTTATCTCTTTTCTGAGCAAGGTATTTTCTACCTTGTCATATGTAAAAAAAGCGTATCTTACCAGATACGCTTTTTCACTTGAAGTAACTGGCGGTGAAGTAACTTAATTTATCGATTGCAATAATTAAGCGTCTCTTTACTCGCCATAACTAAATTGTTTACACAATGATTAGTTTACTGCGTCTTTAAGCGCTTTACCGGCTTTGAAAGCTGGGATGTTAGCTGCAGCAATTTGAATCGTTTCACCAGTTTGTGGGTTACGACCTGCACGAGCAGCACGCTCACGTACAGAGAAAGTACCAAAACCAACAAGTGCAACTGAGTCGCCATCTTTTAGCGCGCCAGATACAGATTCGATGAATGAATCTAGTGCACGACCTGCAGCCGCTTTAGAAATGTCAGCATCAGCTGCGATTTGATCGATTAATTGAGATTTATTCACAATATCATCCTCTTTCATTGTTGTTATCAAGAGCGATTGTTTTTTAAACTAACATCACTGTTTTGAAATTTTTGAGCAATTTTTTTAAAGCTCATATGATTATATTTTTCTTAAGCCTAGGCCCTGCAAGGGCTAGGCTTGAAAACCAGTGCTTAACTTATCATACCGTTTAGATTTGAAAAGCCCCTAAAAGCACTTTTTTTGGCTTTTTTACTGCTTTTTTGGTGTTTCGACTGAAAAACTATCAACTGGATGCACTAAAGCAAGCTTCAATACTTCGTCAATCCACGTAACAGGGTGAATCTCAAGACCCGCCAATACGTTATCAGGTATCTCTTTTAAGTCACGTTCGTTAATTTTAGGGATCACCACCGTTTTAATACCGCCTCGGTGAGCCGCTAATAATTTCTCTTTTAAACCACCAATAGGCAGTACTTCACCACGCAGGGTAATCTCACCCGTCATGGCCACATCAGAGCGCACTGGATTACCCGTCAGGCTTGAAACCAAACACGTAACCATTGCGATACCCGCACTTGGACCATCTTTAGGAGTTGCGCCCTCAGGTACATGCACGTGAATATCACGTTTTTCATAAAAGTCGCTATTAATACGTAGCTCATCAGCACGATTACGCACAACTGTCATTGCCGCTTGAATCGACTCTTGCATTACATCGCCTAACGAGCCGGTATAAGTCAATTTGCCTTTACCTGGTACTGCAGCACATTCAATCGTTAGTAAGTCACCGCCTACTTCTGTCCATGCTAGGCCAGTTACTTGGCCTATACGGTCGCCATCTTCTGCTTTACCGTAATCAAAGCGTTGCACACCTAAGTACTCTTCAAGGTTATCTGCATCGATAGTGACCGTTTTGGTGTCTTTTTCCATTAAGATATTTTTAACCGCTTTACGGCATAATTTAGACACTTCACGCTCTAAGTTACGAACGCCCGCTTCACGCGTGTAATATCGAATAATACCGATAATGGCACTGTCAGCAATTTCAACTTCTTTCTCTTTTAAGCCATTACGCTTAACTTGCTTTGGAATTAAATGTTCTTTAGCGATATTTAATTTTTCGTCTTCGGTATAACCGGCTAAACGAATAACTTCCATACGGTCCAATAAAGGCCCAGGAATATTAAAGCTATTAGAGGTAGCAACAAACATTACATCAGATAAGTCGTAATCGACTTCTAAGTAATGATCAGCAAAATGGCTGTTTTGCTCAGGGTCGAGTACTTCAAGTAATGCTGATGCAGGGTCACCACGCATATCCGCTGACATTTTATCAATTTCATCTAACAAGAATAACGGGTTTTTAACGCCCACTTTAGTCATGTTTTGAATCAACTTACCAGGCATAGAGCCAATATAAGTACGACGGTGACCACGTATCTCAGCTTCATCACGTACACCACCCAGTGCCATACGAATGTACTTACGGCCAGTTGAACGCGCAATAGATTGCCCAAGAGAGGTTTTACCTACCCTGGCGGCCCAACTAAACACAAAATAGGCCCTTTAAGCTTATTAGTACGCTGCTGTACCGCGAGATATTCAATAATACGCTCTTTAACTTTATCAAGTCCGTAATGATCGCTATCTAGTATTTTTTGCGCGCCTGCTAAATCTTTTTTAACTTTAGAGCGTTTTTTCCACGGTACGTTAATTAGCGTATCTATGTATGAGCGAACAACACTAGCTTCTGCCGACATCGGCGACATCATTTTAAGTTTGTTAAACTCTGCCGTGGCTTTTTCTTTCGCTTCGTTAGGCATACCTGACTCTTCGATGCGTTTTTTTAGCGCTTCGAATTCATCTGGCACATCGTCAATTTCACCAAGCTCTTTTTGAATCGCTTTCATTTGCTCATTGAGGTAGTACTCACGCTGCGATTTTTCCATCTGCTTTTTAACGCGGGTACGAATTTTTTTCTCAACTTGCAATAAGTCTATTTCACCTTCCATCAACGCCATTAAGTACTCTAAGCGCTCCGTAACGCTTGATATTTCAAGTACCTTTTGTTTTTCAGGCACTTTTAATGGCATATGCGCAGCCATGGTATCAGCAAGACGCGCTGGCTCATCAATACCAGAGACCGAGGTCATCACTTCAGGTGGGATTTTTTTATTTAATTTTACGTAGCCTTCAAACTGGCTTAATGCACTGCGAATAAAAATATCTTGTTCTTGTTCATTCACTGAATCAGATTCAATAAACTGAGCATTGGCAACAAAGAAGTCTTCGTTATCAACAAACTCTTCGATATTTGCACGCTGTGTGCCTTCAACTAATACTTTTACTGTACCATCGGGTAGCTTTAATAATTGAAGTACAGTCGCAATTGTCCCTACACGATAAATATCGTCTTTCTCAGGCTCGTCTACAGTTGCATCTTTTTGTGCAACTAAGAAAATTTGTTTGTCTTTATCCATTGCCGCTTCAAGGCATTTTATTGATTTTTCACGGCCTACAAAAAGCGGGATCACCATGTGTGGATACACCACTACATCGCGCAGTGCTAGCACAGGGATTTCGACTCGATCGTTTCTCTCAAGCGTCATTGTATTTTCTCTTTGCACTTCATTTATTTAAAGATTACTCAAGTATATGGGGATAACCTAATTAAAGTTCAACAATTTTTGCCAACTCGATTAAATTAATTATAAAAAAAGGAGCCATTGGCTCCTTTTTTTTACAACTTGCTCAGAATTTAATCTACTGCGGCTTGTTCTTGATTACTGCTGTCATAAATCAAGATTGGGGCAGACTCACCTTTAATAACGGTTTCATCAACAACCACTTTACTTACGTTATCAATTGAAGGCAGCTCATACATAGTATCAAGCAATACACCTTCTACGATTGAACGCAGGCCACGTGCACCTGTTTTACGCTCCATTGCTTTATGAGCAATAGCACGTAGTGCATCATCACGAAACTCAAGCTCAACGTCTTCCATACCAAACAATACTGAAAACTGCTTAGTAATGGCATTTTTAGGCTCACTTAAAATTTGTACCAATGCAGCTTCATCAAGTTCAGTCAATGTAGCAACAACAGGTAAACGGCCAATAAATTCTGGTATTAAACCATATTTTACTAAATCTTCAGGCTCAACATCTTTAAATGTTTCGCTTAAAGAACGGCTCGCTGCCGACTCTTTAACGTTAACGCCAAAGCCAATACCGGTATTTTTGTGGCTACGCTGTTCAATAACTTTGTCAAGACCAGCAAATGCACCACCACAAATAAACAGAATTTTAGAGGTGTCTACTTGCAGGAACTCCTGCTGTGGATGTTTACGTCCACCTTGTGGCGGAACAGAAGCAACGGTACCTTCAATCAGTTTCAGTAAGGCTTGTTGTACACCTTCACCTGATACATCGCGTGTGATTGATGGGTTGTCAGATTTACGTGAAATTTTGTCAATTTCATCGATGTAAACAATACCACGTTGTGCTTTTTCTACGTCGTAGTCACATTTTTGTAAAAGCTTTTGAATGATGTTTTCAACATCTTCACCCACATAACCGGCTTCGGTTAACGTGGTGGCATCGGCCATTGTAAACGGCACATCTAGCAAACGTGCTAACGTTTCAGCTAGTAGTGTTTTACCACTCCCCGTTGGGCCAATTAATAAAATATTACTTTTACCTAATTCAACGTCTTGTTTAGTTGATTGGTTGCGTAAACGCTTGTAGTGATTGTAAACCGCTACAGACAACACTTTTTTCGCATGCTCTTGGCCAATTACGTAGTCGTCTAAGTGGTTACGAATTTCTTTTGGCACAGGTAATTTGTCAGCGGCATCATGCTTAGGCGCGATGTCTTTAATTTCTTCCCTGATAATATCATTACACAGCTCTACACATTCATCACAAACGTATACTGAAGGTCCTGCAATTAATTTTCGAACTTCATGCTGGCTTTTGCCACAAAAAGAGCAGTATAACAATTTATTACTTTTGTCGCCGTCTGTAGGAGTGTCAGACATTCAGCTACCTCATTTTATTACGTTGGCCACCAAAGTCTTGGTGGCTATTTTAATACGCTTTAACTATACCAAAATTTAGGCTTTTTCGCATAGTAACTCTCATTAGCAAGCATTACTGCTTGCAGGCATACTTACTTGCTACCGCGATTAGTAAATACTGAGTCAACAATACCGTAATCTACAGCTTGGCTTGCACTCATAAAGTTATCACGGTCTGTATCACGTGAAACAACATCAAGCGGTTGGCCAGTATGCTCAGCCATTAAGCGATTTAATTTGTCTTTAATAGACAAGATTTCTTTCGCGTGTATTTCAAAATCAGATGCTTGACCTTGGAATCCACCTAATGGTTGGTGAATCATTACACGTGAATTAGGTAAACAAAAACGTTTACCCTTAGCACCACCAGATAGTAAAAACGCACCCATGCTAGCCGCTTGGCCCACACAAATAGTACTTACATCAGGTTTAATGAAATTCATTGTATCGTAAATAGCCATTCCCGCAGTGACCGAGCCACCCGGTGAATTGATATATAAGAAGATATCTTTATCTGGGTTCTCTGATTCTAAGAAAAGCATTTGCGCTAAAATCAGATTTGCCATGTTGTCTTCAACTTGGCCCGTTAAAAAGATAATACGCTCTTTTAATAGTCTCGAATAAATATCAAACGAGCGCTCGCCTTTAGCTGTTTGCTCAACAACCATTGGTACTAATGCGTTTAGGGGATCTGTCATACCAGTGTTCATACTTATTTAATTCCTTATGCGCTTATACTTATTCTAAGAAAAGCATAATGATCATTTTTAGCTAATTAAGAACCACAAACTAAAATGGCCCGGGCACACTGCATAAACAGAGTAACACGAGCCATTTAATCGTTAGCGAGCGCTTAAGTCAATGACTTATTATGCACCTTGCTGTGGATTCATGATGTCATCAAATGCTTTTTCAACATCAGTCACAGTTGCTTTAGCTAAAATAGCTTCAACAGCTTGCTCTTCCATTGCTACATTACGCATTTGTTGCATTAGTTGATCATTTGCTTTGTAGTATTCTACTACTTCAGTTGGATCTTCGTATGCAGATGCTACAGTAGCGATAAGTGCTTCAACTTTAGCGTCATCAACTTTGATGTCGTTCGCTTTGATCACTTCGCCTAATAATAGGCCAGTTTTAACTCGTGTAACTGCTTGCTCATGGAACAATTCAGCTGGAAGCTCAGGCATATTTTGACCGTTACCACCAAAACGTTGAGCAGCTTGCTCACGTAAAGCGTCAACTTCTTGGTCTATTAATGCTTTAGGCACTTCAACTTCGTTTTGCTCTAAAAGACCTTTGATTGCTTGATCTTTTACGTTAGCTTTAACCGCTTGGTCTAGCTCACGTGTCATGTTCTTTTTAACTTCTTCTTTAAGCGCGTCTACGCCGCCTTCGGCAACACCGAATTTAGTTGCAAACTCATCGCTTAATTCAGGTAATTCTTGCGCTTCAACTTTTTTCACTGTGATAGTGAATTGAGCCGCTTTACCTTTTAAGTTTTCAGCGTGGTAATCTTCAGGGAAGTTTACGTCAGCAACAACTTCTTCGCCTGCTTTTTTGCCTACGATGTTGTCTTCAAAACCTGGGATCATACGACCTTGGCCAAGTTCTAATGGGAAATCTTCAGCTTTACCGCCTTCGAATTCTTCACCATCGATAGTACCAACGAAATCAACCGTTACACGGTCGTTTGCGCCAGCAGCTGCATCAACGTCAGCCCAAGAAGCGTGTTGCTTACGAAGTGTCTCTAGCATGTTTGCTAAATCTTCGTCAGTTACTTCTACCGCTGGTTTTTCAACAGCAATTTTCTCTAAACCTTGAACTTCAACTTCAGGGTAAACTTCAAATGTTGCTGAGAATTCTAAATCTTTACCTGCTTCAAGTGCTTTTGGTGCAAATGTAGGTGCGCCAGCAGGGTTAATTTTTTCAGCAACAATTGCTTCAATGTAATTACGTTGCATTACTTCGCCAGCAACTTCTTGACGAACAGCTGGTCCGAAACGCTTGTTGATTACTGATACTGGTACTTTACCAGCACGGAAACCGTCGATACGCTGCGTTTTTGACAGTTGTTGTAAGCGTTTTTTTACTTCGGTCTCAACGTTCTCTGCAGGAACGGTGATGGTCAGACGGCGCTCAAGGCCTTGAGTCGTCTCAACAGAAACTTGCATGATTTACCTCAATATTCAATTTTGGCGACTTTTCGCCTTCATTACAAACAAAGTAATCTATAGGCGTCTTGATAAAATTCAAGCCTTAGAGCTTAAAAAAATCCGTCGCTACCAGGAGATACCATTGCTGCTCTGCCCTAGGGCACTATATTTTTAAACAAATAGACGCGGCATTATAACCTAATATTCATGATAGTCGAGTGTGGGGGGCAATTATTTGGGGTAGTTAAAGGCAGATAACGCCTAAGCGAATAAAAAACAGGCTAATTAAACTGTATAGAATGAATAGGAGCAAAAAATAGAGTTATTTTAAATAAAATAGAGATTTAGAATATGGAATTTAAGGGGAAATGGTCGGCGATGCAGGATTTGAACCTGCGACCCCTTGGACCCAAACCAAGTGCGCTACCAAACTGCGCTAATCGCCGATATAGATATTTTCTCGAATACTTAAACTTAGGATTTAAGACCACCTATAAGGAAGTGGTCGGCGATGCAGGATTTGAACCTGCGACCCCTTGGACCCAAACCAAGTGCGCTACCAAACTGCGCTAATCGCCGATATTCTTTTTTGTAAATTGGGGTGACTGATGGGGCTCGAACCCACGACAACCGGAATCACAATCCGGGGCTCTACCAACTGAGCTACAATCACCACGGCATTACAGTGTTTTCAAAATGGCGCACCCAGAAGGATTCGAACCTTCGACCGACGCCTTAGAAGGGCGTTGCTCTATCCAGCTGAGCTATGGGCGCATCGAAAACTTCATAGTTCACTAGTAAGTTAAATTGTTATGAGTAAACATAAAAATGGTCGGCGATGCAGGATTTGAACCTGCGACCCCTTGGACCCAAACCAAGTGCGCTACCAAACTGCGCTAATCGCCGATACTTACTATTGTCTGCGAGTGACCTCGTTGACAACGGGGTGCATAATAGTGATTTGACCGGGTTAGGTCAAACGTTTTTTTAAGAAAACAAATCAATTGCTCATTTTTAGTTCATAATGGTCAAATATTACGATACAGGGATAAAATTTAAACTCTTTTTTATAATTCGGGGGCTTATAATTTAAAAGCAACTTGGCGCTCAACCGCTTTTCTGCGAAAATAGCCACCATATTAAAAAATGAGTAAGGTGAAGGTCTTTTTCTTTATCGGCATTTTAACCCCTATATATGCATTCGTTTTTTAAATGTATCGGTATCAAGTTAATTAACCTAATTAAAGGTCACCCATGACGGCAAACATCATTGATGGTAAAGCAGTAGCAAAACAAGTACGTAGCGCAGTGGCTGAACGAGTTTCAGAACGTGTTGCACAAAACCTTAGAGCCCCAGGATTAGCTGTGGTGCTTGTTGGACAAGACCCAGCCAGCCAAGTTTACGTTGGTTCAAAACGTAAAGCCTGTGAAGAAGTTGGTTTTATTTCTAAATCATTTGATTTGCCCGCAGACACAACAGAGCAAGCGCTATTAGCATTAATTGATGAATTGAATGTTGATGGCGAAGTTGACGGTATTTTAGTGCAACTTCCTTTACCTGCAGGCTTAGACGCAGAAAAAATTCTTGAGCGTATTACCCCGCATAAAGATGTTGATGGCTTTCACCCTTATAACATTGGTCGTTTAGCGCAGCGTATGCCAGCCCTTCGCCCATGTACACCAAAGGGTATTATCACCTTATTAGATTCAACTGGCGTGCGTTACAAAGGCATGCACGCAGTGGTGGTGGGTGCCTCTAACATTGTGGGTCGCCCTATGTCACTTGAACTGTTGTTAGCTGGCTGTACGACTACTGTTTGTCATAAGTTCACACAAGATTTAGAAACCCATGTTCGCCGTGCTGACTTATTGGTTGTTGCTGTAGGCAAACCAGAGTTTATTCCGGGTGACTGGATAAAAGAAGGCGCGATTGTTATTGATGTGGGTATTAACCGTTTAGACAACGGTAAGTTAGTGGGTGACGTTGAATACGCTACTGCAGAACAAAAAGCTGACTTTATTACCCCTGTACCTGGCGGCGTAGGCCCGATGACAGTTGCTAGCTTAATTGAAAATACGTTAGAAGCGTGTGAGAAATATCACAGCTAATAAATAAAAATAAAGTAATCCAAAGCCCGCTTAATTGCGGGCTTTTTGTATCATCATTCTTCGTTTTATTAAGTCCAAGCCTTGTGGCAAAACCGAAAACATAATCATTAATAACATAATCGCGTACTGCCAATTTGCATACTGCTCGTTAATTAATATTCCTGCACATAAAATACCGGCAATTGGGTTGGCTATAGTGCCAAAAGTAAATTCAACAACTGACATTCGTCCTAATAACCAAACATATAGGATGTAAGCCAAAGCAGTATTAGGGACCACCAGCCAAAATAACGCCAGCCATTGCGTGGTATTTATTGATGCAGTTAAAAATTGATACTGCTGTGGAGCAAAATAGAAAGCTTGAACCATAGCGGCAATTGCTAGCAAACTGCCACCAATGATTAGCTGCCACGTGAGTACCGTCCACCAGTGAACTTTAGCCGTTACTTTTTGTACCAGCGTACTGCCTATCACAATAGTTAATAACGCCCCTATCAGCGCTAAAACCCCCAAAACATTAAGTGCTACATGTTGTGGATCAAATAAGCGCCATGCTAAAACCACTAAAGCAAGCGCACAAATACCTTGCACTAGCGCTGGCTGTTGTCGTTTAACAAGCCATGCATATAATAATGCAACAACCGGTACAGACACCATACCCACGCCTGCAATAGCTGCTGGTAGGTTAATTGCCATTACAAAAATAAAGCTAAAAAATAACGCAATATTAATTGCGCCGATCAGAAAAATGCCTGGCCATTGTTTAGCCGTTGGCCAAGAAGGTTTAAACAGCAACAACAATAAACCGGCAGGAAGTGCGCGTATGGCACCTAATAAGATTGGTGGCCACTCTGGGGTTGCGTACTTAGTCACTGCATAAGTCGTGCCCCATAAAAAAGCAGGGATCATGGCAAGTAAAATATTCATTAATTTTCCATTTTTAAATTGATGAATGCGAGTTTAAAACCTCAACTATGATTGAGGTCAACAGTATCAATTTTATTAAAAACATAATCAATTTAATGCAATTGATATAACCAAAAAAGGGTTACCCAATGGCAACCCTTTTTTTGTGATCAGCGCGTTATGGCTAAATACGCAAAGGTTAAAAGTCCCTATGCTTTACGCCACGTTGTTTTTCCCGCTGAATCTTCAAGTATTACACCCAGTGCATTTAAAGCATCGCGAGCTTCATCAGCTGCAGCCCAATTTTTACTGGCACGTGCGTCATTACGTTTTACAATCAATGCCTCAATTTCAGCCACTTCATCATCGTTTTGACCGCCTTGTAAAAATGCCTCAGGTGCTTGTTGAGCAATACCAAGTATTTCACCTAAGATGCGTAGAATAAAGGCTAAATGTCCTGCTTTTTCGCTATCACTTTCTTTTACTCGGTTTAGCTCTTTAGCAACTTCAAACACAACCGGTAATGCTTCTGGCGAATTAAAGTCATCATTCATAGCTTTTCTAAACTTAGCTACATACTCATTACCCTCAAGCTCACATTCAACTGGCTCAACACCACGTAATGCCGTGTAAATACGCTCAAGTGATGAACGTGCTTGGTCTAAGTTTTCTTGCGAGTAATTAAGTTGACTGCGGTAATGGCCAGAAATTAAAAAGTAACGAACCGACTCAGCATCGTATTGCTTTAATACTTCACGAACGGTAAAAAAGTTATCTAATGATTTAGACATCTTTTCTTTGTTCACTTGAACCATACCGGTATGGATCCAAGTATTAACGTATTGGCCGTTGTTAGCACAGCATGATTGCGCGATTTCGTTTTCGTGGTGCGGAAACTGTAGGTCTGAACCACCACCATGAATATCAAAGTGCTCACCTAGGTGCTTTGAACTCATCGCTGAACATTCTATGTGCCAACCAGGGCGACCCTCACCCCAAGGTGATGACCACGATGGCTCCCCTGCTTTAGCTTTTTTCCATAAAACAAAATCAAGAGGATCGTCTTTATCTTGTGCTACTTCCACACGTGACCCCGATTGCAGCATAGTTAAATCTTGCTGCGAAAGTGCCCCGTATTGCTCAAAGGTTGATACATCAAATAAAACGTCGCCATCGGCTGCAACATAAGCATGGCCTTTGGCAATCAAACGCTCAACCATAGCAATAATTTCATCCATGTGACCTGTGACCGTTGGCTCTACATCAGGACGTAGCATATTTAAGCTGTCAAAGTCTTCATGCATGGCTTTAGTCATACGCACGGTTAAGTCGTTAATCGCCTCACCGTTTTCATTTGCGCGCTTAATAATTTTATCATCAACATCGGTAATATTACGTACGTACTTTAAGTCGTAACCTAAATGACGAAGATAGCGAACAATCACATCAAAACCCACAAATGTGCGTGCATGGCCAATGTGACAGTAATCATAAATGGTGATACCACACACATACATGTCGATTTTTCCATCGACCATAGGTTTAAATTGTTCTTTTTGACGTGTCAGTGTGTTGTATATTTGTACCATTTAGTTGCTTTCCTTCACGATTAACAGAAAAGCTATGTTACCACTTGCTAAGCATGGGCTCTAGCGGTTTATAACAAACATAACATCTACTTTGTTAATCTGAGTCAACTACGATAAAATAGCACCAATATTTAAACCAGCTATAGGAAACCTCATGGTTGTTCTACACACAAACTTTGGTGATATCACCATTAAAATGCACGAAAGCGAAGCTCCAAATACAGTAAAAAACTTTTTAGAGTATGCAAACTCAGGTTTTTATAACGGCACTATTTTTCACCGTGTAATTGATGGTTTTATGGTTCAAGGCGGTGGTTTTGCATCGGGTATGGAACAAAAAGAAGTAAACGACCCAATTGAAAATGAAGCTAACAACGGCCTATCTAACAAAGTAGGTACTTTAGCAATGGCGCGTACGCCTGATCCACACTCAGCTACAGCGCAATTTTTCATTAACGTGAATAACAACGACTTTTTAAATCACAGCAGCGAAACGTCGCAAGGCTGGGGTTACTGTGTGTTTGCTGAAGTATTAGAAGGCATGGACATAGTAAATAAAATCAAAGGTGTTGCTACAGGTAGCAATGGTTTTCACCAAGATGTACCACTTGAAGATGTGGTAATTGAAAGTGTAACTGTAAGCTAAAACCCCCTTTATTCTTCAAAGAATACATAAAGCGGGTATTCACCCGCTTTTATTTAACTGGAATCACCATGACTCGCCAAACCTACTTTATTGCAGATTTACATTTGAGTGAAAATCGCCCTGATATTACAGCGGCATTTTTTAAATTTTTACACTCCCATATTGTTCCTCAAAAAGTAGACGCCCTATATATTTTAGGTGATTTTTTTGAAGTCTGGGTTGGTGACGATTATGTAAGCGAACTATCAGCAACAGTGGCCAAACAATTAAAGGCAGTTAGTAACTCGGGTATACCTATTTATTTTGTACACGGTAATCGCGATTTTATTATGCGTGAAAGATACGCCAATATGGCAGGAATGACTCTACTCGATGAGCAAACAGTGATCGACTTGTACGGCACACCCACGGTAATTTTACATGGTGATGAAATGTGTACTCAGGATATTGAGTATCAAAAGTTTCGTAAAAAAAGTCGTGGTTGGTGGTGGCCCAAATTAATGCTTGCTATGCCCTTATGGTATCGAAAAAAAATAGCCCGAGATGCGCGTGAAAAAAGTAAACTTAGCCAAGCAGACAAACCTATAGAAATACTGGATGTGGTGCAAAGCGCGGTACTCGAAACCTTCGCCAAACACAATGTGGCTAATATGATCCACGGCCATACTCACCGCCCTAATGTACATACCTATGAAGTTAATAACCAAACGCTTACTCGCACAGTATTGGGCGATTGGTATACTCAAGGTTCGTATTTAGTGATTACTCCCGAGTCACAACAATTAATTTCAACGCCTTTATAACGTCCCTAGTAATTAATCGTAATGAGACTTTGCGGTTAACTCAGGCAAGGTAATAAGAAATTGTGTTTTAAAATAGGCATCGCTTTGTGGTTCTGAATGAAGTTTGATGTCTCCTTTCAAAACTTGTGTTACCCATTGGTGCACCATATATAAACCTAAGCCCGTATTACCTTTACCTCGTGCGGTTGTATAAAAAGGCTCAAATATATCTGCTTTAGTCTCATTATTAATTCCTTTACCATTATCTGACACGCTAAGCCTTACGCTATTATTTGTCGCTTGCTCTACTTTTATTTCTATCACTCCCTCGTGCTTTTCATCAAAAGCGTGATTTAGCGCATTAATTACAAGGTTTTCGACCACCTGAGAAATAATCCCCGGCAAACTAATCACCTGTTTATTGAGCAAGAAAATAGTTTTCACTTTTATTGGTGAATTTTTTAATCTGGAATTTAATGACAATAATAACTCTTGAATGATTTTTTCAATATCACATGCAATAAATTCATCGTTATGGCGATCAATGGCCATTTTTTTAAAACTTTTCACTAATACTGCGGTTTTATTTAAGTTAATTTTAGCTAGTGCTAGGTTCTCACCAATACTGGTTGTTGTTTCCTCTAACGTTGATTTAGTCAGCCCCTCCCTCATCGCCGCATTTAATTTAGCTAATGCCATATCTGCATTAGAAACCGAAATAACGGCTCCACCAATGGGTGTATTCATTTCATGAGCAACTCCTGCTACGAGCAATCCTAATGAGGATAGTTTTTGCGCTTCAATTAGTCCTTCTTGTAGCTGTTGTTGCTGCTTTATTGTGGCATCAAGCTCTCGGTTCACTATATCTAGTTCTATCTTTTCTATATGTAATTTATGCGAGAGGGTTAACAGCTTATTTTGAAACTTATACTCACGATAAATAAAGCCAAAACTAATTAAACACAGTAATCCACTACACAAAAACGCAAACTGTAAGGCTTTCATCTGTCCAGTTATTAGTAATTCATCAGGACTACTTATTAGAATGATTAACTCTTTATCGGTGTCACTAACTCTGCCTTTGTTCTCACGCAGTGAAAAAATAGAAAAACGTCGGTAAGTATAGAGGCTATTATTAAAAAAATGCGAACCATACTCGACTTTGCCACCAATCATTTGCTGCCAAAGCCGAGGCTCTTCAATGGCAAGCGTTTGCTCATTTTTACCATACATAAACCCCCACTCTAAATCTTCATCCCTATTTAATAACCAAAAACCATTATGATTCAAAATACTGATATGAGTACTTTTTTGGCTATAGCTTTTGATCTGATTAAATAGATAATCTAAGTTAAAGTTAACCACCAATAGGCCATCTAATAGGTAATTTTCTTGATTGGTACGGTAGGTTACGCGGATTGATGGTTGATGAGGTTTTATGATTTTGTTGTGTTCAATGTTTAAATCTATTTCTGTAGCAAAAATGTCAGGCGCACTGATCTGCATCCCTTTTTGAAAGTAGTAACGGTTTTGCTTATTTTGCAAACCATCAGGCGATACAATTTCACCAACACCATTCACTGCGTTAATGCGGTATTGCTCTTGCCCTTGCTTATCTAGCCATCGAATTTGTGCTATGTTAGTAGCTATAGCCGCAAAATTTAAAAAATAATTATTTATTTGATCTCTGCTACGCATTTGTTGCAAAGGCTTGTTTTGTGCATCGCTTTTTAAAACTGGGCCTTGAGCCAAAATACGAGTTAGCTTTTTAATACTGCTGAGCTCTTTGGAGAAATCACTACTAATGAGTACTAACTTTTCATCTTGCTGAGCTTTAATGGTGTTTATTTTTTCTTGATATATTTGTTCGTATATAAGCCAACCAATAAAAAAGGTAATGAATAAACTGAATAGCAATTTAACTAGCACACTTTTTTTTGAACCAACAGGCAAACTATTAATGCTATTCATTATCAGTCACTTCATGCAGCTTTAACCATCCGAACAGGTCTTTTAGAGATAGAGGTTTAGAAAAATAATACCCTTGAGCTGTTTCGCAGCCTTGTTGCTGCAACCACTTGGCTTCAAACTCATTCTCAACACCTTCAGCAATCACCGAAAAGTTAAATTGCTTTGCCAAAGACAATATCATCTTAATCATGTACTGATTATTGTCATTAAACTCAAGATCACTAACAAAATAGCGATCTATTTTTATCGACGTAGACGGTATTTCATTAATGTGAGCCAAAGACGAATACCCTGTACCAAAGTCATCAATGCTGACTTTCATGCCCAAAGAAATAAACCGCTCAAGCGCCTCTTTAATTAAGCTGTAATTACTAATAGCTTGTGTTTCGGTCACCTCAAGCTCAAGCATAGAAGGCAAAATACTGTATTCTTCAATTTTATTTTTTATCTGTTCAAAGTAGCTTGGCTCAACTAAATCATAAGAGGACGCATTAAATGCAACGGGTAAGTTACAGCCTTGCTCTTTAAGTTGATTTATAGCCTCTAGTATTTTCTCAAAAATCACATGGTCTAGTTCATTAATTAATCCGGCTGTTTCAGCTAATTCTATAAACTCGTCGGGGCGTACAAAGCTGCCATCGGCTCTTTGCCACCTAGCCAGCGCTTCAAAACCTGCTGGTTTCAAGGTTGATAAGCTGATTTTGGGTTGTAACACCACCTCTAAGCTTTTATTACCTATAGCCGTTCTGAGCTCAGCCATCAGCTCATATCGACGAGTTATCTGATCTGTTTTTTCCTCTGTATGCTGAATATACTTTGCATGGTTTGCCAACGTATAGTTGAGGCTAGACTCTGCTAAGCTAATCACTTTTTCAGGTGTTAAGTTTAAAGCAGCGCTTAACTTCAACTCCAGTATACGCACATCAATATATTGCTTCACCTGTTCAATTTCGAACTTTTGCTTATTTTGAAAGTAACTAATTGCATCAGAGATATCAAAGTCAACGCTAATTAGCATGCCAAAGGTTTTGTTACTAATTAGTGCTATGCGTGGTTCATATTTAGCAAAAGTATCAACTATATTTTGATGAACTAACTTCATTAATTTATTACAAAAGTCATTTCCGAAAGTAAATGCTTTTTCATCAAACTGATAAATGTCAAAAATGACTAATCGTGTTTTTAATCGCTCATGGGCATTCATGTTCTTTATTTCACGGGTTAACCAGTTCCTATTTGGTAAATTTAGTGATACATCGGTATAAGCAAGCTCTGTTAAACGATTTAATAACGAAATATTCGCAAATCCCGTGCTCACATTTTCGCTAAATACTTTGAGTAAATACTCATTTTGCTCATTAATTGGGTTGTCTGATTTTACGATCGTTATATAAGAAATATCTTGTTCTTGCGTTAAGGGAGTCTCGAAAAAAAATACGCTGTGGTGCCTTGAAAAAATATGACTGCGCTGTATGGTCGCTTGTTTAAAATCTTGCAGCATTTCTGCAGGCAGGTTAGGTACAACAGGTTGCCCTTTAGTACCACTAAAGCAACCATGGGTAGAGAGTATTAAGCATTCAGAGCTAGAGTTTGAATTACTCGAACAAAAAATACCGCCGCCTTCGGTTATTTTTAAAATATTGCTAATTTCTTTAAGCACTGCATGAGAAAAAGAGGCCATATCATGCTTACCGTTAATACTTCTAGACGCATCTAGCACCAGCTGTAAACCTTGCTTTGCTGACCTAATTTGTGAAATATACTCCCATGTACGCATGTTACTATTAACAATTGATTGCAACTTTTCTGCTGTAATATCTGATTTATTCCAGTATTCATCGATATCAAGGACTTTCATGATATCACTCTCTGGAGCAAAACCAGGTTGACCTGTTAATAGCACAATACGCATTTCTGCGTTACCTATAACCTCTCGAATAGTATTTACTAAACGCAAGCCTGAGTCATCCTCCTCCATTACTACATCTATAAAAATAAGTGCAATATCAGGATGCATACTCAACGCCAAAGCAGCCTCAGGCACAGAATTTGCTGTTAAAAGCTCGTATTTATAACCATCCTTGGCTTTTAATTCTTTTAAGCTATTAACTAACGCGTTTTGATAATCAAGGTCATCCTCAACGGTTAATATTTTCCATGCTTTCAGCTCTGTATCTGCTTGTTCTTCTTCAGCTGCAAATACAAATAATCCCTCTTTATCTTGCATATCTTCTCACCCAATAATAAATAAGGTATGACCTTGTTATTAAAATGAATTACAAAGCAATAAGTTAAATAATTTAAATAGTTATTCTAATATTAGGTGAGGGTATTGGATGTGTCTAATTTAAAAAGAATTTAATTAAAAGTAGCTGCTACAACAGTTTGCTGTTTAACTGGTAGCAGCTTCATGTGTAAATTATGCGGGTTGTTGGCAAGCAGTAATAGGTACGCCGCTATGAAATTTGAAGTCTTCATCGTCCGATGTAATTAGCTGCGCTTCTATTTCAGCAAATTCTTTTACCCGCTCAGTAATATCAAAATCAGCAATTTCTTGAGCAAGGGTTAAGTAGTCTTGATAATGGCGAGCCTCTGAGCGAAGCAGTGAAATATAAAAATCCCCTAAGCGTTTATCTACATGGGGGGCAAGCGCAGCAAAACGTTCACATGAGCGCGCTTCTATGTACGCACCTACAATAAGTTTATCAACTAAGGCATTAGGCTCAAAGGTTTTAACATTGCGCAACATACCCTTAGCGTAACGACATGGTGTTATACTTTTATATTCAACACCGTATTCATCCATAATTTCTAGCACCTGATAAAAGTGATGTAGTTCTTCTTTTATTAGCATAACCATTTTATCAATTAAGCCTTGTCCATAAGGTGAGTTAGATTTAGGAATAATAGATTTAGTGAGTTTATTTTTAGCCGCTAAATCACGCCAGTTCCCCTCACGTTTATAAATAAGCGTTTCAAACGGTTTTAACCACTCAAGCAATGCATCACTGCTGTCTTTATCTACCGCATACTTACGGATTAAAAACATCGCACTTTGCGCCGCTTTTAGCTCACAAATTAAATGATCAATTAATATGATGGGTAAATTTTCTTTTTTGGTCGCCTGTTCAACCCACTCATCAGGGGTACGGCATAATAAAAAGTTGTTAATTGGCTCTAAAAGCTGACTATGTGGCACGCTGACTACTCATTGCTAAAAATTGCGATTACGCATTTTAACACGAAATAATGCCCTGAATAAAATAAACACACGCCCTTATTGCAAGCATGTGGATAACTTGACTTTGCTTAGTTACTGAACCATAACTAAATGGACTGTATAAAAAACAAACCAACTATAACCAAACAGTAACTTATCCATTATGGAGAGCACGCAATGATACTAAATCACCTATGGGGCTTATACGCCCACCCACTCGAAGAGTGGCAAACAATTGATAACCGTCACGAAAGCTTAACCTATAGCTTATCGCACATTTTGCTTATCGCTTTATTCCCCTCCGTAATGGGGTACTACTCATCGGTTTACTTAGGCTGGAGTATAGGCACAGGTAACCCCGTTTTTTTAACCCATGAAAGCGCACTGATGATTGGCGCAGCCATGTATGTTGCTTTAATTGGCGGTGTATTTGCACTGGCCTATTTAGCGCATTGGATGGCGGTTACTTTCGGTGCTAAACCAACCTTTACCCAAACTATCGAGCTGGCAGCGTATACCGCTACACCGGTGTTTATGTCAGCATTGGCTGCTTTTTGGCCTGAGTTATGGTTTGTGGTGTGTGTTGGATTAGTGGCACTCGCTTACTCAGTTTATTTACTGTATACCGGCGTCCCTATTTTAATGCACATTCCGCAGGAGCGCGGCTTTATTTATGCAAGCTCTGTTGTAACCTGTGGACTAATTCTACTTGTTATTATTTTAGCACTTACCGCCATGCTATGGACCAACGGTATAATCAGCCCTATGTTTACCTAAAAATTGAAAAGTAAAAAAGGAGCGATTAAGCTCCTTTTTTTGTAACGCCGATATGCTATCAGGCAGTATTATCACTGTTAATCAGATTCGTTTTCATCTTGGTTATGTATTTCTAAACCAGACGACATCGCGTTTTCGCGGGTGCTTTTAGCAGAATCGTTACGTAGCTTATCAATACGATTTAGGTAGTCTTGATCAACGTCGCCAGTAATGTATTGTCCATCAAACACTGACGTTTCAAACTTAGTGATTTCAGGGTTTTCTTGGCTAACTGCTGCAATTAAATCGCTTAATGATTGAAAAATTAAACCATCAGAGCTAATGCTTTGGTTAATATCTTCAACTTCACGGCCGTGTGCAATGAGTTCAGCCGCCGATGGCATATCTATACCGTATACATTTGGAAAGCGTATTTCCGGTGCCGCTGACGCAAAGTAAACATTTTTAGCACCAGACTCGCGTGCCATCTCAACTATTTGTGCTGAGGTAGTACCACGTACAATTGAATCATCAACAAGTAGGACATTTTTACCTTTAAACTCACGGTCAATTGCATTAAGTTTTTGACGTACCGATTTTTTACGTAGCTCTTGGCCTGGCATAATAAACGTACGGCCAATATAGCGGTTTTTAACAAAGCCTTGGCGGTAAGGTAAGTCAAGCACGCGTGCCATTTCTAAAGCGATATCACACGAAGTCTCTGGGATAGGAATAACGACATCAATGTCTTTATCGGCCCACTCACGTGCTACTTTCTCGCCTAGTTTAGTCCCCATATTTACACGTGCAGCATAAACCGACATACGATCAATGGTTGAATCCGGGCGCGCAAAGTAAACAAATTCAAAAATACACGGTGAGTAAGACACTTTATCTGCACAGGCAAAAGAATGAAACTCGCCTTTTTCCGTCACATAAATAGCTTCGCCTGGGGCAACATCACGAATAAACTCAAAACCATCTGGCTTTAACGCCACACTTTCTGAGGCAAACATATATTCAGTACCCGCAGCAGATTCACGTTTACCAAATACTAGAGGACGAATACCATTTGGATCGCGAAACGCGACAATACCATGGCCGATAATCATGGCAATAGTGGCATAACCACCCGTCACTTTATTGTTAACTTCAGTAACCGCGGTAAAAATATCTTCAGGGTCTAATTTTAGTTTGTCTGACTTACTTAGCTCATGTGCCATGATGTTAAGTAAAATCTCAGAATCAGAGGTGGTATTAACATGGCGACGTGCCTCTGAAAATAACTGCTCTTTTAACGACTCTGCATTGGTTAAATTACCATTATGGGCAAGTGCTATACCAAAAGGAGAGTTCACGTAAAACGGCTGAGCCTCTGACGAGCTTGAAGAACCCGCCGTTGGGTAGCGCACATGGCCAATGCCAATGTTGCCTTGCAAACGTTTCATATGACGAGTGTGAAACACATCTTTCACTAGGCCATTTGCTTTGCGCAAGCTAAATGTATTGTTCTCAATAGTTATGATACCCGCAGCATCTTGGCCACGGTGTTGCAAAACGGTTAAGCCATCATAAATCGCCTGATTAACTGGCGATGTTCCGACTATTCCAACGATACCACACATGTAATTTATCCTCGCCGATTAACGGTTTACTGAATTTAAAAAGCTCGAGTTGTTTTCTAGGTACGAAAAGAACCATTCAACTACAAAGCCAAATTCTGGAATCAAAATGGAGTTGCCCCACCAATGCGTATTAGGCGCACCAGTAAAAGCATCAAGAAAGAAGAGTAACGCGCTCACGACCAACACGCCTCGAAGAGCACCAAACACCAGACCAAAAACACGGTCTGTGCCGGATAATCCGGTTCGCTGTACAAGCTCACCTAAAATATAGTTTAGTAAACCGCCTAACAATAGCGTCGCAAAGAATAATATGGCAATGGCCGCCGCATTTCTTAAAAGGGGTTCAGAAATGGATGTTAGGAAGGAAGCTAAATATTGATAAAATAAGCTGGAGATGATGAAAGCCCCTGCCCATACCGCTAATGACATAGCTTCTTTAACAAAGCCGCGTATTAAACCGATGATGGTAGAGAGTGCAATAATGCCAAGAATGGCGTAATCAACCCAGATCATAAGAACCAAATAGTCGCTAATTTTGGGCGCATTCTATACCTAAACCTCCTCGTGATGCAAGTTTAAGCGTGAGATTGCAGATGAGTAAAAACATGCAGTTTTTAGATAAAAAATAGCGTGAAATATGTAGGCTAGAAGTGAGGATAGTTCAGGGAATAGATAAATGTGTAATATCAGCTGATAAACACATTTACCTATTAATGACTAAGTTATTTTGCCACTTCAAATTGAGTAACTTTACCGTTTAGTTTAGTTAGTTCTTTCAGTGCGGGAAGTTGGGACTGCAGCTCATTTTTACTTAATGACGGCCCTACAAATACTTTAGTTAACGTACCATTTGGCGTTTTAATTGGCCTAGTAAAGCTTTTAAAACCTTTCGTTTTTAGCTTTGCCTGCAACGCTTTTACATTTGCCGCATGAGAAAAACTACCAAGCTGAATGACATACGCCATACTTGTTAGGTTTTCATTAGTATTACGCATAGCATCATCTTGCCCGGTAGTGACTGTGCCTTGTTTTGTATCGGCTATAACTGCTTCAACCATTGCTGGCTGTGCAGTAACGTCAGTTTCAGCAGAGCTGTTTTGTTGCTCAAATACAGCATCATCAGGCTGAATATCTTCAATTTCATCCTCTTTTAATGGTTCTGCATTTGCCACTTGTTGATCAATTGATTCTTGTAAATCAATAGTCTTGAACTCAGAGCGTTCTGGAATCGCTTTAAAGCCTTCTTTATAGTGCACTTTTTCACCATCGAGTATATTGGGAATAAACACAATTGCTGCGATCACCACAATACTTGTTCCGACTAAGCGATTAATAAAACCTGAGTTCACCGACATCCTCTCTATTTTTTAAAGTAATGAATAGCGCCAGCCACGGTAAAAAATGAGCCAAATACAATCAATAGTGTATTACTTGGCTGGCTTGGCAAAATAGCATCCAATGCTACCTCTACGTTGCTATAACCCTGTTTAAAATGACTATTGGGTATACTTGAAAGCGCCTGTTGAAGATGGGCGGCACTATCGCCACGCGGGCCGTCTAAGCTCGCTAAAGACCATTCATCGACTACATCAGCCACTTCTTTAAGCACACCGACTTTATCTTTATCAGCAAGCATAGCGGCTAATGCATGAATTTTAAAGCCTTTATCTTTATAGCTTGCTAACTTAGTTGCTAAATAACGTGCCGATTCAGGGTTATGTGCCACATCGGTGTACACTAATGGCGACTCACTTAATTGTTGAAAGCGCCCTTCTACCACTAAGTTAGCTATGCACTGAGTTATCACTTCATCACTTGGTAATAAATCTAGCACCGACAAGGTCGTTAACGCAGTGGCCACATTTTGACACGGGATGGCCGGTTTAGGTAACTCGAGTTTATGTGCTTTAAATTGCCAACTAAAACTCTGCGCATACTCTTTAAAAATAAAGTCGCTACCCGATAACACCATATTAGCGTTAATTTCTTTGCCATAATCGGTCATTGTATACGGAATATTTAAATCCCCAATAATTGCCGGAGTACTCTCTCTAAAAATTCCCGCCTTGTCATAAGCCACTAGCTCACGGGTATCACCTAAATATTCTTTATGATCTAAATCGATGGTGGTGATCACACTGGCAAATGGGGTAACAATATTAGTCGCGTCAAAACGCCCGCCCAAACCGACCTCTAACAACACGTAGTCAACTTCTAAGCGTTTAAATATTGCCAACGCGCCTAAGGTGCCATATTCAAAATAGGTTAATGGTGTGTCACCACGTCCTTGCTCTAGTAAATTAAACGCATCTACATGGTATTGATCGTCAAGCTCTGCGCCATTAACACGTACACGTTCGTTGTAGCGAGCTAAATGAGGTGAAGCATAGGTGCCAACACAATAACCCTGGGCTAATAATAATGACTCTAAACAACGTGCCGTTGTTCCTTTGCCATTGGTGCCTGCAATAAGAATGATTTTACTTGAGGAAGTTAAAAGCTCTATGTTGTTAGCAACACGAGCAACGCGCTCTAAACCCATTTCTATATTAGCAGGGTGAACACTCTCTAAATAACAAAGCCAATCATCAAGGCTTGATGATTGGCTAGGAATTGTTTTTGTCATAGCATGTAATCAGTAAAGCTGAAATTTACGCTACTCTATGCTCTTGTTCCGTAGAAGGCAAGTTCATAAATTTTGCTAGGATACGTGCTAGCGTATCGCGCATTTCTCGACGGTCAATAATCATGTCGATTGCGCCGTGCTCTAATAAAAACTCACTGCGTTGGAAACCCTCTGGCAGTGTTTCACGCACGGTTTGTTCAATAACACGCGGACCGGCAAAACCAATTAAAGCTTTAGGCTCTGCAACATTAATATCACCAAGCATTGCCAATGATGCTGATACACCACCCATTGTTGGGTCAGTCATTACCGAGATGAATGGTAGGCCTTTTTCGGTCATTTTAGCAAGTGCGGCACTGGTTTTAGCCATTTGCATAAGTGACATTAGCGCCTCTTGCATACGCGCGCCGCCCGATGCAGAAAAACAAATCAGCGGCATATTATGCTCTAAACATTGGTCAACCGCATCAACAAAGCGAGCACCTACAACCGATGCCATTGAGCCACCCATAAATGAGAATTCAAATGCAACTGCAGCAACCGGAATACCTTTTAGGTTTCCTTTCATTGCAACCAGTGCGTCTTTTTCACCGCTTGACTTTTGAGCTGCATTAATACGATCTGAGTATTTTTTAGAGTCTCTAAATTTAAGCACATCTTTGGGTTCGTGTTGAGCGCCTAATTCATGACGGTCACCGTCATCTAAAAATTGTTCAAGACGTTTACGACCACTAACACGCATATGATGGTCGCACTTAGGGCATACATTTAGTGATTTTTCTAATTCTGCTTTATATAAAATTGAATCACATGACGTACATTTAGCCCATACACCTTCTGGAATTTCTTTACGACCTGAAGATTTAGTCGTTTTTGGTAAGATTTTTTCTAGCCAACTCATTTGCAACTCTCTTAATGCTGTTCTGTGTCGCGAGTCTACATGTTAACCATGCAAACAAATTTTTCCAATTAAAACATGAATTACGCTATCACGGTATAAAAAACTGGTCTTAGTAGTTAGCCCTACGAATAATAGCGTATAAAAATAACCACCTGATTACCTTTTAAATATCGGTATCGGCTAAAAACAATGGCCCCAACGGCGTTCTAGGAATATTAAAGTGTTCTGGGTAATCAACATCTACTAAATATAAACCCGCCGCTTTTGCTGTGGCGCTCGCTTTGGCACGCTCTTTAACATCTAGCAACTCTTTTAACCAAATTGGTTCATGTTTATGTAAACCGATATCCATTAAACACCCGGTAATATTACGTACCATATGATGCAAAAACGCATTGGCTTTAATATCAATAATGACATAAGCACCTTGGCGCTGTACCGATAAATGATGAATCGTTCGCGTTGCCGTATTAGCTTGGCAGTGAAGCGCTCTAAACGAGGTGAAATCGTGCTCACCTAATAAATATTGGCAAGCCTGCTGCATTTTCACTTCATCTAAAGGATGATGAAAATGGGTAACACCTTCATTTAATACCGCACCACGAAACGCATAATTATAAATCACATAACGATAACGACGAGCAGTTGCACTAAAGCGAGCATGAAAGTCTTCAACCACAGGCTGGGCAAAACGAATAGCAATGTCTTTTGGTAATAAGGTATTCATGCCTAATGTAAAGGCCACCATTTCACGCTCAGCATGGGTATCAAAATGCACAACTTGACCAGTGCCATGCACGCCGGCATCGGTGCGCCCTGCACATACAATTTCAACCGGATGATTACAAATGCGCGACAACGCTTTTTCTACTTCTTGTTGTACGCTATTTACATGAGATTGACGCTGCCAACCACTGTAACGCGCGCCGTTGTATTCTACTCCAAGTGCTACTCGCATAATTACTGCTTTACCTACTGTGCTAATCGACGCTGCATTTTATGCTATATGGCGTTCCAATAAAAGCAGCGAACTAAGGTTCCTAACTATGCGATACAAAAAACCCGTTATTAGTGTTAACCAATAACGGGTTTTACAGCTCAGATATCCTTTTCAGGATTAGCTATTGTTAGTTTTTCAGCTTAGCTTTTAGATTTTGTGCTTCTTCTTGCACATCGTCTGGGCCATTATTAATAATCTCATCTAAGATTTTAACTGCCGAGTCAGCATCATCTATCTCTATATATGCGTGAGCAAGATCAAGCTTTGCCGAGTAACCACCACTTTGAGTATCAACATCCATAGGGTTATCACCAGCAAGTAATGAATCATAGTCACCCAAACCAACATCCATATCGACGTCGGTGTAAGGTTCGTGATCTATATCCGCATCATCACTTTGCTCTAGTAATGCATCAATATCAACAAAGTCATCTTGATCTAATGGCTCAGTAACCTCAGGTTGCTCAATGGGCTCTTGCAACGATGGTGCTTTATCATCAGCTAAATCTTCGTTAAGTAAGCTATTAAAATCAACATCGAATTCACTGCTGTCGCTTAAATCAACATCATCAGGTTCAGCCAACTCATTCAGTAATGAATCAAAATCTGTTTGTGTTAAATCAGCCATAAACTCATCGTCAAGCTCATCATCTGAAATCATTTCTGACTCTGACGGTACTGACGTTTGCGTTAAATCAGCTTCACGATCAGCATTTGTTTGCTGATCGGTAAATTCAGCTGACTCTGTTAACGCATCAAGTTGATCATCATCAAAATCATCGTTTGTGCTAACAGCCTGCTCATCGTCAGCTTGTTCAGTCAAGTCTACAGACTCTGAAGCATCATTATCTAGAGCTTGCTCTATATCTAACTCTGAAAACTCATTATCAAGTAACAGCTCATCATCAAAGTCATCTTCTAAACTATCGAGATCGTTACCTGCTGATAGAGCATTAGCAAGATCTTGCTCTGCTTGACTGGGTGACATGCCTGTAGCATCACCATCTAAATTATCACCTTGTAGCTCTTGTGGTGTTAAAGATTGTTGTTCCTCATCAGATAAAGGCAGTTCATCATTCAGCTCTAACTCAGGATACTCCTCAAGTTCTTCACTTGGGGTGATTATTTCAGGCTCATATAGCTCATCGTCTTCTGACGATAAATCGTTGCTTTGGATATCGCCTGCAAGCGGGTCATCGCCTAAATCAATTTCTTCTTCATCGAGATCATCGTCTAAGTCATCCATTGACCAATCAGGTACTTGTTCATTTTCATCGCTTACTTGCTCAAGCTCACTTAAAAGATCATCAACACTTTTGAAGTTTTCATCATAGTATTCGTCAAGTGCATCTTCTGGGTCGAGTAAAGTAGAAGAAGTATCGGTAAAATCATCTTCTGATCCAACATCAAGCTCTGCTTCCAGTTCAGGCTCTACTCCAAGTTCAGGCTCTACTTCAAGCTCAGGCTCTGCTTCAAGCTCTGGCTCTGCTTCAAGCTCTGGTTCTACTTCAAGCTCTGGTTCTACTTCAAGCTCTGGTTCTACTTCAAGCTCAGGCTCTGCTTCAAGTTCAGGCTCTGCTTCAATTTCAGGCTCTGATTCAAGCTCAGGCTCTGCTTCAAGCTCAGGCTCGACTTCAAGTTCAGGTTCTGCTTCAAGCTCAGGTTCGGCTTCAAGCTCAGGTTCTACTTCAAGCTCAGGTTCTACTTCAAGCTCTGGTTCTACTTCAAGCTCAGGCTCTGCTTCAAGTTCAGGCTCTGCTTCAAGCTCAGGTTCTGCTTCAAGCTCAGGCTCGGCTTCAAGCTCAGGTTCGGCTTCAAGCTCAGGCTCGACTTCAAGTTCAGGTTCTGCTTCAAGCTCAAGTTCGGCTTCAAGCTCAGGCTCGACTTCAAGTTCAAGTTCAGGTTGCTCGTCTAAGCCATCGACTGACCAATCAGGTGCTTCTACATAATCATCACTTGTTTGTTCTAACTCACTCAGTAAATCATCAACGCTATCAAGGTTTTCATTGTTGTACTCATCAAGCGCGTCTTCTGGATCGAGTAAATTAGAAGACGTATCGGTAAAATCATCTTCTGATCCGACATTAGACTCTGCTTCAAGTTCTGGCTCTTCTTCAAGCTCAGGCTCTGATTCAAGCTCAGGCTCTGCTTCAAGCTCAGGCTCTGCTTCAAGCTCAGGCTCTACTTCAAGTTCAGGCTCTACTTCAAGTTCAGGCTCTACTTCAAGCTCAGGCTCTGATTCAAGTTCAGGCTCTGATTCAAGCTCAGGCTCTACTTCAAGCTCAGGCTCTACTTCAAGCTTAGGCTCTGCTTCAATTTCAGGCTCTGATTCAAGCTCAGGCTCTGCTTCAAGCTCAGGCTCTGCTTCAAGCTCAGGCTCTGATTCAAGTTCAGGCTCTGCTTCAAGTTCAGGCTCTACTTCAAGCTCAGGCTCTGATTCAAGTTCAGGCTCTACTTCAAGTTCAGGCTCTACTTCAAGCTCAGGCTCTGCTTCAATTTCAGGCTCTGATTCAAGCTCAGGCTCTGCTTCAAGTTCAGGCTCTGCTTCAAGCTCAGGCTTTGCTTCAAGCTCAGGCTCTGCTTCAAGTTCAGGCTCTGCTTCAAGCTCAGGCTCTGCTTCAAGTTCAGGCTCTGCTTCAAGTTCAGGCTCTGCTTCAAGTTCAGGCTCTGCTTCAAGTTCAGGCTCTGCTTCAAGTTCAGGCTCTGCTTCAAGTTCAGGCTCTGCTGCAATTTCTGTCTCAGCTGCAATTTCTGTCTCAGCTGCAACCTCTGGCTCAGCAAAAGATGAAGCGATAGATTCTACATCTTCACTATTTAACTCTTCTTGCGCGTCAGTTAAATCTTCAATTGAGTCCGCCAATGCATGATCTATTTCAGAATCATGAACATCACTTTCAGGTTGTTCAGTATCTAGTACATCGTCAATATCTACTTCGTCTTCATCAATTAAGCTGTCGATGTCTGGCTCTTTAGTTTGAGCTTCAGTAATTGGTTGCTCAGTATCGAGCAATTCATCAATATCAACTTCATCGTCTTCATCAACTAAGCTGTCGATATCTGGCTCTTCGCTTTGAGTTTCAGTAGTTGGTTGCTCAGCATCGAGCAATTCATCAATGTCAACTTCGTCGTCTTCATCAACTAAGCTGTCGATATCTGGCTCTTCAGTTTGAGCTTCAGTAGTTAGTTGCTCAGCATCGAGCAAGTCGTCAATATCAACTTCATCGTCTTCATCAACTAGAGTGTCGATGTCTGGCTCTTCGCTTTGAGTTTCAGTAGCCGGTTGCTCGGCATCGAGTAAGTCGTCAATATCAAACTCGTCGCCTTCTTCTACTAAACTGTCGATATCAGGCTCTTCGCTTTGAGCCTCAGCGTCCGGTTGCTCAGCATCAAGTAGGTCGTCAATATCAAACTCGTCGCCTTCTTCTCCTAAACTGTCGATATCAGGCTCTTCGCCTTGAGCCTCAGCGTCCGGTTGCTCAGCATCAAGCAGGTCGTCAATATCAAACTCGTCGTCTTCTTCAGCTAAACTATCGATATCAGGCTCTTCGCTTTGAGCTGCTGGTTGCTCAGCATCGAGTAAACTGTCTATATCAAACTCGTCATCATCAGCTTGTGTTGTTACATCATCTGCTTGTTCATTATTCTCATCAAGCAAGTCGTCAATGTTAAAGTCTTCGCCCTCTTCAGCAAGTTCTTCACTAAGTGCTGCCATATCATCATTCGATTCACCTTTAGGTTCATCTGGAAGAGCATCATCATCTTCTTCGTCAAACAAGCTATCTAAGTCATCCGAACTTAAAATGTCATCTGACTCATCAAGGTTGATAGCATCACCTGTATCATCGCCATCGGAACTGTCAAAGTCCTGTTGCATGAAAACATCAAGTTCATCGTCTTCAGTATTTTCGTCTTCAAAAACAACATCATCATTGAGTAAGCTTTCTAACTCATCTTGATCTAGTAGACTGTCATCATCGAGATCATCGTTAAATGCCACATCATCATCGAGTAACACGTCATCCATGTTGTCGTCTAATTGCACGCTTATATCATCAAGCGGATCGGGAGCTGGTGCTTCTTCATCAAGAATGGGCTCTGGCTCTTCATTTATTGGATCAGTAAACGCTGGAGCTTGAGGAATAAACTCATCATCATCACTTTCAGGCTCTTGATTATTACTGCGCTTGCGCAACCACATAACAACGGCAAAAATAATCAATAAAGCCGGAATGGTCATTAATAAAATCAGCACCAAAGGATTCGAAAGTAATGCGGCAAAGCTAAATTCACTCTCTTGCTCTACCTCTTTTAACTTTTGCTGCGCAATAATCTCATTTTGCTTAAGGATTAATTCTTTTAACTGTTGCTGTATTTCACTGTCTTGACCAAGCTGTAAGCGAACGTTTTCTAACTCGTTTGAAATACCTGTAAGCTGTTTTTTAAGATTGTTGTTTTCAACTAAAATCTCTTCTACGTTACCTACAGAGCTTTTAAACTGCTGCTGAAGCTCAACTAATTTATTACCTTGGTCTGTTTTTATGGCTTTTAATTCTTGTTGTAATTCTTTTTTGGCTTCATCAACGTCTGCTTTGCGAGCTTGCGTTACTTGTGTTTGTGCTGAGTTAATTTCTGCTTGAGTAAGCGTACCATTTTTCTTTTTTTCCCACAGGTCATCATCTTGCTCAGAGCGTTGCTTAGCTAATTGCGGGTTTACTCGTCTAATTTCTGCCAAAGTAGGTATCTTTAAGTAAGAACCGCTTCGCATATGATTTAAATTTTGTTCTAAAAATGAGTTGGGGTTTTTGTTATACAAGGCCTGCATAACTTGGTAAATGCTAACTGAATTATCAGGACGAACCTTAACGGCAATGCGCCAAAGTGTATCGGTTGGTTTTATTGGCCCAATAGAACGCCCCTGTGCGCCGTAATCTGCGCCTTTGGGCCCTCTTAATTGGGTACTGTCTTGAGAGTAAACAGTCGTTACCATCAGTGCAGACGCTAATATAATAAGTGAAACGAAACCGCGCATGCTGATCCTTTAATGTTTAAATGTTAACACAGCGCTTTCAATTGGCGCTTAAACATTGATTATTCTTGCCGTTGTTAACCACGAGGCTAACGCACATTTTTATTACAATCTATTTTTATTGCAAGCTCTATTCCAGTTACAAACTATAAACCAGTTAAGCCATAATATCCATCGCAACGCATTGAAAATAAATACCTTAAACATCTAGATAAAAATAATTTTATGTTGTTTATCAAAGTGTTTACACCGCAGCTGTTTGTAAGTGGCAAAAAAATGGCAATTAAAGCACAAAAAAACGGCAAACCACTTAGGTTTGCCGTTTATTGGATTATCACTATCTTCAGGCTAATTACATGTAATTAGCAATGAGCTCTTCTGCTATTTGCACACTGTTGGTTGCAGCCCCTTTACGGGTGTTATCACTTACTACCCACATATTTAATCCATGTGGGTGTGAAATATCGGCACGTAAACGGCCAATGTAAACAGTGTCGTTACCACTGGCATCTGAAACAGCCGTTGGGTAATCACCCGCATCATCAATTAGCTCAACACCCGGTGCATCGCTCAATAATTGCTTCACATGCTCAAAGTCATAAGGCATACGCGTTTCTATATTAATTGACTCAGAATGACCGAAAAACACCGGTACACGAACACAAGTCGGGTTTACTGCAATGGTCGTATCGCCTAAAATTTTATGCGTTTCGTTTACCATTTTCATTTCTTCGCGTGTATAGCCATTGTCTTCAAAGCTATCGATTTGCGGAATAACATTAAACGCAATTTGCTTAGGAAAAATGTCGTTTTCCATTGGGCGTGCATTCATTAAGTTAGCTGTTTGTTTTGCTAGTTCATCAACCGCTTCTTTGCCTGCGCCCGACACTGCTTGGTAGGTTGAAACGTTAATACGATCAATACCGTAGGCATCATAAATAGGTTTAAGCGCAAGCATCATTTGAATAGTTGAGCAATTAGGATTAGCGATTATATTACGGTTTCTAAAATCAGCTAAACTCGCTGCATTCACTTCTGGCACAATTAGCGGTACTTCAAAGTCATTTCTAAAATGTGAGGTATTATCAATAACAATACAGCCTGCGTCTGCAGCAATCGGGGCATACTTTTCAGACACACTGCCACCAGCAGAAAATAAGCCGATATGCGCTTGGCTAAAGTCAAAGCCTTCAACATCGCGTACTTCTATGCTCTCACCACGAAACTTTATATCTTCGCCGGCACTTCGGCTGCTTGCTAATAAAAACAGCTGATCGACCGGAAATTTACGATCTTCCAAAGTTTCAATGATTTGACGACCAACAAGGCCAGTAGCGCCGAGTACGGCAACGTTATATTTTTGCGACATATTTCATCCTCTGTAAGCACGGTTAAAACAACCGCGCTAATTAAATTAGTTTGCTGTGGTAAAGCCAAGCTGGGCAAGTACGGCAAGCTCGGTGCTATCACCTTCAACCATCACAGTGCTAAATTCACGGCGGGTTGGGTAGTTTTTTCGTAAGCTGTCAAAGCCTTCATCGGCCAAGTGACGTAGTAAAATGCCATCATCACGGCGTACGTCATAAACTAAATGCACTAAACGGGCTATATCTGTTTCGCTAAAACTGCTTTCTAGGGTGACTTTTTTAATCGCAGGAGGCGGTAAAAAATCATCAAGCGATTTTATTGCGTTAACCCCTTTTAGCTCACATAAGCGCTGGTACAACATTTGCGTACCTCGCGCTTTACCCTCAAGGGTATGCCCTGCAATGTGAACACTGGCATAGCGCACGTGCTCAAGTAATTCAGTTAAAATGTTAGGTTCATTTTCCCAAACATCCAGCACTAAATCGAGCTCTGCTCCGGCTTGCATTACTTCAAGCAAGGCTTGGTTATCAATTACATCACCTCGGCTGGCGTTGATTAAAGTCAGCCCAGATTTAAGTTTAGTTAAGCGTGTTTTATCAAGCATGTGTAGGGTTTTATGTTTACCCGTTTTAACCAACGGCACATGAAAAGTGACAATATCTGACTGCGCTAATAGCTCATCTAACTCAACATGCTCGGTTAATAGCCCTTGCTCATGCTTAATTGGGTCGCACAAGAGTAAATTAACGTTAAGCGCTTTTAATTTTTGCGCGAGGCAACTGCCAATATTACCTACACCCACAATACCGATTGTTTTACCGCTTAACGGGCTGGCATTTTCTTGACTTAATGCAAATAAGCTACTTATTACATACTCAGCTACGGCTATGGCATTACAGCCAGGCGCACTGGTAAAATCAATATTTTTTGCGTTGAGTAAATCGGTATCAATATGATCAACACCAATCGTAGCGGTACCTACAAAGCTTAACTTATTCGCCTGTGCTAATAGGTCACTGTTAACTTGAGTAACTGAGCGGGTAAGCAGTACATCAACATCGATAAGTTGTTCAGGAGTTAATTGCCTGCCATCAAATCGTTCAACCTCACCCATATCTTTAAAGAATTGCTCAACTAAAGGCATATTTTGATCGGCAAGAATTTTCATTGTGAGTCCGTTTGGCGAAATGAGGCGCTATTGTAACGAACAACCCCCTATTAGCACAAACGAAAAAGCCGAGCATTTTGCTCGGCTTTAAAATAGGTAACGGTTAACTTAACCTTTGTATTTGCTCATTACTAGCGTGGCATTAGTACCGCCAAAACCAAAGCTGTTAGACATAACCGTGTTTAGTTCAACGTCTTTTGCTTCAGTTACAATATTCAAGCCTGCCGCTTGTTCATCTAACTCATCAATATTGATAGATGGCGCAACAAAACCGTGCTCAAGCATTAATAATGAAAAGATAGCTTCGTGTACACCAGCAGCACCTAGTGCATGGCCTGTCATTGCTTTAGTGGCACTGATCATTGGCGAATTACCACCAAATACTTCTTGAATAGCGCCAAGCTCTTTAACATCACCTACCGGTGTTGATGTACCGTGGGTATTTAGGTAATCAATGCTGTCAACGTTTTGCATAGCTTGACGCATACAACGTGCTGCACCCTCGCCCGATGGGGCAACCATGTCGTATCCGTCAGAGGTTGCGCCGTAACCGGTAATTTCAGCGTAAATATGCGCGCCACGAGCAAGTGCATGTTCAAGTTCTTCAACTACCACAATACCGCCACCGGCTGAAATTACAAAACCATCGCGGTTTGCGTCATAAGTACGTGATGCTTTTTCAGGTGTGTCGTTGTATTTAGTCGAAAGCGCGCCCATAGCGTCAAATTCCATTGCTAACGTCCAGTGAAGCTCTTCACCGCCGCCTGCAAAAATAACGTCTTGCTTGCCTAATTGAATTTGTTCCACCGCGTGGCCAATACAATGCGCAGAAGTCGCACACGCAGAACTAATTGAATAGTTAACACCTTTAATTTTAAACGGCGTTGCTAAACATGCAGAGGTGGTACTTGCCATAGTACGTGGCACCATGTAGGGGCCAACGCGCTTAACGCCTTTTTCACGTAGAATATCAGCCGCTTCTACTTGCCATTTTGATGAACCACCGCCAGAGCCAACTAATAAACCAGTACGCTCGTTTGATACTTGCTCGTCGCTAAGACCCGCATCTTCAATCGCTTGCGCCATTGAAATATAAGAGTAAGCCGCCGCATCGCCCATAAAGCGCATTGCTTTACGATCAACATGCTCTTTAACATCAATATCAATTTTACCTGATACATTGCTACGCAATTTGTAATCAGCAAATTCTTGATTAAAAGCAATACCACTTTTACCAGCTCTAAGTGACTCTAATACTTCTTGTTTATTATTGCCGATGCTTGATACAACACCGATGCCTGTTATTACGGCTCTTCTCATGGGTAATTCCCTTAGCTTAATACTTAATTGTGTTCTATTTTACGCGAATTTAATCATCTAAGTGGTCAGCTTTCTAGCGTACACTTGTACTCTGAAGCTACAGCTTATAAATAACGCCAGACTATTTCAAAGAAAACACGTAAAATAATTAAAAAATTATCTATAAATTGAATTGGTCATGATAAAAAACGCCCATATACACTTTAACGACTTAGGCACACCAGTTGCCAATGACTTTGACGATGTTTATTTTTCTAATGACGACGGCCTTGCTGAATCGCATTATGTGTTTTATCAACAAAACAGTATAGATACACGGTTACAAAATCATGACCGTGAACACTTTGTTATTGCCGAAACCGGTTTTGGTACTGGGCTTAACTTTTTAAATGCATGGCTGCAGTTTTCTGACCACTTACAGTGCTTACAAGTTCAAAATGAACAGCCAAATACAGTACAGCGATTACATTTTATTTCTTTTGAAAAATATCCACTTAGCGTAAATGATTTAAAACAAGCCTTGCAAGCTTGGCCTAGTTTAAGCCATTTAAGCAAGCAGCTCGTTGCCCTCTACCCGATTAATTTAAATGGCTGCCATCGACTAGAATTTGCCAATGGCCGTGTAATCCTCGACCTCTATTTTGGCGACGTACTGGAATGTATTAATAGCATGAGCTACCCACAAAGTGGACTGGTTGATGCGTGGTTTTTAGATGGCTTTGCGCCAAGTAAAAACCCCGACATGTGGCAGCAAAGTGTATTTAACGCCATGGTTGATATTTCTAGAAGCAATGCCACATTAGCCACGTTTACCGCTGCGGGCTTTGTGCGCAGAGGACTAAACGAGGCAGGCTTTAGCATGCAAAAAGCCAAAGGTTTTGGCCGAAAGCGTGAGATGCTAATTGGCACACTTGCTCAAGCCAACCCAAAACAATCAGCCCCCGCCTATTTTGAGCATCACCTCTCACCGCTTTCAAGTGTGGCTATTATTGGCGGTGGTATAGCGAGCAGTTGCATCCTTTATAGCCTCGCAAAGCGTGGGATAAAAAGCCACTTATTTTGCCAAGATGAAAAACCCGCAATGGGGGCATCGCACAATGTGCAAGGGGCTGTGTATCCGCATTTACAAGCAAAAAACTCGCCACATAGTGAATTATTTGCCCACAGTTTTTTATATGCAAAGCGGCTTTATAATCAATTACTCAACAATGGCTTTTTGTTTGATCACCAGTGGTGTGGTGTGCTGCAACATGCAGTAAAACAGCCATTGGCAGATCGCCATCAAAACCTCGCTGATAAACAACTGTGGCCAGAGCAGCTTATGCGAAATGTGACTGCTGATGAGGGTGATGCTATCGCTGGGGTTAAAACAGGTTACTCAGGGGTGTTTTTTGAACAAGGCGGCTGGGTTAATCCCCCGCAGCTAGTCTGTGCAATGTTAGATGCCGCACAGCAATTAAATGCGTTTGAAAGCCTATTTAACTGCCATATTGAGCAATTTAATAAACAACCCGATGGTTGGTACTTAACCACGCAAAAGCAAACATTTGGCCCCTTTAGCGATGTGATTATTTGTACTGGTGAGCACAGTGATGCATTTACGCAAACCAAAACACTTCCCATTGTTGGCGTTCGCGGCCAAGTGTCACATGTTCAGGCAAGCGAGCAATCACGTAAACTTAATACTGTGCTGTGTCACAAAGGCTATTTCACTCCCGCTTATTTAGATCATCATTGTATGGGCGCCACCTTTGAAAAAAATAGCAAAAGCCGTGAAGTGACCGAGCAAGACAACCACACTAACCGCGAGCAATTACTGAGTTTTTATAACAACACTGAATTTGCCACTAGCTTAGGCGATATTAGCTCAGCCAAAGCCGCTGTTCGCTGTAGTTTTATTGACCACTTACCAATGGCCGGTGAATGGGTGGAGCAAACTGATTATACACGTGCATTTGCTAATTTACGTTTGGGCAAGCGCTATCAATATCAGCCATTAGAAAAACCACAACAGGGCCTACATATGTTTACCGGCTTTGGCGCGCGAGCATTATGCAGTGCACCGTTATCTGCCGAGCACTTAATTAGTAGTTTAAACAATGAACCTCGCCCACTAAGCGAGCGTGTGAGCCAAGCAATTCACCCAGGACGTTTTATTGTTCGTGACCTTATTCGCAATAAAATTTAGAGGTAATAATACCTACAAAACCCTTTATTGTAATTATCAAGAACGCAATGTACGTATTAGCTTATACCACCGTAACTATGTAACCGAAGTAATTATAAGGATCGACTAAAAGTTCTAAAAAACACCTTTAAAGCAGCTAATTTTAATACTCAGTTAAGTAATGACTTTTTAACTAATATGTTTATTTAAATTAGCTCATTTATATCCCATTTACCCTTTAAAAATAATTCCCTACCCCAAGGTCTGTTTGTACGAACAATCTTTACACTATATTGAGAAGGAATTAATTATGAGTAAGACTTTAATTATTGGCGCAAGTGGTCAAATTGGTAAAATGGCTACCAAACTACTTTTAGAAAATGAGCAAAATGTTGTTGCACTTGTAAGAGACAAAAGCAAACTGCATGATTTAGATAGCCCATTTTTAAGTATTGTTGAACAGGATTTAGAAGGTGACTTTTCAAATGCCATTAATGGCTGCGACCAAGTTATCTTTGCGGCAGGTTCAGGTGGAAGTACAGGCACAGATAAAACCGTACTTATTGATTTGTGGGCAGCGACAAAAGCGGCAACTTATTCTAAAGAGCACGGTGTAAAACACTTTATTATGGTCAGCTCTATTGGCGCAGACGATCCAGATGCAATAGATAGTGACTTAAAGCCCTATCTAGTAGCAAAACATATGGCTGATGAGCATTTAATTCACAGTGGACTCAATTACACAATTGTCCGCCCAGGAACATTAACCGACGACAGTGCCTCTTTGGAAGTTACAACTGAACGTCCTAGCGATCAGTCAAAGGCTAAAATTAGCCGCGAAAATGTAGCCAACGCATTGCTTCACGTTGCTTCAAACTCATTTAATAGCAATCGTATTTTTGAGTTATTTGATGGCGACAAACCAATAAAAGCCGCTATTAAATAAGCATTACATTCATCCCTTGCCATGCAAGCTGCATGGCAAGCAGGGTTAAAATCACTTTAAAAATAACCCTAAAACGCGCTACCGATAACCGCTTAAGTAATCTAATCCCTAACCAAGTGCCAATAGCTCCGCTTAAAATCATCGCCAGTGTTAACGGCAACCATTGCCAAAAGCTAAAGCCAAGCCCCGCATAAACAACGGCTTTTAAACTATGCTGCAAGGTCATAATACTTGAAAAAGTCGCGGTAAATTTAAGCTTATCGTAATGATTAATATGTAAGTAACTCGCTACCAGAGGCCCACTTGCTCCCACAAAAGTAGAAATAAATGCCGTAATTACACCCGCTATTAACCGCCCTAATCGTGAGTCTTTATTAAATTCAGGGATTGTTCCCCACAGTAAATAAATCACAAATAAAGCCACAAACAACTTCATGCTATCAAGGTTAATATCGCTTACTACTTGGCTTGATAGCCCCGCGCCAATTAACCCACCCAGAGTAAAATACAACAACATCGGCTTATCAAGATGGGTAATGCTTAACAACAACCGATTGGTATTAGAGCCTAACTGCACTAAACCATGAACAGGCACTACCACCGCCATAGGCATAACCGACGCCATTACCACTAACAGCATTAACCCGCCGCCCGCACCAAAAGCCGCCGATACAAACGAAGTAAACCCCGCCAGTAAAATGAGTAAAAGCGAAATTAAAGGGGAAATGTGTTCAGCTGTAAAAATATCCATATCTATGCCCGCTGTTAATCATTGACTCATAATACAAAAAATAGGCAAGTAAGCGACTAGTCTTTTAGTGGTATGGGGTTCGGTGTTCGGGGTTCGGGGTTCGGGGTTCGGGGTTCGGGGTTCGGGGTTCGGGGTTCGGGGTTCGGGGTTCGCAAGATAAACCAAAGCACAATAAATTCAATAATTTCAGCCATAAAAAAACCCGCGACTTGATTGCTCAAGTTGCGGGTTTTTTAGGGTTTTTAAACAAACGAATTTAAAAACCGTTATTGGTGGGCTGGGGGGGGGTGAACCCCCGTCCGAAAAGCCTCAATTATTATAGGTATCTAATAAAAACAATGAGTTACTTTAGTATCAAGTAGTTAACCTCTAATGTTATCTTATATAATCTAATGCAAACTATTATTTTTGGTCACTGACTGGTCAATAAAAATTACAGCCTAAACACATGAATTTGACGTTTTTCGTCAAAAAAACCTATTTAGCTTGTTAATTTAGGTAAACCTCTCTATCATCCGTATTGTTTCAATTCGTAGATATGAGGTTATCACCAAATGATTTTAGAATATGGCTTAAAGAACTTTTTTGGGTTCAAGGAAGGTTGTATTGTTAGCTTTAGAGTTCCAAAAAAAGTATCTAAAAAAGGTGTCGCTGATTTTCTGTGCGTAAAAGGCAAAAATGCCTCTGGTAAGACAAATTTGTTGAAGGCTTTATCATTCATCAGTGACTTTTGTACTGACTCTTTTCAAGATTACAAACCTAAAGATTATATAAGAGTAGAGCCTTTTTTTAGAAATCAAAATCCTATTGAGTTCTACATTGAATTCATATGGAACAATTGTGAGTACAGCTACGAGCTATCTTTAACTGATACCGAAGTTTTCAGTGAAGTTCTTTATAGGAAAAATAATAGAAAAGTAAAAATAATAGAACGACAAAAAAATGAATTTACTCATCTTATTTCGGAGTTTTCTGAACTCGCGTCAATGAAATTACGAACTAACGCTTCTTTTATCAGTTCTTTTAAACAATATGACTTAGATTTGATGGACTCGTTGTCAGATGTTTACTGTTTTTTTGACTCTATCACCTATAACGTTAGTTACGGTGGCCTAGTAGAGCATTTTCCTGATATAAACCAAATATCTAAAGTTTTGTATCACAATGAAGAAATGTTTAATTTTACAAAAGATATCATTGTTGCAAGTGATACCGGTGTTAGTGATATTGTAATACGACAAAAAGATGATCAAGAAACTGGGAGAGTTATTTATACCCCTTTTTTCATACATGAAGTGAGTGGTGAATTACATCCATTACCAATATTTGCAGTATCAAGTGGTACTAAATCGCTATTCACTCAATTAGGTAAGTATCAAAATGCTTTGAAACTTGGTGGGGTTTTATGTATCGATGAATTTGATATCAATCTTCATCCTCATATTTTACCTAAATTAATAGGTCTTTTTGATTGCCCAGAAAATAATCCAAAGAATGCCCAACTAATTTTCACAACTCACAATTCTGAAATTATGGAATATATGGGGAAATATAGAACTTACCTTGTTGAAAAAGAAAGCAATGAATGTTTTGCATACCGATTAGATGAAATACCGAGTGATATATTACGAAATGATCGCGCAATTTTACCAGCATATAATACCGGTAAATTGGGTGGAGTTCCTGTTCTATGAGCTTCAAAAATCACAGAAAACAAAGTTTCCTAGATCGATTCCCTACAGCTAGCCTTGATAGCCCTGAAGATAAAATAGCTAGTTTGTGCAAATTTAACTTTTCATATTTTACTCACGACCAACCTGCTGGCCAAAACTTTTCCGATTGGACTGAAGTACAGTTACAAAAGCTACTTGATAAGTTAGTTAATTATTCAAAAAAGCCCTTAGTACAATGGGAGAAAGAAAAAATAGGACAAGGAAAAAACCACGTCTTAGAGGTTTATGGTTCTTTTCCAAAAAAATCTGACTTTACTCAACCCAAGCATATTCCTCACCAAGCTAAGTGGGCTAGATTTAGGTTAGAAGGTTCTGTTAGGTTAATAGGATTTGTTATTCCAGATGATTTTAACAAAAAGGAGCAAAACAAATCCTCCTATAATTTCTGTTCGAACACTTTTTATATTGTTTTTCTAGATAAGGACCATAATTTTTACAAATAATCGCTAGTTTATTTTTGGACCTAATCTGATTGCGTCTTCTAAATGACTTAGTGCAAAGTGTGCATAAACCATGGTTTGCTCAATCTTTGCATGACCAAGTATCTGCTGAAGCACCCTCCATTCATCATAAAATGACTTGCGAAAGTATGCCTTAGAACATGGCTACACTGCCCCTTAGGCAAATTAATATCGGTTTTATTTACTGCCCTTTCAAACGCCTTTCGACAATCTGCAAATAGTGGCCCTGATTTTTTAGGCAGCTGATTAAACAACTGCACTCGTTTAGCGCATTACTAGTTTCGCGCCTGTTTAATATTAAACGGGTGAATTAACCTGCCAATACCCTGTTTTCTTAGCCCCAATACGAGTTATCAAGCCTGCCTCTTTCAAAAACTTTACGCGCCTTTCAATAGTGCTTTGAGACTTACCACATCTTTCAGAAAGCTGTGCATTAGTTTTATAGCGGTCTTGTTGAATGAACATCAAAATATCTATATCAAGATTAGAGAGTTTTAAACCGTCATTTAAACCGTCATTTAAACCGTCATTTGACTTTATATTATTCGCCTCTGAAATTGCGTTATAAATCATCTGCAACATAAACTCTATAAAAGGAGCGCTATCGGTTTGTTGGGTACTTTGGCGGATCGCTAAGTAGTAATTGTCTTGGTGTTGATAAACCATACTTTCGACAGGAATATTTATGAACACTTCATGCCACTTAGACAAGATTAGCGTTTGCCATAAACGTCCCATTCGGCCATTACCGTCAGAAAAAGGATGAATAAACTCAAACTCGTAGTGAAATACACAACTTGCAACAAGTGGATGAACATCACTACTTTCTAGCCATTCTAATAGGTCAGTCATTAATTTGGGCACACGTGTCGCTTGTGGCGCCATGTGTACAACTTGCTCACCCGACATCACCCCCACACCTTCTTGACGATACATACCTGCATCTTTGACTAAACCTTTCATCATCAGCAGATGTGCTGCAAGTAGATGAGTACCATTTGCTGGTTGCCATTGAGGGAGTGTTTCATAAGTACTAATTGCATTATGAGCTTCTTGCACTTCTTTAGGCGGTGCAATAACACGCTTACCATCGAGTATCGCGGTAATTTGCTGCTGTGTGAGCGTGCTGCCTTCAATCGCGAGTGAGCCTTGTACTGTTCGCATTCGATTTACTTTGCGCAAACGAAGTAGTTTCTCTTGCTCTTGCTGCACTGTTAGGCGACCTATAGACTCACTAATTTGAGCCACTAAAGACAGAGTTTTGTTTGATAAAGTAAAAGGCGGTAAATAGTTAGGCATTATTATAATTCATTGCTTAGGTGTTAGGGGTTTAATAGCACGCATTAAAATAGCACCTTAAAACTCAATTTGTACAGTAAGCAATCAGCTTTTGTAAAACTATATTTATAAAAAAACCCGCAAGGCTCGAATTAACTAGCGCTGCGGGTTTTTTAGGGTTTTTAAACAAACGAATTTAAAAACCGTTATTGGTGGAGCTGGGGGGATTTGAACCCCCGTCCGAAAAGCCTCGACCGTCGGTACTACATGTTTAGTATTGTCATTTAATTAACCTTTAAATCCCGGACAAACACGGTAGATAAAGGCGAGGCCGCTTAGTTTTAACGCTTCAACCCCGGCCAGGGTTTCCGTCGCGATCAGGTGTTAGGGTGACACTCCAAAATCCAGTCCACAAGAATACATGGAAGGAGCGCTAGCCAGCCTAAGCTGCTAGAGAGTAGTTATCGTCGTTTGCGATTACTTTAAATTGCGGCTTTTTTACGAGGCAAACCGCACCTCGACATGCACCTCGGGCTTCTTGAATTCCGTCGAATCCTAATCAGCCCCTGAATAAGGTTACTCATTCAGAGTGTCCAAGCAGTATAACCGAGTAACCTACGAATACTCAACACCTTAGGCGTTTTATTTTATTGGTTGGTTAATCATGCATCAAACACACATGTAAATGTAAAATATTGGACAATTAAGAAACAATTACTTAACAATGATGGTGCTTTATGCTCAAATGCAAGGCTAGACCTTGGTCTAATAAATTATAAAAAATAATAACAGACATATTACCTAGAGGATTTATAAATGTCGGTTTTTTCTTTTAATGAGCAAACGGGGTATATCTCTTTAGTTTCACACCCTCATGTTTCAGGTTTAGCCTCAACAGCAACACAGCTTATTGAATTAATTGGCCAGTCAGAATATTGCGAGTGTGAGGTTATTGCTAGCAATATTGGTAAGCTGTTTGCTCAAAATAACACCGAAGAAGCCCCCTCTTTAGTAATTGCTCAAGCCATTGATGCAAAGCTAACCATAAACATCGATGAAAAGAATATGCTCGTTGAAGCTACCCTTATTACTGCCAAGGGCGGTAAATTGCTTAGCATGGAACAAGCGATTGAAGAGTTCTCACAAGCAGGGGTTGTAAAAGGCATTAGCTCTCATGCATTAGAACAGTTATTGGCGCAACAGTTCGAACACTCCCCAGGAAGCACGCATTGCGCCGAAGTCGCTTTTGGCCGTGCACCTAAAGTAGGTAACGATGCCAAATTTGTGCGTCTGTGCTGCACAGCGCAAGACCGCGTACTTAGCCCGCAAGCTAAAGGCGGTGGTAAAGTCGATATGAGAAACCTAGGTGATATTATTACCGTAAAACCTGGTTGTGAATTAATGCGGCGCATTCCAGCAACACCGGGGGTTGATGGGTTTACTGTGTTTGGTGATGTACTAACTGCAACCTCCGGCAAAGAACATAAATTACAACCTTTTGACGGCACTAAAATTGCGTCTGACAACCCCAACTTATTAATTGCCGACTGTACTGGCGTACCGGTTGCCCTTCCCCGTGGTATGCGTGTTGATGATGTTTTATGCTTTCACAATATTGATCCAAGTACTGGGCATGTTGAATTTGATGGCAGTATTATAGTCAGTGGTGATATAAAAGATGGCATGCGCGTGACCGCCAGCGGCGATATTACTGTTTTAGGCTTTGTTGAATCGGCGCAGCTCAAAAGTGATAGTGCTATCACAATAGTAAAGGGTGCAATTGGCAGAAAGCGAGAAGCCGATGAGCCATTTACCTGTTCTATTTTAGCTAAACGAACCGTTGCTCTTGGTTACTCTCAATACTGTGACATAAAAACGGATCAAAACTTACTAATAGATCGCCAATCATTACATTGTGACTTGAGTGCTGGAAATTTAATTAGGGTGGGCAGTGCAAAAGATCCTAAAGGGAAAATTATTGGTGGCCATATTCTAGACGCAATGCGCATTGAAACAGGTGAATTGGGCGCACCAGCAGGAACTAAAACCCGTGTTTGCATCGCACAGCGATGGTATGTGCTAAAGCAAAAACAAGCGCAAATTACTGACTTTGAAAAAGTTTTAATCGGTAAGTCAATTGAACTACAGCAAGCGCGTCAGCGAATTAATAAACAAGTTGCAAGCGCACAGCGTCAGCAGTTTTTGAATAAAATAACAACGAATGAAGAACACATAGCAAACCGAAGCGCCAGCATCAATCAGCAAAAGCAGTTGCTAAGAAAGAAAATGACACAGCTTTTAGCGCTCAGTCGCTTAAAAGTTAATGAGCTCATGCACCCTGGGGTAGAGCTTAAAATTGCACGAGAATCAATTAGCTTTTCGCGTAATTACCCACCACATTTAATCACTCATAGTGAAGGTAAAATAACGCAATCGTTTTAATTAAACTAATTAAAAATAGCTCAGCTCATAAAGTAAGTATTCACTATTGTAGACTTAATCTTGGTTGCTTGCTTCGTCTTCGCTTTGTTGTGTTTCATCTATAGCAAGTGGCCAACCGCCTAGTTGCTGCCAACGATTAACAATTAAACAATACAGTTCAGCAGTGCGTTCGGTATCGTATAACGCAGAGTGTGCTTGTTTATTATCGAACTCTATTCCTGCTGCTCGGCACGCTTTAGCTAATACTGTTTGCCCTAATGCCAAACCCGCAAGTGATGTGGTATCAAAACTAACAAACGGATGAAATGGTGTGCGCTTGATGTTATTACGCTCAATAGCGGCATTTAAAAAGCCATGGTCAAAAGCGGCATTATGAGCAACCACCACAGAGCGCTGACACCCTGCGGCTTTTTGCGCTTTGCGCACTACTTTACAAATTTCTTTAATCGCCTCTTCTTCAGGGACTGCCCCTCGAAGTGCTGAAAAAGGCTCAATCCCATTAAACTCAATAGCGGCTTGTTCAATGTTTGCGCCCTCAAACGGTTGCACATGAAAATGAACGGTATGATCGATACTAAGCAGTCCTTCGTCATCCATTTTTAAGACGGATGCTGCGATTTCTAGTAGTGCGTCAGTTTCTTTGTTAAAACCGGCGGTTTCAACATCAATAACAACTGGAAAAAAGCCACGAAAGCGTTGTGCGAAAAGTGTTTGCTCAGTATTTGCCATAGTATTCTTGGTTTGTAGGGATTAGCTGTCTATTATGTCAAAATTGATGGCCTGTCGGCTAGGGGATTTATTGATTAATTACAGTTAAACTATAGGCATGTTACTTGCTTAGTAATTAGGGTCTGTTGACCTTTGCGGATTAAAATTTGTTCAAGCTAGGGGCGGTTTAATCGCGGCGCGAGGTTTGTAACCTAGTGGGCTAAGTAAAAACCGAGCAACAAAGAGTAAATCGCCCCTAGGCAGAACCCAAAGGGCCGCGCCTGTTTGGCATTAATGCTGTGTTATCGCCTATTTATGGGGAATAACCACACCACATAGGCTCTGCCTTGCCTAAATACCAAACAGGCTGCTGCAAATTTAACCTTGAAAGGTCAACAGACCCTAGCGTTTACGCTGAATTATTTGCTGTTGCGTAATATTTTACGGTTTTTGTCACTTTTTTGGCAGAGCTAGATAACTGGAGAATTCTCGATGAAGTGTAAGTTGTTATTTATTAGCCTAGGCATTAGTAGTGTGCTGTATAGTTTGAATACAACTGCGGCAATGCGCCAGTACACGGCTAACCAAGATAATTCAAATTGGAACTTGGTTAAAACGACTCGCTTACAATGCCAATTAAATCATGAAGTTCCCTACTATGGTGAAGCCGTTTTTAAAGCATCAGCCAGTAAAAACAAAGATCTCACTTTTAATTTAGACATGGTGGTGCGCCCAGAAAATTACGCGATAGCTGGTTTAAAAGCGGTACCACCTAGCTGGCGAGCAGGCCGCCCTGCCCGTGATATTGCTGATATGAAATTACTTAAAAAGTTTGATGGTGAATTAGGTAATAAAACAGCATGGGAAATACTGACTGAGCTTGAAAAAGGCAACCAACCTACTTTTTACTACCAAGACTGGCAAAATAGTGCCGATAAAATTGCCGTGGGTATGTCTAATGTTAACTTTAAGCAAGCGTATTGGGCATTTTTACAATGCCGAGACGAATTGCTGCCATACAATTTTGAAGATATTTCGTTCACTATAATGAACTACGAATCTAACAGCAGTAAGTTAACTAAGTCATCGCAGCAACGCCTTGATAAAATTGCTGAGTATTTAAAAAACGACTCGAGTATAGAGTCAATCAGTATTGCATCCTATACCGATAGTTACGGCGGTCGTTGGAATAACCTCGATTTATCTAGAACCCGTGCTAAGGCTATTAAAGATTACATGGTTAGCTTAGGTGTTGATGAAACTAAAGTGGTTACTGAAGGCTTTGGTGAAAAACGATTTGTAGACACCAATGATAATATTTTAGGCCGTGATAAAAACCGTCGCTTGGTAATTCAAATAGCAAAAATGTAAGTTAAGCTCTCTCCTTTAATGGCCGAATGTGTAATTTAAGCACTTTCGGTCAATACCTATCAATTTAATCATGCCTCTATTGTTAAAAAACAATACTCTGCCATTTAGTTATTAACATTTGGCTTTTTATTTTTTCATTTATATTAATAAGTTAAATTTCATTTCTTGATGATTTTGGCTTTTTTAATACAGTTGTAAATAGAAGATTACATTTTATTTTGTCTCTTTTATGACAAAACTATTTAAGTTTTGCACAACTAGTTATATCTTGCGTGTCTCTCACGTTTGATCAGGATCATTAAGTGCTTAAAAATAAAACAATAGGTAGCATGTTAATTGTTGCAGGAACCACCATAGGTGCAGGTATGCTTGCCCTACCCATTGCCTCTGCGGGACTGGGATTTAATACGGCAATGGTGTTAATTGTAGGGTGTTGGTTACTAATGACCTACACTGCTTTACTTATGTTGGAGCTTCACCAATATGCCCCTCGCGACGCCACCTTAAATACACTGGCTAAGCTTTGGCTTGGTAAACGTGGCCAGTATGTAGCTAACTTTTCGATGATATTCTTATTTTATGCACTGTGCGCTGCTTACATAGCCGGTGGTGGTGCTCAGCTACAAGAGCGCATTAATACTGGGTTTAATCTTAGTATTGCTCCACAATTAGGCTCCGTTATTTTAGCCGTATTGATTGCAGGTGTGGTGACTTTAGGCACTAGTAAAGTTGATAAGCTTAACCGAGTACTATTTAGTGTAAAAATAGTAGTTTTGGCTAGCTTGTTTTATATGCTAACACCTTATGTACATGGCCAACACTTATTGGAAATGCCTGTTGAGCAAGGGCTGATACTGTCGGCTATCCCGGTGGTATTCACCTCTTTTGGTTTTCATGGCTCAATTCCTTCTATTGTTAAATATGTCGGGCTTGATATAAAAACCTTGCGCAAAGTTATGATTGCAGGCGCCTCTTTACCACTGGTTATTTATGTATTTTGGCAAGTATTAAGCCAAGGCATAATGAGCCAAGAGCAATTACTACAAAGCGATGGGTTAACTGGTTTTGTAGCCAGTGTGGCCAATATTGCCAATAACGCCAATGTTTCTACTGCGGTTAAACTCTTTGCCGACTTAGCTCTAGCAACGTCATTTTTAGGGGTAAGCTTGGGGTTATTTGACTTTTTTGCTGACACATTCAAAAAAGCAGACACGGGGGCTGATAGAATTAAAACAGCACTTATTACTTTTGTTCCTCCTCTTGGATTTGCTTTATTTTACCCGCAAGGATTTATTATGGCATTAGGCTATGCAGCCATTGCTTTGGTTATATTGGCAGTATTTTTACCCGTTAGCATGGTGTACAGGCAGCGTCAGGGGATTGAAAAAGAAGGCTATAAAGTACGCAGTGGTAATATTGGTTTGGCCATAGCCGCTTTGTGTGGTATTTCAATTATTAGCGCACAATGCCTGCAAATGGCAGGAGTTATACCGGCTATAGGCTAGCCCCTATAGTTGTTCTAATATATGCACCCCAATGATGGTTTTGGGGTGCATACCATTCAAACGTCAATAATTAACGTTAAAATACTATCGCTTGCCCTCTTCCGCTTTGCTCAGACGCCGCATCTAATTTGCCATCATTATTGATAATCACATGCATATCACCAAAGTGACGCTCATCCATTGTATAACCCATTTTTATTAGCTGTTGCTTTACTGAGGACTCCAAACCCGAGTGCGCTCTAATCACATTTTTAGGCCATAACTGATGGTGAAAACGCGGGCTATTTACTACTTCATTTGCGCTCATATTAAATTCAATCGCATTGAGTATTGATTGATACACTGAACTAATAATTGTGGTGCCGCCAGGCGACCCTGTTACCATTTTCACCTTATTATTACTGAGTAAAATGGTTGGAGTCATAGAGCTTAACATACGTTTATGTGGCTGAATTTCATTCGCTTTTCCGCCAATGGCGCCAAATACATTCATAACCCCGGGCTTAGCGCTAAAGTCATCCATTTCATCATTTAAAATAAAGCCAGCGCCTTCTACGACTACGCCACTACCAAACCCTAAATTGATGGTGGTGGTATTAGCAACAGCATTCCCCATGTTATCAATAATAGAAAAGTGAGTGGTTTGTTCGCTTTCTTTTAAACCCGGTTTAATATTTTCAGTGGTAGAAATGGCCTTTAAATCTATACTATTGCTGCGGTTTTTAAGATAGTTTTCTGCAAGTAACTTAGCTGTAGGCACTTGGTAAAAATCAGGATCGCCTAAGTATTCTGCCCTATCAGCAAACACTCGCTTACCTATTTCAGCAAGTAAGTGCACATACCCAACTGAATTATGTGATGGTGCAGCTATGGGCTTTTTAAGCTCATACATTTTAAGCCATTGTAATATAGCAATACCGCCGGAGCTTGGTGGCGGTGAAGTAAGCACTTGATAGCCGTTCCAGTTAGCTTTTATAGGAGTACGAGACTTTGCGCGGTAATTTTTTAAATCGTCTTGAGTAATAATACCGCCATGTTGCTCCATAAAGTTTGCGATGATCGTTGCGGTTTCACCTTGATAAAAGCCATCTTGGCCATTATCGCGAATGCGTTTGAGTGTCGCGGCAAGCTCAGGTTGTTTAAAAAGCTTACCTGATGTAGCGCTTGCAAAATAACTGGCAAAATTTACTTTAATGTTTTTATTGTTTAGGTGCTCTATATAGCCCTTAATTAACTGAGCCAACTTTTCGGGCACCACGAAACCTTGCTCAGCTAATGTAACCGCAGGTTGTACTAAGGTTTTCCAAGGAAGTGTGCCATGCTTCTTATGGGCCAACCACATACCAGCGACACTACCCGGTACACCACTGGCATGAATACCATAAATAGATTTATTAGCAATAACTTGCCCTTGCTGGTCTAAATACATATCACGATGCGCGGCGTTCGGTGCAGTTTCACGGTAATCTATAAAATCACCTTGCCCATCCTTATGAATAAGCATAAACCCACCGCCGCCAATATTACCCGCCTCGGGAAGCGTAACGGCCAATACAAACTGTGCTGCAATGGCTGCATCAACCGCGTCCCCCCCCTGCTCTAACACAGCTTTTGCAGCATGTGCACTAAAAGTGTCAGGCATGGCAACGGCACTCTGTTTAGCCGCTACACTAAAAACACATAACTGTATTACCACAATACTACTGATAATTAGCTTGCTTGGTGAAAAAAGTACTCCCATCCCATATCCTTAGGTTATTTTTATACATTGATGGAAAACATTAATGCATAGTAACAAACATCAGGTCAATATTTAGATGCTACATTTTTAAGGCTTAGGAAGTTTTAGCTCAACTGCACGGCTTTGAATAAAGCGCAGCAGTTAAGTTTGAGCCATCATCAGTATGAATATAATAGTGCTGTAGCTGCATACCGAGCTTTTTCATGATGTTAATTGAGCCAACGTTGGCGGTCAGCGCTGTGGCACTGATTGCCTTTACTTGCGACTGTTTTTCAATCGTTGAGCAAATCGCTTGTGCCGCCTCAGTTGCATAACCCTTACCCCAACTCGCTTGTTTAAATCGCCAGCCGACTTCAATATCACTAAAGTCAGGCGTATCTGAAAAAAATCCCATCGGCCGAACAAGCACCCACCCTATAAAGGTATTGCCTTCACGCAGGGTTACCTGCCATAGCCCCCAACCTTGTTGCTCATTTCTATACGCAAGCATTCTTGGAATGCCTTTCGTTTTTATATCTTCAAGCGAAGTGGGTTTACCTTGTGTTAAATACTGCATAACGGCTGGATCTTGATCGAGCTCATATAATTGCTGCCAATCATTTTCGTCCATTAATTTAAAACTTAATCGTGTTGTTACAGCTATGTTCATTTTCATTGTTGTATAGTTACCTCTGAAATATATTTTTCACTAAAGGAGATAGTCAATGAATAAATTAGCAGGTTTAGCATTATTAGGCACTTTAATTACACTAACAGGGTGTGAAGATGCCAACGAAGTGAAACAAGACGCCAAACAAACGAGCGCTGAAGTTCAAGAAAAGCTAAACGAAACGTGGAACGACGTTAAAGAAAAAACCAATGAGCTTAAAAATGACGAGTCATTAAATGAGCTACTCGAAGAGAGTAAAGCGATGGGCTTAGACATGTACGATGACGGCAAAGAAGTAGCTGTTGATGCATGGATCAAAAGCAAAGAAGCGGCTGGCGAGCTAACTGAAAATACGAAGCAAAAAGCACATGAAATTGCAGCAGAAATTGAGCAAGCACGTGAAGAGCATAAAGAAGGTTAATTATTTTTAACCATAAAAAAAGGTAAGCCATGGCTTACCTTTTTTGTATTATTTTTAGAGTAAATTATGGATTATAGTTCAAAGTCTTTTTTGAATTTTAAACCAAACTCACTACGGTCATTGCTGCGCATTACGCCAACAAAACCAGTTTGCTGCAGGCGACCTACATCGTAAACTTCGTTTAATACGTTCTCACCATATAGCGTTACTTCCATATCGCCGTATGGATTAGTGTAAGAAATATTAAAACCAACTAGCTCACGCGAATCAATCGTTTCACTTTTATTGAAAACTGACTGACCTTGCATTTCACTACGGTACGAGTAGTTGGCATTTAATGCAACCGTGCCACCATTGCTTAAATCAACAAAGTAAGATGGAGCAACCATCACCGTCCAACGAGGTGTCAGTGCTGGTGAGTCACCTTTACCAATACCTTGTACACCTTCAGCTACTTCTGTAATTTCAGAATCTAAGTAACCTACTGCAGTGCGAATAGTAAAGTCGTCGGTTAGTGCAATTGTGGTTTCAAGCTCAATACCTTGCGCTTTAGACTGGCCTGCATTTTCAACGATAGTTACAAAGCCACCGCCCGCGGTTGGATCTGAGAATGGCAGTGCTAAATCAGTGTAGTCAGTAACAAACATTGCAAGCATCATAGATACATTTTCATGTACCTGGCCCTTTAAACCAATCTCGTAGTTAACTGCTTTGGTTTCATCAAACGATACAAACTGATCCGGACCACCAAATGGGCGCGGTGGGAAACCACCTGTTTGGTAACCTTTTTGCACTTGACCGTATACATTCATATTATTGCTAAGCTGGTATGAAGCATTAACGTCCCATGTTACTGCATTAAAGTCTGCACTAATGTCTTTACGCTCAGGGAAGGTTGGGAAAATGGCATTCGCATCTTTTTTATCTTCTGAGTAACGAAGGCCACCGCCGATTGTTAAATCATCAGTTAAATCGTAACTACCGTTAATGTAAGCTGCGTATGAGTTTGTTTCTTGATTTATTTCAAAAAATCCAAAGCCACCAAATGAAGGAGTAACACCATCATTTAGCACACCATCTGGTGTATTAAACGGGCTAAATACAAAATCTTCAGAGCGAGTAAAGCCATCTTCATTAAAGAAGTATAGACCCGATACAAAGTCCATTTTATCAAACGTGGCGTTTAGCTGAAGTTCAAAAGAGTATTGATCTGCACCGCCCACTTCTGGGAACTCAGATAAGTTAAGTGGTGATGCATCATCATCTAAACCACCTTCATATTCAGAAGTACGGTAGCTTGAGATAAACTTGGCTGTATATGTGTTATTAATCGCCCAATCAGCTGTAAATGACGTACCCCAACCAGAATATGAAGTTGACTCAATACCGGCAACCGTTGTGCCTAAATCATCAGGGTTTTGAGGAATTAAGTCTTCAGTTAATAATGGGAAATCGCCATTAAAGACATCATTTGAATCTAATGAATCTGTCAGTTCAATAGTATAAGGTGATTGACCTGACTCATTATCAACGCCATCTAGCGAGAAAGTAAACGCTAAATCACTAGTTGCTTCATATTTAAGTGCTATACGACCACTAAACTCTTGCTCTTCACCAATTTCTTTTTCAGGGTTAGCCAAGTTTACTGCCGTACCTACCCCATTACGTTGTTTGTATGACGCACTGGCTGACATGCTTAGATCGTTAGTTAGTGCATTATTAAAGTAAATATCACCCGCAACTCGACCACGACTGCCCACTTTAGCGGTTGTTGTTAGAATACCTTCATCACCAGGTTGTTTAGTAATTACGTTTACTGCACCACCTAATGTGTTACGGCCATAAAGTGTGCCTTGTGGCCCACGTAGAACTTCAACTCGCTCTACATTAGGAAGTGATAAGTTAGACCCCATTTGACGACCTAAGTAAACACCATCTAGGTAAACACCTACGCCTGGATCGGTTGTTATAATGTGATCTTGCAAACCAATACCACGAATAAACACTGAGGCATGTGCAGCATTACCAACACCATAACGAGTAATGTTTAAGTTAGGAACGTATTTACCAATATCTTCTAAGTTACCCATATTGGCTTTATCAATAAGGTTAGCACCTATTGATGTAATCGCAGTTGGAGATTCGAACAAGCTCTCTGTACGTTTACGAGCTGTCACTTCAATTTTTTCAAACGCGTCTTGTTTGGCTGTCGTTTTAGCTTCTTGTGCATTTGCGGAAGTTGTTAGGGCTGCAATAACCGCTAAACTTAACTGTGAGAGGGTGCGTAATTTCAAGGTCTTCTCCAAAGGGTATTAATTTAATTATGCGTTATGCTGTGTAAACATAAATTGTAGGCATAAAAAAAGATGCGTTAGATGCATCTTTCCTCTGGGAGTTTATTATATTACAAAAACGCTACAATATGTACATTTAACTTTAGTTTACGTAAAAATTTATTTTTATCTTTTTAAGCTTAGCCAACTTACCTAAATAGCAATGCAAATTTAGCTTTAAATTAATACTTTAACATTAATTACCACCAGTATTATTTGTTAATTGAATATGCGCTTTGTTGCGAAAAACACATTAAAGCTATTTAAGATTATGACAATATCCAAACACCCTTTATATTTAAATATACTACAGAATCATTTTTAGGTGAAAAGCATGACAAAAAAACAGACCACGCAATCAGCTAACATGCTTTTTAACAACAACCATTATAGTCCATTATTTTTTACTACATTGAATAACGGCATATTATTAGTCTGTCATTCAGCACTCAATAGCCTTACAAATTACGAACTTTTGAGTCATTTTATGCAAACCAATAATTACCAAGGGTTAGTTATCTTTAATATTCCTAAAAATACTGATGCTGCTTCACTTAAAGAATGGCCAAATTTGAAAGGCCTTTTCTATCAAGATACCAATGAGGAACTATTTAACAGGGGGTTAGAAGCAATTAAACAAGGGGAGTTGTGGTTTCCACGTACTATCAGTGATATTTGGATGCGCCAAATGCTCGATTCAGAGCAAAAAACTGCTTTGCAAACAAATAACCTAACCGATAAAGAAATTAAAGTACTCAACCTACTTTTCAGTGGGCTTCATTCCAGTGCTATTGCTGACAGCTTATTTATAAGTGAAGCTACGGTAAGAGTGCACTTACATAAAATTTATAAAAAAATAGCGGTCAAGAATAAACAGCAGGCAATTCGTTGGTGCCAAGATAATCTAAAAAATATGAATTCGCGTTCATAACTTAAAAAATAATTACTACTTAATGGCTACTGTAGTAAATATCATCTCATTATAAATAACTCAAACAAGTCAATTAGTTACATTACCTGAAAATAAAAAAACCTTACTTTTCAATCACGGCCATGCCTTTTTGTTGCAAAAAAGCAGTAAAAAGGACTTAATTTATTAATTTTAATTAGAAAAAAGTTAATACTCATCTTATACTGCAACGGGATACACATGAAATTTAAATAGGATACACAATGAAAAAACTATCAGTTGCAGTAGCAATTTGTTGCGCACTTGCCACAAGCAATGCGAGTGCTGAAGTTCGTATTAATGGGTTTGCTTCTATTGTCGGTGGTAAGTCACTCGATAGTGATCAAACTTTATATGGATATGATGATGATATTTCATTTAAAAATGAAAGCGTATTTGCACTTCAGCTAACCGCTGACCTGCAAGAGAAGCTATCCGCTACAGCGCAGATAGTAGCTCGCGGCGAAAATGACTTTGACGCCGACTTTGAATGGGCATACTTAACTTATGAAATATCTGACGAATTACAAATCAGTGCTGGTAAAATGCGTGCACCGTTTTATCGCTACTCTGATTTTTTAGATGTTGGCTATACCTATCGCTGGGTGCGCCCACCTCAGTCTGTATATAACTTGCCGTTTTCAACCTATGAAGGCCTAAGCCTATTACATACAACTCAACTTGGTGATTGGGACTCTACCCTTCAGGTTATTTACGGAAGCTTCGACGATAATATCGCGGTTGTATCAGTAAATGGGGATACTGAACTTAATGATATTGCAGGATTAAACTGGACATTAAGTTACGATTGGTTCAGTGCTCGCGCTGCTTACTTTGTTGCCGAAACAAGTATTGATATTGAAAATGATACAGCCGAAGGTATGGCGCTTAATGGTTTAGAGCAAGCCCTTCGTAGCTCAGGTTTTGTTGATCAAGCAAACAGTATTGCTATTGACGAAGACGATGGTGCATTTTTAGCACTTGGCTTTTCAATTGATTACAACAATATCTTGTTCGACGCTGAATACACACAGTTTGAAGTAGATAACAGTGCGCTCGCTAAGCAAACTCAATATTACACATCTTTAGGCTACCGTATGGACGAATGGCTTGTTCATTTAACCTATGAAAACAACGATGATGAGCATGATAGTAATCGTTATAATGCACTACCAAATGTACCGCCGTTAAATGCTGGGCTTAACCAAGTTTTGGAGGGCTCTAAAGCTAAGAGTAATGTATACACGATTGGTGCTCGTTATGACTTCCACCCAATGGCTGCCTTGAAAGTAGACTTTAGCCGCCTAAAAGATGATATCTCAAATACTGAAACTGACGTAGTTGCCGTTGGCGTTGATTTAGTATTTTAATTGGAGCAAATGATGAAGAAATTAATTTTAGCCAGTATGCTAACACTATGTAGTACTGCAGCATTTGCTGAAGTTGCAGTAATCGTTAACCCAGTGAATGCCAATACAGTAAGCCAAGACGATATTAAAAAAATATACCTTGGCAAGAGCAAATCGTTTGCTGATGGCACCAAAGTAAACCCTGTTAACCAAAATGGTACTGCAGTGGCAGATGAGTTTAACGACAAACTTGTTGGCAAATCAGGCAGCCAGTTAAATGCTTATTGGTCAAAGCTAGTTTTTACTGGCAAAGGCACGCCTCCAGGTAAACTTGATAATGACCAAGCTGTGATTGATTTTGTTGCTGCTAATGCAGATGCAATTGGCTATATAGACAGCGCCAAAGCAAGTGATAAAGTTAAAGTAGTAGGTAAGTATTAACCTGCTAAATTAAAAATAAAAGCCCGCAACAAATACTTTGTTGCGGGCTTTTTTATGCCTATTATTTACAACCGTCATAAAACCTTAAAATTTAGCCATAACGACTACTCAATTTTAAACTTAGCAGTTGCATCTAATAGATTATCTGAAAGGTAATGTAAGTTTTTTGCCACATCTCTTACCGCTTTGAGTGAACTCATCGTATCTTCAAATGAAACATGCATATTCGATACGTTGTCTACTACCATCGCGGCCACTGAGGTTTGCTCTTCAGTTGCTGCTGCAATCTGCGAGTTCATCCCATTAATTTCTAGTATTTGCTCTGCTATTTTTTCAATCGAGACACCGGTTTGCTCTGCTGCACTGGCATTATCTGTGGCCATGTCTCTTGCAGAAGTCATAGCCGTTACTGACTCATTGGCAGCCACACTTAATGTACTTAGTAACTCACGAATTTCATTAGTTGACTGTGCTGTGCGTGATGCAAGCTCGCGGACCTCATCTGCTACCACAGCAAAGCCACGACCATGCTCACCTGCACGCGCAGCTTCAATTGCAGCATTTAACGCCAACAAGTTTGTTTGTTCGGCAATGGAGGTAATTACATTGAGTATTTGCGATACATTTTTAGTGTCATCGGCTAATTTATTAATGGTGTTCGCCGCTATATTAATTTCATCGCTTAACGTGCGCGACGCATTAACTGACATTTTGACTTGTACACGACTTTGATCCACTTCTTTTTCTGCTGTTTGCACAGCATTAGATGCGCTCGCTGCTGATTGTGAAATATCGCCAACGCTTTGCTTCATCTCTTCCATCGACTGCTTAACAACATCGGCATCGGTGGTTTGTTTAGTGGTTGCTCGCTCTGCTCGCTCCATCCCTTGCACAAGACGGGTTGAATTTTCCATTAGCGGTTCACATACCGCGATAACTTCTAAAACAGTTTCTCTCAGCAGGCTAATAAAAGCATTAAAGTTTATAGATACCTGACCAATCTCGTCCTCTGAGTTAACAGCAAGCTTGGTGCTTAATGATCCTTTACCACTTGCTAAAAGGCTTAGGTTATTAGCAGCATCACTGGCTGATGAACCAATATTACGCGCAATCCAAATAGCCATAAGCAAAAGCAATACTAATGATACAACCGCCACAACTAACATTAGATTAAGCGCGTCATCTGAGCGCGCTTTTGTATTGGCAACTAGCTGGAAAAAGCGATCATCTGCTTTTTGTTGTGCGTTTTTAAAGCTGGTTAAAACCGCCTCGAAAAGGCTTGTTTTAAGCTGCGCCTGTTGTTGTATTTTACTAAAATCAGCCGTGCCATTAACCATGCCATTGGCGATAGTTGCAGATATCTTTTCATAATTTTTTAGCCGCGTTTTTGTGTCGCTATCAATATATGATCCATTAATTGTTTCTATTGCGTCCAAATTCAAAATGAGCCGCTGATAAGTTTCACTCGCTTTTGTTACTAACTCTTGCTCGCCAAAGGTTACAGCCTGAGTGTATAACTCATCTAACTTTTCTAAGATGCTTACGTTGGCCAAGGTTAATTTAGCTACTTTATAAGAAGATTTCTCCATTTCATCAAGTGATATGCGATTTTCGTTCATAGCAAAGTAATTAACCAAAACAATTACTAAGAATGCGATTATCGCTATAGATGTAATTGCATGTATTTTTTTAGTAATGCTGAGGTTTTTAAAAGAGAAACCTGAAGCCATATTAATTTACCCCGTTTAATTATCTATAGTTATTATCGGCTTAATATAGAAAAATGTTAACTTTATTTTTAACTTTCGACGTTTTTTATACATAAAATTAAATATACAACAGTATTCTTTTATAAACACCAACAATTGAAATATAGAGTGTTCTACTCAATGTTCAACATTAATCCAAAAAGAGTTGTTTAATATTTTAAATTTCGGACACAAAAAAACCAGTAACATTGCTGTTACTGGTTTTTATATTTGGTGCGGATGGGGGGACTTGAACCCCCACGCCCGAAAGCACTACCCCCTCAAGGTAGCGTGTCTACCAATTCCACCACATCCGCATTTTTTAAGCTATTGCTTAGCGTTAAGTCTTAAAGCTAACTTGAGGAAAGAGAGCAACTTAACAATTTAAACTAAATTAATTTGGTACGTCAGAGCTTTGTTCTTTTGTAGATGTTACTGGAACATCTTCTTCAACTGGCGTTACAGTTTCAACAGCTGGAGCCGCTTCTAAGTTTTCCCATTCGTCAGTCTTTTTGATTTGACCGGCAGTTAGGTTACCTAAAACAATACTTAACACGAAAAAGATAGTTGCTAAAGTTGTTGTCGTTTTCGTCATAAAGTTACCGGCTCCTGAAGAACCAAAAACAGTAGACGATGCGCCTGCACCAAATGATGAGCCCATGTCAGCGCCTTTACCTTGCTGGATCAAAACCATACCAACAAGCGCTAACGCTACAATTAAATACACTACTAATAAAATTTCGTACATCTTATACGGTCCCTTTTGCACTATTGCAGATAGCAGTGAATGATTCTGCTTTTAAACTGGCGCCACCAATTAGGCCGCCGTCTATATCTGTTTGTGCAAATAATAATTCGCTATTTTTTTCATTAACGCTACCACCATATAAGATGGTTAGCCCTTGTGCTAAATCGCTGTCTAGTGAAGCAATCTTGTCACGGATAAATTTGTGAACACTTTGTGCCTGTTCAGGCGATGCAGTCTTACCTGTGCCTATAGCCCAAACGGGCTCATATGCTATCACAGATTCTTTCAGTGCTGCTACACCTAATTTATTAATTACTGCGTCAATCTGCGCAGCAACTACCTGTTCTGTTTGCCCGTTTTCTTGCTCTATTTCGCTCTCTCCAACACATAAAATAGGCGTTAAACCTACTTGTTGTGCGCGAGCAAATTTTGCCGCTACGGTGTCGTTGCTTTCTTTATATATACTGCGGCGTTCTGAGTGACCAACCAGTACATATGTTGCACCTAATTGCTTAATTAGCTGGGCATCTACTTCACCAGTAAAGGCACCTGGCGTATTCTCTGAAACAGTTTGTGTCCCAGTAGTTACACCACTGGCGACCATTGCTGATATCAGTGGAAACGGAGGAAATAAAACAATGCTTACTTCAGAAGATTTAACATCGTTAATAGCATCAGACAGTTGTTCAACAAGTTCTAATGAACCATTCATTTTCCAGTTGCCCGCGACCATCGCCTTGCGTGTTGCCATTTTTCCACTCCACATTAGAAAGCGGGCGAGATATTAACTCGACTCGCCCAAAGTTACAAGAGGTTATTGTTATCAATCAGTTTGTTTGCTCATAGATTCGACAACCGCTGCTATTTTTTGTGCGCTATCGATAACTATTTTTTCTTGTTCTGCTTCAACCATCACTCGTACAACAGGTTCAGTACCTGACTTACGAAGTAATACACGGCCTTTATCTGCTAAGCTTTGCTCTACTTCAGCTACTGCAGCAAGTACTTCTGGTGCTTGAGTTGGATCGGTACCGGCAGTGTATCGCACGTTAATCATTTTCATTGGGTACTTAGTAAATCCAGCGCCTAAATCTTGAAGTGTACGGTTTTGAGCCACCATAGCAGCAAGCACTTGTAAGCTTGAAATAATGCCATCGCCAGTGCTAATTAAGTCTAAATTTAAAACATGGCCTGAGCTCTCACCACCAATTTTCCAACCTTTTTGCTGCAGTAGTTCCATCACATAACGGTCACCCACTTTGCTACGAGCAAAAGCAATATTTTTTGCTTTTAAGGCATTTTCAAGACCCATATTAGACATGACAGTACCAACAACCCCCCCTCCTAAGTTGTCATCTTGGGCAGCTTGGCAGGCAATAATGTAAACTAAATCATCACCATCAAATACGCGGCCATTGTGGTCTACCATCATTACACGGTCGCCATCGCCATCATAGGCAATACCTACATCCGCTTTATGCTCAAGTACTTTACGCTTTAGTGTATCTACGTGAGTTGCGCCACATTCATGGTTAATATTTACCCCATTAGGCTCACATGCATGGGTTATCACCTCAGCGCCTAGCTCTCGCATAACTGAAGGCGCTATGTGATACGTTGCACCGTTGGCACAATCTAGGACTATTTTAAGCCCCTCAAGTGATAAACCTTGTGGAAACTGACTTTTACAAAATTCAATATAGCGGCCATCAGCGCTTGATAGGCGTGTTGCTTTACCTAGCTTATCAGAGGCAACACATGTCATTGGTTCATCAAGCATGGATTCTATTTGCAGCTCTACAACATCATCTAGTTTTAAGCCTTGGCCATTAAAAAACTTAATGCCGTTATCGTAATAAGGATTATGAGATGCGCTAATCACAATACCCGCTTCTGCGCGAAACGTTTGCGCTAAATATGCAACGGCAGGCGTTGGCATAGGACCAAGCAAAATAACATCAATACCGGCTGCAATTAAACCAGACTCCAATGCAGTTTCAAGCATATAACCAGAAATACGAGTATCTTTACCAATAATGACTTTTTTTGTGCCATGTTGTGATAATACGCGCCCTGCAGCCCAGCCTAATTTCATTGCAAATTCTGGATTAATAGGCCCTTGCCCAACTAGACCACGCACACCGTCTGTGCCAAAATATTTTCTTTCTTGCATTAAAGTACTCCTTGTTTGCAGGCTTGATATACGCCAAGCACGTCTGCGGTTTCTTTTACATCATGCACACGAATAATATGCGCACCGTTTTGTGCTGCTATTAATGCGCCAGCTAAACTACCAGCTAATCTATTTTCTGTATCTCTGTTGAGTAAATTACCAATCATTGACTTACGTGATAAACCCGCCAGCAGCGGTAAGCCAAACTGGGCAAAGTCATTAAATTGAGACAATATTTGATAATTGTGTTTAAGTGTTTTTCCAAAGCCAAAACCAGGGTCTAATATTAATTGGCTTTGTCTTATACCAGCAGTTTCGCATGCAGCGATGCGCTGGTTAAAAAAGTCATTTATCTCGCTTGCTAAATCATTATAGTGAGGGTCGTTTTGCATACTTCGCGGTTGTCCTTGCATATGCATTAAGCACACGACCACGTCAGGATACTGAGCAACCACCTCTAATGCACCAGGTTCTTGTAATGCTCGCACATCATTAACAATATCCGCACCAGCTTCAATGGCTTGACGCATGACTTCGGATTTACTGGTATCGATTGAAATAACGCAATCACTATGCTCACGTATAGCCTTAATAATCGGAATAACGCGCTGCAGTTCATCTTCAAGGCTGACATCGGGAGCACCCGGGCGTGTAGATTCACCGCCGATATCTAAAATAGTCGCGCCGTCATCAAGTAATTGCATTGCATGTTTGAGTGCAGCTGTAATATTAAAAAACTGGCCACCATCTGAAAATGAATCAGGGGTAACGTTTACTATTCCCATAATAATGGGTTCGCTGAGATCAAGCGCTCGACCACGTGCAAGGTTAATTTTATTATTCATCGCTAACCTTAATATGTGTTTGTTAAGTGTAATTTGAGTTAATTACAGCAAACTGATACAAAAAAGCCCCGAAATTCGGGGCTTTTGGATTTGTTATTTTAACGATTATTCAGCTTTATCATCAAGGTTTGTTTCATCTTTTTTAGATTCATCTTTTTTAGAGTCGTCGTTTTTAGATTCGCTAGTTGGTTTTTGTATTTCATCAACAGCTTTATCTTTAGAAACATCTTCTTTTTCTGATTTAGCTTCATGTCGGTCATGCGCATCACGTGGTTCACGTACTGGCTGACGCGCCATTAAGTCATCAATTTGTTTGGCATCGATGGTTTCATACTTCATCAGTGCGTCTTTCATGGCATGCAAAATATCAATGTTTTCTTTCAATATTGATTCTGCACGTTGATAGTTGCGGTCTGAAAACAAGCGTACTTCTGCATCAATTACTTTTGCTGTTTCATCCGACATGCTCATAGAACGACCACCGCCGCCACCCATGTACATTTCATTTTGATCTTCAGCATAAAGTAATGGGCCTAGCTTTTCACTTAACCCCCATTGTGTAACCATTTTGCGAGCAATGTCAGTTGCACGTTCGATATCGTTACTTGCACCGGTAGTTACTTTGTCTTCACCATAAATAATGGCTTCAGCAATACGGCCACCATAAAGACTAGAGATCATAGACTCAAGTAACTCTTTTGAATGACTAACACGGTCTTGCTCTGGTAAATACATCGTCACACCTAGCGCACGGCCACGTGGAATAATAGATACTTTATAAACAGGATCGTGCTCTGGAACCATACGCCCAACAATGGCATGACCTGCTTCATGATAAGCTGTCATTTCTTTTTCTTGCTCGCTCATCACCATGGTCTTGCGTTCAGCACCCATCATGATTTTATCTTTTGCAGCGTCAAATTCAGCCATACTAACAACACGTTTATTACCACGTGCTGCATAAAGAGCCGCTTCATTCACTAAGTTAGCAAGATCTGCACCTGAGAAACCAGGTGTACCACGAGCAATCACTGCCGCTTCAACGTTATCACCTAAAGGTACTTTACGCATATGTACTTTTAGAATTTGTTCACGACCACGAATATCTGGTAAACCAACCACAACTTGGCGATCAAAACGGCCTGGGCGAAGTAATGCTGGGTCTAAAACATCCGGACGGTTAGTCGCAGCAATAACAATAATACCTTCATTGCCTTCGAAGCCATCCATCTCAACTAGCATTTGGTTAAGCGTTTGCTCACGTTCATCGTGACCGCCACCCATACCTGCGCCACGTTTACGTCCTACTGCATCGATTTCATCGATGAAGATGATACAGGGCGCTGCTTTTTTAGCTTGTTCGAACATGTCACGTACACGTGATGCACCTACACCCACAAACATTTCAACAAAATCAGAACCTGAAATAGTAAAGAATGGCACTTTTGCTTCACCGGCAACCGCCTTAGCAAGTAATGTTTTACCTGTACCAGGAGGACCGACCATAAGTACGCCCTTAGGAATACTGCCACCTAATTTTTGGAATTTAGATGGGTCGCGTAAAAAGTCCACCAGCTCGGTTACATCGTCTTTGGCTTCATCACAGCCAGCTACATCAGCAAAAGTCGTTTTGACTTGATCTTCACTCATTAAGCGGGCTTTACTCTTACCAAATGACATGGCGCCTTTGCCACCGCCACCTTGCATCTGACGCATGAAGAAAATCCACACACCAATTAGCAGAATCATAGGGAACCAAGAAATGAAAATACTTGCTAAAAACGATTGTTCCTCAGGTTTTACACCTTTGACATTTACATCGCTTTTTAACAAATCATTTAAAATATCTTTATCATAGATCGGCATAATCGTTTGAAAACGCTCGCCGCTATTTTTTATGCCAGTAATTGTGCCACTGCCACTTTCAATAGACACTTCTTGTATAGAGCCACTGCGGGCATCTTTAACAAATTGACTGTAACTTGTTTGACGATCAACTTGATCGCCGCCATTAAAGCTCTGAAATACTGACATAAGCACAACTGCAATAACCAGCCAGAGTATTAGATTTTTCGCCATATCGCTCAAGGGGTTAACCTCTTGTATCCAATTAATTTAAATTCAACTAAACGCCAAACAACTGTACTACAGTTTGTATCCAGTCGCTACTATATATACTTCCCGAGAACGGGGACGCGAGGCATCCGGTTTACGTATCTTCACTGCTTTAAAACTATTACGTACATCTTGCAAATATTGATCAAAGCCTTCACCTTGGAATACTTTAACAATAAACGCGCCATTTTTCTTTAAAACTTGGTGGCACATATCAAGTGCAAGCTCAACCAAGTACATGCTCCCCGCCTGATCAACCGAGTTATTACCACTCATGTTAGGTGCCATATCAGACAATACCACATCTACATTTTTACCATCAATGCGTTTTAACAATGCATCAAGTACGGCCTCTTCACGAAAGTCACCTTGTAAAAAGTCAACACCCGCTAATGAATCCATAGGTAAAATATCACACGCAACCACTTGGCCTTTGTCACCTACTTTTTCTGCTAAGTATTGTGACCAACTCCCTGGGGCTGCGCCTAAATCAACCACTGTCATTGCTGGACGCAATAACTTATCTCTGTTTTGGATTTCGTCTAATTTGAAAACAGCTCGAGAGCGCCAGCCTTTTTTTTGCGCTTCTTGAACATATTTATCATCAAAATGTTCTTTAAGCCAACGCTGTGAACTGGCTGACTGTTTTTTATTTGTCATAAATTAACACGCAACTAATTAGTAATATTCTCTAGATGGCGTTAGAATACCCTTAATTCAAGCCATATTCAGCAAAATTTGTAATATCATGACATTATCAAACAAACAAAAGCAGTTTTTAAAAGGCCAGGCACATAGCCTTAAGCCTGTAGTTTTACTAGGTTCTAACGGTTTAACCGAAGGCGTAGTAGTTGAAATCCAAAGCGCATTAGAAATTCACGAATTAATTAAAGTGAAAGTGCCAACTGACGATCGTGAAACAAAAAAGCTTATTTTTGATGCCATTGTTCGCGAAACAGGAGCTACCAAACTACAAACAATCGGCCATACGATTGTGCTTTACCGTCAAAGCCCTGAGAAAAAAATTCAGTTACCTCGCGGCTAACAATCCGTTATAAATGATACAAAAAACCAGCCGTGGCTGGTTTTTTTATATATAATTAAAAATCCATTATTCGCAACTTTGCTCTGTAGTTACCATCCTCAAACTTACTCAGCAAATAATAGTGCCCGAACTGCCCCTCATTCATATTTTCAATAGTTTGGTTACTCAATAACGAAGCCAATTGCGGTGTGGTATTACTATGCCCTACAACCACCACAACACCATTTTGTGCTAACAACTGATTTTTCAATGTCGTTAAATCAGCAGCATTATAAGTTATAACTTTAACATTAAAATACCTAGCTAAAGGCGCTGCAGTACTTAATGTTCGGTTATAGTTACTACTGTATAACGTAATGTCTGGATGGGCTTTAATTAGCGAAACCAAATGCTCAGCACGTACTTGCCCTTGCTCTGTTAAAAATGGATCATTGCCTGTTTGTTTTTCACTATGACGAAACAAATAAAGCTGTTCAGGCTCAGCAAAAGCAGGATTGCATAGCATTAATAGTAATACTGCCCATGCTGATTTTATCAATGTACTCATTGTTTTTTACCTCGTTTGTATGCCAATAAACGGTCTATGAACTCCGTAGTAAGCTCATTAATGAGCCCAGTTTCTGCATTTAAAATTAAACTAAACCCTACATTTAAGTGCGGAAAAACCACTAAGTCACTGCGGTAGCCTTGCACCCAACCACTGTGATAATAAAGCGTTTCATCATCATAGTCATACACACGCCAGCCTAGCCCATAGTAGGCTTCGTTCATGTGCTCTCGCCATACTCGTCTGTAGCGTTCTTTTTTAGTATGAGTATAAGGGCGTGTTTGCGTGGCCAATGCATCTAAGGATAATACCGATGGATATTGCCCTAATTGCGCATTTAACCAAATAGCCATATCTGACGCACTGGCGTTTACCCCTGCCGCGGGTGCAACTTTATAATAATTCTTTTTTAAGCGGGCGCTATACCAACGTTTTTTTCCACGCACGTGAGGGTGTGCATAGTTATTATCCTGCACCATGGCATCGTAACCCAAACTAGCATCATTCATTTCTAGGGGAGTAAAAAACGCCTCATTAAGCCACTGGGTATAGGTTTTGTTGGTACTTTTTAAAATTACGTCGTCTATTAAGCTAAACATTACATTTTGATAGCCATAGCAATCACCAGGGTCACAAATGGGTTTAACACTCAATAGTTTTTCAACAATGTCCTTATAACCCATCCGCGATTCGATTAAATTATCGTAAGCGTTAGGCACTAGCCCACTAGAATGGCTTAAAATATGAAAAACTTTTAAATCATCTTTATAGTCAGTTTGCTTAAAATCCGGTAAATAATAACTAACAGGTAAATAAAGGTTGAGCCGCTGTTCATTTGCGAGTTTAGCCGCTAACGACCCTGCAAATGTTTTCGATACGGAGGCTAAACGAAATCGAGTGTGCGGGTTAATTTTTTGCCCACCGCGCACCTTTGTATTGCCCATAGTATGGATGTAGTCACGTGCTTGTGAGTTGACAATGGATAGCGCCCCTCCTGGGATTTTTTTTATTTTTAGTTTTTTTTCTGTATAGCGTCCATAACTTTTAACAAATGCTTCCCAATCAGGATCTGTGCTTGCGCTCGCCTGTAAATGCGTCCCGATAAGGAGCACGGCAAAAAAGTAAAAGGGTAAGGTGTTAAAATACTTCATTCTTAGCTAATTTTTCTTTTTTAGTCATAATCAACCGTTATAATATCATGAACTTTTACTCGGACTAACGTACAATATGACCGATTAATGGCTTTTGAGTGGATGTAAAATATTTATGCGTTTTTTAGTTGTATCACTTTTTATAATATCAGCGTCAGGTTGTGCTGTCGTTAAACAACCCGCAGAGCCTTTAGCAATGCCTGCAAAGCCTATGCTTAAGAGCCAAACTTATCAGTTAAAATATGAAACTGAGCATGCTTCACCAAAAGTGAAGTCGGTACAATTACCTGCCCACAACGTGAAAAAAAATCAAACTGTTAGAGTAATAGTAGACCGTGCAAGTGTTACCGACACTTTGGTCTCTCAAATAAGCCAAGCCTTAATTGATAAACAGCTTAAGGTGACAACTAACGAGAACAGCGATTATACGTTAGCGATTCATCAAGTTGATCTGGAATTTATAGATGACGCCAAGTACACCCTAGCACAACCAGAAAAGCCATATTCACTGTTTTCAAAAGTAGCCCAGCAATTTCCGTCCCAACAATGCGCCAATATATTGGCCCAAGTTAGCATGCGACTTACTCACAAAGCATCGGGCGATGTGGTGTGGTTTGCTAAATCATCAATTGACAGTGCAAGCTTTCATCGTGAACCTTTAGTTTATAGCTTTAGCGAAGAAAAGAAGATCACTAATGAGCTGGAAGTTGTTGCATTTATACACAAGCACAACACCGAACAGGCTCGTCTTAAACGAGCTGAGCTTAATAATGAAGTAACGGCCCCTGCTTATAAAACCATTACAAAACTGAGTCGTTTAACTAAATTAAATGGGCCATGTACACGCACCGAAATAAGTGCTCTCACACCTATGATGCAATTTTACTTAAGCAGTATTCTTATTGATAAAATTAAAGTTCAGTAGTTGTTAGGACGACCGCTACATTTTTTTACAGATTTAGCTAAGAGTTTGACAATATACTAGGGTCTGTTGACCTTTCAAGGTTAAATTTGCAGCACTCTGTTTGGTATTTAGGCAAGGCAGAGCCTTTGTGGTGTGGTTGTTCCCCATAAATTGGCGATAACGCAGCATCAATGCCAAACAGACGCTGCCCGAAGGGTTCTGCCTAGGGGCGATTTACTCTTTGTTACTCGGTTTTGACTTAGCCCACTAGGTTACAAACTTCGCGCCGCGATTAAACCGCCCCTAGTTTGAACAAATTTTAATCCGCAAAGGTCAACAGACCCTAGCCTCTTTAGCAAACTCTAATTAAGGTTCCAAGGATGACGTATACTTCTCTTAAACAGTCTTTTGGTTGTGCGGCCTTATTAGTTGCCGCTATTTTTAGTGCCCAAAGCAGCGCCAGTAATCGTTACTATGCCGATAACACTTTGGAACCCACCACTGGTTTTGCCTGGGATTGGAGCGCTGGCGCAGGTTATTACATTGAAGACTCTTATTTAGTTGGCATGAACTCCTATGATGTTGGTGCAGAACTAGATTTGAGTATTGCAGTTTCTTACGATAATTTTTATCTAGATTTTGACCATAATCAGCTCAGCGGTGGACTTGTTTTAGGCTATAGCTTAATTAACAAATATGATTGGGGTCTTGATTTATTAGGCACCAACATTCAAGCAGGTTTTGATGAACAAGGTTTAGGCTTTTATAACGACGGAATAATTGATCCACTGCGTGGTATAAAAAAGCGTAACTATGATTTTGACACCGGCCTTCGATTAACACGTCGATTTGAAAACTCACAAATTTCATTTGAATATTTACATGATATTAGCGGTGCTCATAATGGTTGGGTTGCCAATGTGTTTTTCAGCCACATTCAACCTTGGCGCAATTGGGAGTTTCGCTCCGGTATTGGCTTAAGTGCTTACTCTGCTGATTTTACAAACTATTACTTTGGTATTGATAGCGATGAAGCAAACGCAGTACGTCCAATTTATAGTACCGATGCCAGTACCAGTATTATGTTTGAATTTCATGCCGAATACCCCATCAATCAAGATTGGGTATTCTTAGCAGGCTGGTTAACTACATGGTTTTCAAAAGAAATTGAAGACAGCCCAATTATTTCCCAAGGATATCAACACAAAGCCAAGGTAGGCCTGCGTTATGTACTTTAGATTTTTTTACTGTTTGTTGTTTACATATTCGGGCTCTTTGCTTGCAGCCACTACACAACCACCCAGTGACCTTACTGCCGTTCCCGATACCTGTGTAGCCTTACGTGAAGGGCGTCAATGTTATGCCGATGTTGTCTTATCATGGCAGCAACCAGAGGTAGGAAATTATTGTTTACGCGATGCGACTTCAAAATACATTATGCAGTGCTGGCTTAAACAGCGACAAGGCTCACTTAATTACGCCTTTGATTCAACCCAGAGCATTTCATTTGAGCTGTTTGATAGTAATACATCACAAGTGATTGCTGTAAGCGAAGTTAAACTACAATGGGTGTATCAAAATAGACAAAAAAAGCGGCGCTGGCGGTTATTTTAGCCACACACTATAAACATCATTCAGGTATACGAAGAAAGCTTATGGATAATTACGGTACTATTTTACTGGTTGAAGATGATATCTCTCTTGCACAATGGGTAACTGAGTATTTAACTGAGCAAGGTTATATTGTGCATGTATGTCATCGCGGTGATGAAGTTATAAGCCAAGTAAAGCATTTAAACCCACAACTTATTTTACTCGATATTATGTTACCAGGACTTGATGGTATTAGTGTATGCCGTGAGTTACGTAGCTTTTATCAAGCTCCTATAATTATGCTCACCGCACGAGATGAAGAAATGGATGAGGTCATTGGGCTTGAAGTCGGTGCCACAGATTACATTATAAAACCTGTTCGCCCTCGTGCACTGCTTGCTCGTATTAAGTCGGCTTTACGCTATAGCAGTGACACGCCTAAAACTGATGCTCAAGAGAGCATGATCAATATTGGTCAATTAAGTATTGATACCGAATCTCGTAACGTTACACTCAACCAGCAAGATGTGAATATTTCAAGCGCAGAGTATTTATTACTGCATTATTTAGCGAGCAACGCTGGGCAGGTTGTATCACGTGATGCGGTGTTTAAAGCAACCAAAGGTAGAGAGTATGACGGCCTAGATAGAAGCGTTGATGTGCTTATTTCTGCTTTGCGTAAAAAGTTTAATGATGATCCGCAAAAACCAGAAAAAATAAAAACTATTTGGGGGCGTGGTTATTTGTTTGTGACTACAGCGTGGTAAGTTTTAATGCCTGAGCGCTTAAAATAATAAGCGCGACAATAATAAAAGTCACTTCAATACACCCAGCCTATTATGGAATAGCATCAATGAAAAAGTTTTATATTTCACTACTAGGCAGTGCGCTGCTTTCAATTATTGTTTTAGGTTGGCTTATTGATGCATTTAGCCAACAAGCACATGCACCTTTGGATGAGTTTAGTGTACAAAGCCAGATTATTGTCGGGTTAAGTAAACAGCTCACAGCTATAAAGCCACAGGCACGACCAGAACAGGTAACTAAGTTAGCCAAAGATTTTAACCTGACTCTTAACTACAAATTAAATCAGTCGCTAGCATTACCATCAGCGCTATTAGATAAAATGCAAACTCAAGGCGGGTTAATACTCGAGGACGAGCAAGGCTTTTACATGCTCTACACTAATGATGCATTAAGCCCTTATCATTTAACCATGCGTTTAGATAAGCCTTACGAGAGCACACAGCGAAACGACATAATTTTAACTTTGTTATTTTATACTGGCTTATGTGTTTTTATGGGTTTTATTATTACCCCTTTAGCAAAACGTCTTACAGTATTAAATGATGCGGCAAAACAGTTCGCATCCGGTAATGTTAAAGCCCGAATTAAGCCCTCTCGCTTTACCTATATTAAAGATGTGGAACTGACCTTTAACCGCATGGCAAGCCAAATTGAAAAGTTAGTAGCTGAAAATAAACTGATGGCCTCAAGCCTGTCCCATGATATAAGAACCCCAATAGCATGCTTACGCTTTGGTGTTGACGCTGCACTTGATAGCCATGATGAGAGCAAAATAAAGCATTACCTAACCCGTATGGAAACCGATTTGGATCATATGGAGTCAATGTTAAAAAGCTACTTAGCATTTGCTACTTTGGAACAAAATGCCAATAAACTCACTTACTCATCAGCAAACCTTAAACAATATCTAAGTGACATTGTGCTGCAGCTTGAACCAAGAATAACCGCACGTTCGCTTAATATTTCTTTAGAATGTGATGATCATACTATTTTTGCTGACTTACATTGGCTAGCAAGAGCGATCGCAAACTTAATTAATAATGCCTGCGATTTTGCACATCATCACATTAAAGTAACCGCCTCGCTACAAGAGCATACTTTAGTCATCAGCATTGCCGATGATGGCCCAGGAATAGCTCAAGAAAACAATCAAAAAGTATTTAGCCCGTTCTTCCGTGAGCGCAGCCACCGTAATCGCAGTGACAACAGTTATGGGTTAGGATTGGCTATCGTTGCCAAAGTAGCCGATTGGCATCATGGTTCAATAGAAGTGAGTAAAAGTGAGCACCTTGGTGGGGCCTGCTTTACACTTACGATTGCGCGGTTTAGATATTAATTAAACAATTACCATCCGTTCTAACTAACGCAATATAATTAAAGAAATCGTGCTATTTATAATCAAAAAATGCACGTGTTATTTATATCTGAAAATAAAACGCAATAATTGTGCGACTAAGTCAAATAAGCACTTTTTATTTTTTTACAATTCCAGTAGATTGTCACGGCGTCGAAAAAATAGAGAAGCAAAATAATATGAGTGCAGTAAGAGGTGAGTTTAGCTCCCGCTTTGGTTTTATAATGGCTGCGGCAGGATCTGCTGTTGGGCTTGGTAATATTTGGGGTTTCCCGACACAAACAGCAAGTAATGGCGGGGCTGCCTTTTTAGTCGCGTACTTAGTACTGGCCTTCTTTTTAGCCTATCCTGCTTTAATGGCAGAGCTGATGATAGGTCGTCATGGACAAGCTAATGCGGTTTCTTCACTAACTAAATTAACCACTAAACCTTGGCAAAAGCAGTTTGCCTTTGCTGTTGGCTTTGGCGGGATTTTATGTGCTGGCTTTATACTAAGCTTTTATGCGATTGTTGCTGGTTGGATGTTAAGTGCAACTTTAGAGCCGGTTACTACTCTCATAGGCGCAGATGCGGCATCTTCGTGGTTAAGTGAACAGTCACTTACACGTAACATTCTTTTTACTGTGGTATTTATTATTTTAACCGTTGCTATTATCAGCCGCGGTGTTGAAAATGGTATTGAAAAATGGTCAAAACGTTTAATGCCTGCTTTGCTCGGTATTTTGTTTGCCTTAATTGCCTATGTAATGACTCAAGAAGGCGCTGTTGAGGGATTAAAAGCTTACCTAGTCCCTGACTTTTCTTCTATTTTTGATCCCACCTTATTAGTCAGTGCACTAGGACAGGCCTTCTTTTCATTGTCACTGGGTACCAGTGTAATGATTATCTATGGCTCATATATCAGTAAAAAAGAAAATCTCGTCTCTTTGGGGGCTTATGTTACGCTTATTGATGTATTCATCGCATTTGTAGCAGGCTTACTGATTATCCCCGCGATGTATGTTGCACAAGCCCAAGGTGTTGAAATATTCTCGTCAACAACAGGTAAACTGCTTTCAGAAGACACCTTAGTATTTCAGGTTTTACCCGCCTTATTTGATGGCATGGGTGGTGTGGGTTTATTTGTTGGCTTTGCTTTTTTTGCATTAATGAGTATTGCCGCTCTAACCTCGTCAATTTCAATGCTTGAAGCGCCGGTATCGTACACTGTAGAGCGCTTTGCAATGAAGCGTGTTCAAGCAACATGGTTAATAGGTGCTTTAATTGCCATGGTTAGTATTACCATAGTGTGCAACTTAGGCACGTTATTTGGTTTAGTGATCACCTTAACAACTAAAGTCGCGCAACCTTTATTAGGACTTATGTGTTGTATTTTTGTAGGGTGGATCTGGTATAGGTCATCACTGCTCAAAGCAATCCAGCAAGGTAACCCTGAAGTACATAACACCTTATTTTGGAAAATATGGCCTTGGTATACTAAGTTTGTATGCCCTATCGCCATTAGCTTAGTATTTTTACATTCTTTACTTAGCTAATAAAACAAAAAAAGCCCACTAATGTGGGCCTTTATTTATTAAGAATTATCTACTGCTTTAAAATCATATCTTGATGGGGTATGCCATCTTCTAAGTACTCCTCCCCAACACACTCAAAACCAAATGAGCGATAAAAATTTAGTAGGTAGGTTTGTGCGCCTATATAAATATCACGAGTAGGCCAATGAGTTCTACAACAGGCAATAGCCTGGCTAACTAATTCTTTGCCTAAACCAGAGCTGCGCTGTGATTGAGCAACTAAAACGCGCCCTATCGCACTATAATGTGCATCTTTTTCATAACAACGAGCATAGGCATTTACTGTTTGCCTATTGAGTGAATACAAGTGGCGAGTAGCATCTGCAATATCCACATCATCAAGTTCGGGGTAAGGACACACTTGTTCTACAACAAATACGTCAACACGTTCACGCATTATTGCAAACAGGGTCTGGGAGTCGAGCGCAGAGAATGGCTCACATTTAAACGCCATTTAAACACCTTTTATTATTACAGGGCCTTACTAAAAGGCCCCATAATCTTATTAAGCAAATAATCGCTCTAACTGATCACATAACTGAGATAAGTTAACATGATCATGCTCGATAGTTAAATCGACATAACCGTCACTTCTAAATGCTCTGTCTAACTCAATCAGTACATGCGTTTTATGCGCTTCAGGAATAAACGACAGTTCAATTTCCTTTATACCAAATAAGCTGCGACTATTTGGTTGATATTCAAGCTCTTGATAACACCCAGACACAGATTGAAAAGTAGAAGCACGTAAATGGCCTTGCTCTACATCTGCTTTAACTAAATTAAATCCTAGCTTCTCCATTGCTTGCATACAGGTTTTAACTGCTTCATTCGGATAGATGTGCAAATGGTCTTTATCTGTTGGATCAAGCGCAAGGTCAATATCAAGCCCTGTTTCTAACCACACATAAGACTGGTTATAACCGGCATTAATTTCAGTAATTGGTGTTTCTGAGTGCAAACGGGCTTCAAATGGGATAGTTTTAACTTCACCAGGCTCAACAGTACCAATGTCAGTTATGCGCCATTGATCAATAACATGATTAGTAAAGTAATCACCGTCTTCACTGGCTACTTTAACCCGAGTAACTAACATTAAATCTAAACCCGCAATTTCTTGACTTACATCACCTGCACTAATAACAATTTGTGCATTGAATAGTTGGCCAGGCTGAAGATGCTCGGTTTCTAAAATAGTATCCACCTTGGCGGCACCAATGCCTACCGATGCTAAAATCTTTTTAAACATATTTTCTCCTTAAGCTAAGCAATACACTTGTTTGCTTACACTTAAACTCCTTCGTTATGGCATCTTAACCACATTTAAAAGCGCTTGTCAGCGAAAAACTGCTATTTACATGCTGTTTACCATAAAACTAGCCATTTATGTGTGTTTTTTGTACTTTACAGCCGCTTTTATGCATACATAAAGGTGTTTTAGCAATCAGGTGATAAATACTCACTATCAGCCAATTAGCAGTAGGAAATAAGTAGATAAATTGTCAATAAGCATTGTTTTTCGCTACACTACAATGCCAAGTGCAGTGATACTAATAACTATGGAACTAATTTATTTTGCTACCGCCTTCGTCTGCGGTTTTGGTATATATCAGCTAAAATTACCGCCGCTTATCGGCTTTCTTATGGCCGGATTTATTCTTAATTTAGCGGGTTACAAAAGCACGGAGCTACTCGAAACGATTGCCTCTTTAGGGGTCACACTGCTACTTTTTAGTATTGGACTCAAGCTAAAAATTGCTAACCTTATAAAACCTCAAGTATGGGCTCCTGCCACCATACACATCATTTTAAGTAGCGCATTGTTTAGTGGCTTCATGTTGTTGCTTGGTGTATTTGCACTGCCGTTATTTGTTGATTTAAGCTGGCAAAGTGCGTTGTTAGTTGGCTTTGCTCTGAGCTTTTCCAGTACGGTGTTTGCTGTAAAAGTGCTTGAAGAACGCGGGGAAATGGCAAGTTTACATGGTAAAATAGCTATTGGTATTTTGGTTATGCAAGATATATTTGCAGTCATATTTTTAGCGGTCAGTACAGGTAAAGTACCGAACATTTGGGCCTTAGGGTTAATTGTTGCACTACCTTTGTTTCGCCCAATTATGTACTGGGTTTTAAACCGCTCTAAACACGGTGAGTTGCTGCCGCTATTTGGCTTTTTCTTTGCGTTGGTAGCTGGGTACAATGCCTTTGAATTCGCAGGATTAAAAGGTGATTTAGGCGCATTGATCATTGGCATGATGTTCGCCCCTCACAAAAAAGCAGGTGAGCTGTCTAAATCGCTGCTTAGCCTTAAAGATATATTACTGGTTGGCTTTTTCTTAAGTATTGGTTTAAGCGCAGAACTTACTGCCCACTCTTTAGTCGTTGCTTTAATTTTAGTATTGGTTATTCCTGTTAAAACGCTGCTTTATTACATACTAACTAACTTATTTAAACTGCGTGCTCGTACTTCTTTACTCACCGCATTTAGTTTGGCTAACTTTAGTGAGTTTGGCTTAATTGTTTGTGCAGTTGCTGCATCTAGCGGCATGGTTACCTCTGAATGGCTCGCGGTTATCGCGATTGCCGTATCAATTACATTTGTGATTGCCTCCCCTTTAAATAAACGCTCTAACGAGCTGTACGTTAAAATTGAACGCCTCTTATTGAAGTTTGAAAGCAAGACCCGTTTAGCAGAAGAGCTTCCTGTAAACTTAAATGATACGAAAATAGTGATCTTTGGTATGGGTAGAATTGGCACTGGTGCCTATGAAACAATAAACGCAACTCACCCTGATGTAGTTGCAGGTATTGATATTAAACCTGAGGTGGTCGATAAACATATTAAACGTGGACGCAGAGTATTAATTGCCGATGCCACCGACCCTGATTTTTGGCAGCGCGTTAATCACTCTCATGTGGAAATGGTTATGTTAACTATGCCTAAGCATATGCAAAATATTTTTGCTTTAGAGCAATTACAAGCATCAGGCTATAAAGGGCAAGTAACTGCGATTGCTAACTACCCCGATCAGCAAAAAGAATTAGAAGATATGGGAATAGATTCTACTTATAACTTTTATTTAGAGGCTGGTAGCGGTTTTGCGGAGCATGTAAAGCAAACCTTGTTTCCGTAATCGGGCTTAGATGCAAATAGATTGCATTTACATTCCTTTACATCTGAGTATTTTATTGGTGAAAAAATCAGGTAAAATGTCTGTGTTGGTTGAATAAAGCTAATACCTAAGTTTGTGTTTTATAAAAGACAAATAACGGACCCCTTGCTTTTAAGTGACCAATAAGATTCTCAAATTAGAGGGCCTACTCCCTCTATCAATAGGCTGTTACTTGCCCGTTACAGCCTATTTTATTTCCTTAAAATCCCTTACACTTACCCCCATTATTTATAAAAGATGTCAGTAATGGATCCTCAACAACTAAAAGTAGCGATTAACACCATTATGCCATTTGGCAAGTATGCGGGACGCCCTTTACTTTTGCTGCCTGAGCCATATTTAGTGTGGTTTAAACAACAAGGCTTTCCTGATAGCAAGCTTGGCTCTCAGCTCGCAATGATGTACGAAGTGAAGCTTAATGGCTTAGAGCAAATGCTGATGCCATTACTAGAAAAAAATAGTAAATAAAATAGAACTTTTCTATAAATGGTCTGTCTATCTATTTGCTACTTGTTGATTTTTTGGTTTTAAACCGCAAAAAAGCGCCTTTATGGCGCTTTTTTATTGTTTGGGATTTAGTTGTCGAGGGTGATAATAAACTTAACCCCACCCAGTGGTGAGTCTTCAATCTTACACTGCCCTTTATGCCAGCTAATAATTTTATTTACAATTGCTAGCCCTAATCCAAACCCACCGGTTTTTTTATCACGGCTTTTATCTAAACGGGTAAAAGGTTTAAACACTTTCTCACGTTCAGCATCCGCAATACCTGGGCCATCATCTTCAATAACCAGAAATAACTTTTCGGCGTTGGCAGTTAAACTAATATGCACAGTTTGCGTAGCATGTTTTAGTGCGTTACTAATTAAATTTTGTAGCACTCGCGACATAAAATGACTATCACATACGTAAATGAATTGACTCGGTAGCGTTGTTGTTAATTTAATAGGGGTATCAAAACTTACTTTTTCGATATTGGCTTTAATTAATGCAACGATATCACAAGGAGCCAATTGTAAGCTTGGTTGCTGTGTATCTAAACGAGCGTATTCCAACATTTCTGATACCAAGGATTCCAGCTCATGAATATCCATTTGCATATCAGATAAATAGTGCTGTGCTTTGATGTCCTGAGTTTTATCCTCTAACATCGCGATTGCAAACTTCAAACGCGCTAATGGTGTTCTAAACTCATGTGACACTGATGAGGTCAGTTCCTGTTGAGCACTCAATAAAAACTCAATCCGCTGCTGCATTACTTGCAACGTATCAGTGATGGGTAAAAAAAATGATTTAGAGCGGTCGCTTAATTGAAAATCTTGCGCGCCTCCGACGGCTTCACAGGCTTGGCTGAGCTTAGCAAAGTCTCGCCATAACAATAAGCTCCATAACCCTATCGGTAAGCTAATAATAAATAGCACCAATAAATAAGGTATTACGGTCCCAGTGTTTTTAGCTTTGACACCTACAGGACCTACTTGTAACAACTGAGAATTATTTAAAGTAACATACCAAACAATACGTTGCTGCTTATCATACAAGTAAAGGTAATTATTTTGAGCTAATTGTAATTGCTGCTCAGGAGGGAGAACTAAATCTTGCTGAGAGATAACTTGACTATCAAAATTATGCTTTAGCTGTTCAAGACCATCTGCCGTTTGAGAGAGCAGCCATAATGACTGCCCAAATTCATCATCTAACAAAACATGTTGCTCAGATTCATCATACGGCCAAAGCTGCTCTATAACACCACTGGCAATAAACAAAGAGGCAATAATATACACGTAAAGGCTTATAAATAGCTTCCCCATTAACCTAGCCTAATACCTTGCATTAATTACATGTCCCACGCATCTGATACAAATAAATAGCCTTGCCCCCACACCGTTTTAATACGGTATGGCTTATCACTATTATCACCAAGCTTCTTACGAATTCGAGATACACGTACATCAACGGTTCTATCGAGCCCGTCGTACTCACGTCCAATCATATGTTGGTGCACATGTTCTCGGCTGAGTACTTCTCCTGCATTTGAAGCTAATAACCACAGTAATTCAAACTCATGTGAGGTCAATACGATTTCTACACCGCTTAACTTTACAATACGACTGGTTTTATCTATTGATAAATCACCAAACTTAAGCTCCTCAATGGCTCTTACGCTAGGCTGTCCACGTCGCAATAATGCACTAATTCGAGCCAACAACACGCGCGGCTCCGCAGGTTTAATAACGTAATCGTCAGCCCCGAGCTCTAGGCCAATAACTTGGTCAAAATCTTCGCCCTTTGCAGTAAGCATTAAAATAGGTAAGGTGTATTTGTCGCGCACTTGGCGGCACACGCTAAAGCCATCTTTTCCTGGCAGCATCACATCTAGAATGATTAAATCAACATCGTTTTCACTCAGGTAAGGAAACACTTCGTCTCCGCGATCTAATACGTCAACTTCTAAGCCATTATGCTCAAGATAGTCTTTGGTTAATTGTTGCAACCCTAGGTCATCTTCAACAAGTAATATCTTTGGCATTTATTGCTCCTAAATTAAAAAAAGCTCCAAGGTGAGCGTAGCCGATGTTTCTTCTTCGCGTATGCAGTTTGCACTTCTACTTGCACACTCGCTAATGATACACCTGTAAGGGGATTAATCAGGGAGTATATGGTCTCCACCTGAACACGCGCTTTATAACTAAGTTGCCCTTTTTTTACCCCTTGCCAACATTTCAATTGAGTATCTTGCTGGTATAAACACACATCGATTGGCTCAGGCAATTGCCACTTAAATTTTAACTCAAGATCACAGAACTCTTGTTGTTCGGAAACCACACAGACTTTGGGTGATACGTTAAGTGAAGGGGCTTTTGCAACACTTGGGTTGCTAAAAAATGAAGCTGCAAACACAACCAACATAAAACACTTCATATTAAAATGTATGTTCGAATCCTATAAAGGCGGTCATTGAATAGTCATGTTCAAATAGCGGGCTACTATCCATTGCTGAATAGTCATAATATGCTAAATGAAAACGAAGTGCGTTGGCTTTACCTACCGGCCAACGGGCGTCGATTTTAGCATAAGGTTGCCAGCTACTACCAACTTCTATTTTACCATATGAAAATTCTGCGCTGTTTAAGCCATAAAAGTAATTATTTAGTTTGGCTGATTTGTAGTTAACGCCTAACGTCGATTTAAGTTCTAACAACTTAAGATCAAAATGGTATTGCCATTGTAATGATCCTCTGTAGCTATTATAAACACTATTTACATCATGCAATAATTGCGCAGAAAATACCTGTTGTTGTTTTACAAAAACATAACTGACGCCAGCATCCAGTACTACTCGTCTTTTTTGAATATTATTAATATTAATCTGGCGCGGAGATTCAACATCTTGTGATTCTAATATTTCGTTATTAGACATTGTTGTGAGCGGGAATATATTTTGCGGGTGCCAATCAATAAAAAACCGTGATTCTGGGTTAATCTCAGACACAAAGCTAATGTTATGCGTATCACTTTGTATAAAAGAGTAGCCTAAACGACCGTTATCAAAAAACCAATTTTGGCCATAATAAGCCACTTGTGGGACAACCACTAAAGGAATATTGTCTGCTCCATATAAAGGATTACTGATCACCCCTACCCCTAAGCTGACACTCATTTTAAGTTCATCAGTAGTGATATTTTGCTGCGTCTGAGCAATCGCATTAGCGCTAAACAACACCAATAAAATGCATATTTTTATTCTCAGATGTAACGCCATGGAGTTATTCACTAGTTTATAAAGTGGCTTTGACCCTATAGTAGCAAGTAGTATAAGTACAAGCTCTAGAAGGTTACAATCATTAACAAATTTGATACAAACGGAACACGTTTACAAATTGGCGGCTATTTCAACTCGATTTCGACCATGAGTTTTAGCTAAATAAAGTGCTCTATCGGCCTTTTCTACTAACAAACAGCTCTTACTAAAGGGCTCCATTAAAGCAATACCAAAACTTGCTGAGATATTACGTTTATTATTGCTATCTTCTTTTTTACGAATGGTTAATTTAGCAATACTCAAACGCAACTGATTACAAAATGTCATCGCATCATTAATGCTATCAAAGTAACCCGTAATACAAAATTCTTCACCACCGTAACGATAAGCATTATATTGTTCTTGCACACTATTTTGCACTTTTTGGGCAACAAGCTTGAGAACCTCATCACCTTTTTGATGGCCAAAATCATCATTAAAACGCTTGAAGTGATCAATATCTAACATTATTAACACGGCTATCTTAGCTTGCTCATCTTGTGAAGATGCATGAAGGCAAAACTCAACTATATCGGTATCAAATTTACCGCGATTTAATAACCCCGTTAGCGAATCTTTATCAACCGCTTCTTGAGTCATAGTGAGGGCTTCTTTTAAATCTTTAATCTCATTATATGCTTGCGCTAATTTAGTTTGGAAGCCGCGAGCATAATCTTGCATTGCAATTGATTCGTCTGTTAAACGCTCTACACAAGAGAGAATTTCATTAAATGAGTTTATACTAGAGAGTGTTTTTAACTCATTTTGTGAGTCAACTAACGAGGTGGTAAAACTTTTTGAATATTGAATAGAATCACTCAAATCAAACTGTACTTGCTCTACCGTATTATGAAATCTTTCAGACATTTGTTGGAAAAACGCTAACTCTTCATCATTTATATATTTATCGAATATTTCCTGTGCACTTTGAGCAGAACAAGTATTGTGCTGACCGATAACTCTATCAAGCTCTAAATTTAGTTGTGGATTATCGCCCTGTACATAGCAATACCAAATTGCATAATTAATCGGCGTTACCGCCATTTTGTACTTCACCATAAGCGGAATGGCTTTTTTTAAACACTGGGCAGAATGAGCAAGTGAGGCAGTATTATCCATAATCGAAACTCTCAGACATCACAACAAAGATGTTAATAAACACATAAGTATTAGCGGTTTATATTAACAGTTTTTTATCATTCAACAAGCCTATATTATGTTTTCCCCCATATTTTGAGCAATATTCCACAGCGCACTAATCGCAGGATCATTTAATTCTTTGTGTAATACCGCCAAGCCAATTTTAAACCCTTGTGGGGGCTCATCTTTACTATCCAAAATCTGAACTTTATCGTTTAAAGGGCTATTATCGAGAACAATTTTTGGGATCATGGCCACACCTAAGCCCAAACTCACCATAGATACCATAGCCTCATGCCCAGCGACTTGTGCATAGATTTTTCCTTGCACGTTACTTTTTCGCCACCACTGCTCTAACCTTTGTCGTGAAAACCCTTGTTCAGCAACAATAAATTCAAGCTCTGACCAATCAATAGTCTCGCTGTTATTAGCTAGTTTTTCTGTGATCGGACATTGAATAGTGGGCGCAATTAATACCAGTGGCGAATAACCAATATCTACAAATGCAATTTGTGCAGGTAATTTACTGGGCCTAGCTGCAATAGCCATGGATTCGTGACCGTCTAATACACGATTTATTGCCAGAGCAGGGTCGCCCGTATTTAAGGTGATTTCAATATGCTGATGCTGAGCCCTGAGCTGCTCCAAAATATGATGCAAAAAACTATAAGATGCAGTAACAGAGCAATAAAGGCTCACATTGCCATAAATATGTTGTTGCGGTTCGTTTAAATTGGCCTTAAAACGCTGCCAATTACTGAGCGTTGCACTAGCATACTCCTTAAATGCAACGCCTTCGCGAGTAAGTTTGACACTGCGATTATCTCGCTGGAACAGCATCACCCCTACTTCATCTTCTAACTGCTTAATATTACGACTTAAAGTAGGCGCACTTATGTGGCACAACTCACTGGCACGAGAAAAATGAAGCGTTTTTGCCAACGCCAAAAAGTAATGTAAATGCTTATGATCCATAACAACACCAGTATTTCAAATTATGAAATACTTTAATTCAAATATATCATTTTACGCAAGAAGATATTTTTCATATGGTTATTCCAAGCAAAGCAAATGCAATGCATCTAACAAATTGAATTAATAGGAACCTTAATCATGGCAAATTATTTTAATAGCTTACCTTTACGTGAACAATTGGCGCAACTGGCACAATGTGAGTTTATGGGGGCAGACGAATTTAACGATGGTGTTGCTGCACTCAAAGGTAAAAAGTTAGTGATTGTAGGCTGTGGCGCACAGGGCTTAAATCAAGGCTTAAATTTACGTGATTCGGGTTTAAATGTAGCCTATACACTGCGTGAATCAGCGATTGCTGAGCGTCGTCAGTCATTCTTAAATGCATCGGAAAATGGTTTTAAAGTGGGAACATATGAAGAATTAATCCCAACAGCCGATGTAGTACTTAACTTAACACCTGATAAGCAACACACTGCGGTTGTTAATGCCATTATGCCATTAATGAAACACGGCTCAACGCTTGCTTACTCACATGGCTTTAATATTGTTGAAGAAGGCATGCAAGTTCGTGAAGACATTACCGTTATTATGGTTGCTCCAAAATGTCCGGGGTCAGAAGTACGTGAAGAGTATAAACGCGGCTTTGGTGTACCGACACTCATTGCGGTTCATCCAGAGAACGATCCTCAGGGTCATGGCTTGGCACAAGCAAAAGCCTATGCCGCAGGTACAGGTGGTCATCGTGCGGGAGTACTTAAATCATCGTTTATTGCTGAGGTTAAGTCTGACTTAATGGGTGAGCAAACCATTCTGTGCGGCATGCTACAAACTGGCTCTATTCTATGTTTTGATAAAATGATTGATAAAGGCGTTGATGCTGGTTATGCCTCAAAGCTAATTCAATATGGCTGGGAAGTGATCACAGAAGCACTTAAGTATGGCGGCGTTACCAATATGCTTGACCGTCTGTCAAACCCTGCCAAAGTAAAAGCGTTTGAATTAAGTGAGCAGCTAAAAGTAATCATGCGTCCACTGTATAACAAACATCAAGATGACATTATCGATGGCACATTTTCACGAGTAATGATGGAAGACTGGGCAAATGATGACGCTAACTTATTAAAGTGGCGTGCTGAAACTGCAGAAACTCATTTTGAAAAAACCCCAGCGAGTGATGTAGAAATTACTGAGCAAGAATTTTTTGATAACGGCATTTTAATGGTAGCCATGGTTAAAGCTGGCGTAGAGCTGGCATTTGAAACCATGACTGCAGCCGGTATTATTGAAGAATCTGCCTATTATGAGTCATTGCATGAAACGCCGTTAATTGCTAACACCATTGCACGTAAAAAGCTGTTTGAAATGAATCGTACTATTTCCGATACGGCAGAGTATGGCTGTTACTTATACAACCATGCATGTTTGCCACTACTACAAGAGTTTATGCAAGATATTGATACCGATGTTATTGGCAGAGGCTTAAATGAGCAAAGTAACCAAGTAGATAATCAAACATTGATTCAAATAAATACCGCACTGCGTGAACACCCTGTTGAAAAAGTGGGTGCTAAATTACGCGGTTATATGTCGGCAATGAAAAAAATAGTGTAACTCTATAACCCTAGAACTTTCAATTGTTAGAAGCTAAGCCCATTTGCTTTTTGCTGTGGGCTTTTTTTATTTAAATGTAAATTATTCATCAATAGCCGAAAATAAATAATGTGCTAGAATAATCGCCTCATTGCCTCAGTTGTAAATATATAAGCACTACCATGACGATACAAAATCTCTCTATTACTCAAAAAATAACAGCGCTTGGAAGCATTATTGCTATTTGTGTTGCTGTATTAATTGGTTTGACGTCTTTGCATAACTCAAAGAATATTATTGAGCAACGCATGATCGAATCAGAACTGCCAAGTAAGCTGCAAACAATCAGTAATCATATTGGTGGGGAGATCAATGAACTTTTAGGCGCAGCACAGCAGCTTTCTGCCAATACCTTTATTTTAGATTGGGCAAACTCTGGCAACACCAACGATGCGTTGTTACTAAAAGAACTCAATCGTTTGGTTGAGCAATATGACCTTGCCACCGCTTCGTGGGCTAATAAAAACACCGCGCAATATTGGAACCAAGATGGCTTTTTACGTGTTTTAAAAAATGATGCTGCAGATGGTTGGTTTTTTGCTTTTACTCAATCTAAACAACCTTATTCAATCAGTATTTATCAGGAATCTGCAAACGATGTAAAAATGTTTGTTAATCATCAGCAGCTTAATGGATTCGGCTTAGCGGGATTAGCAAAAAGCATTACTGATATGCAAAAACTGCTACAGCAGTTTAAAATTGAACAGTCAGGGTTTGTATTTATTGCCGATAAAAATGGCTTAATTCAGCTACATAAAGATGCAGCTAAAGTCGCTAAGGTTAATATAGATAGTATTTACAGTGCTAATATTCATCACAAATTACTTGATGAAAACGGTTTTGCTTTAGAAGAAGTAAATATTAACGGACAAGCCACGCTGATTGCTGCCACACCAATTAAAAACACCGACTTATTTGTGTTAGCTCAAGTACCAAAAAGTGAAGTATTCGCAAGTGTAAACACCCTAGAGTGGCAAATATTCACATTCACTATCATGACAGCACTTATCGCAAGTGTGATCAGTTACTTGTTAGCTCGCTCTTTAGCCTCACCGTTATCAAAAATGGCAGAGTTGTTTTCTCGTTTAGGTCGAGGTGATGCTAATTTAGCGTATCGTCTACCCACATCACCTCAACCTGAACTCAATAATTTGACGTCGGGCTTTAATCAGTTTATTGAAAAGATAGAAACCGCCATTGTGCAAGTAGCTGATGAAAGCCATGGTATTCGTCAAAGCTCTGATCATGTCTTTGCACAAGCAAAACAAAACTCGTTAGCGCTGGATAAACAAAAAGAGCAAACTATTTCGGTTGCTGCAGCGATTAATGAAATGGGCGCTACCGTGCAAGAAATAGCACAAAGTGCAGCGAATGCAGCTAAGTTAACTAACGATAGCCGCGATAATACCAAACAAAGCCATCAACAAGTACTACAAAGCCAAACGACAATATCAGCTCTTGCCAGCGATATTGATGGTATTACCGAGCAAGTTGCACTGCTTTCTAAAAAGACCATAGATATTGCCAGTATTGTAGATTCAATTAGAGGGATTTCAGAGCAGACCAACTTACTTGCACTTAATGCAGCCATTGAATCTGCACGTGCAGGTGAGCATGGTCGTGGTTTTGCAGTCGTTGCAGATGAAGTAAGAGCTCTGGCGAATCGTACGTCGCAATCAACCACTGAAATTCAATCAATGATTGAAGAGCTTACTCAAATTTCAGATGATGTTGTAAATGATATCAGCCAATCGAAAGGTAAAGCCCAACAAAGCGTCAGCGCAATGCAAAGCTCGGTTGAGTTGCTTGATACGATTACTGAAACAGCGAATGAAATTAACGACATGGCAACTCTAATTGCCACAGCCACCGAGCAGCAAAGTAGCGTTGTAAATGATGTCGGTCGAAGTATTGAGCAAATTAGTGAGATCAGTGATAAATCAATGAGTGAACAAATCAATACCGAACAAGCAATTCGCGATTTAGCCACCAGTGCACAAACACTTGATGCGCTAGTAGCCACGTTTAATCAGCAGCGTTAAACAGTTTGTTACATTAAAAAATAACCTCTGTATGAAATAACCACTATACTTGAGTGTGTTTTTTGTACAGAGGTGTGTATGAGTACTGTTCAAGCTAAACATTATTTACTGGCTGCTTGTTTGCTGAGTTTAAGTGCGTGTAGCACTACAGATAACGCCAATTTAAGCACGCCCCCCCCTATTATTACTCCCCCAATGCAACTTAAACAGCAGCTTGTAGAGTCTGAACAGCAAATATTTCAACTCGATCAGAGCCTTAAACAACAATTAAGTGCTTACGTACAAACAAATAAATCGGCTGATGAAATTGCCTATAGTCTACTCAGTTTTTTACTCTCAAATGGTGATAACTCACTATCTTATCAATCAACTGGCACACAAACGGCGTCTCAAAGCTATCAAAATTTAAATGCTAACTGTCTTTCCCTCTCTATTTTAGCGTATAGCTTAGCCGAACATTTAGGCCTGAAGGCTCGCTTTCAGAAAGTACATATTCCTGAGTACTGGGCGTTAAATCGAGGGTTTAATTTACTCACTGGGCACATAAACATTGCTATAGACAATAAGACTAAATTCAAAGACAGCTCACTTGTTTATCAGCGTAATAAGCGTTTAATCATTGATTTTGATCCTAATAGCCGACAAGCTCGTTTTGCAACTTCATCGCTGTCAAAAAAACGAGTGACCGCCATGTTTTATAACAACAAAGGCGGCGAGGCACTGATTAATAGGCAGTTTGATTTAGCTTATAGTTATTTTAAAGCAGCTATCAATACCGACTCTTCATTTAGTGCCAGCTGGGGGAATTTAGGAGTACTCTTTAAACAATTAGATGACCTCCAACAAGCTGAGAAAATGTATCATTTTGCCATTGCCTTAAACGCCAATGATAATACTGCGCAAGGTAATTTAGCATTATTATATAAACTCACAGATAGAGTAGCCGAAGGCGAAAAGCTATTGGCAAAACTTGACAAAAAGCGCCAAACTAACCCTTATTATCATATATCGCTTGGTAACAGTGACTATGTAAGTGGTGACTATACAAATGCGATTAGTCATTATAAAAAAGCTAACGCTATGTCACCAACATTACATGAAAGTCACTTTGGGTTGGCGCGCAGTTACTTTAAATTAAGTAATATAACTAAAGCGGAGTTTCATCTACGTAAAGCTAGAAAAAAAGCAGACTTCATTCATCACAAACAGCGCTATGACAATAAGCTCATTGCATTAAAATCACTTACTGCGAAGGCGAATCATTATTAAATTATTTAACTTAACCTGCATCGTTTTTTTTATAAGTTGGAACGGCCTTTGTAAACAGATTGAGCCGCAATTATTGACTGATTTAACTATACTAACCAGCCCAAAATTAGCTGGTAGAAAAACGAATAGCCATGCAGCATTACTCACTAGGGAGTATTTAAAAACACGCTTCAAAGGGCATCAACTCACAGTAAGTGAACAACCTTTTACTTATTCCTCAGGGCTGTTTTCTAACGCACAAGGCGTTAATATTATTGCCACTAATACTGTAAAAGATTTACCTGTTATTGTTATTACTGCGCATTATGATCATTTAGGTCTACAAGCAGGAAAATTACACCCAGGTGCTAACGATAATGCCTCGGGTGTTGCTGCATTACTTTATTTATCGAATGCGCTAACGGTTTCTTCTTCATATCGCTTTATGTTTGTTGCAACAGACGCTGAAGAAAATGGTTTACACGGCAGTGAGCACTTTGCCAAAACAATGCGCCAACTCCCAATTGTTTTAAATATTAACTTAGATATGTTGGCAGTTAAAAAGTCACATAAGCGGTTATACGCACTAACAAGTCGCGCATTAAAAAGCCAGCTTAACCCTTTACTTACTCAGATTAACGGTGACAAGATCAAATTAAAGCCTGTTTATTCATCACGAAAAATGAGCCGACTCACCAACACTAAACAAATCGACTGGCACAGAGCCAGCGACCATTATTCATTCGCTAAACAAAAAATCCCGTATGTGTACTTTTCTATGGGGGCAGATAACTTCCATCATAGTACTAAAGATACGCTCGAAAATATAAATACTCCCCTCTATCAAGAAGCCGTATTGCTAATTGAGGCATTTATTAATCAGCTTTTGACAAGCCCTGTGGTATTAAGGCCCCCTTTAAAAGCAGCAACATAAGCCTCTTTTTTTGCTCGTGGAAGTTTTTTAATCGCATACTCTAATTTGCTCGCGTCGCTTTTAGTACCTACTTGTTGTTGATGAATGAGTACCAGCGGCCCTTTACCTTTGAGGTTTTTTGCCCCTTTACCTGCTTGATGAGTAGCGATACGTCGGGCTACATCAACCGTAATGCCGGTATACCAATGACCAAACCGTGTTTGCACAATATAAAGTGACCAAGTCGCCGGTTTATTTTTACTATTGCTCAACTCATTGTTTAAACTTTTTTGATTACTAATGGTCAAAACCTCGCCCTAACACGCTAAACAAAAACAATTACTCAAAAGGGTTTTACCTTGAGTAACTAATCGGTATCATGCAGATTATAAAAAATAAGGATCACAACTAACAATGCAGTCGTTAAAAACTTTGTCTCTTTGGCTTATCGTCGCTTTAACGCTTAGTTCAGCCGCAGGTTGTTCTAGCTGGGTATACAGAATCAACATCCCTCAGGGTAACTTTTTAGAACAATCAGACGTTGATAAGCTTCGCGTTAATATGACTCGCGAACAAGTACTATACGTACTAGGCAGACCCATTGCCGAAGACGCCTTCGATAAAAATACTTGGCGTTATGTATACAGCTTTAATAAAGGACGTGCTAATGAACAATATAAATCATTAGTATTAAACTTTGAAAATGAGAAGCTAGTTACGGTATCGGGCGACTATGAGCAACCAGAAAACTTTACAACACCTTTAGAGCAATAAGAAGCTATTAAAGTGTTGTAAAAAAAGGTGAGCATGGCTCACCTTTTTTGTGTCTAACGATCTAACGGCCGGCCACCAGTGACTTTATTAGCACGGCCCTCTTCTTTGGCTTTTTCAGCACGTTTTCTGCGAGCATCTTTAGGATCGGCAATTAATGGGCGGTAAATTTCAATTCTGTCGCCATCTTTAAGCTCATGATTAAGCTTTACCGTTCTGTTCCATACGCCTAAAGTTAAATCGGTTGCATCAATCTCAGGGCACTTTTTAATAATCCCTGACTGTATTACTGCTTGCTCAGCCGTTGTACCTTGCAGCACCTCTATATTTAACGTGGTTGCCTTAGTGGGTAACGCGAACACAACTTCAATATTTATCATGCACGTTCTCCGTACACGGTTTTTGCACGTTGAGTAAATGCACTCACCATGTTTTTAGCCACATCATTAAAAATTTTACCAAACGCTAGCTCTATTAGCTTACTTGAAAACTCGAACTCTAACTGTAAATTAACCTTACACGCCTGCGCATCTAATTGCTGAAAGTGCCAGCGACCTTGTAGGGTTTTAAAAGGGCCATCAACCAAGCGAAGCATCACTGTTTGCTCATCAATTAGCGTATTTTCAGTGGTAAACCATTTTTTTATACCGGCTTTGGATATTTCTAAACTAGCGGTCATGTTATTATCATGCTGCTTAATAATTTTTGAGTCTGAACAATTAGGTAAAAACTGTGAATAGGCTTCTACATCATTGACTAGATCAAACATCTCTTTAGTGCTGTACATAACCAGCGCGCTTTTTTCTATTTGTGGCATACTCACTCCCAACTGTGTGCAGGAATTTTAGCAAGCTTTGTGCGTTTCCCCAAACTTTCATCGCGCTTAAATTAATCCTTCGCTTTTGCATGTATAATTTAAAAAATCGATGTAAAACATCTTGTATAACGTATATTATAGGGCACTATGGCTAAGAAAAATTCATCAAAATCGACAAGTAATACCATCGCGCTAAACAAAAAAGCGCGACACGAGTATTTTTTACACGACAAGTTTGAAGCAGGTGTTGAACTCCAAGGCTGGGAAGTAAAAAGTATCCGAGCAGGTAAGGTAAATATCTCTGAAACTTACATTCATCTTAAAAACGGTGAAGCATTTTTATTAGGTAGTACCATTCAGCCTTTAAATAGTGCATCAACACATGTTATTTGTGACCCGCTACGTTACCGTAAATTACTACTAAGCAGGCGTGAACTTGACCGCTTAGTTGGTGCAACTGAACGTGATGGTTATTCATTAGTTGCCACCGCTATGTATTGGAAAAAATGCTGGGTGAAGCTTGAATTCCATTTAGCTAAAGGTAAGAAAATGCATGACAAACGTGAAGATGGTAAAAATAAAGATTGGTCCCGTGAAAAAGAACGTTTAATGAAACACAAAGTTTAAATAAAGACGCCTAACATCATGTTAGGCGTTTTTTTTGATTAAATTTTTAAGAAAATACAAATTATTACAAATTAAAGTCGCTCAGTGATTTATTTTTTAATAATGAGCAAAGCACTCTCCCGCACCAGATAGCGAGTATCCCATTGTTTTTCATTATTGAGAAAATCAGTATATATTCGTGCCGATAATAAAATCAGCTTTGCAGTCAATTGATAACAGTTAAGTTACATGGTATTAATAATTCGGCTTGAAAAAACAAATAAATTATAACATATCAACAAGGACTTAAGGATGAAGCAATCAATTGCATTTACACCGAGCTTAATCATCGGTGCTACTATCGCATTGTCAGCAGGTTTTAGTACAACAACTTACGCTGCACAGCAGACTGCAGAAAAAGTAGAACGTATTCAAGTAACAGGCTCTCGTATCAAACGTTCCGATATCGAAGGCCCATCGCCAGTACAATCCATTAATAAAGAAGACATCGAAAACATGGGTTATGACAACCTACAACAGCTTCTTGAAAGAATGCCTGTTGCAGGTAATGGTACTTTTTCAACCCGTGGCAATAACCAAGACTCAACCGCTAATGGTTCAGCCGCCGTCAGCCTTCGTGGTTTAGGGGCTGATGCTACGTTGGTACTTATTAATGGTCGTCGTGTTGCTATAAGCGCATTTGCTGAAGGGATCACCAACTCATTTGTTGACATAAACAGCATTCCTGTTTCAGCAATTGAACGTATTGATATTTTAAAAGATGGCGCATCAGCAATCTATGGCTCTGATGCTGTAGCAGGTGTTGTAAACGTTATCTTGAAAAAAGACATCGACGGGATTGAAGTTAATTTAGGTTACGGCGGCACAGATGGCCCTAACTATGAAGAAACCACGGCTAGCATTGTTTGGGGTACAACGAGTGCAAAAAGTAGTGCGTCCGTTATTATTGATTACTTTAAAAACACGTCTTTATCATCAGACGAAATGGGCCGTTTAGGTACTGCTAATCAATCTCCTTATGGCGGCCAAGACTTTCGTTCATCACGTGGCTTCCCGGGCTACTTTTACGTAGATGGCGTTAAAACAATCGATCCTTCGTGTCCTGCTGAAAATGCAACATCAAGTGGTAGTTGCTTATTTGACTATGGTCCATTCGGCTATATTGCCCCTGCATCAGAACGTGTAGGCGCAATTTCACAATTTGAATACCGCTTCGACAATGGCATCACCGGCTTTTTAGAAATGGCTGTACAGCATAACAGCTCAGTTGCAGCTGGCGCACCAACGCCACTTGATGAAGATGCGGGTTTAACCGTACCAGGGAATCATCCAAATAACCCATTTGGTCAAGATATAGAAATTGGTCGTTACAGAACAGTGGATGCAGGCGCGCGTCAATGGGATATCGAATCAGACACATTACGTTTTGTTGCTGGTTTAAAAGGTGAAATTAACGACTGGAGCTGGGAAACAGCGGTACAAAAAGGGCGTAGCAAGTCATTACAAACAGGGAATCGTTCACAAGGTTGGGTTCGCACCGACTTTTTACAACAAGAGATTGACGCAGGTAACTACAACCCATTTGGCGGCACTTACAACGATCCGGCTGTTGTTGACAGAATCACAACGAGCTTGGTTCGCCAAGGTGAGTCTCATATGACGTCGTTCGATGCTAACATTTCAGGTGAAGCATTTAACTTTGGTGATGATGTTGTCATGATGGCGGCCGGTATTGAATACCGCGAAGAAGACGTAACTGATACGCCAGATGATCAATTTCAACGTGGGTTAATCTTTGGTACCGAGTCAGTTTCAGCTGCCGCAGAGCGCGACCAATACGCTGCCTATGTAGAGTTTTCAATTCCACTTGCGGAAAACTTAGAGCTACAACTTGCGGGCCGTTATGATGATTACAGTGACTTTGGCACTACGACAAACCCTAAAGTCGCTTTACGCTGGGCACCTAGTGATGAAATCACGGTTCGCGGTTCTTGGGCGCAAGGCTTTAGAGCACCTTCACTTGCACAAGTAGGTTTAGGGCCATCTCAAGAGAGTCAGTTCTTTATTGATAATTACCGCTGTGATGCAACAGGTAAAGATTGTGACCCGCTAGATTACAACATTGAATTTGCCGGTAACCCAGATTTAGAAGCTGAAGAATCTGAATCTTGGAATGTCGGCTTCATTTGGGCACCCACAACTGACTTTGGTTTAAGTATTGATGTGTGGAGTATCACCCAAGATAATAAAATTGATGAGCAAGAGTTTGGTCCAATTTACAACTCAGAGTGTAATAACCAAAATAGTACGGTATGTGTACGCTTACCACCATCAGGTACTGACAGCCTAGGAACTATTCAAAAGATATTCAGTACTTTTGAAAATGTATCATCACAAGAAGTTTCTGGCGTTGATATTTCAGCAAACTACAATCATTCACTGGATGAGTTAGGCTTACTAAAATTCAATTTAGAATGGGCTTACCAAGATAAATTTGAAAAAGACGGCCGCGATTACACTGGTGAATATGGCTACCCAGAGCACCGTTGGATTTTCTCAACAAACTGGGAAATTGGCCAATTCAACACGAATATGAACATTAGTTATGTGGGTGAGTTTGAAGATACGCCAGATATCGATTTCGATGGCAACTTAGACTTCGATAGTAATACATCGCGCACTGTTGATTCTCAAGTATTGGTTGATTTACAAACATCATACCGTATTACTGAGTCTGCAAAAGTATCGCTAGGTGTAAATAACTTATTTGATGAAGAGCCACCATTTGCAATTGGTGACGGTGATTCAGATCTGTATGGTTACGCATCGGGTGTACACAACCCTCGAGGTCGTTACATTTACACTAAAGTGAGCTTTTCGTTTTAATTAAAAGCAATAAAAAACCGCCAATATGGCGGTTTTTTTTATCTTAAACTAAAGGGCTAGATTATAGCTCGCCTTCGTTTTCAGATAAGAATTTAGCTACGCCTTCAGGGCTTGCATCCATTCCTTTTTTACCTTCAGTCCAACCAGCAGGACATACTTCGCCATGCTCGCTGTGGAATGCTAATGCATCAACCATGCGGATCATTTCGTCGATGTTACGACCAAGTGGTAAATCGTTAACTACTTGGTGACGTACGTTACCTTCTTCGTCGATTAAGAAAGAACCACGAAATGCAACGCCCGCTTCTGGGTGCTCAACGTCGTATGCTTTACAGATCTCGTGTTTAACGTCTGCAACTAGTGCGTATTGAACTTTACCAATACCGCCGTCTGCTACTGCGGTGTTACGCCATGCGTTGTGTGAGAACTGTGAATCGATTGAAACACCAATTACTTCTACACCACGTTTTTGGAATTCTGCATAACGCTTATCAAAAGCAATAAGCTCAGAAGGACATACAAAAGTGAAATCTAGTGGGTAGAAAAAGATTACTGCTTTTTTACCTTTGATTTTTTCGTGAAGGTTATAGCTATCTACAATCTCACCGTTACCTAGAACAGCTGCAGCGGTAAAGTCTGGTGCCTGGCGGCCTACTAATACACCCATTTTATTCTCCAAATATTTTGAGTTTATTGTCAATTGCTTACGCAATACTGATAGTAATATGGGCACTAATTTTTAAATTACAATAGCACCATATCTAATTAATCATTATTCTATGGCTATCAAAAATAAATTAACAATCGTATTTATAGATAGCGCCGTTCTAAAATAGCGAATGCTTGATAAATACACGGATTATTGTTCATAAAAAAACCTGCTTAAAGCAGGTTTTTTTTCTAATCCATAATGTCGCTAGGCATATCACCGCGAATATGTTGCCATATTTCACCGGTTTGATGACCATACTTACGCATCATGGATATCGCACCATCGTGCTCTTTATTCTCAGCAAGCTTAGTTAGATCTTTATAGAATTGACGTGCAAGCTCACGAGTGCGAGGATCTGAAAAGTAATGACAACCAATCTTAGAATAAAAGCCTTTGAAACCATTAAGAATAAGCACATAAATGCGATTGTTACCAGCAACAGCTAACTCATGGTGCACTTTATAGTCATAATCAGCAAATGCTTGCGCACTGTCTTCTAGCTCATCACTTTGCGATAAAATTTCAATAACGCGCTCTGGTGCAAGCTTTATTGCTGCACGGGTGTAAATTGCGCTGATGTTGGTGCGTGCTGAAAGTAACTGATCGGTCAACTCTGGCATTTTGTCTTCGTCTAAACGGGCCAGTGTTTCAAGAATATTTAACCCTGACGTTTCCCAAAAATTATTTACGCGAGTAGGTTTACCATGTTGTATTGTTAACCAACCGTCTCTTGCTAATCGTTGTAACACTTCACGCAATGTGGTTCTAGTAACACCAATTAACTCTGAGAGTTCACGCTCAGCTGGCAGAATTGAACCTGGAGGGAAATCACCATTCCAGATTGACTCTACTATGTATTCCTCAGCAAATCCTGCTGGGCTTTTCGCTTTAAAAATTCTCATTCAATTCCTACTCGAATTAATTCACATTACATCGCTACATACGATTAACTGACTGATTGTACCAGACAAGTCACAACTAACAAGTAAAGTAAGTTAAATTACCTAGGTATGTGATTAAAAGGGTAACTTTACTGGTAGAAATTAAACACAATATGAATGCCCACCTATTATTCATACGAGACAGTTTGACTAGCTCTTACAACTGGATTAACTTGATGGCTCTGGGGAAAGTCATGTAACAGAGTATCCCTAACTTTGAGGTGCGAAAAGCTTTCATAGCTCCTCGCTTTTTCCTTTTACTTGCCCCGCTGTTTATCCTAAGTCATAATCTAAGCCCTTATTTAAATACGGAATTGTTATGAACTGGCTTGCTAATCTAAGTACTCAGCGTACACCTTGGTTATTATTCAGTGGGATTGTTTTTCTGCTTGAAGTTACTGCACTTTTCTTTCAATACAACATGGGGTTAGCGCCATGCATTATGTGCATATACCAGCGCACCGCAGTATTAGGCCTACTTTTTGCGGGTATGATTGGAGCCAGTAAACCAAACAGCCTCATAGTACGTATTGTCGCTTATGCTGTTTGGGGGATTTCAAGTGTATGGGGGTTACTAATAGCCCGTGAGCACATTGAAATGCAAACAACCACAGACCCATTTGCATTTAGCTGTGAATTTGAGCCAAACTTTCCAGAATTTATACCGTTACATCACTGGATACCGCAGTTTTTTGAAGCGACAGGTGACTGCGGAAATATAGATTGGCAATTTGCCAGCCTAAGTATGCCAGCGTGGATGGAAATTATTTTTGTACTCTTTACCGCCACACTGTTTATATTAGTGGCCAGTCGATTAATTACTAAAAAGTCACTTTAATATGTTTACTTTTTTTTCAAGCCAAGTTGATGAGCTTAAACATTTAAAAGTCCGTCAACGACAAACTGTTATAGCTATCTCTTTAAGCATGCTATCACCCAGTGACAGGGTCTTTATACGCATACTAAAGCTGATGCTATTAAGCCCATTCTTTTTAATATTTACTCTTTTCGAAGGTTGGTTACTGGTGCCCTTTTTAATTGTAGCTGGGTTGAGCTATCCGCTATTAACAGCACCAGTAGATATTAACTTTGCTAAAAAGCACCTTGGTGCTGCCTTAAAACAGTTTGATCAGGGCGCATAGCGCCCTTTTTAGTTAAAACGTCACCTTTCCATCAAGTTTGGCTAGCATTTTTTTACCCACCCCTTTTACTTTAGCTAGATCTTCAAGTGATGCGAAATCACCATTAGCTTCTCTATAATCGATAATTGCCTGTGCCTTTTTCTTACCGACACCTGGTAACTTAATTAACTGTTTTAAATCAGCACTATTAATATTAACCATGGCTGATTGCATCTGCTCTGATAGCATATCGCTTTGCGCAAAGGTGGTACCCATAGGTAATAAACATAAAGCAGCTGCTAACGAGATTATTTTAATTAATTTCATACTATTTCCTTTTGCGTTCCTACATGAACATTCGTTGATTATTTACACCCAGCACTTTTACATAACGTTGTGGTTACTAAGTACTAACGGTAACAATCACTCCTTGCGACTCCTTTACTGCAACGCGTTATAAAGTGACTTAATAAATAAAGTAGAGTCAGCCTTTATTGTCAACTAAGCTGCAGATAAACTAAGGCTAAAGCTTGCAAAATAACGCGCAAGCTTGTACTGTACATAAAAACAGTAATCTAATGATTTAAAATAATCATATTGCCACGTAAGTAAGCAGGAGAAATCATGGCTGTTGTTGTTAAATATGTTGTAGAACGAAACGGAGTCGAGCGCATGACGTTTACTACTAAAAAAGAAGCTGATGCCTATGACAAAATGCTCGATATCGCCGAGTCACTAGAACTAATGCTTGAAAAAGTAGATGTGCCGCTAAGTGAACAACAAGTTGAGTCGCTTGCACTTGAGATTGCGAAAAGTAAAGACGACTTTATGGCGGTACTTAAGGGGACTAAAGAAGTACCTGCAAAAGCTAAAAAAACAAAGTCAGATAACGTTGCAGATATAAAAGATAAAGCTGCAAGTTAGTACTTTTAAAAACCTAATAGTAATTATTAAAAAAACTGAATTCGGTATTCGAATTCAGTTTTTTTTATGCCTTTAAATAATGATAGCTAAAAGCGAGTAAATCATCACTATTTGCTAATGTTAAAAGTCAGTCAATAAAAATGCCAACCACTTAAACTGGTTGGCATTTTTTAAACCAAAACTTAGGTTAACTAATCACTTATAATGACGATTCAACTTCATCAAACAGATCAGTAATTTCCTTTTTCGGTTCAGCTGTCATAAGGCTTCCTACTACAATCGCAATACTTGCTAAAATAAAGCCAGGGACGATTTCATAGATCACGCTACTCAAACTCTCACCATTAATAGTAATAGGCGCATAAATCCACACAAGCACCGTTAGTGCACCTACAACCATACCACTGATAGCCCCTTTTAAGTTCATACGCTTCCAGTAAAGGCTAAACAATACCAGTGGACCGAATGCAGCACCGAAACCAGCCCATGCATTACTTACTAAATCTAGTATTGAACTATTGCGGTCATACGCTAAGTAGATTGCAAATAACGCAACCAATATCACGCTAATACGCCCTACTAATACCAGCTCAGTTTGCGAAGCATTACGATTTAAGTAGATCTTATAAAAGTCTTCAGTTAAAGAACTTGAACACACCAATAGTTGCGATGAAATAGTACTCATAATCGCAGCTAAAATAGCCGCTAGTAGGAAACCGGCAATTAACGGATGGAATATTAATTCAGCTAATACTAGGAAGATTGTTTCTTTGTCGGCAATCGGCATTTGGTTTTCAATCATGAATGCTGCGCCAAATAGCCCGGTAAATACCGCACCAATAGCGGATAGCGTCATCCAAGACATACCAATACGACGCATGGTTGGCATTTCTTTTACTGAGCGAATAGACATAAAGCGAACAATAATATGCGGCTGACCAAAGTAACCTAAGCCCCACGCCATTGCAGAAATAATAGCAATGGTAGAACCGCCCGCAAACCAGTCAAGCATACTTAAAGAATGAATTTCGCTTGCTTTAGGCGAGCTTAGTAACTGCTGATAGTTTGCATTTGCTAAGGTATCCATAAAGGGTTGGTCAAGCATCATGTAGGTGGCAATTGGCACTGCCAACAACGAAATAAACATGATACAGCCTTGCACAAAGTCTGTAAGGCTAACCGCTAAAAAACCACCAAACAAGGTATATACCACTACTACACCCGTGGTGATGTATAAGCCCATTTCGTAACTCATTTGAAATGAGTTTTCAAATAACTTACCACCGGCAACAACTCCCGATGAAGTATATAAGGTAAAGAAAACAATAATTACTATTGCAGAGATAACACGTAGGATATTTTTGTTGTCATCAAAACGGTTTGCAAAGAAATCAGGGATAGTAATGGAGTCATTGGCTTTTTCAGTATAAACACGCAGTCTTGGTGCTACTAAAAAGTAGTTTGCCCATGCACCTAATACTAAACCAATTGCAATCCAAACCTTACTCAATCCAAATAAATACATTGCGCCAGGTAAACCCATTAATAACCAACCACTCATATCTGATGCACCAGCCGATAGGGCAGCTACACTGGGGGCTAAATTACGACCACCTAGCATATACCCTGAAATATCACTGGTAGATTGCTTATATGCGTATAGTCCTATTCCTAGCATTACAATAAAGTATAATGCCAGTGAAATAATCATTCCTGTTTCCAAATTCGCCTCCACTTAAAAAAGTAATAATAGGCTTGTAATCCAAATAATGACTCTTGAAATCTTATAATTAAGACAGTATTGGAATAAAAGCTTTCTACTCAACTATAACACGGTAATCGCTAATAACTCCAACCCGCTAATTTAAGTAGATAAAAAACCATCCATTCGCTTGTTTTTAAAACGAATAGAGTGAAAACAATAAGTTTAGATTAATTAAAATTACCCAAGCCATGATATTTTATTAATAAAATTCATTTTACCGATGCTATTTTGAATGTTTTCCAATATATTATTACAATGTTAATTAATTTCTACCTTTACGGAATCTTATATGTATTTTTACGCTGCTCGCCAACCCATTTTAGATCGCAATAAGGAGCTAATTGGCTACGAGCTTTTATTTCGTGATGGGGTAGATAACGTATTTCCAAATATTGACGGCGACGAAGCGACGTCTCGCCTAATTGAAGGCAGTCAGTTTAATTTTGGCCTTGAAGATTTAACCGATAATAAACCCGCTTATATTAACTTTACCCTAGACACCTTATTAAAAGGCTACCCTACGCTATTAAATAAAGACGGGGTAGTTATTGAAATATTAGAAACCGTTCAGCCAGGAAAACGCCTGCTCGCAATAGTTAAAGATCTCAAAGAAAAAGGGTATACACTCGCTCTAGATGACTACGCGCACCAACCTGTTTGGCGACACTTTTATCCATTTATTGATATCATTAAAATTGATTTTTTAAAGTGCGATATAGAAATCGTTAAAGCCCTCATCGAGGACTTAAAACCTTACCCTCATATTAAATTACTTGCAGAAAAAGTTGAAACCTACGAGCTTTACAACCAAGCTTTTGAACTGGGCTTTGAGTACTTTCAAGGCTTTTTCTTTTCAAAACCTGAGATGGTGCAAAGTAAAGCCTTACCGCCATCAGGCATGGCACTGGCTGAACTGCTCTATGAAACATCAAGTGTAGAAATGGATCTTAAAAAAATCACCGATGTATTTGAGCGTGATGTTAACTTATCATATAAACTACTGCGCTATTCAAACTCAGCAGCATTTACCCGCCGCTCTGAAATAAGCACTATAAAACAAGCACTAATTGTATTAGGCGCTGCTGAAATAAAAAAGCTGCTCTCTTTATTGTTTGCAGCACAAGTCTCTGCCGATAAGCCATTAGAGCTTATTAGACTGTCGTTAACGCGGGCGCGTTTTTGTGAGTTGTTAGCTATTTCACATGGCAAACTGAAAGACACAGGCATGGCGTTCTTAACTGGCATGATGTCGCTTATGGATGCGATATTAGATGAAGAAATGGACAGCGTAATGCTTAAATTACCTCTATCTAATGAGATAAAAACAGCGCTATTAAAAAATGAAGGGCTACTTGCCGAATACTTAAGTTTAGTGACTCTGTATGAGCAAGGTGATTGGCAAGCTGCGAATGACAAAGCTCAGCAACTAAACTTAGGTGATGAAGTGCCTGATGCATACCACGAAGCTCTCAATTGGGTTAGTGAGCAAATGCAGGTGATGATTGATAGCTAAGAGATCTTTGATGCCCATTAACAAAAACGCCAGCATTTGCTGGCGTTTCTATTTTAATTAAAGACTTTCTAAAAAATCTTCATCAAAATCTTCAGGCTCTTCTTTTATTGGCGGGTTACCGTCAAATAACTCGTATAATTGACGCTGAAAATAAATGTCTTTAATAAATAAGTAGGGATCTAACGAATCATTTAATAACCCTTCCTGAGCCATTAAAGACGCACGCGCTTCAACCGCTTTTAGTGCGAACACTAAAATGGTTTGTGGCGTGGTCAGTGCTATTTCAGGCAATACAAGGTTATCAACAACATCACCAGTTAAGTTACGTGCGGTAGATGGCCCCATTGCTGGGATCATTAAATAAGCACCATCACCCACTCCCCACACACCTAAAGTTTGGCCAAAGTCCTCGCTAGTTACTTCAAGCCCAAGTGAGCTGGCCACATCAAATATGCCAAATACACCCACCGTTGAATTCACTAAAAAACGTGCAAAATTAATTCCAGCACTGCTTGGTTTTCCTTGCAGGCCGGCATTTATAATATCAACGGGTGCAGTAATATTATCGGTAAAGTGCACAATACTACGACGAACAGGCTGCGGTGTAACAGTGATGTAACCCACTGCTGCTGGCCTTAAAATATAGGTATCGAGTACGTCCATATTAAAGTCATAAATGGGTCTATTTACACTTTGTAAGGGATCGCGCTCATCATATTTACTCTCGGGCACTTGAGCACAGCCCGATAAGGTGAGTAAACATAATAAAAGTAAGCCTTGTTTTAACATCTCAAATCCTTAAGGTATTAATGTATCAATGTTCAGTTGCACTTGTCGCACATCTTTACGAAGCAGTACTTCAGAGTGGCCTTCAAGCTCACCAGTACTTGGCATCACTGAATCATCATTAGAAATACGCGCAGAAATAACAATTTCATTAGCACTGGATAAATTTAGCCCCGCCATCATGGCGTTCTTGTCGCTCAGCTCAACGGTGATTGGAAAGCTATAGTCAGTCAGTTTAACAACGGCTAAAGGCATTGGTGAACCTTCAGAAGCTTTAGCAAACACAAACAAAATACCGTTACTGGGCTGTTTCTCTTCGAGTTGCTCGTCAATCTTAACCGTAACCTGAATACCCTGTACAACTCGCTGATCGTGGCTGTTTAGCTCACTTTGCTTAGCTATTTGGCCATCAATTTCACTAATGCGCTTTGAAATCATAGCATAACGCGTATCTGACTCGTCCATACTGGCAAGAAGTACCTCAAATGCAGCTTTTGCCTGTATCCAATCCTTTCTCTCAAAAGCAATCAGCGCAAGTAACGAAATCGCATCGAGGTTATTTGGCTGTGCTTGTAGTACTTTAGAAAGCATACCCGCTGCGCGAGTCATATTTTCATCACTACCCTCAAGTAATAATACCTGCGAGTAACTCACCAAAGCTTGCATATTATCAGAGTTCATTGACAATGCTTTATCAAATGACTGTTTTGCCATGTCAAACTCATTAAGCATTATAGCCACACGCCCTAACAGCATCCAAGCCACTTCATCGTCACCGCTTTGGCTTAACTTAGTACGCAGTGCCAATGCAAACGCTTGCAGTTCATTTTTAGTTAACGGCTCACCTTTTTGCATTACAGCGCGTTGGCCATAATCGGCCAAATTGTCCATTGCATCATGCCAAGCCGCTATTTGTTGCTGGCTGCCGGTCATTGCATAAAATATACCCGCTAACGCAATTAAAAACGCCGCCCCTGTTAAAGCAAATATACGGTTATCACCACGACTATTGAGTGACTTTTCTGGTGATAATTCATTTAGCAAACGGCGTTTTAGCTCAACAATTGCCTCGCTGTGGTTTTGCGAGTCTATGCGTTGGTTGTCTAAATCAGCCTGCAGTTCAACTAAACGCTGCTCATAAATGCTGATAAGCTCAGCATTAGCGTTATGAGTAATCGTTACTACGCGCTCTTTTTTTAAAAAAGGCACAATAATAAACAGCAATGCAATGAGTGTGAGTAAAGCAAAAGACGCCCACATTAGAATCATTTAACTTTGCTCCTGACGTTTATTTTGTTTAATCAACTTATTGAGCATCACTTCATCAGCGTCACTCCACGTTTGTTTTACCGACGCTTTACGCTGGCGAATAACAATAAAGCCAAAGCCTATTATTACAATGAGTACTGGCAACACCCACAGAATTAACGTAGCCGGCGTTACTGGTGGATCGTAATGAACAAAGTAGCCATAGCGGTCAATCATATAGTCAATGACTTCGTCTTTGCTTTTACCATCTTTTACTAACGCCAATACGCGATCGCGTAAATCTTTTGCAACTACGGCATCTGAATCAGCAATATTTTGGTTTTGACATTTAGGGCAGCGTAATTCCTTAGTTAGCTCTTCAAAACGAACCGCTTGATCGTTGCTATCAAACTGATAACGGTCTTGTTGAGCAAACGCAGCTAAACTAACAAATAAGCTAAGGGTTAATAAAAACAATCTCATTGCTGAAGCTCCTGCATAAGAGGCGCAAATTTAGCGCGCCAAACTCGAGGGTTTATATCACCGGTGTGGTGTAACAAAATAGTACCATTTTTATCAACTAAAAATGTTTCTGGTGCTCCAGACACCCCCAAATCTAACGCCAAAGAGCGCTCTAAATCTAAAATATTAAACTGATAAGGGTTACCTGCGCGCGCAAGCATATTACTCACATCGTCACGCAGAGCTTGCATATCAAACGGGCCATCAAAATCGGCATCGTAGCTTTGCACATAATACAAACCGATAATTTTAATGCCTTGTTCGCGAAGCTTAGTTAAATAATCAAGCTCAGCTAGACACGTTGGGCACCATGTGCCCCACACGTTTAATAAATACACATCACCTTTTAACTGCTCATCAGTCCAACGTTTATTATCTTGCATTAAATCAGGCAAGTTAAATGTCGGTACGGTTTGACCAATACGTCCTGTTTGTATTTCCCGAGGGTTAGCAAACAACCCTTGATATAAAAACACACAAATAAAGATGAAAATTAATAAAGGGACTATTGCCATCAATTTACGATTCATAATGCCCCCTCTAATTCATCTTTGCGGGGTGTAGCGCGATAACGCTTATCAAATAAAATCACAAACCCAGCGAGTGAGATCAGAATGCCACCAATCCACATCCAACGCACAAACGGCTTGTGGTAAATACGTAATGACCATGCTCCTTCACTTAATTGCTCGCCAAGGGCGAGATATAAATCGCGAGTAAAACCTGCATCTATTGCAGCTTCAGTCATAAATTGCATACCAATATCGTATCGGCGTTTTTCTGCATAAAGACGCGCAATCGTTTTGTCTTCTTTTGACACTGTTACCACACCAGCATGACCACTGTAGTTTGCACCACGAATTGTCTTCACGCCTTCAAAACGGTATTGATACTGATTAAGCTGTACGCTATCACCTGGCTTCATGGCTACATCGCGCTCAACTGAATACGCAGAGGTAAGGGTAATACCGGCAATAACAAAGGCTAAACCAACATGACCAAGCACCATAGCCCAATAACTTAAACCTAAGCGTTTGATGCCAAGTTTAATTGTTCCATGAACTGCGGCCTTGGTGTAAAGGTCGATAAAGGTGGCTATAAATATCCATACACCCAATGTAGTCGCTAACAGAGTGAGTGGCGTAACCACTTCATAACTGCTAAACAGCCAAGCACAGGTAATAACAACACTGGCTAGTGCGCCAACAAATATTTTGTTTTGTAAAAATGCCCATTTATTTTGCTTCCAGCGCAAAAATGGCCCTATGCCCATTAAAATCGCAAATGGCACCAGTAGAATGGCAAACATTTTATTAAAGAAAGGTTCGCCAATAGAAATGCTGCCTAAGCCCATTTCTTTGTGCACCATAGGTAATAAAGTACCTAATAGTACAATTAAGGTGGCAACCACTAAGAAAATGTTATTTAGCCAAAGTGCTACTTCACGAGAGACAAACTTATAACGTCCTTCACTTTTAACTTGTGACACACGCAAGCCGTAAAGCGCTAAGCCGCCGCCAACAACAATGGCTAAGAAAGCAAGAATAAATAGTCCACGATCTGGATCGGTTGCAAAGGCGTGCACCGAAACAATAATCCCTGAACGAACAATAAAAGTGCCCAGTAAACTTAATGAAAAAGCAGCAATTGCTAATAATACGGTCCATGATTTAAATACACCGCGCTTTTCAGTCACACTTAAAGAGTGTAATAAAGCCGTTGCCACTAACCATGGCATCAGTGATGCGTTCTCAACTGGATCCCAGAACCACCAGCCGCCCCAGCCAAGTTCTGCATAAGCCCACCAACTACCAATGGTAATACCTAAGGTTAAAAAGCCCCATGCAGTCATCGTCCATGGGCGTGACCACTTCGCCCAGGTATTATCGAGTTTACCAGTTAATAGTGCAGCAATAGCAAAGGAAAAAGCCACAGAAAGCCCCACATACCCCATGTAAAGTAATGGTGGATGAATGATCATGCCTGGGTCTTGTAATAATGGGTTTAAGTCTCGCCCTTCAACTGGGAAATAGGGCAATAAACGCTCAAACGGACTTGAAAGCAATAAGGTGTACATCATAAAGCCGACACCTAAAAAGCCAAGCACACCTAATACACGAGCACGAAGCACCCAAGGAAGTGACTTTGAACGCACAGCGACCAGAGCTGTCCACCCGGCTTGCATAAGTAACCACAGTAAAATAGCACCTTCATGACCGCCCCATGTAGAGGTGATTTTATAATACCAAGGTAAGGTGCTACTTGAATGATAAGCAACGTAAGACACGGTAAAATCATCGGTGAGGCTGGCATAAATAAGAACAGCGAACGACAAAGCAACAAATGCAAACTGACCAACCGCTAATGATGGCGCTGCGCGCATCAAACGAAGATTACCTGTGTGTGCTCCCCAAAGTGGGAAAATACACAACAGCACACTGAGCACCATGGCCAATGTTAAAGAAAAATAACCAATTTCTGGGATCATATCAGCTCCCACTATCTAAGTTATATTTTGGCTTTTCGTGCTTAATGCCTTTTACTGCCTCAGCAACTTCTGCCGGCATATATTCTTCATCATGCTTGGCCAATACTTCAAATGCTTCAATCACGTTAGGCTCTACTAACACACCTTGCGCAACAATCCCTTGTCCTTCACGAAACAAATCAGGCAAAATACCTTGATAACGTACCGTTACCAATGGGCCTGTATCAATCAGCTTAAAACTTACTTTTAGGCTTTGTTCATTTCTGATCACAGAGCCTGGTACTACCATACCGCCAATTCTCAGCTTTTGACCTACAAACGGCTTTTCTTTATCGGGACCTTTACCATCAATTAATTCGCTGGGGGTGTAAAACAAATTAATATTTTCTTGTAAGGCGTACAACACTAAACCAATTGATCCTCCAATACCAAAGAGTACGGCGATAATAACCAAAAGGCGTTTTTTACGTCTAGGGTTCACGAGGTTTGCTCCTGCTTAGAATTTTTAATTCGAGTTTCACGTGCAATTTGCTGCTCAACTGACGCTAAAATTTGTTTTTTGTCGCGTAACGAGCTAAATAAAATACCTAATAAAATCAATGCACATGTACCAAAAGAAAGCCACACATAAAAACCATAGCCTCCCATTGCAATAAAATCTGAAAACGAGTCAAACTGCATAATTACCCCTTAGTTAACAACTGTCGCACCCATGGGCGGTGCTTTTCACGGTGTAAAATTTCATTTTTAAGACGAATTAAAGTCACCGTACCAACAAACGCGGCAAAGGCTAAAATGTTAATCATTAGCGGCCAAAACATACTTGGATCAACCGCATCGCGGTTAAATTTAGTGATGCTCGCCCCTTGATGCAGGGTATTCCACCATTCCACCGAAAAGTGAATGATAGGTAGGTTGATCACCCCTACTATGGCTAAAATTGACGCGGCGCGACCGGCTGACTTTTTATCTTCAAAGGCATGGTACAAAGACAACACCCCTAAGTATAAAAATAATAAAATAAGTTCAGAAGTCAGCCGAGCATCCCATACCCACCATGCTCCCCACATAGGTTTACCCCATGCAGCACCAGTAATTAAAGCTATTGCTGTCATACACGCACCAACAGGCGCAATTGCAATTACCGCAAGCTCGGCATTACGTAACTGCCATACCAACGCAACAATGGCAGCAATCGCCATTGATGAATATGCGCCCATAGATAAAATAGCGGAGGGCACGTGAATAAAAATAATACGGTAACTGTCTTTTTGTTGGTAATCGGCAGGGGCAAAACCTAACCCCCAAACCCAACCAACAATCATACTAACGACCGTTACTACTGCAAAATATGGCAGTAGAGTATTGCATAACTGATATGCTCGCTCTGCTTTCGCATACGGATGTAACCACTTCCACATATTAACTTACACTCACTTTTAATGCTGATGATATGGCAATTGGTGCACTGATAATAGCAACGACTAACATGGCACCAAGGATTGCAAGCTGACCACTGTAATCCAGCGACATAGTGCTGGTATCAATAGCGGAAGTTGCAAAAATTAAAACTGGAATATACAAAGGCAAAACGAGCAAACTCATTAAAATACCGCCTTTTTGTAATCCCACCGTTAGGCCTGCTCCTATCGCGCCAATAAAGCTCAATAAAGGAGTTCCTAGTAATAGCGTTAATAACGTGGCCATTAAGGCCGTCGTTTCTAAATTTAGTAATAAAGCAAATAAAGGGGTCATAAAGACCAGCGGTAAGCCGGTGATCGCCCAATGAGCCGCAACTTTACCTAATACGGTTAATGATAAAGGATAAGAGGCAGCAATAAGTTGTTCTAAAGAGCCATCGTTATAGTCATCTCTAAATAACTTATCGAGTCCAAGCATGGTTGATAATAAAGCCGCAACCCAAATAATGCCTGGCGCCATTCTTGATAACAAGCCAGGCTCTGGCCCTATTGCTAATGGGAATAACGAGATAACAATTAAAAAAAACAAGATGGGATTGACTATTTCAGCACGCTGGCGAAAAGCGAGCTTAACGTCTTTGCTAAATACCGCGAAAAATAACTGCCAATATGAGTGCTGTCGTGTCATTAGTGGCGGTACTCCAAAGTCAAGGTCTGTAAGTCACTAAAGTGGGTGGTTAGGTCTTGGTGTGTTGTTAACAAAATAGCGCCCCCCTTTGATAAGTGCTCGGTAAAGCGTTGCTGCAAAAAGGCAACCCCACTTTTATCGAGCGCTGTAAAAGGTTCATCTAAAATCCATAACTTGGCTTCAGATAACCACAAACGAACTAAAGCCACCCGTCTTTGCTGACCTGCCGATAATGTTCTTACGGGCACATCTTCCAGCCCTACCAAACCTAACTTACTTAACAAAGGATATAAATCAGGTGTATTTACATAACCATTAATAGCCAACCAATGTGCTACATTTTCAAGTGCACTAAGTTGTACATTAACTCCGGTTTTATGGCCTATAAATAATAAGTCTCTGGCGTATTCGTCATAATATTTTTTGATAGATTGATTACGGTATAAAATATCACCTTCGTCAGGCAGCGAAAAACCGGCAATAATGCGCAATAATGATGTTTTACCAGCACCATTAGGACCAGCTAACTGCATGATTTGACCGCTTTTAAGGCTAAAATTAAGTTCATCAAACAAACAACGCTCTTGCTTGATACAAGTAACGGACTTAATGTGTAACAAGATGACGATTCTCTCTGCCAAAAATTAGCGGTAAGTCTACCATAATGATAGGGTAATACGAATATTGCTTTAGAATCGATTTACTTAAAATACAGAAAACTTGATATAAAATAATGAATACACCAACGCACATTACAGTGACTAACCCACAGGTTAGTAATCAAACAACCGATTCGGGTAAAACTGCGTTACCAATACTGCCGCCTGAAGTACTAGCAGCAAAAAATATTCAGTTTTCTAAAGATTCAGTGACGCTTGATGTATTTATGAATAAGCATTGGCAAACAATTCGGCTCACTGTTAATGATGCACCGACAAATGTTGAAAAAATAGCAAGCGCTAACATACAGCTAAGTGCAGATGGTAAAAGCTTAACCATTATTCCTAACAACAGTACCTTATCAATTAAACAACCAGAACAGTTACAGCGGTTTTTAAACTTTATAAACACTCAAAGTGATATTCAAAACAACCCGCTATCGATACAAGTTACTTTAAAGCCAACGCCAAAACTGGTGATTGAAAAATTTAATGCCAGCATCGCCATTAATAAACAAGTAGCGCAATTACTGGCCGAAGAACCCTTATTAAAAGGCATAATTGATACTGATGGCAAAGGTACACGGCTAAATATCATTAATCGTTTTGCTGACATTGTACATTCTCAACCTTTAAGCCAGGCAAAACTAACACAATTAGTTGCTAACAATTTAGGTCATGCTCAGCTTCATGCTACACCCAAGTTTGCGGTGCTAACTCCAAATACCGCAAAAAGCTCGTTAAATATTAGCTTAAGCCATCAACAGTTATCTGAACTACCCACAACGCCGACTAAGGTAACTATTAGCAGCCAAGCAGATAAACTATTAATTAAAACCGCTTATCAAAATATAACCGTGGAGCTTAAAAACTCATTTAGTAAACCATTTAATGAGATGCTGTTACAGCAACCGCAAGTTGCTATCGATTCGCAAAAAATTAAGTCTCATCCACTTAGTACCGTTAACAGTCCAATTCAATCATGGCTAAAAAGCAGCTTTGCTGATTTTAAAACACGTATTTTAGATGCGGTAAAACATTTTGAAAGCAAGCCATTTACCACTGTATTAAACGCATCTCAAAAACCAAACATTGCTTTTAATGAACAGCAACAATTGCTCGCGCCAACGCAAAAAATAGACATTACGCAATTAAAAAGCCCTTTAGGAACTGCCCCCCCTTTAGTGCAACTAACCCAGCAGCTAAAAACCAGTATCTCTTTATGGCAACAGCGAGCGTTACCAACACCCGTAGATTTACACCCTGTTATTACCCAATCAGCACAAACAGCTAATAGCACCTTAACAGCCGTTAATCATTTGCAGCCACTGGAAAAGCTATTATTGACAACCGTTTTAAAGCAAACCGAAACCGCTCCAATAGAGCAAAAAGAAGCAAGCAAACACGCTCTAAGCAGCCAACTAAACACTATCGTAACTAAGGCGGCGGATCAGGGTACTGACTTAAACCGCTTGGTTAATCAAGCTTTTAACCGTATGTTGTCAGAAAGTAATTTACACCCGACCACCATAAAGCGTGAAATACTCAGCACTATAAAGCCGACACAACTAACCAGTGACACCTTGCAGAGTTCCTTTAATCGAGGTGTAGAACAACTTTCATTAAGCATTTTAGCTGCGCCGATTATTAACCAAAACCCAACAGCCGTTAGCATTAATAATCAAAGCGGTTTAGAGGCCCTACTTCAGGTTTTATTACCAAGCTTCAAGGCCGGTAATAATACTAATAAGTTATTAGAACAGTTACAGCAACCACAAGTGCAAGCATTAGCAGGTGAATTAACACAAATTAAAAACACCTTAAGCCAAGTACAAGCGCCCGTTTTGAGCCAGCAGCCTGACACTAACTCCTTAGTGCAGTTTTTATTGCCTATGAAACTGCCACCAGAGGCGTCACAAACAGAAATATCGTTAGGACAATATAAAAAGCCAAACAACGGCAAATTAGCGGATAAAAACGTGTGGTTTGTAAGATTAAATTTTGATTATGCTGAACTAGGTAAGCTGCAAATAACCGCAGAGTTGATGGACAAAGCATTAGATTGTCAGTTATTAGCGTCCACTCAAGCTGTGAGCGCGTTGGCTCATCCACACCTTGATAATTTACGCTCAAAACTAGCAAAACAGGGCTTACAAGTCGGCGATCTTAATTTGAAACGCGCAGATGACAACCATCAAGCATTTTACCAATCCCATGCCATTATAAATATTAAGGTTTAGCCATGACGGATTCATTTAAAAACAATTCAGCAATTGGACTGCTCTACGAAACGGGTAATTCACCCACCGTAAGCGCTAAAGGGTTTGGAGAATTGGCGGATGAAATTATTGCCCTAGCTAAAGATAAAGGTATTTTAATCCATCAGGATGAAGCACTTGCAAATACACTTTCGAAATTAGAGCTTGGCGAAGAGATCCCTAAAGAGCTTTACTTTGTTATTGCTGAACTGATTGCTTTTTCATATGTGGTAAGAGGGAAATTCCCGCCCGGATGGCAGGACTTTCAAGGGAAGCTCAATATAAAAGCATGAGCCAATATGATAAAAAACAAAAAAGGCGCTAAGCGCCTTTTTGTTTGTGTAAAGAAAATAACAGTTCTGCTTCGGCGCGGGGTAATTCACACTCGCGAATAACCTCATCTAAATCAGCACCTAGCTCAACCATTTTTACCGCTCGAGAGTATATTTTAGCATCAGGGTCATCGTATTTTTGAGCAGCTTGTTGCTGTATCAGCTCTTGGTTTTGTTGTTCTACCTCAAGCACTCGTTTACCAATACTCATTAATCCAGTTCGTAACTCAGAGACTTCGCTACGTAAAATATTAATCTGCTCTGATGAATCTTTAAATTGCTGTAATTGTGCGCCAAGCTCATTCGCATAACGCTTTTTAAACATCACAATTAACAGCAGCGAGAATAGCCCAAATGCCAAACCCGCAATTGCAATACCAAGTAATAACATAATTTTATGTAGAGAAGCTTATATATCGCTTAACTCATCCCATTCGTCATCACTAAGTAGTTTATTTAAATCAACCAGAATAAGTAGCTCATTATCGCGGTTACATACACCTTGAATAAATTTAGCACTTTCTTCAGTACCCACGTTTGGAGCGCTGTCAATTTCTGAGCTACGTAAATACACGACCTCAGACACGCTATCGGCTAAAATACCAATTACTTGTTCTTCAGCTTCAATAATCAAAATACGTGAATTGTCGGTCGCTTCAATGTCAGGTAACCCAAAGCGAGAGCGAGTATCAATAACGGTAACAACATTACCACGCAGGTTGATAATACCAATCACATACGAAGGCGCACCTGGGACAGGAGCAATTTCGGTGTAACGTAGTATTTCTTGCACTTGCATTACATTTACGCCATAAGTTTCATCTTCTAGCTTAAACGTAACCCACTGTAAAATTTCATCATTATTATCTGCATTTTTTTTAGCTGACAGTAATTTATCTTCACTCATGCTCTTACCTCGTAATGGTCATTACTTGTGACGGCTATCTAAGCCCTTCTCTAATAGTGCATTTAAATTATTAACATCTATTAAAGCACACATTTTTTCTTTAATTACTCCAGCAAGCCATGGGCGCTTACTGTCATTTGTACGCCATTTTACATCTTCTTTACTCAATGTAATGTTATTTATTAGTTTTTCTGCTAATAAACCCCACTGGCTATCACCTAAAGTGATTAGATATTGATAATTTAAAGATGCCTCTAACTGCTCATCATACTTTTCAGGCATAACCCAGCGTGCAGTATCAACAACATTGAGCTTTTCTTCTCGGTTGATCATGACACCTTTAAACCATTTAGGTTTACCAAATAAATGATTCACCTCTCCAAGCTCATGTATGCCGCCTAACGCTTTTAATGGCACTGCTAAAGTGAGTCCTGCTACTTCAAAAAATAATGCTTGAAATTCACCATCAAAGTATTCTGCTTCATTACCAAGTGCTACATCATGTTCAGTTTCAAGCTGCTGCACTTGGTGAGAATCTATTTCTACATTCGTTACCTGCTCATGGCATTTTTCAACCTCAACAACCGGCTCAACTACCGATTCAACCTGAAGTGGTTGCTCTTTTTGCTCTTCATACGCTACCTGCTCAAGCAATTTAGCAACAGGCTCAAGGTCTTTCGCTGGTACGTCATCAGATAATAACGCCCCTAAATACTGAGTGACTACTTTTTCATTAGCAAATAATTGCTTACTCATTTATTAACCTTGTTTTATTAAATATTCGAGCAATGCTTTATAAGCATAGACTCCACGGGCATTAGGGCAAAAATCAATAGGCACTTTTTGCGCTAAACTCGCATCTCTAAATTTTGTATCAACAGGAATTACACCTGGCCATACTTTTTCTTTGTACATATCTTGTAATGTTTTATAGGCTTCAAGTGACGCTTTGGTGCGCTTATCATACATAGTTGGAATTATAGTATATTCATAGCTTTTCGCTTGCGAGGTTTGCATTAATTCCATAGTACGCATCATTCTATCAAGCCCCTTAAGCGCTAAGAACTCAGTTTGTACTGGTACCAGCACTCTTTCACAAGCAGCAAGGGCATTGACCATAAGTACCCCTAAAACGGGCGGACAATCTAAAATTGCGTAATCGTAATGCTCGCCAATTTTAGCCAATGTTTTTTTTAAAATAAGGCCCATCCCCGTTTTATTACCCATACTACGGTCAAGTGTAGCAATCGCCATTGTGGCAGGTAAAATATCAAGATTTTCTATAGTAGAAGGGCATAATGCTTGCAATATTTCCTCGCTTTTCATGCTCGACCCGCGACTGAAAATATCGTAAACACTGACCTCTAAATCTTCTGAATCAATGCCAAAGTAATAAGTTAATGATGCATGTGGATCGGTATCAATCAGTAACACTCGCTTACCTTGAAGCGCAAGGATGCCAGCAAGGCTAACCGCTGTAGTGGTTTTACCTACCCCTCCTTTTTGATTGGCTACTGTCCAGATTTTCACATTACATCCTAATTACTGTTCATTACGCGTAGTAACACGAATACCACCATGCTCTAAGCGAATTATTTTTATTGTATCGTCTTGAGTAGGCAGCTCAACTTCAGCTGGTTTAATAGCTTCAGGAAGTTGCTGCTCAGTATCCTCATCCGCTGACTCTAAAACCAAGCCGTATTTGGAAAGCGCAATCACCACTTTGCGGTTTTCAGCCCGCCCTGCTTCGGTATCATTATCGGCAAAAGGTGAGTATTGGCCATATCCCTCAATTGCCATGCGCGCAGATTGAATACCTAAGCGCTCTAATTCAACTAATATTGATGTTGCACGTGCCACCGACAACTCCCAATTAGAGCGAAATATTTCATTGCGAATAGTTTCGTTATCTGTGTATCCCCGCACTCTTATATAGTTATCGACAGGTGCGATTATTGCTTCAATCTTTTTTACAACGTCTTTAGCTTGGTTATGCGCAACGGCACTACCGCTGGCAAACAACAACCCAGAATTAAGTTCAATAACCAGCCAATCTTGACTAAGCTCTAAGCTTGCATCGCCACTACGTATTTCATCAATGAGTGACGACTGTAGTTTGACCAGTAAACTGTCGAGTGGCTTACCTAAGTGACGCTGGCTGATATTGCTATTATCACTTTGGCCATCGAGCAATACTGGCCCTTGTTCTTGTTTTTGAATACTTTCGCCATATAAAACTTCAGCCTCGGGAGTCACTCTTTCAAGCAACAAAGCATCGCCGTTTACTCCCTTACCTTGCTGAGAAAATTGTTTAGCTGACTTATCAAAAACATGCTCAAGAGAGTCAGATAAAACTTGTATATTGTCTTCTTTGTTTATTGCAATAGCATACAATACAACAAAAAATGCAAACATAATGGTCATGTAATCTGCATAAGAGACTAGCCAACGCTCAGTATGTTGGCTTTTAACGTTTTGATGACGTAAGCGACGGCGAAGCATAACCGCTAATGAGCCTGTAATATAGGACGTTCAACGCGGTAAGCTTCAAGCTTTAATTCTATATTAATAGGGCTCTCGCCTTGGCTAATGGCAATAACGCCTTCAGCTAGCATTTCATGGTAAAGCATTTTTTGCTCAACCCGTTGCTTTAATTTGTTGGCCATCGGCAAAAACAGTAAATTAGCTAAACCTACACCATATATAGTCGCAATGAATGCAGTGGCAATACCCGTTCCTAATTGCTCAGGATCGTTAATAAACGACATAGCTTGGATCAGTCCAAGCACAGCACCTAAAATACCAATGGTTGGGCTGTAACCTCCCATCGCTTCATACACTCGGCTAGCTTCCAGCAATCGTTCTCGTTCAAGTAATAAATCAATCTCGAGAGTATCACGAAGCTTTTGATCTGAGCAGCCATCGACTAATAAACTCAGTCCTTTAGTGGCATAAGGGTCAGAGTGAGTAAGTGCTTCGTTTTCGAGCGCTAAATAGCCCTCTTGGCGGGCTTTATGCGACCAGCGCTTTACTTGTTCAATCGTATCTTCAATATCGTGGTCATCAGTAACAAAAACCCAATGAGTAATACTAAGCATTTTCTTAAATGTATTGGCTGATGTTTGCAGCATCACTGCTCCTAATGTGCCGCCTAATACAATAATAAGTGCAGGCCCATTAAACAGAGCAGATACCACACCTCCCTCTAAAGAATAACCGATTGCAATAGCACCTAATGCAACCAATAATCCTAAAATAGAAAGCTTATCCACAGCCAATCTCTCTTTTTAAACGCGCAGCAACATCATGAAGACCTATGCTTTCACTTGCTAATCCTGCACTTGCTACTGCTTGCGGCATACCATATACAACACAGCTTTTTTCATCTTGAGCCCAAATTGTAGCGCCAGATTGTTTAAGCATACGAGCACCATCACGACCATCCGCGCCCATACCAGTCAAAATAACGGCAAGTACATCACCTTGGTATGCTTTTGCTGCACTAGCAAAGGTTATGTCAACACTAGGCTTATAGCTTACTCGTTCATTTTTATCTTCAAATACGCGTAGTGTTCTGTTTGAACCCCGTCCTTCTACCATCATTTGCTGCCCACCTGGTGCTAAATATGCACAGCCAGGTTGAAGCCTATCGCCTTGCTGTGCTTCTTTTACTTTAATTTTGCACAAGCTATCTAATCGGGTTGCGAACGCAGGTGTAAATGCCGCAGGCATGTGTTGTATGAGTAGTATTGGGTGTGGGAAATTAGCAGGTAACTGAGTCAATATAGTTTGCAGTGCAACCGGTCCACCTGTTGATGTGCCAATAGCAACTAATTGGTATTGCTTACCACTAGCACGTGTTGATGCGCTACTTGAAGGCGTTGGGCTTGCACTTTTAAAGCTACGATCAGGTTGCACTATAGGCTTGTTAGCAAAGCGCTCAGAAGTGCCTGGCGCTGGTTTAAGACTTGGAGCAGCAGGCGCTCTGGTAATTCTACCAATTCGCTGGCGGCCTATTTCTTTAACTTTATTTTGTAATAACTTAATTGCATCGTCGTTGTTACGTGCGATATCTTCAAACTTTTTCGGTAAAAAGTCCATCGCACCAGCATCAAGTGCATCTAAGGTAGCAGATGCCCCTGCACGCGTTAACGACGAGAACATTAAAATAGGAGTGGGATTACTCGCCATTATCTCTTTAACTGCGCTGATGCCATCAAGCACAGGCATTTCAACATCCATGGTGATCACATCGGGTCGTAGTTGAGCTGTTTTATCGACAGCTTCTCGACCATTTACAGCGAAACCTATAACTTCAATGCCGCTGTCTTGTTCAAGTATTTCACTCACTCTGCGGCGAAAAAAGCTTGAATCATCAACTACTAAAACTTTAACAGCCATTTCGCTCTCTTATTCAATGAATGGGTAGGCATAAAATGTATGCCTACTTTTAATTATCCAGCGTAATGCTTTAACATATTTGGCACATCTAGGATCAGTGCAATACCACCATCAGAGGTGATTGTTGCACCTGCCATACCTGGCGTACCTTGAAGTAATGCGTCTAGAGGCTTAATTACCACTTCTTCTTGACCAATGAGCGAGTCAACAACAAAACCCACTTTTTGAGTTCCTATTTGCACAATAACCACATGACCTTGTGCTTTTCGATGACCTCTATCGGCGCCTTTAATGAGCCAATGTTCAAGGTAGAAAAGTGGAATTGATTTTTTACGAACAATTATAGTTAGCTGGCCATCAACCACATTGGTTTTTGTTAAATCTAAATGGAATATTTCACTCACACCCGCCAGCGGCAACGCAAAGGTTTGTTCGCCAACTATTACCATTAAGGTAGGCAGTATCGCTAGAGTAAGTGGCACTTTAATTTCTAAAGTAGTACCAACACCCATTTCTGATTTGATATTCACCGAGCCATTGAGTTGAGTGATTTTTGTTTTAACCACATCCATACCAACACCACGGCCGGAAATATCTGAGATCTCTTCTTTAGTTGAAAAACCAGGTGCAAAAATAAGATTATACGCTTCAGTATCAGAAAGACGACTCGCTTGGTCGTGATCAAGCACCCCTTTACTAATCGCAATCTTTTTAAGCTTTTCAGCATCCATACCGGCACCATCATCTTGGATGGTAAGTAGAATATGATCGCCTTGTTGAGAAGCTGATAAGGTCACAGTACCCGTTCTAGGTTTACCCGATGCTTCACGAACATCTGGCATTTCAATACCATGATCCACTGAGTTGCGCACTAAATGCACCAATGGATCTGCCAATGCTTCTACTAAGTTTTTGTCTAAATCAGTGTCTTCACCAACAAGTAATAAATTAATATCTTTTTGTAGCGTTCGTGCTAAATCTCGAACTACACGTGGAAAACGGCCAAACACTTTTTTGATTGGCTGCATTCGCGTTTGCATTACCGCACCTTGGATATCAGCAGTCACTACATCTAAATTAGAAATAGCTTTGCCCATAGCCTCGCTGTCAGAGTTTGTTGCCAGACTCACCAAACGGTTTCGCACAAGTACCAGCTCGCCTACCATATTCATTATTTGGTCTAAACGTTTGGTGTCAACACGAACCGTTGTTTCTGCCGGTGGAGGCGCTGCTTTTTTAGGCGGCGCGGCCTTGGCTGGCTGTGGAGCAGGCGCAGGCTTAGCAGGCTCTGCTTTTGGTACCGGTTTCGGTTCAGGTTTTGGTACAGGTTTCGGTGTAGCAGCAGGTGCAGACTTGTTTGCGGCTACGGGCTCAGGTTTACTTGCCGGAGCCGATGCTTCTATAGCTTTAGGTGCACCTTTGCCATGTAATTCATCTAGCAAAGCTTCAAATTCATCGTCACTTATTTCATCATCGCCCGCGCTTGAGTCACTATTTTGTGAATCTACTACAGGAGCTGATGGTGCTTGCTGTGGTGTACTTGCAGTGCTTTGAGTAACTTCGCCAAAACTACCAACACCATGAAGCTCATCTAATAAGCTATCAAATTCATCATCTGTAATATCGCCATTTACATCACTGTCGCTTGATGGGGATTGTTTTTCTTGCGTGGACTGGCCTTTACCATGAAGCTCATCAAGAAGACTTTCGAACTCATCTTCAGTTATTTCATCAATCTGAGAGTCTGAGCTACTACTATCTGGGCCGTTAAATAATTCATCAAATGCGAATGGGTCTTCTTCAGAATCATTGCTAGGTTGTTCTACAGCGGCCTCAGGTTCTACTGATGGGGTTTCAACAGAGGCTGTATCTTCCTCAACTACAGCATCGCCGGCTAGCTCTTCTGCCGTCGGTGGTTGTCCAAGCTTATGAAGGACTGCAAGTAACTCTGGATCAGCAGGTTCTGGCTGGTCACGATTTTTAATTGTGGCAAACATTTCATTAATGGTGTCGAGCGCTTGTAAAATTACATCCATTAATTCAGAGTTAACTGTTCTTACACCTTGGCGCAATAAATCAAACACGTTTTCAGCACCATGACATGCATCAACAAGCTCTGTCATTGCCAAAAAACCGGCGCCACCTTTTACAGTGTGGAAACCACGAAATATTGCGTTTAGTAGTTCAGTATCATCTGGGTTGTTTTCCAGTTCTACTAACTGTTCAGATAAAAGCTCAAGGATTTCTCCGGCCTCTACTAAAAAGTCTTGTAAAATATCTTCATCGACTTCAAAGCTCATGCAGTACTCTCCTATTAGAAGCCCAAACTTGATAATAGATCATCAACTTCATCTTGATCAGATACAACATCATTACGCGATTCTTTATCAATAATAGGCCCTTCAGGGCCTGCTAGTGTTTGTGCAACAATGGAATCTTCTGTTTCTTCTGGTTGTTCGGTCTGTTGTGTTGGCTCAACCTCACCTTGTGCTGCAAATGCAGTTAACAAGTGGATCAAGCTTTCTTCAACTTCACGCACAAGTTCAATAACACGACGAATAACCTGACCAGTTAAATCTTGATAGTCTTGAGCCATCAATACATTGGTCATCAACATCTGCAACTCATCAGTTTTATGATGAGAGCTGTTCATAAACTTATCAATACTATGACAAAGTGACTTAAACTCACCAAGCTCAATTTCCCGGCTCATTAACCGATCCCACGTTGGCTTGATATCAGAAATTTCGTCAGCAATTTCTTGCGCTAAAGGTAAGCTAGCTTCAACTGCATCCATTGTTTTATTGGCTGCATTCTCAGTCATTTCCATGACATAGTTGAGGCGTTTCTTAGCATCAGGGATGGCATCAGTGGTAATGTCTGTTAAGCGCGTATCTAACTCGAAACTCTTTAAAGCTTCATGTAATTGACGCGTTAACTTACCTACCTCAGCAAATAACTGTGATTGCTCTTGTGAAGCTGTTTCTAAAATTAACTGATTCGCTTTATCTTGCTCACCATTTTCTAAAAAAACAACCAACTGGCGAGCTTGTTCTAAAGTAATCTGAGGCGCAGCAGGTGCTGACATAAGCCTCTCCCTCTCATTAACCTAAGCGTTCGAACACTTTTTCTAATTTAGTCTTCAATGTACCTGCAGTAAATGGTTTAACAATATAACCATTAACACCTGCTTGGGCCGCAGCTACTATTTGTTCTTTTTTAGCTTCTGCTGTAACCATTAAAACAGGAATATGCTTTAATTTGTCATCAGCTCGAATTGCCCTCAAAAGATCAATACCTTGCATGCCTGGCATATTCCAATCTGTTACAACAAAATCAAATACTTGATTTTGCAACATAGGTAAAGCAGTTGACCCATCATCCGCTTCTTGAACATTGGTAAAACCTAAATCGCGCAACAGGTTTTTAATAATACGTCTCATTGTTGAAAAATCATCAACAACAAGAATTTTAATGTTTTTATCCAAAACATCCTCCAGTGAGGCCTGAACCTTTATTTACTTACTTCTAGTTTATCCAGTCATTGATTTTTGCTTTAAGCTTAATCATCGCCTGACCATGTATCTGACTTACACGCGACTCACTAACATCGAGTATATGCCCAATTTCTTTTAAATTCATTTCATCGTTATAGTACAAAGAAAGCACCATTGCATCTTTTTCCGGTAACGACTTTATCGCATTGAGTAAAGACTCATTAAACCGTTCATTTTTAACATTATTGAAAGGTTTGTCTAGTGCTAAATCTTGGCCATGAGGTGTAATCACATCATCGTCAATACCAAGGTCCTCAATGCCCAAAACTTTGCTTACATTGACATCATTTAAAATATGATGGTACTCATTTAACGAAATTTCAAGTTTTTCAGCCACTTCACTATCTTTAGGTTCACGATTTAAACTGTTTTCAAGCGCGACTATCGTCTCTGCTACTAGTCTACTTTTTCTGTGAACTGAACGTGGAACCCAATCACCTCGTCGCATTTCATCTATCATTGCACCACGAATACGAATACCCGCAAAGGTTTCAAAACTCGCGCCTTTACTGGCATCGAAGTTTTTTGAAGCCTCTATTAAGCCAATCATACCTGATTGAATTAAATCATCTAGTTGCACACTGGCCGGTAAACGAGCAATTAAATGGCATGCCACTTTTTTGACTAATGAGGCATGCTTTTCAACAATCATATTTAAATTCTGTGCTGACTGATATCCCATAGCTCTATTCACCGGTATTGTCATCGTTAGTTACTAACTAGCTTCTCAATAAAAAACTCTAAATGACCCGAGGCTTGACTAGGTGTTTGCCACTTAGTAATTTTTGTCGCCAGTGTTTTAAAAGCAATCGCAGCAGGAGACCCTGGAAAAACTTCAACTATCACTTTTTGGCGACGCGTTGATTTGCGCATATTCTCATCATAAGGAACTGTTGCAACCAACTCCATGGTTATATCTAAAAATCGGTCGGTTACTTTTGATAGTTTAGCAAATAATTCCTGCCCTTCACGTAAGCTACGCACCATGTTGGCAACAATTTTAAATTTGATTACGCCGTGTTCACGGCTCAGTACTTTAATTAGTGCATAAGCATCAGTAATTGAGGTTGGCTCATCACATACCACCACAACCACATCTTGTGCGGCGCGAGAAAAGCTCAATACCATGTCAGAAATACCCGCTGCGGTATCCACAATTAAAATATCAAAATCGGTGTTAAGCTCGCTAAATGCACGGATAAGTCCGGCGTGCTCTGAAGGAGATAGCTCAACCATGCTTTGCGATCCCGATGTTGCAGGTACTATTTTTATGCCTGCGGGGCCTTCAACTAAAATATCTTCGAGTTCACATTCACCTGATAAAACATGAGACAAATTGCGCTCTACACGCAGTCCAAGCATAACATCACAATTAGCTAACCCTAAATCAGCATCTAATACCAGCACACGCTTGCCTTGTTGGCCTAACGCGATTGCCGTGTTAAGGGATACGTTTGTTTTACCCACTCCACCTTTGCCGCCGGTGACAGCGATAACTTTTACGCCGTTATTATTATTGTTGCTCATTTTGCGAAGGCCGCTTGCTTGATCTAAAACTGTGTTAATCATACATCTCTACTGTGTTCGACGCCACTGATTGGTGTCTTGATTGTTGTGCTTTTATTCTTTTTAAATACAATTGCTCAGCTTTTTTTACTAGTTTTTCAGCATTTGCCACTCTGATATCTTCTGGTACTCGCTGACCATTAGTAAGATACCCTATTGGGAGACGATTTTGAATCGCAATACTAATAATCTCACCTAAACTCAATGACTCATCTAACTTAGTAAAAATACATCCACTAAGCTGTACTTTTTTAAAGTGCCTTACTGTCTCTTGTAATACATTGATTTGCGCTGTAGCACTTAATACTAAATAACTACGTATATCCACACGTTGATTACGCATTAAGGTATTAAGCTGCTCAGTTAAGCGTAAATCTCGCTGACTCATTCCTGCTGTATCAATTAAGACTAGACGTTTATTTCGTAAATGGTATAAAACTTCTGCTAATTCATTTGCATCTTTAACTTGTTTTACGCCACAGCCAATAATTCGACCGTAAGTTGCTAGCTGCTCATACGCACCAATACGGTAGGTATCAGTGGTAATAAGCGCGACTTTATCAGCACCATACTTTTGCGCACCTAATGCAGCTAATTTTGCAACTGTGGTGGTTTTACCTACCCCTGTTGGGCCGACTAGAGCATAAACACCACCTTGGCGAAGAATTTCGTTGTTAGTGGTTTGCATTTGATCTTCAACCATATTCAATAAGGCTTTCCAACCTTGTTGGCGAGATACATCATCGGGTACAAAGCATGCCATCTGCTCAGCAACGTCTTTATCTATTCCCATACCCACTAAACGGTCAATCATGCATGCACGGGTTGGATCGCGACGTGCCATATCTTGTTGCATTAAACCTGACACTTGATGTTCTAGTAATTGACGAATTGCGTTCATTTCTTCGCGCATGGTGCTTATATCACTCGACTCGTTTTGCATCGTTTGCTGACGCGGTGCACTCGGTGAGTCTAAATCGTCAAAACCACTGTCTAAATCATCAAAACCTAAGCTATCAGCTTGAGTACGAGGACGTGCAGGCGCACTTTGTTCACGTTCGAACATATTTTTAGGTCGAGATTGCACAGCTTCTTGTTCTTGATAATGGCCAGAAGTATCAATACCTGATTGTGAAAACATTGACGCAAGCTCTGCTGAACGAGGACGGGGAGATTGACGTTCTAATAAAGCTTGTAAACTGTCTGCCACCTTTGCTTGTGGCTTAGGTTGAGCACGCTGTGGCTCTGGTTTTACAAAGTTATGTGAGCTCTGGGTATGTGCAAATGAAGCACTTGCAGCTGGTTGGCTTTGAGGTTGCTCTGGCGCTTTTGTCGCGGCTTTGTCGTAATCAACAGCAGCAACAATTTCAACGCCATTAGCTAGTTTCTTATTTGACATAATAACCGCATCAACACCAAGCTCTTCTTTTACTTCTTTTAGTGCGGTGCGCATGTCTTTAGCAAAAAAACGTTTAATTTTCATAATTCAAACCCCTTTAAAATCTTATTGTTGGCCTACAGAGCTGACAATCTTGATCTGTCTTTCATCTGGTATCTCTTGATAAGACATCACTCGCAATCCTGGAATGGTGTATTTAACAAATCGAGATAACACAGTGCGTAACATTCCTGACGTTAGCAATATTGAAGGTTCACCGGCCATTTCTTGATTTTGATGTGCTTCATTCAATGATGTTTGAAGTCTATCAGCAAGTCCTGGTTCTATTCCGGCACCTTCATCACCTGCATTTTGAAGTGACTGATGCAACATCTGTTCCAACTCAGGCGCCAAGGTTATGACAGGGATTTCAGAAGACATACCAACAGCATCTTGAACGATTAATCTACGCAACGATATTCGTACTGCAGCCGTTAATACATCAGGGTCTTGGCTACGAGGGCCATACTCAACAAGGGTTTGAACAATCGAACGCATATCTCGTATTGCTACCCCTTCATTTAATAAGTTTTGTAGTACTTTAACGATGGTGGTCAGCGGTAATACCTCCGGTACTAGCCCTTCAACTAAGCGAGGGTGACTTTTACCTAACATATCTAATAAGTTTTGTACTTCTTCGTGGCCAAGCAATAATGCGGCGCTATTGGTGAGTAACTGGCTAATATGGGTGGCCACAACGGTGGCTGAATCAACCACGGTATAACCTAAAGATTGCGCTTCATCTTTTTGATCTGGTTTTATCCATACCGCATCTAAACCAAATGCAGGGTCTGTAGTTTCAATGCCTTTGAGCGGGCCAAACACTTGGCCAGGATTAATTGCCAGTTCATCGCCGTGTTTAAGCTCACCCTCACCACTTGATACACCCATCATGGTGATGCGATACGCATTTGGGTCGAGCTCAAGATTATCGCGGATATGCACTGGCGGCACTAAAAAACCTAGCTCTTGAGATAGTTTTTTACGCACCCCTTTAATACGGTTTAATAGCTCGCCACCTTGTGATTGGTCTACTAAAGGAATTAACCGGTAACCCACTTCTAAGCCAATAACATCAACTTGCTGTACATCATCCCAACCCAGTTCTTTTTGTTCTTGTTTAGCCGCAATTCCGGTACCTGAAGCTGCATTTTCAGCTTCTTCGGCTTCAGCAGCTGCTAATTTAAGTTTGTTTTGCTGCGTGTAGTATGCAAGGTAACCTAAAAGCGCCCCTAAACTTAAAAATGCAATATGCGGCATACCTGGGACTAAACCCATAGTAATGAGGATACCAGAGGCAATAAATAACGATTTTTCGTTTCCTAGCTGCTGCTTAAACTGATCGCCCATATTGTGCGATTCATTTTGACGCGTTACAACAATCGCAGTACCAATTGAAAGTAGTAATGAAGGTAATTGCGCTACTAAGCCATCACCAATGGTCAATAGTGTATACACTTCCATGGCACGGGAAAAACTCAAATCATGTTGGATCATGCCAACAAATAAACCACCTACAATATTAATCACTAAAATAACGATACCCGCGATAGCATCGCCTTTTACAAATTTACTAGCACCATCCATAGAACCATAAAAGTCGGCTTCACGGGTTACTTCATCACGACGTTCTCTGGCTTGCTCTGCACTAATAAAGCCAGCATTCATATCTGCATCAATCGCCATTTGCTTACCCGGCATAGCATCAAGGGTAAAACGTGCTGACACTTCAGAAATACGCCCTGCACCTTTGGTAATTACCACAAAGTTTATGATAATTAGAATCAAAAATACCACTAAACCCACGGCGTAGTTACCACCAATCACCACCGAGCCAAATGCTTCAATTACCTTACCAGCAGCATCACCACCATTATGACCCTCAAGTAGTACCACCCGAGTACTGGCTACATTAAGTGCTAAACGCATGATCGTGGCGATTAACAACACAGCTGGAAACATGCCAAATTCAAGCGGCTTCATGGTATATACGGTGACCAGTAATACTACTAATGCAAGCGCGATATTAAACGAAAATAATATATCAAGCAGAAATGGAGGCAGGGGTAAAATAACCATGCCAAGCGCAGCTAAGACTAAAAGCGGTGTACCAACGCCCTTTGCATATTCTTTTTTATCTTTATTAAGTTGTTGTAATACCGCTTTAAATTCCATAACTCTACAATTTCAAAAAATTGACACTACGCTGAAATTGCAATAACTATTCCAAGTTAGTTGGTTAGCGGTTAATACTTGAATTCATCGGGGATTGGCAGTTTTTTATTAAGCGCGACAGGGCGTTTTCCACGGCCTTTTTTAAACCGTTTAAGTTGAAATACATAGGCAAGCACTTGAGCAACAGCAGTAAATAGCTGATCGGGAATTTGCTCCCCTACTTCAGCAGTATGATAAAGCGCTCGCGTTAAAGTAGGCGACTCAACAATGGGTACTTCATTACCCAAAGCAATTTTACGAATTTGCATAGCGAGTTCGTCAACACCTTTGGCTAGTACAATAGGCGCTCCAGCTCGCTCTGTGTCGTATTTTAAAGCCACTGAGTAATGAGTAGGGTTGGTAACAATAACATCGGCATCGGGAACATCCTGCATCATTCTCTTTTGCGACATTTGACGTTGGGTTTGCCTGATACGCGCTTTGATTTGCGGATCACCCTCAGAGTTTTTATATTCATCTTTTACTTCTTGCATCGTCATTTTAAGCTGTTTGTTATGGCTATAACTTTGAAATGGCGCATCAATAGCTGCAATAATAATTAAGGTGCAAGATAACCCTAAAAACATCCAGGCTAATATTTCCAAAGCATGCACGATATTGCCCGGCGCACTTTCTATACTTAAATGTAATATTTCATCAAAATAAACATTAATTAAAAAGATAGCGAAAGTTGCCACTAGGCCAAACTTTAATAATGACTTAAGTAGTTCAATAGCCGCTTGCGGGCCAAACATCCGAGTAAAACCTTTCATTGGCGACATTTTACTGGCTTTGGGCGCAGCTGCCTGCCAGCTAAAATTAAAGCCGCCAAGCATGGTGTTACCAATAAACGCAGCGAGTACAATAATAAGTACAAACATCGACATAGGAAATAACAGTACGTCGGCCACCTCCCCCCACACCGCAAACATTTTTGTGGTGTCGTAGGTTTCATTGCGATTAAGACTAAGCATTCTGCCCATAATTCGGTACAAGCCTTTGCCAATTTCAGGGCCGTACATTAATAGAGAAATAGCAGAAAAAATAAGTACAAACATAGTACCTAGCTCTTTAGAGCGCGCTATTTGGCCTTTCTTTTTGGCATCATCAACTTTTTTGGGCGTGGGTTCTTCGGTTTTTTCTTGTCCTGAATCTTCAGCCATTACGCTCTCCTAAGGGGAACAACCAACTAGAGTACACATTAGCTCAACCATTTTTAGCCATTGGAACTCAAACTGAGTGATAAAGTTACCGAGGGTAGCCCAAATAATAACGAGCCCTGCCACTAAGGTAAACGGAAAGCCTATAGAGAAAATATTTAACTGTGGGGCAGCACGGGTCATGATGCCAAATGACATATTAATTACAAGCATGGCCGTTAATGGCGCTAACGAAAGCACTAGTGCAGTGGTAAACATCCAACCACCCCATGTCACTATGTCCCAATAATGATCAACCGCCCACCAATTACCATCAATTGGCAATACCTGAAAACTATGTACCACCATTTGAATCATCATTAAATGGCCATTAAATACAAAAAATAACAAGGTAGCTAAAATGAGGTAGAACTGCCCTACAGCAGGCACACTCATTCCATTTGAGGGGTCAACAACAGACGCAAAACCTAAACCAGTTTGCATAGCAAGGATTTGCCCGGCTAACACAAATGTATTGAGCAGTAGTGTGGATGCAAAACCAATCGCAACGCCAATCAGCATTTGTTGTAGCACCACTAAAACCATTTCAAAAGAAAATAAATTAGTAAATGTAGCGGGAGGTAAAACAGGCACAACTAAAAATGTGACTACAACAGCCAAGCCCATTTTAATTCGAGAAGGGACGTTTTTGGCGCCAATACCCGCCATTATCATGATCATTGAGCTAATACGCACCAGGGGCAGTAAAAAATCACTTAACCATTGAATAACAACGGAAAATGGGAACTCCATCGTTAACCTGCTATTTCGGGTATAAGAAGCACTAAGCGATTAAAAAAATCCATCAGCTCTTGAGTAAACCAATGTCCACCCACTATTAACGCACTAATAGTAATTAATAGACGCGGTAAAAAGCTCAGTGTTTGTTCATTAATTGAGGTTGCCGCCTGAAATACTGCCACTACTAAACCAATAATTAAACCAGGTACCACAATAGCAGACACCAGCTTAATCACTAAAAACAGGGCTCCACTTAAAATATCAACAAATACTTCAGGTTCCATGGGCGACTCCTAGAGTGATTGGTTCAAAGTAGAAAGCACCACTATGTGCCCAACCCAAAGCTTTTAGCGAGCGTACCCATCACCAAGCTCCAACCATCAACCAATACAAACAACATAATCTTAAACGGTAGCGATACAATCATGGGGGATAGCATCATCATACCCATGGCCATCAACACCGATGCAACCACCAAATCGACAATCAAAAAGGGGATGAAGAACATAAAACCGATAATAAAGGCCGTTTGTAGCTCACTGGTCACAAACGCCGGAATAAGAACAATCATTGGCGTTGCTTCGGGTGAATCAAGCTGATCGTACCCAGCTATTTTTGCAAAGGTTTCTAAGTCTTTTAATCGTACTTGAGAAAGCATAAAAGCTTTCATTGGCTCTTTAGCTAAATCGAGTGCTTCTAGTGATGTTACCTGTTCACTTAAGTACGGTTCGATTGCACGTTCGTTTATTTGCTCATAAATAGGCGCCATAATAAAAACACTTAAAAACAGCGACATACCAAGTAATACTTGATTAGAAGGCGTTTGTTGTAAACCAATCGCTTGGCGCAAAATAGCTAAAACAACAATAATTCGAGTGAACGAGGTCATCATGATAATGGCTGCTGGAATAAAGCTCATAGCCGTCATGATCGCTAACACTTGTAGCGTCACTGAATAGTCTTGCGTGCCATCTGCATTACTTGTGATCGTAAGCGCGTCAATTCCTTCCGCATTAACACCAGGAATGAACACGGTGGCAAGAATAATAAGCAGCCATTTGGTCATAATATTAATTCTTTTTATTTTGATTAAGTTGTGGATTTAACATTTTGCCAAAACGCTTCGCTAATTCTGGTAACTCTTTCTCTGTTAGGGGGGTTTCTAGTTTGTGTAAATAATTAATGCTATGTGGAGTTACACCTAATAGATGCTGTGCATTATCTATCTCAACTACCATCAAACGCTCGCGTGAGCCTAAAGGGAGGCTGCGAATCACTTTAAACTCATCGTTATTGGTTAAATTTGGATTAAGCTTTTTAACAAAAAAAGCCAACACTAAAATTAACACTACCACCACACCTAACGACATCACCATTGAAATAATGTCTGTGGTGGGTGTTGCAGCATCGGTAGCTGCAAACACAGAATTGCTTAAACCAAGTAATGCTATCATCGTAACTTTTTGATCCGTTCAACCTGACTAATTACATCCGTTAAGCGAATACCAAACTTATCGTTCACCACAACCACTTCACCATGTGCTATCAACGTACCATTAACTAATACATCTAGCGGTTCACCTGCAACCCTATCAAGTTCAACAACTGAACCTTGGTTAAGTTGTAATAAGTTACGAATATTAATTTTAGAACGCCCTACTTCCATCGAAATAGTAACGGGAATATCTAAAATAGTGTCGAGTTTACGTTTTTCTTCACCGCTGAGCTCATGCTTTGAATCATCCAGCTCATCAAGCTCGGTTACTTTAACCTCTGCACTATCATCGTCAGTTCCCTCAGCCTCAGCAAGTGCTGCTGCCCATTCGTCCATCGTATCTTGATCATCGCTCATACTTTTAACCTTTTAATCAATTACCAGTCTAAGTCTACACCGTTTGAAAGGTGTAAATCATCTTCTAGTTCTGCTAATTCTGCATCTGAATCAATTTTTTTGCCGCCTTTAGTAAAGACATGCAGCTCAGATTTAACTGAATCAGGGCGTTTAATTTTTTCACTAATTTGTAGCGCAACGTTATCGCGTGAGCGACCCATTTTAGCTCTAAATGTTGGTAACTCTTCAACAAACACAGTAATATGCTCTGGCATTTCAACAGGAATAATATCCCCCGCCTTAAGCTCCATAATTTGTTTTAAGCTTAAATCAACTTCAAGTAGCTGAGTCGACAAATCGACTTCTACATCCATTATTTCGTCGCGAAGTGCCTTGCTCCAACGTAAATCGGTATCTTCAGTATCAGACTGAACACCTGCATCCAATAGCTCTCGTATAGGTTCGAGCATTGAGTAAGGCAGCGCAATATGAAAGTCACCACCGCCGCCATCAAGCTCAATGTGAAAAGAGCTAATAACCACCACTTCGGTTGGGCTAACAATGTTAGCCATGGCGGGATTCACCTCAGAATCGAGATACTCAAACGACACATCCATAACTGGCGCCCATGCTTCTTTGTAATCTTCAAAGATTATTTTTAGCAGCATTTGCACGATACGGCGCTCTGTTGGGGTAAATTCACGCCCTTCAATTTTGGCATGATAACGACCATCGCCACCAAAGAAATTATCTACCAGTATAAAGACTAATCGCGCCTCCATGGTAATTAGGCCAGTGCCTTTTAGTGGGCGAAAACGCACCATATTCAAACTGGTTGGTACAAATAAGGTGTGAATATACTCACCAAATTTGATCATTTGCACGCCGTTAATTGACACCTCAGCGGTGCGGCGCATCATGTTAAATAGGCTAATTCGCATATGACGCGCAAATCGCTCATTAACAATTTCAAGTGTCGGCATGCGACCACGCACGATGCGATCTTGCGAAGAGAAGTCATACTGTAGCGTACTTCCCTCACCGTCTTCACCGTCGTGTATATCTTCCTCTTCGACCTCATCAACACCGTGTAATAGCGCATCAATTTCGTCTTGGGATAATAAATCGCTCACACTGACCCCTTATTGCATCACAAAGCCGGTAAACAGTACCCGCTCAATTACTTTACTTCCTTCCACATCCATCATTGCAGCTTGTACTTTATCTAGCGCAGTAAAGCGCAGTGTTTCTTTGCCTACACTGGTGCTTAGTTCATCTGCGGTAGTCATTGAAAATACACTCAATAGCGTACCTTCAATCAGTGGAATATGCTTTTTAGCAGTTTCTTCATTGCCATCTCCGCGCACCAGCAATTGCACTTTAATTTGTACAATTCTATCGCGACTCGCCCCTGGAACATTAAATATAAAAGGTCTTGGCATAGCAACATATAGCGCACTACCGACCGTTGCCGAGGAGCTTGATGATTCTGCGGCTACTTCACCACTGGCGGCATCATCTGTTAAAGTTTCTACGGGCTCATCATCACCCGATAGTAAAAAGTAACCAGCTACACCGCCAACAATAACTAATACAGCGGCTATAATTATAATGAGTTTGCTTTTATTTTTACTGACTTCTTCTATTTCTAAATTAGTATCTTCAGCCATTGTATTTCCTTTATTCGCAAAGGTATTTGCTTGTTTTAACTATTATAATAGCAGGACTTAGGCATAGTAATCTATTGATGATGACGTTTGTTGTCCAGAACTATGTGTTTGCTTATCTGGTTGCTCACTATTTGTCTCATCTGAAGAGCTATTATTAGCCATTTGACCTTGTGGCTGACCTTCTTGTTGCTCGTTTTGTTCTGGAGATGAACCACCATAAGAAATGCTGCTTTCACCTAGTTCTAAACCCTGTTGCATTAATAATTCTCTAAGCCTAGGTAATGATTGCTCCAGCGCTTCTTTGGCTTGCTGATTTTGCACTACAAAGTTTATTTGTGCTTGCTCCGCATCACTTCGAATACGAATTTGCATACTGCCCATTTCAGGTGGATCTAAACGAATTTCAGCTTCTTTGTTATTAATGCTTAACATTGAAGTAACGCGCTCTTGTAGCATTTTTGCGGCATCACTTTTAATAATATTTAATGCCTGTAAGGTGGCAGGATCAATGCTTACCTGTTTAGCTTGTGCAGTACTTTGCAACTGCCCGGCCTGTAAACTTTGCGCTTCAATAATAGCTTGTTCGTAGCCTAAAGTATCGTATTTAGCGATAGTATTAAGCGACGATTTATCAAATATATTAATGATTTGAGAAAAAATCTGTGCAGCACGCGGTGGCATTTGTTCTGCGTTAGTGGCGCGCATACTCTCTTTTTGTAACACATCGAACTGCTTAGCAAGATCTTCAGGCGTTTCGGCTATCGATTTAGAGCTTTCTAATTTTAGCTCAGGTTTTACATTAGCCGACTCTGTACCTTGTTGTGTTTTAGGTGTAACACCTGCTATCAACGTATTATTAGCAAACAGCGGTTTATCTTTGGCACTAGACAAAGTGTCTGCGTTGATAGCTGTTTCTAAATCACTGATAACCCCTTTTAATAAAGTAAGTTCTTTAGTAGATAGAGGCTCACTTTTAATGTATGCCTGCATCTGATTAAGCAATGCCTGTTTTTCTGGGGTAGTTAACGTACTTATTTGTGTATTAATGGCTTGTTGAGGAGTTTGCGGTTTCTCGCTTTCGCTAACATACTTACTGAGTAATTGCTTTAAATCCGCTACATTGTCTTTATCAATAGGTTTGCTCATCGCATCAAGCTCAGTAGCAAGTTCATCTTGTTGTGAAGGCGTTAAATTTGCTAAGAGTTTATCTGCTTTAATTGCATTATCATCTTTTGATAACAGCGCTAAAACAGAGGCGTCTATCGATGCTTTAGTACTCGTAGGAACAGTCGGCTTGTCTGATGGTTTAGCAACCGCTTGCTCATTTTTAACAGTCTCAGATTCTCCGGCTGTGGCAGCTGTCGCTATTGATTGAGTACCAAGTGGTGAAGAATCAGCCGCAGTTTTGCTCGCTGACTCAGCACCTACAGCATTTTGTGCTTGTAAAATAGCTGCATCATCAACAATTTCATCACTTGGCAAATTAATAACAATAGGTGCAAGCTTATCTTCAGGCTTAATGTTTATTTTGACACCATTTTTGTCTATTAACTCTGCGCCGCCATGAGAGTTATTTTTTACTGAGGTGTCGATTACCTGTGCCGCATTAATTTGCGCCAGCATATCCTCACCGCTCAAAGGCTTCTCTTCGCTAGTTTGCTCTTTTGGATCGGATGGTTCATCTGATGGTTGTTTTTTTGGCGCCTTAACCTCTGCATTTTGTGTATCAGAAGCTTGGTTAGCAAGTGCTAGTTGGTCAAAAAAGCCAGCATCATTACTGCTATCTAATTTTGCTTTATCACTGTCTTTATTAACTAGGTATGAGTCTTGCTCAGATACCGCCAACATTGAAATATCATTCATCGCCATAAATCACCTAATAAAAGCGGCAACAGCCCACCGCACAATCCTAAAAAACATTGCTCTTATAGAACATAAGCAATTAGTATGCCTACCTTACAGTGCTTTATTTCTTTGATAAAATTGATTAGAAGAAAACTCATCTAACATTTTTTGTTCATTCTTAGCCACCAGCATATTCGCTTTTAACTGTTGCTTTTCAATTAGCTTAGCAACCGCTTTCGCTTTAACTTGTTGTTTTAACCATAACGTTTTACGCTGGCTCACGACTTGTTTTGCAGTATTAACGGTACTCGCTTGTTGGCGAGTCGCCTCTTCAATCTTAGCTATGAATGCGTGATACTGGCTAAACCCGGCACTTGATAAGCCCGACTGCCCTTTAATATGAAGTTGCTGAGTATATTCAAGTCGAAAGTCATTTAAGCCTTGAAGCTTTTGCTGATTTAGCTGCAAGTTTTGATTTGCTTGCAAGTAGCTCATGCGTAATGTTTCTTCTTTTTCATTTTCAAGCTTAAGCAGCAAATGTAGTTTATTTTTTGCCATTATGCTTGTCCTAATAATTGTGCGAGCCCTTGTAGGCCATCATCATAACTAATCACGTCACGCATGCCTTGCTGTAAAAATGCGTTCACTCTTGGCATCATGTTTATTGCCTGATCAAGCATTTGGTCACTGCCTTTTTGATAAGCACCCAAGGTGATCATATCTTTATTCTGTTGATACATAGAATATACTTGTTTAAGTACCCGAGCTTGCTGCATATGTGGCTCTGAAACCACTTGTGGCATCACTCGAGAAATAGACTTTTCTATATCAATAGCAGGGTAATGACCGCTGTCGGCTAAATCACGCGATAAAACAATATGCCCATCAAGTATGGCACGTGCGGCATCGGCTATCGGGTCTTGCATGTCATCACCTTCACTCAGTACAGTAAAAAAGGCGGTAATAGAGCCTTGTCCTTCTCCGCCATTACCAGCACGTTCCACTAATGCGGGTAATTTAGCAAATACTGAAGGCGGATAACCTTTGGTTGCAGGAGGCTCACCAACAGCCAGTGCTATTTCACGCTGTGCCATGGCATAACGCGTTACCGAGTCAAGCAGTAACAATACGTTTAGCCCTTGATCTCGAAAGTACTCTGCAATGGTGACTGCACTCTCACAGCCCTTTAATCGCATTAATGGCGAAGCATCAGCAGGCGCTGCCACAACAACTGAGCGTTTACGTCCTTCAACACCCAGTATTTCTTCAATAAATTCTTTTACTTCTCGGCCACGCTCACCGACTAAACCCACTACAATTACATCGGCTTCACTGCCTCGAGTCATCATGCCCAATAGTACAGATTTACCCACACCGGAGCCTGCAAATAAGCCCATACGCTGACCTTGGCCTACCGTAATTACTGAGTTAATAGCGCGTACTCCCACATCCATGGGTTTACTAATGGGGCGTCTTGCCAGTGGGTTTATTGCGTTTTGAGCGAATTTAAGTGTGTGTTCTGCGTTTATTTTCCCTAGCCCATCTAAAGGTCGCCCTAAACCGTCGACAACTCGGCCAAGTAAACTCATACCAACAGGTAAACCAGTGTCATTAACTTGAGGAATAACTCGGGCACCAGGAAGTACACCTGAGATATGATCATTGGGCATTAAATATAAGGTTTGATCATTAAAACCAACAATCTCGGCATCAACAAAGCCGCTCATGGTTTCAATTTTACATTGGCTGCCTACTGGAGCTCGCAGGCCTTTTGCTTCAAGTGTTAAACCAACCACACGGGTTAAAACACCCGCAACCGCAGGGGCTGGGGTTTTAATATGTTGTTGGTATTGAGATAAGCGTTCGCTTAATGAAGTATCGCTCACAGACATTGCACGCCAATAAAAAGTTAGATACCACTATTATGCAAAAAACTATCCAATGTTTCTTTGACACGAGTTTTCAAGGTCATATCTAAAGACGATAGTGTTGTCTTCACTTCACAACCGCCGCGCTCCAATGTAGGCTCTGGAATTAACTGCCAATGATTATCTTCAATAGCTTGCTCGCCATAACTGGTTTTTATAAGTATTAGGTCTTCTGGGTGAAGATGAATTTTAACTTTCTGTTGCTCTGCATTTAGTGCATCAATGCTTTTTTTCAAGGTATGTAAGATAATATCAGGCGAAGTTTTTATCTCTTGATAAATGATTGCTTCACTGAGCATAGTCGCTAACTGGACTAACTGCTTTTCTGCTTGCTCATCCACTTTTTTAAGTGGATCAGATAAACTATCTAACAAGCTGCGTAAGTGAGTTAACTGCTCATCCATCAAAGGTTTAACCTCTTCTTGACCTTGGGTTTTACCCAGCTCAACACCTTCTTTGTAACCAGCTTCTTTTCCCTCAGTTACGCCTTTATCAAAGCCATCTATATAGCCTTGCTCATGTCCTTGCTTAAGACCTTCCTCATACGCATCTTGGCGAATGCGCTCAAGCTCCACCATAGTAAGAGAAGGTAATTCTTGTTCTTCGGGTTCTTCATCTTGCTCTTTGGCCATTTCTTTATGGTATAGCTCTGCCAATGGCGTACCAAAAGCGGTCGAACGATTGCCAAAACTTCGCTCATCTGGCGCAACATCTGGAATTGGCCAATTTTTTAATAGCTCATCAGCTTCATCAGCGTGTAACGGGCGACCTTTAGAGTTACTCATAAATTATAAGAACTCCTCACCACCGCCACCACCAAGCATAATTTCACCTGAATCTGATAGACGACGAGCTGTTGACAGTATTTCTTTTTGTGCTGCTTCTACTTCACTAATGCGCACTGGTGCCATAGCTTCTAAGTCATCAGCAAGCATTTCTGCTGCACGTTTTGACATGTTACCCAAAATCTTCTCTTTAAGCGCTTCGTCAGTGCCTTTAATGGCTTTCATCAGAACATCTTGAGGCACTTCACGTAAAATTGCTTGAATACCTCGATCCTCTACATCCATTAAGTTTTCGAAGACAAACATTAAGTCTTGAATTTGTTGCGACATTTCTTCGTCATGCTCACGGATAGAATCCATTAACTGCCCTTCAACATTGGTATCGAGGTAGTTCATAATATCTGCAGCCGCTTTTAAGCCACCCATCTTCGCAGCTTGTGCACCCGCTTGACCAGCGAATTGTTTTTCCATAATTTCGTTTAATTCTTGTAAAGCCGCTGGTTGAACTTCTTCTAAATTGGCAATACGCATGGTTAAATCTAAGCGCACCTTTTCAGGAAATTGCGCTAAAATCTCAGCAGATTGTTCCGGCTCTAAATAAGAAAGCACTATTGTTTGAATTTGCGGATGCTCATTACGAATAATATTAGCTACCTGCTTTGAGTCCATCCATTTTAATGAATCAAGCCCTTTAGCGCCTGATCCCATAACAATTTGGTCTATTAAGCTGGCAGCTTTATCTTCACCTAATGCAGCAGTAAGTGCTTTTTTGATAAAATCTTCAGACTGAAAACCTATCGTACTAAAGCTTTGAATTTGTTCGATAAACAAGTTGTGCACTGCGCTGATTTTAGCTTGCGACAAATCATCGATTGCCGCCATGGCCATACCTACCTTTTGCACTTGCTTTGGCTCTAAGTGCTTTAGGATTTGCGCTGCATCTTCTTCAGATAAGCTCAGCAATAATATCGCCGCTTTATCTACACCATCGAGCTTATCAACATCAAACGCCGGTGGTAGTTGTTTTTGTTCTTGATCAGTCATCTTCTGTTAACCACGCTTTAACTACTTGTGATGATAGTTCTGGTTCATTGGCTACAAGGGCACGAACCGCTTTCAATAAGTCTTCGTCGCCATGTAGGTCTGGTAACTGTAGTGTACCATCGCTTGAGAAGCCAACTGAAGCAGAATCAAAGTCATTATTTAGCATATCTAATGTGCTGTCACCAAGGTCAACACCTGAACTAAGAGAGTCTTCATCATATTCTTCAAGTGTATTATCTGGGTAAATTAAGCGCTTAAGCATAGGCTTAACTACAGCTAAAATCAGTACAATAATAACCAGCGCACCTAATACTAAGCGCATCATTTTCATAAACCAATCTTGTTCCCATAAAGGCAATTCAAAATCAAGCGCTGAGTCTTCACGAACAAATGGTACGGTTACTACTTCAAGTGCATCGCCACGTTGCATATCAAAGCCTACGCCACCTTGTAACAAACGACGAATATTTGACAAAGCTTCTACCGAACGTGGTGTCATGGTTGTTTCACCGTTTTCACCAACCGTGGGTAAGTAATCGACCGCTACAGACACACTTATTCTGCGGATCACACCCGTTTGCTGACGTTTATGAGAAATAGTGGTATCTAGTTCATAGTTACGGGTAGCTTCTTTGTGAGTACGACTTGGTGACGTAGCAGTGCCTGCACCGCCAGCCATTGCATCTTCAGGTATCGTTGAGTTAACCGGAGGCTGATTAGTAAGTGCACCAGGAATACCTACCGCTAAACCACCGATATTATTTTCTTCGAAAGTGGTTTCACTTCTTACTGCCGGTAAATCTGGGTTGTAACGTTTTTGTGTTTCTTCTACTGCACTAAAGTCCATGCTTAAATCTACTTGGGCGGTGTAGTTACCTAAGCCAACAACGGGAATTAAAATGCTGTCAATTTTTTCTAGGTATTCTTGCTCACGTTTACGCTCTAGGTCGTATTCTTTACGAGAGCGTGCAGCCAAAGAGGTTTGCGAACCTGAATTTAGTAAGCGACCGTTTTGATCGGTCACCGTTACGCGAGAAGGCTCAAGCCCTTGCACCGCTGAAGCAATCATATCAACTACTGAGTCAACTTCTTCGCTATCTAATGAGCGACCACGCTTAAGCGTTAGTACTACTGTTGCTGAGGGTTTTTTCTCTCGACGAGCAAATACATTTTCTTTTGGAATAGCTAATAGTACTTTGGCGCGAGTAACGTTGTTTAGCTCTTCAATAGTACGGGCAAGCTGTTGCTCGCGACCATGTTTAAGGCGCTCACGTTCTAAACGTTGGCTTACTCCAAACCCCATGTCTTGCATAATAATATCGCTACCTGATGTAGGCCCTTGATCTAAGCCTTCACGGGTCATCAGTAACTTAATATTTTGATACTCAGTTTCATCAACCGACACCACATTACCATCAAGTTCATAGTCAATTTTTTGCGCATCTAAAAAGTCGAGTGTTTCAATTAACTCTTGAGTTTGCATTTTACCTAATGGGCGCATATCTGGCTGACGAGCCCAGATAATCACGAAGATAGCAATAGCCAAACAAATGGCCAATGCAACAATCAGGGTAATTTGACGTAAAACATCAACACCACCTAGGGCGCTGAAATAGCCCGATTTTTGCTCTTGTTGATCTTCAGTTTCACTTTGCTCCATCATGCCATCAGCAAGTGCCAGATCTGTTGATTGATTAGATTGCGCCACAATAATTCTCCACTACCTAGTTAAACAGGCATGTTCATAATTTCTTTGTAAGATTCAACAAGCTTATTACGAACCTGTACCGTAGCTTCAAATGCCACAGAAGACTTTTGCGAGGCAATCATCGCCTCAGCAAGCGATACGCTTCTGTCGCCCATCTCAACTGCTTTTCTTTTTTGTCCTGTGTCTTGCTGAAGCTCATGCACTGTATTAAGTGCATTACTCAACATATCACCAAATTGTGCTGTAGACGTTGATTGCACTTGCGTTGGCAAGTTATTAACTTGGTTACTACGCGTGGCTTCTGAAGCCATAGATTGCATTTCTTGAAATAAAGCACTGTTTTGAATTTTCATAATTGTCTCTGATAATGCAGTAAACTCTTAAAGAGAATAAAGCACAAAACATGCCAAAAATAAAATTCAACTAGAACAATGGTTTACTATGTTTATTTGCGTAGTCAGAGTTTTGACAGCCCTAAAATCAGTTACTTAGTTTTAGGGCTGTTGAGGTTATGCAGGGAGGGAAATACCTAAATCGCGCATTTGCGCTAATTTGTAACGCAAAGTACGTGGACTTATACCTAAGGTTTCGGCTACTTCTTTACGTTTCCCTTGGCAACGCGCCAAGGTTTCTAGAATTATGCGATGCTCTTTATCTTTAAGTTCATCTTTGTAACTTCCTGTATCTAAGGCGAGCAAATCATTTCTTTGCTCATCTTCGGGCATTGTTTTTTCATCATAATAAGCGTTACTGAGACTACTTTTTATAGGCTCCGGCACTGACGTTGTTTCAACCACAAACTGAGTTGGGGTTAAATTTTCGATAAAAATTGCATGCTCATCAATAGTACTGCCACTGCGTAAAATTAAAGCACGTTGAATAACATTATCCAGCTCTCGAACGTTACCCGGCCAGCTATGGCTAAGTAGCTTTTGTTCAGCGCTTGTATCTAGATACGCCATTGGCTCTTTGCTTTTACTTAAGTGACGTTCAATTAAATGCTTAGCCAGTACAATAATGTCGCCAGGACGCTCACACAGAGGCCGCCACAGCAAAGGGAAAACATTAAGTCGATAATATAAATCTTCGCGGAACTGATTTTCAGCAACTGCCTCTTTTAATTCGCGATTACTGGTAGCAAGCACACGTACATCTAGTGAAATAGTTTTCCGACCGCCTAAACGCTCAACTTCGCGTTCTTGCAATACCCGCAGTAATTTGGCTTGTAAGCCTAAATCCATTTCGGTGATTTCATCAAGTAAGATAGTCCCACCCTGTGCTTGTTCAAACTTACCCGGGCAGGCCTGAATCGCACCAGTAAACGCGCCTTTTTCGTAGCCAAACAAAGTAGCTTCAAGCATGTTTTCAGGAATAGCAGCACAGTTAATTGCTACAAATGGTTCATTGCAGCGTTTTGACTTGTCATGAATATACCGTGCAAGCACTTCTTTACCTGAGCCACTTGGCCCAAGTACCATTACACTGGCATCTGAACGAGCAACTTTACCTGCAAGTTCAAGTAATTGAATACTACTAGGGTCGGCAACAATAGGACCGTCTGTTTCTTTTTCCTTTTCAGGTAAGTAACGGCTCACCATGTTCAATAGCACTTCTGGTGCAAATGGCTTAGCCATATAATCAATCGCGCCTAGGCGCATGGCTTCAACCGCATCATCAATAGTGGCATAGGCCGTCATCATTAAAACGGGTAAATCAGGGTGATTTAATTTAATACTGCGTAATAAATCTAAGCCACTCATTTCGCCCATTTGTACATCACTGACCACCAGTGAAAATACATCTTTTTTTAATAACAACATGGCTTGCTCTGCACTACTGGCTGCCGTGCAAGCGATGCCCGACATTTCTAGAGTATCAATTAATGCTTCACGAAGTCCGGCGTCGTCTTCTACAACTAAAATAGTGTTACTCATGTGACTCCCCTAATTTAGATGTGACACTAATAGGCAGCAACATACTAAAAATTGCTCCCCCGTGTGGGTTGTTGTTTGCCTCAACCCTTCCCTGATGCGCACTGGCTACCGAACTAACAACGGCAAGCCCTAAGCCTGTACCTTGGCTTTTAGTGGTATAAAAAGGTTCAAATATTTTCTCGCTCTGGACTAAGTCAATGCCTGGACCATTGTCACTCACGCTAATGCGCACAAAGTCAGAGTCTTGTTTGTCACGCTGGGCGCTAAGGTAAACCTGCGCGCCACTGCCAATAACTTGAATACTGTTGTGAATTAGGTTTTGAATAGCGCTTGCTAATGCGGTTTTATTACCCATAATTTCTATATCGGGTTCAGGTAAGCTCACATTTAATTCGCTATCATTGAGCGCTACCATGGCATCGGCACCGGCTTTTACTTCACTGAGTAACTGTTGCATCGACACTTGCTCAACCACCTGTTGATCACCACTTTTAGCAAATAGCAGCATGTCGTTTACTTGGGTTTCTAAATCTTTCAAGCGAGACATTAATTTTGTGTGAAAACTGCCGCGTGATGCTTCCGGTAAGCGCTTTGAGCCTAAGTTGGCAGCATACAACATAGCTGCTGATAACGGTGTGCGTACTTGATGGGCCAAAGATGCCACCATTTTACCTAACGCACTTAAACGCTGCATATGCGCGACTCGTTTTTGTAAGCGTCGGGTTTCAGTCAAATCGGTCATTAATATAAGTTGCCCAGGTTCTGGCGCAAGTGCGGTAATATCGAGTTTTATTAAGCGTCCATCTTTTAACGACACTTCATGACCATCATCTTGATGAGGACGAAATGAGCGCTGAATAACACTAAACCACTTCTCACCTTCTAGTGGTTCACCGAGCATATCGATAGCAATTTGATTCGCTTTAGCGATCATTCCTTTACCATCGAGTACAATCACGCCCGCAGGCATAGTATCAACTAAATGAGAAAGCCAACTTGCCTGTTGACGCAAATCACTCAACTCACCAACATACTCCTCTTGCAGTAAACATGGGTTATACTGGTTAGCAGAAATAAACTGGGGTTTTAGCACACTTGCAAGGGCCATAATCAACTCTCTAAAATAATGTAGACACAGTAGCCAATGCACAATATGTACCAAAATTATTTACCAGTAAATTCAATAGATTAAACCGTAAAAATACGTGTCGTAAAAATGACGCGCAAAGGAAAATGCATGAATAAAGAGATTCAGTGCCGTTGCCCATGGTTAGATACAACAAAACCTGACTATGTGGATTATCATGATCATGAATGGGGCGTCCCTGTGTATGACGATCAACTACTTTTTGAGTTTTTGACATTAGAATCGGCACAAGCGGGGCTCAGCTGGTATACCATATTAAAAAAGCGTGAGAATTATAAAAATGCCTTTGCCAATTTTGATGTACGCAAAGTAGCGGCCTTTACTGAACACGACATAGAAAAATTAATGCAAAATGCGGGCATAGTTCGCAACCGCTTAAAAATTGTCGCAACAATTAATAACGCAAAATGCTTTATTACTATTCAAGAAGAGTTTGGCAGTTTTAGTGATTATCAGTGGCGATTTGTTGGTAATAAACCTCAGGTAAACGATCTAGAAACACTGGCCGACTACCCTGCAGTTACTGAGGCATCGACGTTATTTGCGAAGGATTTAAAAAAGCGTGGCTTTAAATTTTTAGGCCCAACGACAGTGTATGCCTACATGCAGGCCTGTGGAATGGTTAACGATCATAGTAATGATTGTTTTAGGAAAGAAGAAGTTAAAAAGCTAGGCTAAGGCTAGAGCTGCGGGTTGCGACAAGCGGGGAAACCAGCGCTAAAAATTAAGCGCAGTGTTTATTTTTTCTAACCTAATACCTAGCGCCTAGTACCTGCACTTAGCTCTCAATCTCTAGAAAGGTTATACTTTTTCATTTTTTCCACCAGTGTGGTTCGCCTTACGCCTAGTACTTCAGCAGCACGGGCAACAACGTAATCAAAGCGCTCTAATGCCTGGGTGATTAAGTTAATTTCAAGCTCAGCTAAATACTCCTTAAGCTCAATACCTTCATCGGGCAATAAACCGGGTGCCGCTTGAGCAAAATCATCTTCGAGGTCTATTTCGTCTTCGCTGAATCCGCCGCTAAAAATATCATTAAATGCATCACGCTCCATCAGTTCTTCTGGGTACTGTGGCTCATAGGCTTCAACTTCAATGTAGCGGTATTTGTTAGGTAAGTCAGGAACATCCACCACCTTGTCTGGGAACATAATAACCATACGCTCAACTAGGTTCGCAAGCTCACGAATATTACCCGGCCAAGAATGCTCTTTTAAACTATCAATAGCACGCTCTGTAAACTTAGCCGTAGTGCCGCTTTGTTCATTTACACGGCGCATTAGCTCTTTAAGTAGCAAAGGGATGTCTTCTGCACGTTGAGCAAGTGATGGGCTCTCAATAGGAAAAACATTTAAGCGATAGTATAAATCTTCTCGGAATGAGCCTTTTTCAATCATGCTTTCAAGGTCGCGGTGGGTTGCAGCAATAACACGTACATCGGCTTGAATCGCTTTGGTACCGCCAACGCGCTCATAGCTACGCTCTTGTAGTACTCGCAGTAACTTAACCTGCATTTGCAGCGGCATATCCCCTATTTCATCTAAAAATAGCGTGCCACCTTGCGCCAATTCAAACCGGCCTTTACGTGCTGAAATAGCCCCGGTAAATGCACCTTTTTCATGGCCAAATAGTTCACTTTCTAGTAGCTCCGCAGGAATTGCCCCACAGTTTACTGGTACAAATGGGCCTTTGTTACGCTTAGAAAGCAGATGCACATTACGAGCAACTACTTCTTTACCCGTGCCCGACTCACCTAAAATAAGCACGTTGGCATCGGTTTTAGCAACTTGAGTAATTAAAAAGCGTAAATCTTTTACGGCTTTGGTTTCACCTACAAGTCCATCAAAGGTGCTTTTTTCTTTATTATGTTGATGCTCATGAGGCAGCATACGCTGATATTGCTGACAATCATGTAGTAACTGAGTGGTAACTTCATGAGTAAATGGCTCACAAATTAGTCCAACAACATTGGCGAGACTCAGTAGCGGTTTGAGCGTTTCACCAATCAGTAAAAAAGGAAATGTTGGATAGCGTTTAATTAAACTTTCATGATCTAAAGATTGCAGCGCCCCTAACACCACAATACATTCTTTGTTTTGATAGTGACTACATGCCTGCTCAAAGTCAGCTTCTGTTTGCAACTGTACCGCCTCACCAATAAAAGTAAGCGATGCATATAATCCAATAGAGCGATTATTATTATTATCTAAAATTAAGATCATTTTTTAGCGAGCCATTTATTTCACTAATTTGTTTTATTAATCAAATTGTAAGCCAGTTGGATTTGGATGCAAGTAATAGCGGCGATTTTTTGACATTAACGCCAAAAAACAGACACACCGCCTGAAAAGTCAATACTTTATAACTAATAACTCTTTAACTATTTATAACGGACTACCCACTTAGGATGAATTACCTAACACATTTTTGCCACCAGTAATGATACGATTTCACACAGAAGAAACTCATAAAAACTGCTATTATTACTTAAAGGTGTGACTGTTTTGGCCGATAAGTAATAGTCAAACTTATGTTGGAACTAAACTTGCTTAAGGTTCTACACATGTAATTAAAATTTAAGGAATTACCTATGGCGCACGCATCAATCAATAAATACCGTCAAATTACAGTTAGCAGCGTTAAAGAAATGACGCCTTATGATCAAGTCAAACTCGTGTTTGTTAATATTGTTGGTAAGTTATCAGCTGCTAAAGGATTTATTGAACGTAAAGAGTTAGAAAAAAAAGGCAACGCAATCTCTGATTGTATTGTGCTACTTGGTGCGTTGCAGCAAGTATTAAATTTTGAACATAATAATGAAGTATCAACTAACTTAGACTCTTTATATGATTATTGTCAGCGATGCTTACTAACCGCAAACCTCGAGAACGATATAGAAAAAATTGATGAAGTAATTACCTTGATTAAGGAAATAAAATCAGGTTGGGAAGCAATTCCATTTGAACAAAGAGAACCACAACTATAATGTCTTTAAAGCGGGTTACAAGCTCACAAGTTAAAGATAGTGAGACTAGAGCATATTGCAATGATCTAGTAAGTTTGATTGCTGACTCAGAAGATTGGGATATTGAGCAAGCGCTGAATATTCATAATAAACTTGATATTCACATAAGTAGCTCACTTTCTAGAGAAAAAACTCATTATTCAGCTACTGAACTTGAGTTTTTAATTAACCTAATAGAACAGCTATCTGTTAAAATAGATAATCAAAAGCAACTATTAGCGGTTAAAATAGTTGGTAATCAAAAAAATAAAAAAGCTGTAAATAAGTATAAATCTAACTTTTAAAATAGATTTGGCAATATTAGGCTGGTTAGCTGTGGAGAAAATCACATGTTTGATGGAAAAGTAGTTTTAATAACAGGTGGAACAGGATCGTTCGGTAAAAAGTATGTAAAAACATTATTAGAACGGTACAGCCCCAAAAAAATTATTATCTTTTCTCGTGACGAGCTAAAGCAGTTTGAAATGCAGCAAGATTTTGATCAGCCTTGCATGCGCTACTTTATTGGCGATGTTCGAGATAAAGAACGACTAAATCGCGCAATGCGTGGCGTTGATTACGTTATCCATGCTGCAGCCCTTAAGCAGGTACCTGCCGCTGAATACAACCCAATGGAATGTATAAAAACCAACATAAATGGTGCAGAAAACGTTATTAATGCAGCACTTGATAATAACGTTGAAAAAGTCATAGCTCTCTCTACGGATAAAGCAGCCAACCCTATTAATCTATACGGTGCCACTAAATTGGCCTCAGATAAATTATTTGTAGCGGCAAACAATATTGCTGGCGGCCATAAAACCACTTTTTCAGTGGTGCGCTACGGTAATGTAGTATGTTCGCGAGGTTCAGTTGTGCCTATTTTCCAAAAGTTTATTGATGAAGGTCGTGATCATATTCCTATCACTCATGATGAAATGACCCGTTTTTGGATAAGCCTTCAACAAGGCGTTGATTTTGTTTTAACAAATTTTGCGCGCATGTTGGGTGGTGAAATTTTCGTACCTAAGATTCCATCAATTCGCATTACTGACCTAGCAAAAGCAATGGCTCCTGAATTACCTATTAAAATTATTGGTATTCGCCCAGGCGAGAAACTTCATGAGGTTATGTGTCCTGCCGATCTTTGTTTTGAAACCTATGAATATAACGATCACTTTGTTATTGCACCAGGCATTAAATTTAGCAGTCGTAGTAATGACTTTACAGTAAATGCGCTTGATGAAAAGGGAAAAAAAGTTCAGCAAGGTTTTGAATATAACTCTTTAAACAACCCTCATTACATGACGATTGAAGAAATTGAAGCCTTCAACATTGAAGCATTAGTTTAAAAGTTATTACTCCATGATCCCTTACGGCAAACAAGCTATTTCTCAACAAGACATCGACGTAGTAGTTGATGTCTTAAAATCCGACTGGTTAACGCAAGGCCCTAAAGTCCCCGCTTTTGAGCAAGCCATTGCGAAATATTGTGGCAGCACCTATGCATGTGCAACTAACAGTGCCACATCGGCATTGCACATTGCATGTTTAGCGTTAAATGTAGGGAAAGACGATATTGTATGGACCTCCCCTATTTCTTTCGTTGCTTCGGCAAATTGTGCACTTTACTGTGGTGCTCAAATAGACTTTGTGGACATTGATGTAGCAACAGGGAATATGTGCACTGATGAGTTAGAAAAAAAGCTTATTATTGCTAAAAAAAGTAATCGTTTACCCAAGGTCGTCATTCCAGTTCATCTGGCAGGTCAGTCATGTGATATGCAGGCTATATATCAACTTGCAGTTGAATATGGCTTTAAGGTTATTGAAGATGCTTCACATGCTATTGGTGCAAAATATTTAGGCAGCCCAGTGGGCAGTTGTGAGTTTTCAGATATTTGCGTATTTAGCTTTCATCCAGTCAAGATAATCACCTCAGCTGAAGGAGGCATGGCGGTAACAAACAATAAGCAACTTGCTAAAAGAATGGAGCGTTTACGTAGCCATGGAATTACAGCCAATCCGAGTGAAATGACTGAACCAAGTCATGGCCCTTGGTACTATCAGCAAGTTGAACTCGGCTTTAATTATAGAATGACTGAGTTGCAAGCGGCATTAGGCCTTAGCCAGCTCTCAAAGCTTGATGAATTTGTCACAAAGCGCAACCAGCTGGCTAAAGTCTATTCTAGCAAATTAAAAGACTTGCCTATTAATCATTTAACTCAATCACAACAAAGCTACTCTAGTTACCATTTATATATTTTAACCTTGTCTGGTGGTGCAGTTGTAAAACATGAGTCTCTTATCTGTAGTTTAAGAGAGCAAGGCATAACGAGTCATTTGCATTATATTCCAATTCATATACAACCTTATTATAAAGAGCTTGGCTTTAAGGCAAATGACTTTCCAAATGCAATAAAATATTACAGTTGCGCTGTCACTATACCTTTACATCCTGAATTAACTAATTCAGAACAAAATTTCATAATAGAAACACTAGCCGCACAACTATGAAAATCGCTTTAGGAACCGCCCAATTTGGTTTAGATTATGGCATTAGTAATCAACAAGGAAAGGTAAATATACCTGAGGTTACAAACATACTAGAGCAAGCACTGTCACTAGGTATCGATACTTTAGACTGTGCAGGAGCTTACGGAGATAGTGAAGCAGTGTTAGGAAAGTTAGGCGCTAGCAAGCGCTTTAATTTAATTAGTAAAATTCCCGCATTATCAATAGAACAAAACACTATCACTCAATTTTTTGAACAAAGCTTAAACAACCTCAAATCAGATAGCCTAGATACTATGCTATTTCATCAAGCCGAAAATTTAATTGAGCATCCTAATAAATTACAGCTATTTACTCAATTAGCCCTGCTAAAAAAGCAGAAACTCATTAAAAACATTGGTGTTTCTGTATACAGCCCAGAACAATTAAAAATAATTGCTGAGAGCTTCCCTATTGATACTGCTCAAGTTCCGGTTAATATTTTTGACCAGCGCTTTCTCTCTCCTAATGTAATGCAATTATGTAGCGATAAAAAAATAAAGTTACATGCCAGATCTATTTTTTTACAAGGGTTGCTTTTTATTGAAGAAGAAAAGCTAAGCCCATACTTTGAGCCATATAAAAACAAACTCAAAGCATTTAATGCATTAGCTAAACACTTATCTTGTACAAAATTAACATTAGCGTTAGCAATAGCGCTTTTGGCAAAAAGATTGACTTACAAAACTTGTAAGGAAGAAGAGTCTAGCTATTGCTTTGAAAAGTTAGTTATTGGAGTGTGCAGTACTAAACAATTAATTGAAGTAGTGAACGCTTATGAGCAGGTAAACCAGTTAAGAATTACAAACGAAGAGCTATACTCATTAGCTGATACACGACTAGGTTTTATAAACCCTAGCCAATGGGTAGTTTAGTCGTTTCTATCTATTACAACCTTTAAAAACAGTGGCAAAAACTTAATGACTGACACTTTAATTATCTTACAAGCACGTATGTCATCCTCTAGATTACCAAACAAAGTATTGTTACCAATTCTTGATAAACCTATGCTTGCTCACCAAGTGGCAAGACTACAAAAAGTAAAAACAGCGCATAAACTTATTATTGCAACAAGTGATGAAGACAGTGATGACGATATTGAACTGCTTTGTCGACAATTAGACATTGATTGCTTCCGGGGTGATTTATCAGACGTTTTAGCGCGTTATTATCATGCTGCAATTAAATTTAAGTCGAATAATAACACTGACATTAAAAGCACTAATATAGTTCGCGTCACTGGCGACTGCCCGCTAATAGATGCCAATGTTATTGATGATGTTATTGAGTTATTCATAAAAAACAACTGTGATTATTGTTCAAACTGCGCACCTGCCACGTTACCTGATGGGTTAGATGTTGAAATATTTAGTTTTACCGCACTAGAAAAAGCTTATCAACTAGCTAAAAAACCCTCTGAACGTGAGCATGTAACTCCTTTTATTCGCAATAACCCGCAATTATTTACTTTAAGTAATTATGCTCATAACCCAGACTTATCTCATTATCGTTGGACGGTTGATGAACCAAAGGACTTTGAGCTGGTTACAAAAATATACGAATATTTATACCCTCAAAAACCTAATTTCACCCTAGCTGATATATTAATATTAATGCAAGAAAAACCAGAGTTAACAAAAATAAATCATCATATTATTCGCAATGAAGGCTTATTGAAGTCTGAAAAAGAAGATCAACAGCATTTAAAAAGTATACGACAAAATATAGGGCAAACTTCGCAATGAACAAACGCTATCAAGAATCATCAAAATGGCTCGCACGTGCTGAAAAAACCATTCCTTTAGGCTCACAAACCTTTAGTAAAAGCCGTGTTGCTTACCCTAAAAATGTTGCACCCTTGTTTATTAAACGTGGTGATGGTTGCCAAGTGTGGGACGCCGATGAAAACCAATACACTGATTTTGTTAGTGGTCTGCTTTCAGTTTCATTAGGGTATTGCAATAAAGCCGTTGATGATGCAGTTATCGAACAAATAAAATCAGGGGTAACTTTTTCTTTACCCCATAAGCTTGAAATGGACGTTGCCGAAAAGTTAGTAGAATTAATCCCTTGTGCAGAGATGGTACGTTTTGGTAAAAACGGCAGTGACGCTACTTCAGCAGCAATTCGTTTAGCTCGTGCATTTACTAAGAGGGAGCATGTTGCTGTGTGCGGTTATCATGGTTGGCAAGACTGGTACATAGGCTCCACCACTCGAGACCTAGGTGTACCTGAAGCAACAAAATCATTGACCCATACGTTTAACTACAATGATATTTCATCGTTAGAGCAACTATTTTATCAACAGAAGAATAAAATCGCTGCCGTTATTCTAGAACCAATGAACACTCATTACCCAAAGGATAATTTTTTACAAAAAGTAAAGGAATTGTGTCAACTACACGGTGCAGTATTAATTTTTGATGAAACTATAACCGGCTTTCGCTTTTCAATGGGTGGAGCCCAACAGTTATTTAGTGTCACGCCAGATTTAGCTACATTTGGAAAAGGCATGGCCAATGGCTATCCCATCTCTGCGGTTGTTGGACGCAAAGATATCATGATGCTGATGGAAGATATTTTTTTCTCCGGTACCTTCGCTGGCGAAACCTTGTCATTAGCAGCAACAAAAGCCACATTAAACTTTATGACAGAGTATAAAGTCGTTTCACACTTAGCCACGATAGGAGAAAAACTACAAACCGGTTTAGCGCAAATAATTAATGATCTACGAGCGCAGCAGTGGTTAACCTTGTGCGGTCACCCTAGCTGGTCTTTCTTAATCATAAATGCCCAGGGAGGCTACAGCGCCCTTGAATTGAAATCTTTATTTTTGCAAGAAATGGCATTACGTGGCTTTTTACTCGGTGGCGGTCATAACTTAAATTACTCACATAAAAGCGAAGATATTGATGCTCTATTGATTAGTTATAGAGAAGTACTTAATATTTTAATGCAAACTATTGAAAATAAAGATTTTCATTGTAAGTTCTATGGTGAGCTGTTATCACCCGTTTTTAAAGTTAGATAAAAGCTCACAATATGAATGAAAATAAAGTGAAATACTTCAATAATTTATTAAAATCATGATGCATGTAGTTTTTAGAGTAGATAGCTCATCGATTATTGGTTATGGCCATGTTATGCGTTGCCTTACATTAGCAAACGCATTAATGAGCAAAGGCGCGCAGATAAGCTTTATCTGTCGGAAGCACCAAGGACATATTAATCACTTGATTATTGAACAAAACTACTCGTTAACTTCCTTACCAGAAGGGAGTAGAGATATTGTTCAACATGATAGTGATACTTGGCTTGGCTGCACCTCAGAAGAAGACGCTCAACAAACTATACGCGTGTTAGAAACGATTTCACCGATTGATTACGTTATAGCTGATCATTACGCTATAGATGCGACGTGGCACTCATTAGTGGCTAGATACTGTAGTGAGCTCGTTGTTATTGATGACTTAGCTAATCGTCCCCTATTATGTGATGTGTTACTAGATCAGACTTTAAACCGCTGCGCTAAATCATACCAACACTTAGTCGCTGAGTATTGCACTATGTTATTAGGTAAAGATTATATGTTATTGAGAAATGAGTTTAATGATTATCGAACACAAGCAATAACTCAGCGTGATAAGCGAAGCAGACAATTAGGCAAAAATAATAGCAATGCCCATATTATGATTTCTATGGGAGGAAGTGATCCTGATAATTTATCCAAATTAGCATTGCTAGCATTAGAAAAGTTACACGCTATTATGCCAAACATTCAAGCTAGTTTGGTTATTTCCAGTCAATCAATACATTTTAATTCTTTACAGTCTATTTGTAATAGACTCATGTGGTGTACATTAATAGTAGATAGCAAAGATATGGCTAGTCAAATGATAGAAGCCGATATCGCCATTGGCGCGAGTGGCTCAACTGCATGGGAAAGGTGCTGCTTAGGCTTGCCGTGCCTAACAACGATCAATGCTAAGAACCAGCTATTAATTGCAAAAAACTTAAACAGCTCTGGTGCAACAATCAACTTAGGTTGGCATAAAGATATTAGTTCTGCCATGATTTGTGATCAAATAGAGCAACTAATCTTACAGCCCGATCAGTATAAAATGATGGTCAAAAACTGTTTCAATATTTGTGATGGACTCGGCGCTCAAAGAGTGGCCAATATTTTAATAGATAGAATTAGCGAAGACTGTATAAATGAAACATGAAACCTTTAAAACTATTACTATATTAGTTGATAATAATTCATGGATACTTCCATACGCTAAAGCATTGGTAACGTATTTTTCAGCTAATTATCAATGTAAGCTTGTCAGAAATGCAGATGACATTATGCAAGGCGATGTATGCTTCCTTCTGGGATGTACCCAAATAATCTCAGAAAAAATACTCCACCGAAATAAGCACAACCTTGTAGTTCATGAAAGTGCATTACCCAAAGGTAAAGGGTTTGCCCCTACGAGCTGGCAAATTATTGAAGGGCAAAGTTCTATTCCTGTGTGCTTGATAGAAGCTACTAAAAATGTAGATAGTGGCAAAATTTGGCTTCGAGACACTTTAAAGCTTAACGGCAGCGAACTACATGACGAATGGCGGAGTAAGCAAGGCGAAATAACAATAGCACTGGCAAAAAAATTTATTGAATGTTTTCCAACATTAACTCCTACATTACAGAGTGGGCAAGAAAGTTATTACGCAAAAAGAAACAAAAGTGATAGCGAATTAGATATTAATAAAAGCTTGGCTGAACAATTCAACTTACTTAGAGTCGTTAGTAATAATGATTATCCTGCTTTTTTTATTAAAGATGGTATCAAATATAAAATAGAAATATCTCGTTATGACTAATAATTATATAGTAGCAACAATAAAAAACTGGAATATCGAAGAATTTGAACAAACCTCTCCTAGTCTTTCTGGTACTTGGACACTCATTAATGACCATAACCAACTGACTCTAAAGAATCTGAGGAAGCTAAACCCTAAGTATATTTTTTTCCCTCATTGGAGCTGGTTAGTTCCAGAGAGTATCCTTAATGAGTTCACCTGTATATGCTTTCATATGACAGATGTTCCTTATGGGCGGGGGGGCAGCCCTTTACAGAATTTAATTTGCCGCGGACATCAGACAACTAAATTAACCGCTTTAAAAATGACTAATCAACTAGATGCAGGTGACGTTTACTTAAAGGCACCTTTATCATTAGAAGGTAGCGCACAAGAGATATTTCAACGTTGCGCCAAACTTACCTTTGAGATGATAAAAAGCATTATAACCATAGAGCCTACCCCCATAGCACAAGCAGGGGAAGTAACCACTTTTGTTAGGAGAACTCCAGAGCAAAGCAAGGTTCAAGGCACTGAAACACTAACGGAACTTTATGATTTAATTCGTATGATGGATGCAGATAGCTACCCTAAAGCTTTTTTACATTATGGTAATTTCACACTAACTTTTGAGCAAGCAAACTTAACATCTTCCAAGAGCAAAGAACCAATCCTTAATACAAACGTCATCATCAAGAAACGTATAACCAATTTAAGCGAAAAAAATAATGACTAATAGATTTATCACTATCAATGGCACAAACATTGGACCTGACTTCCCCCCATATATAATTGCAGAATTATCTGCAAATCATAATGGAAGAATAGAACAAGCATTAAAAGGCATTGAAGAAGCAGCAAAATGCGGTGTAGATGCTATTAAAATTCAAAGTTATACACCTGACACCATGACGATAGATAGTGATAAGGATGATTTTAGAATCAAAGGTGGTTTATGGAATGGTTATAAACTTTACGACTTATATCAATGGGCACAAACACCATTCGAATGGCATCAACAGTTATTTGATAAAGCAAAAGAAGTCGGTATAACACTATTCTCCACCCCATTTGATGAATCAGCGGTAGAATTGCTAGAAAGCTTTGATGTACCTGCATATAAATTAGCCTCTTTTGAAATAACGGATTTACCGCTAATAAAGCGTATTGCACAAACCGGTAAACCACTAATCATTTCTACTGGTATGGCTAATATGGAAGAAATAGAGGAGGCAATTTCAACAGCTAGAGATAATGGTTGCAAAGAACTAGTCGTTTTACACTGTATCAGTGCATACCCTGCACCAGTAGAACAAGCAAACTTAGCAACTATAGCTGATATTAGTCAACGTTTTGACGTTATATCTGGACTTTCAGATCATAGCCTAGGTACCGTTGTTTCGGTCACAAGTATTGCTCTTGGTGCAAGTTTAATTGAAAAACATTTCACACTGGATAGAAATGATAAGGGGCCCGATGCTGAATTTTCTTTAGAGCCAGATGAATTTAAGCGACTAGTTAAAGAAACTAAGGAGGCATACCAAGCTATTGGTGTAGCAGGTTATGAGCGAAAACCAGTTGAACAAGCAAGCATGACTTTCCGTCGCTCACTTTATTTTGTTGCTGACATTAAGCAGGGTGAAGTGATCACTACAAAACATATAAGAAAAATACGCCCAGGCTATGGCTTAGCCCCTAAGTACTTTCAAAAAGTACTAGGTCAAACCGCTAGTCAAAACATAACTCGTGGTACAGCTGTTTCTTGGGAGCTAATTACTAATGATAAAAAATAACCACGTTCTCATTATAGCTGCTCACCCTGATGATGAAGCTTTAGGTTGCGCAGGAACAATTGCTAAGCACATTGCCAAGGGTGATAATGTAAATGTTCTATTTATGACAAATGGAATATCAGCTAGGAATGATATAACTCCTTCAGATAAGCTAGAACGAAGTGAAGGAATGGCTAATGCCATGAAAACACTTGGGGTAGATAATTATCAATGCTTTGATTTTCCTGATAATAAAATGGATACAGTGCCATTATTAACAATAGTTCAAGCCATAGAGAAAATCTTGAACAATATTAACCCAAATATTATTTATACTCATTTTGCTCATGATTTGAACATAGATCATAGAATAACCCACCAAGCCGTAATGACAGCATGCAGACCGATACTTGGCAGTTGCGTAAAAAAAATCTTCTCATTTGAGGTTCTATCAAGTACAGAGTGGCAATCTAACTCCATGCCAAAATTTTCAGGGAACTATATCGTTGATATTAGCCAGTACTGGCAGAAGAAAAAACAAGCACTTACTTGTTATCAAAAAGAACTGCGGGATTTTCCACATAGTCGAAGTTTGGAATGTATAGAAGCGCTAGCAACACTACGCGGAGCTACTCATGGTTTTGCTAAAGCTGAAGTTTTTCAAATAGAACGAATTATAGAGTGTTAATCCAGTAAAACTAAATTAAACATATTGCAATTCATGGCATGATATTTGATTAATTTAACTAAGCAATGATAAACCATCATGGAGTCACTTTTGACAAAAGAACAATTAAATGCTGATTGGTACCTAGAATTGGCTACACAAGCCATCGATAATAAGTGTATAGAGCAAGCAGAATCTCATCTAACTTTAGCTTTAAAATTCCAAAATGATAATGTTAATGCCATAGTTACTTATGGAAATTTACTTATCAGTGAACGCCGTTTTATTGAAGCGCAAAGACTATTAGCGCGCGCCTATCATTTATTACCTAAAAACTTAGATATAATTTTAACCTATTACATGTCTTTACGTCGTCAGGGGTTAATTACCGAGTGCATTAAACTTTGTCTAACCGCACTTAAAGAGCACCCTAATAATCATTATTTAAAAAGTGAATTAGGTGTTGCACTTGTAATGTCTGGTAATATTGATGAAGCAATAGAGTTATCAGTTCAAGAGTTCGAACCAACCTTACGCTGGCAACAATGGGCTATTGTAGCAAACTTAGTGAAAAACAATAAAAAGGCGCTAGAGTTAATAGAATCGAGTATGCCATTTCTAGCCGATGTTGAAATATTTGCTCAGCAAGCAATTGAAGTGGTTGTTAATGAAAATGAAAGTAAGAAGGTAAGTCAACACTATCAAGATTTTACTTCAAGTACAGGCTACTGCAACCGACCTGTTTGGGCTTACTTTGAGCTAATCAGATATTGTAGATTACAAGATGAAGTTAACCTTTTTGAACATGATTCTGAAGTATCTCTAGCCTTAGATCCAGTACCTTATCGCCCAAGAGCAACAGGCAAAAGTAATATACTATTCAACGATAAAAAAATCGCAGTAGCAAAATCAACTTTTATACAACCAGTTATTGATCGCTGTTCATTACAAAAAAACATAAAAAAATTTAAAAGTTTGTGTAAAACGCTAATCAATGAAGGCGCTTTTGACCATTTCCGCGAAAATATTAGTACTATCAAAAAACGATATGCTCCAAATGTACCTGAGTTTGTTCAAGTAATGTCTACAGGCCGTTGCGGTACTTTAGCTTTATATGAGTTTCTTAAGAAATCAGATAAAGTCATTCCATACCATACAATGCAATCTCAACTTATCCCACCAGATAGAAACCACTTAATGTATCGAATTTTATCTGGCAACTTTGATAAAGATATTATTTCGACTCTTCTCTGTGCCTATTTAACAAATAGAGTGTCTGAAATTTGTTATGCCTATACCAAGCAACGTACACCAGTGATTATTAATCATTGGGATACTATTTTTGCGCCATTTCTCTGTGAGTTATTTCCATCAAGTAAATTTTTACACATTTGGAGAGCTGATGAAGATGTTTTTAAATCTATTCATGGAAAAAATCAATTTCAAAACGAGCAACTACGTCATTGTTTTTTTGATAATGATTTTACTCAAGGGCAATTCACTTGCTTTTTTGATTCAGATTTAACTATGCAGCAACAAATTGCTTGGTATTTATTTTTCACCAGGGAATACTCTTTAGCATTCAAAGAAACACTAATAGAAAACCGAATGTCATCTATGAAAAGTGAAGACTTATTTACAGGCGATATCACTAAGTTTAAAATATTACAATCGCTAATGCCTATTGATGATATTAGTGAAAGTAAATTTATAACCTCCTTTGCAAAACCGATAAATCAAAAAAAGAATAAGTTGCAAATAAACAGTGACTTACTCAGCCAGCAAGCGTCAGAAATCCAGCCCATAATAGAAAAACTAGAACGTACTGGAATTTTATAACTGCTAACCATACCGGAGTTAACATGCAAAAATGTGTAGCCTGCAATCTACCTGAAACTTACGAAACGATAGAGTTTGATGAAGAAGGTGTTTGTAATATTTGTCGACAAAAAGTATTCAAAGATGAAAAAATTGATTGGAAAAGACGAGCTGAAATGCTATCTCGAGTGATAGAAAAGCATCGTGGGAAATATGAATACGACTGTATTTTACCATTTTCAGGTGGGAAAGACTCAACTTACACTTTATGGTATTTGGTAAAACACTTTAATATTCGCCCTCTTGTTGTGCAGTTTAACCATGGCTTCATGCGAGATACTTTATTAGAGAATAATCGCCGAACATTTAAAAAGCTCGGTGTTGACGTTATTTCATTTACACCAAATTGGAAGCTGGTGAAACGGTTAATGCTTGAAGCTTTAGTACGAAAAGGTGACTTTTGTTGGCATTGTCATACCGGTATTTTTGCTTACCCTATGCACATTGCACTTAAATATAATGTTCCACTTATTTTTTGGGGAGAACCATCCTCAGAATATACTGCTTATTATGACTATGAAGATGATGAAATAGAGCAAGTTGATGAAACACGCTTTAATCGGTTTATTAATTTAGGGATTACAGCTGAAGATATGTACTCTATGATAAAAGATGATTATCAATGCGATCCCAGAGAGTTGACACCATATACTTACCCCAATCTAAGAGATTTAAAAAAACTAAAATACCAATCAGTGTGTTTAGGTTCCTACATACCATGGGATGTGAAAGCTAATACTAAAATAATAGAAAAAGAGTTAGGTTGGCGTGGTGATCAAGTTGAGGGCATGCCATGGGAAGAGTACCCATATGAAAAAATTGAATGCTCAATGCAAGGTATGCGTGATTATATAAAATATCTGAAACGAGGCTATAGCCGTGTAAGTCAAATGACTGCGCTTGATTTACGTAATGGCCGTATAGCCAAAGAACATGCAGATAAACTCATCGCAGATTATGAAGGACGTAAGCCCCCTTCACTAGATTTGTTCTTGGAGTATCTAGGGATCACCGAGGATCAATTTAACCACATAGTTGCAAAAACAGTTGTCCCCCCTTTTCAGCCAGACTTTAAAGGAATGGAATACGCACCAAAGACTAGCGATTTTGAACGCTGGTATCGAGAAGACCCGGAAGATAGAGGTATTATCGTTAAGAAATTATTATGATCGGAATTTTAAATATAGGTCTAGGTAACGTTCAGTCGGTATACAATGCAATTTATGAAAATGGGTATGATCCCATTTTCGTAAATAAGCCAGAAATGCTAACCGACTTAAGTCACTTTATATTACCAGGAGTTGGTAATTTTAAAGCAGTAACTCAACGCTTAGATCAGATGGGCTTTTTAACTGCTATCGATGATTTAATAGAGCGTGGCACTCCTACTTTAGGTATTTGTCTGGGTATGCAATTACTTGCTACTACTGGCTCAGAGGGAGGGAATATTAATGGCTTAAATGCTATTAATGCCAACGTATCGGCAATGATTCCCACAGAGAGTTATCGAGTTCCGCATGTTGGTTGGAATGAAGTGCACTTTACTCAAGCTCATCCTATATTTGACCAAATCAAAGATAAGAGAGATTTTTATTTTGTCCATAGTTACCATATGGAATGTGAAGATGAGGCCAATGTTATAGCAACTACTAATTACGGTCGTGATTTTGTTTGTGCCGTTGCGAATAAAAATACTATAGGTGTTCAATTTCATCCTGAAAAGAGTCAAAAAAATGGGATGAAACTCTTAGAAAACTTTTGCGAGTGGGATGGTTCGCTCTAACAAAAACATAGTTACATATGTAAAATAAAAAATCTTTATGGATGTAGAGTATGCTCAAAAAACGCATTATCCCTATTATGCAACTAATTGACGATAAACTTGTAAAGACTAAGCAATTTGATACATGGCGTGCGGTAGGCGATCCAATAAAAAGTGCAAGTGTCTATAACTCGCAATACACAGATGAGTTGGTTTTATTAAACATAAACAGAAAAAATAGAAGTATAGAACAACTCGCTCGGCTAATACCTGAAATTGCTAAAGTGAGCTTCATGCCATTGTCTGTCGGAGGTGGTATACGTAGTTTTAGCGATGCAGCTTACCTGATAAATCAAGGCGCTGATAAGGTCATTATAAACTCTAGCGCTTATAAAAACCCAGACCTGATTAATCAGATAGCAAGTGAATTTGGCCAACAGGCGATAATTATTAGCATTGATATAAAAATTGACGAGAATGGTGGCTACCGACTCTATTCACAATGTGGGAAGAAGCAAGAAGAGAGTTCATTAGCAAGCCATATTGCACAATGCCAAGCATCAGGAGCTGGGGAGTTTATGATCCAGTCTATTGAACATGATGGCATGATGGATGGCTTTAACATTCCGTTATTACAACAAGTTATGGAATTTGCTCATATCCCTATTATTGGCTGTAGTGGTTCGGGGACCTACCAGCATCTTCATGAAGCGTTTACTCAAACCAATATAAGTGCTTTAGGATGTGGTAGTCTATTTAACTTTTCTGACAGTAACCCTATCCGAGCTAAAAGCTATTTAACAAATTACGGTATTGCATTTAAAAAGGTTTAGTAATGTCATCATTGATAGGAAAAAAAGTTAACTTTTTATCATTAAAAAATATCGTCTTAATTGGGGGCGGAGATTTGATGGCAGTTAGCGCAAAAATTTTTAAAGAATTAAATTTTAACGTTACTATGATTGTTGCCACTCGCCACATAGACGAAAAGCTTGCACTTTCTAATAATACACTTGCTGACTATTGCAAAGAGCTGAGCATTAATCCACATGTAATTACTGATATTAATCTACTCACAAAAAAACAACTTAGCGCTATTATCCCTAAACACTCTCTTGCCCTGTGTTTTGGACCTGCTTGGGTTTTTAATAATCAAGTTTTGTCAGAATTTTTCTACGGTATGTTTAATATAAATGCTATTCCTATTCCGCATTACCTTGGGGGCGCACACTATACATGGCAACTACTAAATAAAAACATTGATGGCGGATGTTTTTTCCAACAAATAACCGACAAAGTGGATCAAGGTGATATTTTTGATCAGCTACGCTTTAATATTAGCCCAGATGCAAATACACCAAACCAATATTTTGCAGAAAATGTTAGACATGGGACATATTTCATCCATAGACTAGCAACAAAATTTATCGAAGGAAATGAGTTTATTCCTGTGCCTTATTCAGAATTAAATAAACACAGACTTTATTTTCCACGCCTGAGGACAGATAGACAAGCTTATATAAATTGGCACTGGACAGCACAAGAAATCGTCAGCTTTTGTCAAGGCTTTGACGAGCCATATTCAGGCGCCGCCAGCTTTATTAAAGGAATAAAGTTACGATTTAAAAAAGTGAGATTAATCACTCTGACAGATGAATACAATAATGAAATTCCTCCTATGCATCCTTTTTGTTCAGGATTAATTATTAGGATCTCTAATTCTGAAGTAAATAGCAGTATTATCGTCGCAGCTCGTGATGGCTTTATCGCGCTTGAAGAAGTCTCGTGTGAAGATAAGTGCTATAAGTCTTATCTTAAGGAGGGTATGCGTATTCATACTCCACAAAGTACTATTGACGACGCTATGTCATATGAAGTAACAATCGATGGACTAGGATTTAAGGATTAACTCAAATGAATGTGCTGCCCTTGGTCAAAAAACTTTTTCCTTTTAACTATTCAATTACAGGACAAGGTAACGACAATGCTATTCCACAATACCTAAGCGAATTGGATTTTGATGTACATGAGTACGCCTCAGGCCAATCGCTTAATGGTTGGTTTATTCCTCATAGTTGGCACATAAAAAAAGCAAAAATATATCACGAAAATAAAGTAGTCTATGATGCGGGCTTATCTCCACTTGGCTTAGCGACCCTATCACCGAGCTATACAGGAAAGTTATCACTCAATGAACTACAAGCACACTTAACCAGTAGTAAAGAGTTACCTGATGCGGTGCTATATCAATGGAAAAATTTATACCGTCCAAGAGAGGTTACCTGGGGAATATCTATACCTCACAGAGAAAGAATAAAACTGGAGGACGTTGAGTATCGCATTGAGATTGAAACCAAATCCACTCCTAGCACAATGAAAGTACTCGACTATTTATTGCCCGGCGAAAGTAAAGATACATTGGTTATTAATGGCCATAATTGTCACCCATTCCAAGCTAATGATGATATCTCTGGCTGCGCGGTTGCTATCAGAGTTATGCAAGCATTACAAAAAAGAACGACTTTAAAACCATTTAAATATAGCTATAGATTATTGATAGCTCCAGAGCTACATGGCCCGATGTTTTGGTTAAACGATATGGTTCAAGAAGAACAATCAAAAATAAAGGGATGTATTTTACTTAAATCTGTAGGTAATAAGGCAGCCATGCGCCTGCAAAATAGCTACTTAGGTAACCAGCCATTAGATGCTGCGGCAGAATCTACATTTAAAAATAAATATATTAATTTCGATCAAGGTGGATTTCGAAGCATCTATGGCAATGACGAAACGGTATTTGAGGCTCCACCCTATAATATTCCATGTATTTCATTAACTCGCTGGCCTTTTAGCGAATATCATAGCGATTTAGACACCCCTGAACTATTATCTGAGCAACACTTACAAGACTGTGTTGATACGGTAATAAATATAATTGAGAACTACGAAGTAATTGGCAATAAAACTTTACCTAATAAAAATAAAAAGCATAGTAATTCACTTTTTTATAGTAAAGAAATTTCAAACGATAAGTTCAACCAGTGCTACAAGATAAACTTTAATGGTTTGGTCTGTTTATCGGCTTATGGCCTTTATAAATCGATCCCTGAGGTCAGTAATACTGGTGTTGATTACAATAGTATCAATGGCCGTTGGAATAAGTTAATGAACTGCTTGCCTAGAGAGATAGATGACGACATGACAGTCAATGATTTATCAATAAAGTATGACCTACCTCGCCAAGAAATATACGAATATCTCAGGGAATGGGTAGAAAACAAGCTACTAATTCCAGCTAACTATTGGAAAAGACCAGTATGAAAAATAACAAAAAAACAACGGTAATATCAGAAGAGCTGCCTTTAATCTACCTTCAGTCAATTGAAGAAGATGACGTGAGCGATGAATACGTAAAATGGCTCAATGATCCTATCATCAACCAATATTTAGAAACTCGCCACTCTACTCAAGACTTGCAATCAATACTGGCTTATGTTCTCCATATTCAAGCTGACCCCAACGAACATTTATTCACTATACGCTTGAAAGAAAACAATAAACACGTAGGTAACATCAAAGTTGGTAATATTAATACTCACTACAATATCGCTGAGATTAGCCTGTTTATTGGAGATAAAACTGTTTGGGGTAAAGGCATTGCAACTCAAGCTATACAACTGATTTCTAGTTTTAGCATAAAAAAATTAAAGCTCAGAAAGCTAAATGCTGGTGCATATGAACAAAACGTTGCAAGTACAAAAGCTTTTTTAAACGCGGGCTACACCCGAGATGGTGTACTGAGAGATCATTATATTTTTAAAAATCAACCATGTGATTTAGTTCAAGTTTGCTTTTTTCAAGAGCAAGTAGATCAACTTCCAATAATAAAAATAAACGATTAAATTAAAAATGAGGTTGCTTCGTAGCTTAATCTCGTAATCTTCATAGTGGATTACATACTACAACTACTAACAACCTCATTTAACTAACCCTGAATTTCTAATATAAAAAACGGCAAATACAAGAAAACCTATAAACCCTCTTTAAACTTTGGCTGGCTGGTTATAGTTTTCAATAAACTCTAGATAAATACCTTTAATATGTTCATGAAACGCATCAATACATGCATTTATAAATTCAGTGCGTTTTTCTAAGTCATTGTAATAGTAGCTACTGGTCATAATATAGGCTTGAAAATACCTGAACGACCCCTGAGTTAGCCAGTAGACTACAATATCGTCAGCAGTGCTATTACGTAATGTAAGTAATATTTTATTCTGTAAATTAAACGCATCGGCGAGCTGCTCACGTGTCTCAAAATATTGAGAAGTAATAGACAACTGCTGCTCAAGAACATCTTTTGTTCTAGCTTTGATAGCTTCCATTTTATAGTTAACGTTACCAGCAGACAGCTGCTCTAAAGAGGTAGCCTTATTAAGTAGCGCATCTATTTTATCTTGCTTATTACTAATTGGCTTTATATCAGTAATATCTTCAATACGTTTTGGCTCAGTGTATCTGATAAAAGCACCATTGGCAGTATTAAACACTTTAACATTGAGATGCTTTTGAAGAAGTAACTCTAAGTTTCCTTTTGATGAGTCAAATATAGGTGTTGTAAAAACCTCTTCGGTAAAGTTACCTTTAACAATAAACGCACCTTCTATACCTTTTTCGATTCTTTTTTTATGCTTAAAGTCTTTATCAAAATATATACTATCTTTTGAATGGTGGTGCTTTTTAGATACGAACCCTAAGTCAGTACCAACCAAGTATACTTTGTCAAACCCTAACTCAATAGCGGTTGCAAGCGCGGTATTTGATACTGTAGGGTTACTATAGTCAGGGTAGGTAAACTGTTTTTTTGTGTCCAAAGCACGAATAAGACGACCGCCTGCATCATTAACTTTTGATAACAAATGCGCATTTTTAAAACGCTTTAAAATATTATCGTAAACAGTGTTTAACGCAATTATGTTTATTTTATTTAATTTAGCATTTAATTCAGAGGTACGATCAATCGATTCGATCCACTCTAACAACCTTGCTGTTCTTTCCATCTCAATATGAATATCTGGCTTGATATTATTTTTAAGCAAGGCTTTTAATGCTGTACCACAAGAAATTATAATTATGTCATCTTGATTGGCTTTTAAAAATTCAATTGCATCATCAAGAGATGGGCCATTGGCAACAATAAATACAGGATGATCACGCAAAGTGTTTTTTACTAATTCAGGCTTTTTCAACACTGGAAATTTTGCTTTTAGATTAGCTAAGGTATGGGATACACCAATAATTTCATCTTCAAAAAATCCCCACCCCGCGGCCCAGCGATGTCCAATCCCTTTAATATGCTCAATTGTTTTCTCAATCAACGGGCTATCGTAATGCTTGAAAAAAAGTATTTGACTGATATTAAAGTGACCCTGATTAAACAAAAACTTAGAGATTTCGTTAATCACTCCATCTTCACCACCAGATACGCGTATTGAAAACTGCCCGCCATTAGCAGTACATTTGTCAAAAAGCGGCTTTAATTCGATACAATGTAAAAGTGCATAAAAAGCATCTTTACTTGGCTCAAATAAAAACACATTAAGTACATCTTTTTTCTTGAGTAACTCTTCTATCTGATAGCCTAAGCCACCGCCTAAAAAGCAGATGAAGTCTAGGCGCTTCTCAGCAGCAGGGTTGTGTACTTTATTACCAGTCTCTGACGTGCGAACATTATAAATTGATTTTAAAAGCGCTGCATGTTCAAAAACAATGTTTGCGTCTTCTTGATGATTTAACTCATATTTAAAATAAAGCGGATTTTCTAAAAACTGAACAACTTGATGTTTTGCGAATTCTTTAGGCTCATCTTGATAAACAAATTCATTATTATTAAATAAGTTAGCATTGCCTGAAGAATCAATGGCTACACCGGTATCCGTGGGGGAATAGTCTTTAAATACTTCATATAAAGCAGGCATTTGCTCTTTTAAAAGAGCTAGGTTTGCAAGCAAGGTTGCTTGCAACATCATTTTTGTTAATTCTTGTTGATTAGCGTCCAAATTTCACTCCGCTTAACTTGATTTTTTAACCACCCCAGGAAGGTTAGCTAGTTGTTGTTGTAAATAGCTGCCTGTTGAATTTAAATTAGCTACTAGTAAATCCATTGCATTATATTGGCTATATAGTCGTTCTTCATACTTGGCCATACGAGTATTGAATTTTTCTACATCAGTTTCTAGCTTAGCTAGCTGCGACTCTCGACCTTCAATACGTGAACTAATTACACCATCAGAAGCTGTATAACCTTTAATAACAGTATCGAGCTGTGCAACAAAACCGCCTTTATCTTTTTCACCGACAAAAAAGGTTTGTAAGGCTTGAGGATCCTTTTCTATCGCAGCTTTTAATGCATCAGAATCAATACTTAATTTACCTGAACGCTCAGTTCTAATACCAAAATTAGCTAAAAAATCAGTGTTACCATTTCCCGTGCTAAATTCTGAGGTTAACAATGAGCGCACCTGATTAACAGACCCTCTTAATAAGGAGTCACCGGCAAGTGCCCCTACGCCCTCTTCAGCACTTGAACGTCCCAGCTGTTTTGATAAATCAATAAAGGCATTAAATTTGTCTACAAATGAGCTCAAGCCAGTTGTAATATTTTTATTATTTTCAGTTATAACAGCTTTACTTAAATCATCGTCAGTGCCATGCATTTTTTTTGCATTAATGGTGACGCCTTCAATAACATCTTTAAACTCATTAGTACTGCTTGAGGCCACAAGCGTACCATCTATTGTGATAGAGGCATCGGTTGCTGCAGTCACCTCATTTAAATTTTCGGCATACGTTGTTGATGTCGTATCACTATCATACGCCAAACGAGATAAACCCGAAAGATCCGTATTGCCACCATCACCAGTGTCATCGACAACAATTTTTATTGCATTTTCTGCTCCGGTTTCTTTACTCGACAATACTAATCGCTGACCGGTGTCATCAGTAATAATGGTGGCGTTTACAGAGTCATTATCAACTGAATCATTAATCGCATCACGAATATCGGCAAGCTTTGCTGTATCTGACACAGTAATATCAAAACTATCAGAACCAGAGCTGATCGTTAGCTTCCCCTCTCCCACCGCTTCATCGCCAGCTATAGCATCTGATGTTAGCTTATGGTTTTCAGCCAAACTATTAACTTTAATTGAGTAATTATTGGTTTGTGCATCTTTTTCAGAACTTAAAGTAACAAAATCATCACTACCACTAATTGTTCTCTTTTGAAACTCCTCGACAGAGGCTAGTGACTCTAATGAGCCATTTAGCTCCTCTAAAGACGCTTTTAGCGTGCCTACAGCAGATATATCAGTGGTGAAATTAGCTTGCTGTTTTGTTACTCGAGCTTGATAAGGGGATTTTTCAGCATTGACTAAAGCACTTACAATTTCGTTTACTTGAAGTCCTGAACCTATACCTGTAAATGAAATAGCCATAATTGTTACCCTCTTAAATTACTGAAAAACTAAACTTTAAAATCAACCAATACACCCGTGGCTTCTGCTAATTTAGCCACTATACCTAATACTTCTTCTGACGGATATTGCTTAACCAAGTCACCACTCTCTTTATCGATAACCTTGATTACATTACGGCCAGAGTCTTCATCTACTTTAAACTGAAGACTGCGGTTCATTTCGCCCATAAAGTCCTGCAATTGCTGTACCACCTTTTCTAGCTTTTCAGGTGATAACTCAGTTTCAGAGGCTTCGTTTCTACTTGCAGCAGTAGGAGTAGTTGTACTCTTCTGTTCATCAACATTTTGCTTAACTTGAGATGGGGCTTGATAACTTGAGGTAACCTCACCTTTTTGAGCTGAGTTGATATTTAGATTTAAACTTTGCGTTTCCATAATTCGCTCCTATTATAAAGCGATATAAAGCTTTATACCTATACAAGAAAGGAAGGGTTGCCCCTTCCTTAGTAGTTAAAGTATAGAGCTTATTGTTAAATTAACCTAATAAGCTAAGTGCTGCCTGTGGTAACTGGTTAGACTGAGCTAAGATTGTTGTACCAGCCTGTTGCATAATCTGGTTTTTCGTTAGCTTAGCTGTTTCTGCAGCGTAATCGGTATCTTGTATACGGCTTTTAGAAGCTGATACGTTTTCTGATACGTTTGAAAGGTTCGCTATAGTAAAGCCAAAGCGGTTTTGTACCGCACCTAAGTCTGCACGTTGCGCATCAATCTGAGCAAGAGCAGCATCGATTGCTTTAATTGCATCTTGTGCACCAGCTGAAGTCGCACCAGAGATATCCACAGACTCAACTGAAGTTAATGCACTTGAACCACCTGTAGATGCAATTGCAGCGGCACCTGTACCAAATAACTGATTAGCTGTTGTTCCAGAAATACCGATCTTGTCAGCAGAACTCAAGTTAAGCTCAGATGAAACACTAAGTGAACCGGCTGTACTAGCTACTGCTTGACCACCAATAGTGAAAGCACTTGTATCACCAGCGCCAGTAACATCAATACCATCAACATTTGTAGCTTTGAATGTGATTGAAGCTGCATCTTCATCATAAATAGCATCGTATCCATCAGCTTGCATATCATTTGCAAGACGCGCCATATCACCACCGTAGTCACCTAGGTCATATGAATCGATTGCATCGCCACCTTTTTTGATTTCTATAGTTGAACTACTACCTGGCTTAATACCGGCGATTGTTGTTTCAAGCTTCGCTTCTGCAACCACACCTGCGCCCGATGAGTTAATAGTATCAGCAATGGTCGCAGCACCTGTATCAGCGGCAACAACTACATCGGTTCCGTTAATACTTAAAGTATCGGCAGAAGTATCCATATTAGCTGCTAAAGCAACTGTTTGAACTACACCAAGTGACACAGTATCGCCGGCACTACCAGCACCTTTAATCTCGTTTGCACCGATAGCATCAGCTGATACGTCACGAAGGCTTACATTAATTGTTTCATTAGCGTTTGAACCCACTTGGAACTGCTTAGTACCAAATGAACCATCTAATAAGCTAGTACCACCAAATTTAGTTGTTTCTGCGATACGCGTTAATTCTTGTTGTAGTGCACCTACTTCTTTTTGAAGGGCCGCACGTGCATCAGCATCGTTTGAGCCATTTGCTGATTGTAGTGCTAGGTCACGCATACGTTGTAGAATGTTTGATGACTCTGTCATCGCACCCTCAGCGGTTTGCGACATTGAAATACCGTCATTAGCATTACGCTGAGCAACACCTAAACCATTAATTTGTGAAGATAGACGGTTAGCAATTTGCAGACCAGCCGCATCATCTTTCGCGCTGTTAATTTTCATACCAGATGAAAGACGTTGCATTGATGTGCCTAATGCATCGCTAGATTTTGATAAGTTTCTTTGTGCATTTATTGATGCAACGTTAGTATTTACTGATAAAGCCATGTTATAACTCCTGATTACTTTCGTAATGTAACTAATTGATTTTAACCAAGAGCCATCACAATAAAAACCTGTTCAAGCTCCGTTCTAATTAAGTTAACGGCTGTTATAAAATTACCTTTAGCTTTTTTTTTAAAAAAACAGTAAAAACTTTTAGTTGATTGAAATACAAACAAAAAAGCCAAGTATAAATACTTGGCTTTTTTAATTTTAATTATTATTAACCACCTAACAAGCTTAATGCAGCCTGTGGCAGCTGATTTGCTTGTGACAAAATAGTAGTACCTGCTTGTTGCATTATTTGGTTTTTAGTCAATGTCGCTGTTTCAAGCGCATAATCGGTATCTTGAATACGACTACGAGAAGCTGAGACGTTTTCAGATACGTTAGCAAGGTTGGCAATAGTAAAGCCAAAGCGGTTTTGAACCGCACCTAAGTCAGCTCGTTGTGCATCAATTTGCGCTAATGCTGCATCAATTGCTTTAATGGCGTCTTGTGCACCTTCTGAGGTCGCGCCTGAAATATCAACACTTTCAATACTTGTTAATGAGCTAGCCCCACCTGATGATTGTATTGCAGCAGCACCTGTACCAAATAACTGATTCGCAGTAGTACCTGAGATACCAATTTTATTTGCCGACGATAAGTTCAACTCCGCAGACACACTAAATGAGTTTGCTACTGTTGTTACTGCGGTACCACCTATAGTAAAGCCACTTGTATCAGTACCTGTGATATCAATACCATCAACATCAGTCGCTTTAAACGAAATTTCTTTAGTTGCAGGGTCGTAAATAGCATCATAACCAGCTTGCTGCATATCGGTAGTTAAACGTTCCATTCCACCGCCATAAGTGCCTAAGTCAAATGACTTCTCAACCACGCCATTTTTCTTAATTTCAATCACACCTTTACTGTCTGATGTTATCCCTGCAAAGGTAGTATCAATCTTAGCCTCTGCTACCACACCGGCGCCTGACTTGTTGATCGTATCTGCAATAACAGCCGCACCAGACCCACCAGCAATAACAATATCCGTACCATTAATATTAACCGTGTCCGCACTTGTACCATGGTTGGTTGCTAAGTTAACAGTTTGTACATCACCTAATGCTGTATTTGCTGCAGTAGCATTCGCAGGCCCTTTAATTTCATGTGCACCAATTGAGTCTGCTGCTACATTACGCAAGCTTACATTAATAGTTTCATTCGCATTTGCGCCCACTTGGAATTGTTTGGTACCAAATGTACCATCAAGTAAGCTGGTACCACCAAATTTGGTGGTGTCTGCGATACGAGTTAGCTCTTGCTGTAATGCACTTACTTCTTTTTGTAGGGATGCACGGTCAACTGCACTGTTCGAGCCATTCGCTGATTGCAGTGATAAGTCACGCATACGTTGTAAAATGTTTGCTGACTCTTGCATCGCACCTTCAGCAGTTTGCGCCATTGAAATACCATCGTTAGCATTACGCTGAGCTACTGTTAGACCATTTACCTGAGACGTTAGTCGGTTGGCAATTTGTAAACCTGCAGCATCGTCTTTTGCGCTATTAATGCGCAAACCAGATGATAGTCTCTGCATTGAAGTTTCAAGTGCCATGCTAGATTTAGATAGATTGCGTTGCCCATTAAGTGATGCAACATTTGTATTTACGCTTAAAGCCATTTTACCATCTCCTAGTTTCAATCAGAATGTGGTTCAAAATATTTAAGCAAAAACCACACTTTCTATAACCAGTTGAATGCATTAGTTGTGCCAACTAATAAAAAATAGTTAAGCAACTGTTTTTTAATAAATAAATAGCGTTTATTGATACTTAAAATCAGAAGTTAGCATTTTTTTGACAGGAGAAAAAAGGGGGTGACAGTTTTTTGCCGCTTCGTTAAGGCAAGTTATTACCTACTTTTCTCGTATAGTAATAACCTGCCTTGGATGGTATTTATAAATAATCAAATAATGAAAGTTTAGCCAAGCGACCAAAAGTCGCTTGTGAAGCCTGTAAACCAGACTCATGTTTAGTGAGATCGCTGATGGCTTCAGCGGCATCAATCTCAATTAGGCTAGATCTGTTTTCTTGATTATTAATATCTAGAGCACTGTTTGAGTCGGTAACACGCTCAACTACATTCATACGCCCACCTAAACCAGCCTGAGTAAACACAATTTGCTCACTAGCATTTTTAAGCTGAATTAAACCATCAGATAATGCTTGGTTAATTTGCGTTTCATCAAGTTGTTCGTCATTTAGGCTAATGATCAAATCTTCTAGCGTATTAAGTACATTTTCTTTGCCTGGTTTTTCAAGAGTAAAATCAAGCTGTCCTGGTGCTGCCCCCTCAAGTTGAATTTCCATACCTGCAAATTCAATCGGTTCATCGGTTACTTCACCCGTAACGGGTGGTACAAGAGGATTACCATCACGTAATATTTCATATTGATCTGGCGCTGAAGGGGTCGCCCCAGGGATCAAATTAACATTATAGGTATTGATCGTTGGAGAAATAAGCGGATCTGGGTCTGAGTTATAATTATCTTTATGAAAACGGTCAAACTCGCCTTGGTTTTCAACATAGACAGTTCCAGCGGTAATGCCGCCTGTTGGCGTTCCATCGTTTGAAACTACATCGAGTCGCGCATCAACTCGTTCAAATACATTGAAGCCATTATCGCTTGATTTGATCTCAACGCCTTTTGCGATCGTCACTTCGTGTTGGCCTTGATCGCCTTGATATTCGTATTTGCCATTGGTGCTATTAAATGTATAAGTTTGAATATCGTCTTGATAGCCAGAGAAAAGGTATTTCCCTCCTTCAGATTGACTATTCATTAAGTTAAGCAGTGATTTTTGCAGTTCTTTTAATTCACTGGCAACTGAAGCCAAATCACCTTTATCTAACGAACCGTTGCCCGCTCGTATAGTTAACATTTGCGCTTCTAAAATAGTGTCGTTCATACCTTGCAATAAACTTTCTTCGGTTTCTAAACGCCCTTTTAGCTGATTAATATTCTTCGTCAGCTGCTCATTAGTTTCTATTTTATTGGTGTACAACATACCTTGTGAAATAGCAGCAGGGTTTTCAGAGGTACTCAAATATTTTTGACCTGTATTAACGCGCTCCTGCGCACCAGCTACATTTTGTTGATTCTCAAGTATTTTATTAATGTTATTTTGATACATTAAATTATTTGATAAACGCATAATTACCTCGCCGCACTCAATAAGGTGTCAAAAATAGCTCTCGCTGCAGTTAATACTTGTGCAGAAGCAGCATAGGATTGCTGGAAGCGCAGCAAATTAGCCGCCTCTTCATCTAAGTTTACGCCCGACAACGATTCGTACCAGGCTTCTGATTGTTGTGCTAAAGCATCAAATGCAGCACCATTGGTTTTTGCTTGACTGGTTACCACACCAACATCGGTGACTAATCCAGCATAGGCCTGATTCAATGTTTTATGATTATCAGCTGATGCGCTCGCTACTACATTTTGACGTACTAAATCGGTATTCTGTAAGTCAGCAAGTTTTTGGCCGTTGCGGTTATCATCAAAACCGCCCTCATTAAATTCTAAATTAAAGGTATCGCCCATTGCTGGTACGCCTTCAATATTAAAGTCAAAACCATAACCATCGTATGGTGCACCGGCTTGAGCGAGTATATTGTTAGCAGGCGGTGTAACTGTAAACGTAGTTGTGCCATTACCATCAGTAAGTTGATATTCGTTAGCATTGGCTGTTTTAACAATGCTAATAGGGCCATTTGCTAAACCCAAAGGATTACTAAAGCTGCCAGTGGTTACATCGGTAACATTACCCGGTGAAATAGTCCCTGTACCTGTATTATCAAGGCCGTCTGATGTTCTAATTGGGGAGGCCAATGCAATGTCCTCACCTCGACCTGTTGTCAACGATATATTGCCAGCCGCGCCACTATTAAGTTTTACCTGAAATTGGTCACCGGCATTACCGGCTCCCGTTATATTAAGCTCTAAGCCAAACGCCTCTCCGCTGGTAATAGCAGCTGAATCGATAATGCCACTGGGTGGGATAATTGCTAAAGAGGCTGTACCTAAAGGTTCACCTTTATTATCAATTGGCTGAATACTTACTTCGTTAGGGTTCCCCGTATAGGTGATCACAAAATCACTGGCTGGCAGATCACTGCCTTTACCTGCCTCAACGGTTGCTGACATATTAGCTGTTCCGGTGTTTGCTTGATAAACAAAAGCACTGACCGTTGGGATATCAAAAATATCCCCTCCGAGCTCACCGTTTGCATCCATACCTAGACGGTTTTGCTGATTAAACGAATCAGCAAGCGCAATACCCATCTGGCCTATTTGATTTTGTGCCGGCACCAAAATATCGTCTCTAAATGCTAATAAACCGCCAATTTTACCTTTGAGTTTAGTAGGGTCTATATCGAGTGGCACAGCCTTACCGCCATTTACATCTAAACGTAGCTCTTTAAAGTTAGCATCAGGATCGCCACTAATAGAAAACAAGTTAAATGACCCATTTTGCATAACAACGGCTTCGCCTGTGCCCATAAACACTTGTTTTTCACCATTAGGGCCATCAAGTGTTTCTATATCAATTAGCTCAGATAAATCACGTATTGCTTTATCACGCTCATTATAAGCAGAGCTCGCATCAGCTTCGTTCTTGGTACCATGAACACCTGCAATTTCTTGGTTCAACGAACTAATACTTTCGATTAACGTATTCGCCTCTTCTGAAAAAATCTCTAATTGCTCATTAACCACCGCTTTTTGCTCTGAAACGATGCCTGCAAGCCGATCCATTTGGTCAATCAGGTTTTGTGCATCACTCATCACCAATGAACGAGCAACTGTTGATGACGGTTGATTAAGGGCTTCTTGCACGTTATTAAACATTGAGTTGATACTAGTTGATAAGCTGTTTGATTTTTCTGAAAAAATTTGATCAACCCGACTCGCTTCACTAACAAATTGATCAAAAAAACTTTTATTTGAAGTATCTCGATTTAATTGCTTTTGCGCAAACTCATTCAATAACCGGTACGTTTGGCCACGGCCTACCTGATTATCAATCATGGTGGTAAACTCGGTGCGCTCACGTATATACCCTTCGGTATTAACATTTGCGATGTTTTTACTTGTCGTTTGCAATAACTCAGAGTTTGCTCTTATTCCTGAATTAGCAATGTTTAATAAATTAAACGACATGTTACTCTACTCCCTGGCGGATCACGCTTGTGGCGATATTCTTCAATTCGTTACTGTTCAGCACTCTTTTTATTTTGTCTGCATAATTAGGGTCGGTTGCATAACCAGCTTGCTGTAAAGAGTCTAAAAATTTATGCGGCTTTGCCGTATTGTTTAATGCATCTTGATAGCGCGGGTTCTGTGTTAAAAAATCCACAAAATCATTCACGCTATCTTTTATCGAGTCATACGCTCTAAAGCTTGCTTGCTTTTTAACTGCAGCACCTTGTTCAAATTCTAAAGTGACCTTACTGGCCTTTTCACCCTGCCAACTTTTATCTGACTTAATATTGAATAAATTGTTTGAGCTATTACCATCACCTTTACTAATAATATGTTTACCCCAGCCAGTTTCTAATGCCGCTTGTGCGACCATAACCGCCGGATTTAAACCAATTTTTTTAGCCGCTGTTTTTGCGTGTTCCCACACAGTGCTTACAAATTCCTCAGCATTTTCAAATGTGCTAGACGCTGTGTTTTGTTCGCTTTTTTCAGTTGAATCAACGAGCGACACTTTTTCAGTGCCCTTTTGGTTTTCTTGATGAGGTAAAGTACTACCCGCACGTTGGTCACTAAAGAAATCTGACGTGGTGCGAAGAACAGAGCCTGGCATAAAGTTTTTTCCATCTGGCGATAATTGTTGCACAATTAAATCAGCAAGACCCAAAGAGCCATTTGATGAAAGCTCTGTAGCCATTTGTTGGTCGTGCATTTCTTCAAAAAACTTAACGCCACTAGCATTAAACGGGCTTTCTTTATCTTCAAAAGCCTCATTGGCTTTACGCATACTTTTAAGCAGCATTTGGGTGAATATAGCTTCAAATTGTGCCGCCGCTTTTTTTAACGCCGCTTTAGATGCATCGGTTGATGCGTCACCGCTGTTTAAAGCATCTCGACGTAGAGAGTCTAAGTTGCCTAAATCAAAAAAGTTTTGCTTATCTAGATGATTTGTTTCCATCAGCTTTTTGACACAATAATTAATAATATCTAGATAATGCAATAATTGAGCCAGCGAGATTTTCAAAGGTGGGAGTAAGCAGGAAAAAAAGTAAAAAACACCGCAATAAAATATTAAACGGTGTTTTTTAAAGGTTAAATTACAACAAGCTGACCATTAATTGCACCGGCTTCTTTGAGCGCTTCAAGAATAGCCATTAAATCACCAGGGGCAGCGCCTACCTCATTAATTGCACGAACTAAGTCATCAAGACTCACACCAGGGTTAAATACAAAAGCGCGTGAGTCATCCTGATCAACATCAATAATACTTTGCTGAGTAACCACGGTTTCACCCTCTGCTAAAGGATTTGGCTGCGCCACATTTTGTTGCTCAGCAATCGTTACTGTTAAACCACCGTGGGTAATTGCCGCAGGTTGTAATTTTACATTTTTACCTATAACAATGGTGCCGGTACGCGAGTTAACAATTATTTTTGCTGAAGTATCTGCTGGCTTAAACTCTAAGTTTTCAAGAGTTGATAAATACGATACACGTTGCGAGGCATCACGAGGTGCAATAACGCGAATAGAAGCTGCATCGAGTGCTTGAGCGCTATTTGGACCAATTAAATCATTAATGGTTTTCTCTAAACGTTTAGCAGTAGTAAAGTCAGGACGGTTTAAATTAAAGGTAATATAGTCGTTTTGCATAAATGGGCTTTTAACAGCACGTTCAACGGTTGCACCATTTGGTACACGTCCTACCGTTGGCGTATTAATCACAACGCGACTACCATCAAGGCCTTCAGCGCCTAAGCCACCTACAATTAAACTGCCTTGAGCGATGGCGTAAACATTACCATCAACCCCTTTTAAGAATGTTTGTAGTAATGTGCCACCGCGCAAGCTGCCTGCACTGCCAATCGATGATACGGTTATATCTATGGTTTGCCCTGGCTTTCTAAATGGGGGGAGTTCAGCATGAACAGCAACCGCTGCAACATTTTTAATTTTTGGCTTTAAACTAGAAGGTAACGTAATACCAAAACTATTAAGCATGCCTTTAAAGCTTTGCTCGGTAAAACGGCTTTGCTCACCGGTGCCTGGTAAACCAACAACTAAGCCATAGCCCACTAATTGGTTTGAGCGCACCCCTTCGACCATAGACACATCTTTAATTCGCTCAGCACTGGCAGTAAATTGCCAGCCTAGTAGCACCATAAAACAAAAAACTTTAAAACCATTCATGTCGAATGTCCTCTAAAAGGGAAACAATGAGCTACTAAAGAAACGCGTTAACCAACCCGGGCTTTGTGCCTCTTGTGTTTGGCCCTTACCTGAGTACTGAATACGCGCATTCGCAATTCGATTAGACTCAACGGTATTATCGGCATTGACATCTTGTGGACGCACTAACCCTTCTAAGCGAATAAATTCTTCACCGGTGTTTAACGTTAGCCATTTTTCACCGCGAATTACTAAATTACCATTTGGTAGTACTCGCATTACGTTAACCGAAATATCGCCAACTAAGCTATTTGATTGATTTGATTTTGAGTCACCTTTAAATGAGGAGTCACTGCCAATACCAAATTGAATGCTATCGCCGCCAATATTTACCGGTAAACCACCTAAGCCAATCACAGGGTCGAGGCTGGCATCGGTTTCTTTATCCGTTTCTGTTTTAGCTGCTTTAGTCGCTTGGGTTGACTCTTGTAATTTAACAGTAATGATATCGCCTGTTCGCAGTGCTTTTTTATCGGCATAAAGATCATTCGATAATTGAGTACTGAACAATGAGCCGGTTGCTACTACTGGCTCCATATTAGGCTCTGGATACATAGGTGCATAATAGGGATCGTCTTGTACTACCTCATTATTTTGTGTAGCTACACAACCACTTAATAGTAAAGTCCCTACTGTAAATAACATAATATTACGCATACAATCCCCCAAAACTATAACTGTTGATTGATATAACTCATCATTTCATCAACGGCTGAGATCACTTTTGAGTTCATCTCATAAACGCGCTGCGTTTCAATCAAATTAACTAACTCTTCGGTCACATTTACATTTGATGTTTCAAGTGAACCTTGAATAATCGTACCTAAACCTTCAACCCCCGGATTACCTTGAACAGGCGCACCACTTACCGCGGTTTCGGTATATAAGTTTTGCCCTATAGGCTCAAGGCCAGACGGATTAATAAAATCACTAATCGTGATCTGACCAATAACCACGTTTTCGGCCTGACCTTTAACGCGAACTGACACTTCGCCATCTTGAGATACGGTGATCGACTGTGCATCGTCAGGTACATTCATTTCAGGCTGAACAACATAACCAGCACCCGAGGTTACAACACGCCCGTCACCGTCAGTAGTAAACTGGCCGTTACGCGAATAAGCAATATTGCCATCTGGTTGCAGTACTTCAAAAAACCCAGGACCAGAAATCATCCAATCTAATGAATTTTCAGTAGTGAGCATATTACCTTGCGAAAAGTTTTTTTGGTTAGCCACTACCTTAGTACCCGCACCAAGCATTAAGCCTGACGGCATTTCGGTATCTTGCGATGAGCGACCGCCTGGTTGATTAATATTTTGGTAAAGCAAGTCTTCAAAAATAGCGCGGCTTTTTTTGTAACCCACTGTACTGGCATTCGCTAAGTTATTTGATATAACCGATATATCAGTTTGTTGAGCGTCAAGCCCTGTTTTACTTATCCATAATGCTGGATTCATAATAATATCCTCACGTTAAAGTTAAACGATGCGCATCAGCTGTTCTTGACGTTCGTCAATCTCTTCAGCTGTTTTCATCAGTTTTACTTGTAATTCAAATTGGCGTTGGTGACTGATCATATCGACCATTTCATGCACAGGATTTACATTCGATTTTTCTAATGTGCCACCTAATACTTGTACATTGGCTGATGTTTCAACTATTTCGCCTGGTTTAGCTCTAAATAAACCATCGTTACCCTTCTCAAGCGTGGCGTTGTTTGCATCAACCACTTTTAGGCGATCAACTTCTTCTAAAAAGTTAGCCGGTGCACCTTGAGGGCGAACTTGAATAGTGCCATCTTTGCTAAATTCAATTTTTTCAATCGGTACAGGTAATATGACTGGCCCACCTTCGCCAATAACTTGACGACCGTCGCTGGTAGTTAGCATACCTTCAGCCGTTATATTTAACGAACCCACTTTTGTATAAGCTTCATTACCAGAGGCGTCCTGAACACTCAACCAGGCGTTATCGCTCATAGCAATATCAAGGCTGCGACCTGTTTCGACAACACCGCCCGATGTCATGTTTGATCCTGGACGCTCTTGCATAGCAAAAACACGAGTCGGCAAACCTTCACCGAAAGCCTGCATTGAGCGCGCTTGCGCAAAATCAGATTTAAACCCAGTGGTGTTTGCATTTGCCAAATTATTGGCTTTAAGAGCAAGCCCTTGCATGCTTTGTTTAGCGCCAGATGCGGCTATGTAGACCATTTTATCCATAACATCGACTCATTAAGAAATCTATATATGAGTAAATGCAATATAAGTGCCAAATTAAATTAAAGCATGAATAAGATTTTAAGAGAGGAATAAAAAAGGCTGCATTAAGCAGCCTTTATAAGTCAAAATATGATTATCGGATCTGTAAGATATTTTGTTGCAGTGTTGAATTCACTTCAAGCGCACGAGAGTTTGCTTGGAAGTTACGCTGCGCACTAATCAAATCAACCAGCTCTGTGGTTAAGTTTGTATTTGATTGCTCGAGGGCTGAAGAATTAATTTTGCCTAAAGTCCCTGTTCCCGGCTCACCCGCAATCGGCTCACCTGAGGTTAAACTTTTTTTCCATGAAGTATCACCCACCTGTTGTAAACCTTGTGAGTTTGCAAACCTAACCATGGCTACTTGACCTAAATATGAAGTGTCGCCATTGCTGTACGACGCAACAACTTTACCATCAGTACCAATATCAATACCCGCTAAGCGACCCACTGTAGCACCGTCTTGTTCAAGTGCTTTTACTTCAAATCGATTAGCATATTGAGTGGGAATTTTACCTGTAGTACCAGCCTCATCACGCCACTGAATTGCAATGTCATTGAACTGCGCACCGTTGGTTAATAATCCTGAAAAGTTAGCTGTATTTAAATTTACATCATCAAAGGTACTTCCTGTAATAGGTGCGCCATTGGTTGTTTCTGGCGTACCGCTTGCGTTAAATCCAAACGTACTAAGTGGGCTTGGAGTTGCCGTTGCAGCACCGGTAGCATCAAATGGTTTTTGATCCAATGTACCATGCACTTGCCATTCGTTTGGTGCAGTTTTAACAAAATAAAACTGCATTACATGCGGCTCACCTAGTGAGTCGTAAACTGTGGTTGAAGTCGAAGAATTATAAGTAGTGCCATCTGTTGCATCAAATGGCACAGCTATAACATCGTCACGCGAATCAACATTGAACGACGTATAAACGTTTGAAGTAGAGCGCGGAGACCCTGATGAATCAGGTATTTGCAGTGCAGAAGATGTGCTTAAACTAACCGAAGTAGTACTGCCTGTAACTTCATTCACCGGAAAACTCTGTAAGAAGTTTCCTTTAGCATCAACCACAAAGTTATCTTTATTAAGCTTAAACGCACCTGCGCGAGTATAACTAAAATCTAAAGAGCCTAAATCATTACTTGTTGCAAAGTAACCTTCACCCGTGATCGCTAAATCCAATGAGTTATTAGTAAACTGCAGCGACCCTTGATGAAACTGCTGGGCAACCATGGTCGTTTGCACACCATCACCGTTTTTCGTTTTACCGGCGCTAAATACTGATGATGCGTATACATCAGCAAACTCGGCGCGAGACTCTTTAAAACCAGTGGTGTTTACGTTGGCAATGTTATTTGCGGTAACATCCAAATCTTTTTGTGCGGCAGCAAGGCCTGTTAATGCAATATTGAAGCTCATAATTAACCTCTAACCTAAAAATATTTAGCCTGATGGCTAAAAAAATACATAAAATCTATTACGCGATTTCTGCGACATCAGTCAGCCTAACCGCACCTTCTTTAGTATTAATAATAATGCCGCTTGAGCCGTTAATATTAACACTTTCAATATTTTTGAATGTAGCTAATGGGAGGCTTGAAAATTCCCCATTTGTACTACCCTCTGCTTTGATGTTGTATTCACCTGGTGGTAGCCGTTCACCCGCTTCATTTTTACCATCCCATGCAAAACGGATGGCTCCTGCAGGCTGAGTGCCTAAATCTATAGTTTTAACCAACTGCCCGGATGCATCTTCAATGCGGATCATTAAACTATCGACTGGCTTTTCAGCTACAACAGAACCTCTTGATTCACCCGACTCATTAAGCTCCAGTGTATCCGACTCCAACAAAGCTTGTTTGCCAACCAGTGTTGATGCTTGCAATGCCGAATTTGATGTCATCGACGCAGCTAAGGAATCAAAGTTAGAGTTCAAATTTGATATTCCTTCAGCCATGGTAAAGTTTGTCATTTGTGCAATCATCTGATCGTTATCAGCAGGTTTGCTGGGATCTTGATACGACAACTGCTGTGTTAACAACGAAAAAAAATCTTCTTGGGTTAACGCATCACTGTCTTCTTTTTGTGGCACTTGCTTATCTTGCCAACGTAAAGAGTCCATGTAGGATGAAGAAGTACTAATATCGTTACTCATGAGCTACCCTCAGTTACCGCTGACCTAACAGCAGTGTTTTACTTAACATTTGCTTAGCTGCATCAGCAACTTGAACATTTGTCTGATAAGAGCGAGATGCAGAAATCATATTTGCCATCTCCTCAACAACATTCACGTTGGGTTTATAAATGTAACCATTTTCATCCGCACTCGGGTGGTTTGGGTTATATTCAATTTGTAGTGGTTTATCACTCTCAACCACTCCTAACACTTTCACACCAACGGCAGAGCCCTGTGGGTTGCTTGCTGACGCTGACGCTTTTGTTAGCTCCGCAGCAAATACAGGTTGTCGCGCTCGGTACGTTTCATTTTGTGAAGAGCTAATTGTATTGGCATTAGAGATATTACTTGCGGTGGTATTTAATCGCACGTTTTGCGCGCTCATACCCGAACCTGCAATATCAAACACATTATATAAACTCATAATTAGGCTCCTTGACTACCGAGGGCTTTTTTCAGGCCTTTAAATTTACCATTAAGAAACTGGACACTGGCCTGATACTCCATAGCATTCTGTGTATACAAGTTCCGTTCCACTTGTATATCAACAGAGTTACCATCACCTGTATCTGTTTGATTTGGCGTACGAAATAATTCATCTCCACCTACAAAACGGGTACCACCGGCAATGTGTTTTTCGTTGGTTCTTACCATCGTATTGCCGCTTAGTTGGTTAGACTTTGCCGTTTTTAATGCTGAGGCAAAGTCGATATCTTTTGCTTTATAGCCGGGCGTATCAGCATTTGCGATATTAGTAGCGAGCATTTCTGCTCTTTGCGAACGGATCAACATCGCATGCGGATGCACGCCTAATGCTTTATCAAAACTGATAGCCATAACTATCTCCAAAAAATTGACTTAGTATCAATAAAGCAATAAGTAAGCCAGCAATGAAAGTAGTGATGATAAAAACAAAAAACGGCGCTACAGCGCCGTTTTTAGGAGGGGGTATATCTTAATATTCGTTATTTCTTTTGGTAAATAATGCCGGGGTTACAACGTACCATATCAAATTCGGTACTCAAACCAGACATAGATTCCGACGCACCTAAAAATAAATACCCCTTAGGGTTAAGTGCTTGAGAAAATTGTGCAATTATTTTGGCTTTCACCTCAGGTGAAAAATATATTAAAACATTACGGCAAAATATAATATCGAACTTACCCATCAAGGCGTACGAGTCGAGCAAATTTAAATGCCTAAAGCTCACTTGCTTTTTCAATGAGTCAACCACTTGTGCCATACCATTGCCGCTGTCTTTAAAAAATTTCTTACGACGATCAGCAGATAGCCCGCGAGCCAGTGCCAATGCATCATATTCAGCGTTTTTACACATATCCAGCATGGTATTTGATATATCAGTACCCACTATTTGTGCACCCATTTTTAAAACACCAGGACTACTTGATTGAAACTCAGCTACCGACATAGCAATTGAATAAGGTTCTTGCCCTGAAGAGCTCGCAGCAGACCATATTTTTAATGGTCTATTTAGCGCTTTAAATTCAGGGAATAATCTGGTTTTGAGCAACTCAAATGGGTATTGATCTCTAAACCACAATGTTTCGTTGGTTGTCATGGCATCAACAACAGCAGCGCGCAATTGACGCTCATGTACGCCAAGTGTTTTGCTAACCAGTTCAGATAACGATTCAACATTAAACCGAGACATTAATGGTGCCAAGCGACTTTTAACCAAATACTGCTTATTTTCACCTAAAACAATACCGCACTGTTGTTCTAAAAATAAGCGAAATTGATCGTATTCTGTTTGCTGCAAATCTTTATTAGTCAAATCAATAACACCTATGTTTATTAATCACAATGAACCCACTTATTAACGGCTGTAGCAAGCTCGTCTGGATTAAATTTCGCTATAAAATCGTCAGCCCCTACTTTTTCAATCATTGCTTGGTTGAAAACACCACTTAATGAAGTATGTAAAATCACATGCAATGGTGCAAGTTTGGGATCTGCCTTAATTTCTGCAGTGAGCGTATAACCATCCATTTCGGGCATTTCTACATCTGAAATAAGTAACCCTACTCGCTCTGTAATATCGTTAACACAATCAAGCTCTGCAATTTCTTTTAGTCTTATTAAAGCTTCTTTACCATTTTTAGCAAGTTCAGTAGTTACGCCTAAAGGCTCTAACGCTCGTTTAACCTGATTTCGTGCCACGGCCGAATCATCGGCTATAAATACTATACGCTCACCCAAATCTTTTTGCATACTACCTTGAGCCTGAGCCGCAACATCTGCGCTAACCTCTGTATTTACTGGACAAATCTCGTTTAAAATTTGCTCAACATCGAGAATCTCAACTAACTCATTTTCAATTTCAGTCACGGCTGTTAAATAAGAATAACGCCCCGCACCTGATGGCGGAGGCAGTATTTTTTCCCAGTTCATGTTAACAATCCGCTCAACGCCACCAACTAAGAATCCTTGAACTGAACGGTTATATTCAGCAATGATAATAAAACCTTCTTCTATATTTTTTATAGGACGGCCACCTACAGCCATAGATAAGTCAATCACCGAAATAGTTTGGCCACGGATATGTGCAACACCTCGAATATAAGCATTAGCCTTTGGCATACTAGTAAGAGGCGGGCATTGTAATACCTCTCTTACTTTAAACACATTTATGCCGAAGCGCTGACGCCCGTTAAGCTTAAATAACAATAATTCTAAGCGGTTTTGCCCAACCAACTGAGTACGTTGGTTTACTGAGTCTAAAATACCGGCCATTTAAATCTCCTAAGAAAACAAATATAAGGAACGATAATTGCTTTCAATTAATAAAGCGTCATAACACAACGGGGGCGTCTAAATTCTGACGCAAAATATTTATACCCTGTTTGCAACCATAAGCATAGTCGAAACATTATGAGTTTGTTAAAAAAAATCAGAAGATACAGTGTTTTTTATTTTCTTGCTAGCCTCTGCTTCACTTTGCCACTAAAGGCTCAAGTATTTAGTAAAGAATCACTTCAAGAAATGGCTGTATCTTATGTTGCACAAAAAGCAGTGACTACAAATGATAACAAAATACAGTTTAGCGCATTACCGTTAGATAGCCGCATACCTGATCGCCATTGTAACTCTGAGCCAGAGCTAGTAACGCCAAGTGAGCCCCCTTTTAATCGTCAAGTCACCATTCAAATAAAATGTAACGATAGTGACAACTGGGCACAATACGTACATGTCAGAATCACTGAATCAGCACCCGTTGTAGTTGCAACGACTAATTTAGCACGAGGTGAAGTGATTACTCCATCCCATTTAAGTATTGATATGCGCCCTGCGCACTTTATACGCGTTCAGTATCTTGATGATCCTGCACAACTTATTGGTAGCCGCAGCAAACGTAATATTCGTGAAGGTATGCCAGTACTACTCAATCAAATTTGTATGGTTTGCAAAGGCGACTCTGTTAACATATTTGCCAATATTAAAGGGTTAAGAGTAAAAACCACGGGTGTTGCATTAGAGGATGGAACCTTAGGTGAACAAGTACGAGTAGAAAACAAAAAAACAGGTAAAGTTTTAAATGCACGGGTAGATGGTGTAGAGTCTGTGCAGGTAAATATTTAATGTAATTTATGCTAAAGTATCTTTAGTAAATGCCGATATATAGGCATCAGTTGGGTAATAAATGGGTTTTTATCATGGTCGGTCAAGTTAACAAATCAAATCAACAGCCTGGTGTTTTAACAAACACTCAACAGCAAAAAGTTGATTTAAAAAGAGATAATGCAAATACGCAGGCTGCGCAAACGCCTTCGCCTAAAGCGGCAAGCGATTCGGTGAGCCTAACACCGCAAGCTAAGCAATTAAAATCTTTACAAGAAAAAGCAGAGCAGTCTTCTGGTTTTGACAGTAACAAAGTTGCTGAACTTAAAAAAGCCATTACCGAAGGCAAGTATCAAATAGACAGTGAGAAACTTGCCAAAAATTTAGCAGACTTCGAGTTTAATGTTTATGGCTGATCACAATAGTTTAATTACGATTAAACTAAACGAACAAATAAATTGTTTAACAACCTTGAGTGAGCTTCTTACCCAAGAACTTAATGCAATTGCCTCACGTAGAGGCGAAGGTTTGAAAGAAATTGCCCAACAGAAAATGTCTTTTTTAACCAGCATAAGCACCCTAGATAAAGAACTCAGTAAACTGATTGCCAGTAATGATCAGCAAACAGATGAAAACAATGACTTAATAAAGCTGACCAGAACTAAGCTTGAGCAATGTCAAAAACAAAATGAAGTTAATGCTCATGCAGCTCATCAGGCACAGTTAAGTGTAAAGCAGCTAAAAAGTATTTTAATTGGTGCACCTTCATCAATGACCTACGACCAAGCTGGTAGCGTCGTAAATACCGATAACAGCATTGTGCGTAACCTAAAAGCCTAAAAAAATACCCATAAAAAACGCCTAAACGATAATTCGTTTAGGCGTTTTTTATGGGTAATAATTTGTCGCTTAGTAATAAGTGACTTTTTTCACTTCCCGTGGTTTTATCTCACCTATGTACAAGTCGTGAACGCGTTTCATATTAAGCTCAAGCTCGGTTACATACATATCATTAACGGCATATGTTTTTATAATTTGTGCGCCTTTAATAATACCTTGTACTTTGCTTTGTAAATAATCATCTTGGGCAACAGACCCAGCGACTGTTGTACCTGCGGTAATTTTTTGCCCGTATACTTGCTCTGTTAGTTCGCGATAAGCCTCGAGCTTTGAAGCCTTAATCGCCATAAGTTGTTTTTGCGTATCACTACTTCCCGACTGCAAACTAATGGGCGCATAGCCAACCGCTTTTAATACTGGGTAATTATTTGGCTCAACATATTTATACTCAACGTGTTTATCAAATATATTACTACAACCGCTTAAAGTTAAGCAGCCTAATGTGATCATTAATGGCATTACTCGCATCATACTGGGCCTTTAAAAACTAATTAAACTCAGTTATGCATGTTTAGTGCCAGTGATAGACATTTAAATAGATAACAAAAAATAGTGGTACATTACTTGCTGAAGTTGATTAACGCTAACGTTTAATTGGAGTAAAAGTATGAAATCGTTTTTAAAGGCTATATTAGCAGGGTTAAGTACCACTGCGGTATTAACGTTTTCACCTTTTACTCACGCTCAGTGGTTTGAGTCTACCGGCCATGCAGTTATTCAAAATAGCGATATTCCTAGTGCAAAAGCCGCAGCCATAAAAGATGCGATAACCCAAGCCTTAGTATTTTCTGGGGCGCGTGTAAGTTCAGTGCAAACCCTTGTTGATGGCGTATTAACTCAAGATCAACTAAAAATAAGTAGCCAAGGCGAAATCCAAAAAATAGAGCTCGTTAGCGAAAACCGCAGCAGTGATGAATTTGCGATTACCTTACGCCTAGATATTTTTGCACAAACCGAGCAATGCCCACAAAGCAACTTCAACAAATTTATAGCCGTGACGCAAAGTCAATTAATAAATCGCGAGCACGCTAGAATGGGTCAAATATTTGACATTAATAAAGCCGTAAGCAAAAACATCTACACGTCACTGCAAAAATCAAAAATGAGTGCTGTCCCTGTTGCCTATTTCAATAAAGCGATAAAAGTCGATACCTACTTTAATCAACAACATGACTACTCTAATAGCCAGTTAGAGGAAATTTCATCGCGCAGTAACGCGCAATACGTGTTGTTAAGCCAAATTACCAGTTTATCCACCAGCGATAAACTCAATAGTGATTATGCATTTTGGCAAGATGAAAGCTATCAGCGTCACTACCAAATAGAGTTTAGTTTATTTAATGGCACTACTTATGAACCCTTGTGGCAACAAAGCTATCAAAGCCAAGCTATCTGGCCATTTGAAAAAACAACTATTATTGATGTAAACAGTAATCGTTTTTGGCAGTCACCTTTTGGTCAAAGTATTAGTGAGATAAACCAAACCCTAAGTTACGATTTGCAAGCAGCCATGGCGTGCCTACCCACCCAAGGCAAAATTATGCACATGGAAAATAATAAACTCGTCATTAATTTAGGAAAGGCACATGGCTTAGAAAAAGGCCAACAGCTGAGTATTGCTCATCATAATTATTTAACAGACGCGCAAGGCAACACCATGCCGCATACTATAACCACTTTGAACCGTATTCGTGTAGAGCAGCTATATCAGCACAGTGCCATTGCCGTTAGTATTAATGATCAGCCTTTACCGGGCGTACAAATTAACGATATTGTGGAAGTTGCAACGCCCTAAAGTACTTGGGTTAGCTTAACTTTTAAATTATCGTGAGCGCTTAACCAATCTGCTAACTGCTCAACCCCAGATAAATGCGGGTAGTGCTTTCGACAGGCCAATACAATATTACGTTGCTGATTAGGAAAAATAGGCAAATAATGAATTCCCTCTCGGGGGATTGCAGCAAGTTTTGGCACAAACGTAACCCCATCGTCCATCGCCACCAGCGCTAATAAGGTTTCTAAGCTATTACCTTGATACTGGCTAGAAACATCCACTCCTGCCGAAAAACAAAACTGCTGGGCTTGATCTTTAAAGCAATGGCCATCACTTAACATTAATAGGTTACTACCTTGAAGATCTTGCAGTGCTACCTTTTTATTTACAGCTAAAGCGTTATCAGCAGATATCGCAACTAAAAAGTCTTCTTTATATACATTAATAGTATGGTAATTTTTTAGCTCAGGTACATCCGCTAAAATTGCAAAATCCACCTCGCCACTGTCTAGCGCGGCTAAAATGGTAGAAGTTTGCATTTCAATAAACGAAAACTGACTTTGAGTAAATGCCGCTTTCATTGATGTAAGCAGTGTAGGTAGTAAATACGGGGCAATAGTAGGAATAATACCAATACTCAGCTTGCCCTGTAACGGTTGGTTAGAAGTAGCAGCCAGTTCTTTTAATATTTGAGTTTGTTCTAATATAAGAGTGATTTGTGTCAACAAACGTTCACCTTGGGTTGTTAAGGTGACGTGCTTAGTTGAACGGTCAAATAAGATAACCCCTAATTCTTGTTCTAGCTTTTTAATTTGCCCACTCAAGGTGGGCTGGCTTACAAAGCAGGCATCAGCCGCTTTGCGAAAATGTTTAAAATGCGCAACGGCTTTTACATATTCTAAATCTTTTAAGTTCATATTCACATACAACCTGATAGTTTATACCTATCAGTTTAATACAAACAAACGATTGGAACTATATTTAATTGTTCGCCATAATGGCTATCAACAAATCAAGAGGAACTAAAAACATGTTAAACAATATTGAAGGTCAAACAATCCCTAACGTTACATTTGCAACGCGTCAAAACGACGAATGGAAATCAGTAACTACTGATGACATTTTTAAAGGCAAAACAGTCGTTGTGTTTTCACTACCTGGTGCATTTACACCAACGTGTTCATCAACTCACCTACCACGCTACAACGAGTTAGCTGGTGTACTTAAGCAAAATGGCGTTGACGACATTGTTTGTGTATCTGTAAACGACACCTTTGTAATGAACGCATGGGCTGAGCATCAAGAAGCGCAAAATATTACTTTACTACCAGATGGTAACGGCGAATTTACTGACGGCATGGGTATGCTAGTTGATAAAAATGATTTAGGTTTTGGCAAGCGCAGCTGGAGATACTCTATGCTAGTTAAAGATGGCGTAGTAGAGAAGATGTTCATCGAGCCAGATTTACCAGGCGACCCGTTTGAAGTATCTGACGCTGACACTATGCTTGATTACATCAACCCAACTCAAGTAAAACCAGAAGCGGTTACTCTATTTACTAAGCCTGGCTGTCCTTTCTGTAAAAAAGCAAAAGAGCTACTTACAGCTAAAGGCTTTGCTTTTGAAGAAATCGTAATGGGTGCTGGCGCATCACTTACCAGCCTTAAAGCGGTATCGGGCCGTGAAACCGTACCACAAGTATTTATTGGTGGTAAGCACATTGGTGGCTCAGACGATTTAGAAAAATACTTTGCTTAATTAAGTAAATAAAACAGGGGCTGCAACGCCCTTGTTTATTAAAGGAAAAACACTATGAAAGAATTGCAAACCGACGTTGTTGTTATAGGTGCAGGTACCGCTGGTTTAAGTGCCTACCGTAATGCTAAACAGTTTACTCAAAACGTACTTATGATTGAATCAGGCCCATACGGTACAACCTGCGCACGTGTTGGTTGCATGCCAAGTAAATTATTGATTGCTGCAGCAGAAGCCGCGCACTCAATAGAAATGGCACCTGCCTTTGGAGTTCACAGCTCAAAACCGGTTATTGACGGTAAAGCCGTTATGGCACGAGTTAAAAGTGAGCGCGATCGCTTTGCAGGATTCGTAGTAGAAGCCGTAGATGAAATACCTAGCGAAGATAAAATTCGTGGCTATGCACAGTTTTTAGACGCCAACCGCGTGCAAATAGATGAGCACACCATTATCACTGCTAAACGCTTTGTAATAGCAACAGGTTCACGCCCATCTTACCCTGGCGTATTTAATAACTTTGGCGACCGACTGATTATTAATGACGATGTATTCGACTGGGATGATTTACCAGAATCAGTAGCCGTATTTGGCCCAGGCGTTATAGGCCTTGAAATTGGCCAAGCGTTGCACCGATTAGGGGTAAAGGTAAAACTCTTTGGTGTAGGTGGTGCCATAGGCCCATTAACCGACCCAGTAGTGAAAGATTACGCTAACACCGTATTCGCTGAAGAATTTTATGTTGATACCGACTCAAACGTTTCTGATATGAAACAAGTAGGTAATAAAGCAGAGCTAACCTACACCGACAAACAAGGTGTTAAACACACCGAGCAGTTTGACTATGTTCTGGCTGCAACAGGGCGAGTACCTAACACCGATAAACTAGGGTTAGAAAACACCGGCATAGAGCTTGATGAACGTGGCGTACCACTCGCTGATGCCCACACTATGCAATGTGGCGACTCAAACATATTTATTGCCGGCGATGCCAGTAACATGATCCCACTGCTTCACGAAGCATCCGATCAAGGAACAATCGCAGGGCAAAACGCAGGCCGCTACCCTCATGTACGTGCGGGTTTACGCCGCGCTAAAATTGCCGCCGTATTTAGTGACCCACAGATAGCTATGGTTGGTGAAAACTTTAAAGAAATTAGCGAACGATTAGGAAGCTGTGACTGCTTTGAAATAGGCGAAGTCAGCTTTGAAAACCAAGGCCGCAGCCGCGTTATGCTAAAAAACAAAGGCCACATGCGTGTGTATGCCGAGCACGGTACCGGCTTATTTTTAGGTGCTGAATTTATAGGCCCACAAGCAGAGCACATTGCTCATTTATTAGCATGGGCTGTACAAAACAAAATGACTGTACCGCAAATGTTAGATATGCCTTTTTATCACCCTGTTATTGAAGAAGGCCTACGCACTGCACTGCGAGATTTAAACGCTAAATTAAAATTTGGCCCAGACATTCTTAACCATTGTATGGAATGTGGCCCAGGCGCATAACATACCACTAATACACACTTGCTACTCAAAGCCAAAACTCTTGTTTTGGCTTTTTTTATGTTAAAAACAGGTATATAAAATGGAGTTTAAACTGCTACACTCAGATTAATAAATAAACAAAAATGGACCCACAATGAGCAATAATAAATATAGACTTGTCACTCGCAGCGATTTTGACGGCCTAGTGTGTGCCGTATTACTTAAAGATTTAGATTTAATCGACGATATTTTATTTGTGCACCCAAAAGACATGCAAGATGGCAAAATAGCCATTACCAGCAACGACATTACCACTAACCTCCCCTATGTTGCCGGTTGTCATATTGCATTTGATCATCACTTGAGTGAAACCGTTCGTAACGAAAGCGATATAAAAAACCATATTATTGACCCAGATGCGCCCTCTGCAGCACGCGTTGTTTATGACTATTATGGTGGCGCAGAGAAATTCCCTAATATTTCAACTGACATGATGGAAGCGGTTGATAAAGGGGATTCGGCACAATTTACAAAAGACGAAATTTTAAACCCAACAGACTGGGTACTGATGAACTTTATTATGGATGCGCGCACAGGACTTGGCCGTTTTCGTGAATTCAAAATTTCTAATTACCAGTTAATGATGAAGTTAATTGACGCCTGTAAAGATCACAGCATAGAACAAATACTAGCAATGGAAGATGTTGCCGAGCGTGTTGCGTTATACCACGAGCACAACGCACAAGCTAAAGAGCAAATAGACCGCTGCTCATCAGTACACGACAACTTAGTGGTACTCAATTTAACCGAAGAAGAAACCATTTACGCTACTAACCGCTTCGTTATTTACGCCATGTTCCCCGAATGTAATATCTCAATACATAAAATGTGGGGGCTTAAAAAGCAAAACGTGGTGTACGCCATTGGTAAATCAATCACCAACCGCAGCTCCAATACTAATGTTGGCGAGTTGTGCCTTAAATACGGTGGCGGCGGCCATTTAAATGCCGGTACTTGCCAAGTAGAAACTGACAAAGCTGAGCAGGTACTGAGCGAGCTTATCGCTACAATTACTAGTGATGGCTGAGTTATAGCCTCAGGGTTCGGGGTTCGGGGTTCGGGGTTCGGGGTTCGGGGTTCGGGGTTCGGGGTTCGGGGTTCGGGGTTCGGGGTTCGGGGTTCGGGGTTCGGCAAAGTATTTTATAAAGCGGGCTAATTGATAGCTCGCTTTTTTATTATGCAGAATTTAATGGAGGGCTTCTTTGAGCGATAACCGGACACTGAAAAAGTTAAATTTATTCCTACTTCTTTGAGTAGGAGCCTAATTTTGTCCGATAACATTATTAAAAGCCTGTTTGGCGCCAAACAATAAACTTTGATCTAGGGCTATTTCAAATGCTTGTTTAAGAAGCTAATTATTGATGAAGTTATAAAGGTGTATAATATGTCTACTTTTGACCTGTTATATGGCGGCTCGTAGTTTAATTCATGTAACTTGATAAATATTTAATATAGGAAAGATATGAAAAAAATATGTTTATTAATATCAATTGTTGTATCGCAATCTTCATTTGCAAATGTCATTGATGACTACAAATCTCCTTTACTAATTGACGGTAAAAAAATTATTCCATACCTTTCAAGTAAAGGCTTTACCGAAATCGAGTCGAATGTTATCGCTGACCTAAGCAATCTTTACAAAGATGGAGCTATTGAGAGTTTTTGCAAAGGGTGGGGGTATGGTAAAAATGTTTCACATTATCAATTTTTTCTAAATTCTGGCTCATATACTTTATTAAAAGATGCTTTTGGAAAAGAGAAAAGTAATAATTTCAGTTTTGAAGCTATGAAAATTGCGAAAATGGAGCAAAAGAAGATAGAGCCTTATTTGGTACTGATGAAAAATAAAGCCGATACTGGTACTGAAGCGGACAAAGAGTATTACGAAAATGAACTTTGTTATAGTGAAATTAATGGCTCTAGAATGTACTCTGCGGCTGGGATTTCTTTATCAATCAGTGAACATAAAGCCATAAAATAGTTTAAACGGCATTTAATGAGTGAGGCGCTACTAATGTCCGCAATTGGCACTCAGCCGATAGTCAGTATAGAGTGGTTTAACTTAAAGTGTAAAACTGTTGTTTCTGGTAAATTCATCATTTTTGTCGGATGGCGTGGCTCCGCCACTTATCCGACCTACGTCAAAATGTAGGTTGGTTAAGCCGAAGGCGCCACCCAACAGGCTTTCAAATTCACTTTTTATCCGAAAATGGCACAAAGCTGGCATTGCTACAAATATACTACATAGAGTTGATATAGAAACAAAGAAAAGGCATAACCCATTGATTTTATTGGTAGCCCCTGCAGGAATCGAACCTGCAACTGCCCCTTAGGAGGGGGCCGTTATATCCATTTAACTAAGAGGCCACATCGAGCTTACAGCTTACAGCTTACAGCTTACAGCTTACAAAAATTATAACGGTATCTGGTTTTTTATATCAAGTATCAAAGTAAGTTAATTGCTTGATAAATATATATCTTCTTTATTTAATACGTAAAGCGGTATAAATGTTCGACTGCTGGCGGCAAGGCGCTTATTTTCAATATTTATTACGCGAGCGTTAATAACAACCCCATCTGCACGGTAAATTAATGTACCCGATAAAACATGGCTGGCTATATTCGTACCTGCAAGCTTGCGAGTGTTTCGGGTGAATGCAAAGTCGCCTTGTTCATTAACGGTAATTAAATTGGCTGTTTTAAAATCAACCGCGCTATAACCAAACTTTTGTAGCTGGTGTATAAAGGTTTCTGATAACTGATTACCTAACTGGCTTGCTGTAGTTAAACTTGCGTCTAAATCAACGAACGACGTAACCGCAATCGCTGCATCTTGCGGGGCTACTTGCATGGTGTCGGTTAAATCAAGTGCCATTTGCTCTACGTAGTTAACTAAGCTTTTATGGTGCTTGTTTGGGTTAAACTGCGTTGTATCGGCGTATTGTTCTTGCTCGTCATTTTGCTGCATTTGCGCCATGATCTGGTTAAAATCAAGATTGCTTACCACTGTTTGCTCTGGCTCAGATTTGGCGGGCTCGGTCGCGGTCGACTCGCCCATTAAATTACAGCCTGAAAGTAATAGTGATAATGCACTTATACCAATTAAAGCAGAGCGCTTAACTAAGTTAACCATGGTAAACCTCACTTACTCGCTTGTTTAAGCATAATGCCATCAGCACTGTTACTGCTATTTAGCGCATCAATAACTGATTGCGGAATAAAGCCCTGTGCAGAGCCTACAACCGCTTTACTCGCTAAACCAACAATTCGTGCATTTACTAATATGCCGCCTTGGTGATTTACTAGCGTACCCGCTAATACGTAACTAAAGTTTTGTTCTTGGTTAAGCTCTAAGTAGTCGCGGCTAAAAACAAAATCGCCACCAGGGGTTACACGCATATAATCGGTGGTTTTAAAATCAATGACCGGCACACCAAAATTATGCAGTTCGTGCATAAAGCTCTCTGCTATTTGGTTACCTACTAAGTCAGCATTGTTGTAGTCACGGTCTAAAAAAACAAAGCTTGATACTGCCAATGGCGTTTTAGTATTTACGTACTGTAAGTTTTCAGCCATGTCTTGCATGATGCCACGTACATAGTGATTAATATTTTTACGGGTTGGCGTATTTACTTGTTTGTTTTTATTCATCACTGCGGCTTTATTTTGATAAAGCGAATCAGTATTTGTTGGTGCAGCTACAGGGCGTTGCTCAAAAAACATAGGCGCATCGTCGGTAATTTGCGTGTCACTATGGTTTGTCATTTGTGAACAACCAAAGCCCAGTGGCAAACATAAAGTTAATAGTAGGCGTTTCATGTGTGCTCCTAATTAATATTCACTGCGGTAAATATAGTCACCGCGCTGCTGTATTTTTTCATTACTCCACATCACATTGATGGGAATTTCAGTGCTTGCGGCAGATACAATCTGATTAGTTTGCATATTTACCATGCGAGCATTAACAATATAAGCATGTTCTTGACGGGTTAAAGTGCCTGTGATCACAAAGTCAATAATCTGACGCTGCTTTAAGTTACTGGTGCTGCGGCTTAACACTGAATCAGCGCTCGCTGATAAGTTAAGCTGGTTTTCAAGCCGATATTCAACCGTGTTGTACCCTAACTGAGTAAATTGGGTTATTAAGCTTTCTTGAACTTGCTGACTAAGCCCTGTCCCCTGCCCTTGGGCAATTTGTGAATCCAAAGCATTGGCTAAATAAAAGCTGCTGACCGCGATTGAAGCGGTGCTTTTAAAAGGCTCTTTGATATGGCTAAGCTGGGCACTCAAGCTATTTACGTACTGGTTAAGCGTATAAGGTGCCATGACCGCTTTAGGCGCATCAGTGCTTATACTCGGCTTTGGCTGGGGGGTTAAGCTACAGCCCGCTAAATTTAATAATAGTAAGGGTAACAAAAGGCGCATAGTTGCCATCCTCTAAAAACATAATAGTTACAAAGCAATTATTATGCCTAATACCCTAGATGCATATTTATTTTAATGGCTGTTGGGTGTAATGACTCACAATGCAGTTGATTTGGCGCTGTTTAAGTTTATCGCAATCGGCAGCCGCATTCGCTTGATTTTGATAAGCCCCAAGCTTTAAACGGTAGTAAGTCATGCCACTCACGTTAATAGTTTCTACATTCGCCACGAATTCGCCCTGAAATAACGAAGATGCGCTGGCTTTTATTTGATTTAAACTTTGGCTAAGTCGCTCTTTGTCGGTAACGGCTGCAACTTGCAAGGCAAATAAGGCTTTAACGGCTTGTTTTTCGTCAGCTGTATTCGTTGCTACTTTAGCTTTTTTTGCAACTTTTGTTGGTGCTACCGTTTCAGCCGAAGCTTTAGCTGTTGATACTGCAGGCGTATTTGTTGATGCAGAGCTTTGTTTTGCCACTGCATTTAATTGGCTTATTAATAACTTTAAGTCTTGTTCAATCACTAATAAACGTTCAACACCTGCTTTGGCTGCTTGCCACTGCTGAGACGATGCTTTTAGCTGCGCCAACTCTTCCTCAGAAAGATTGGCACTCGCTTGCATTGGCTGAGGAGATTCTGCAGTTTTGGTGGTGCTGCATCCTGATATAAAAAGAGCAGCAATACAGGCAATTAGTATTGAGTAGCGTTTATATAAATTAGCATATTGCATGGTTAAACCTTATTGTTATTAGTGGCTAATAAGTTGCGCTTGGACTTGGCAGTTCAAGCCTTTTACTTTTAATTCTGCACATACTTGTTCAAGCTCCCCTTGCGCAGACTCGGCATAAGCGACGGCTAAAATATACCGTTTTTGTTTTTCGTCTTTAATATAAAAAGCATCACGCTTTGATTGCTCATTTAAATGACGTTTAATTAATTGATAATACGCTTTCATAATTGGCAATGATGAAAACCCACCCGCATTAGCAATATACGCTGGAGTTTGTGTTTTTTCTTTAAGCTCAAAGTCAACGCCCATTACTACTTCACCTTGCGCTGGTAACTTAACCACCACCTGTTGCGTATCTTTTAAAGACTTACGTTGCTTAAATTCATCATCTATAACCGCTTTATATTCGCCAGGGCGTAAATCGGTAAACAAATAATAACCATCATAAGCAGCCTGCGTTTGTGCCACTTGCTTGCCTTGTTTGTCGAGTAATTTTACGGTAGCAAAAGGCTGTACTTCAGTGCTGCCTTGCTCATCTTGTTTGTAAACAGTTCCCTCTAATTCACTGCTATTATTAAGCGGGATTTCCATATATTCAACAAAACCGGCACGAGGTGTAATTGAAAAGCCATCGTTGGCGGCAACTAAAAAAGGCTCACTAATACTACCAGGCTCTATCACTATGTCGGTGGTTCTATTTGCTGGCATTCCTTTAAGTATTGCTAAACCATTTTCGTTGGTTACAGCTCGGCGATAGTTTTGAACTCCTTTTACCTTAACGCCTTCAATTCCCTTTTCTCCGTCATCTTGAATATTGTTATTATTTGAATCAAGAAAGACTCTAACCATTAAAGTGCCAGAGTTTGCGAGGCTTCTTTTACTTAAAAAGTACTCGTCAGTGTTCGCATCAAAACCAATACTAAAGCGACTAAATAAACCTAGCCGCCAATTATCATCATCGTCGTAACTCATTGTGCTATTTAAGCTAAAACTATCGCTTTGCCAATTTAGACCCAGTTCCATAGAAACTAAATCATTTATACGGGAGTTTCTTAGTGTGAATTCAGATTGTAAATTCTGAGATAAACTACGGCTTAATTCTGCTTGGTAGCCCAGTATAGTCGAACCGGAGTCTGCGCTATAGTCAACACTAAAACGAGTGTATGTTTTACCAAATCGATGTTGAAGACGCATGCTGCCAAGTGTTGTTGCATCATCTAAAGAATCAAATTTTCGCCAAATTAAGTTGTTACTAACAACGGTCCCACCTAAATTATACGATAAGGTATTATCAACACTTAGATATGAGTCGCTAAATTCTCTGCTGTTATATGCGAGCGTATTTTGATAGCTTAAGCTTCCAAACGATTTATCAAACAACTTTCCTGCCGTATATAATTGATAACTTTCAACTTTCGCTGTCTGCGAATCATCAGTTATCTTTTCATTGTTTTGAGACAGGCTTAACCGTACTGATTGACCAATTAACTCACCTCTAGCAGCTACCTCTAGCTTATCTTCATCGTTATTATTTTTTTCATAATCTAGATTAAGTAATACTTTATCAAATATACTTAGGTTTGAACCAAAAGCATAATTGTTAACATTATCACTCGAATTACTATTTAATATTGATGTACCAGCATAAACCGATAAATAATCAGTTAACCCCGTTTCATAACGACCTGCTAGCTGCCAACCTTTACCTTGTGTCGAATAAAGTGACTGATTGAATAACTGTTCACCTTGCTCAGTAATTGACAACTCATAAAACGATTCATCTGCTGATAAACTATTACCATCTATAAAGTATTGCTCTGTTTTTCGCTCTACTTGCCCTTGTGGACCATAAAAAATCAGCTCAAAATTATTAGCGCCAAACAATAAATCAATATCTTCAAATAAATAACGCCCATCAGCTAAACTAAACTGCTGCGCTAGCAGTACATCATTGCGGTATAACTCAACATCCCACCCTGGTTGAATAGCACCCGTTAAATTAATTTGATTACTATTAACCTGTTTAAAAAGTGGTTTGTTATCAACTTTTATTCCTCTGGCGTAACTACTATTAAATTGTTTACCGATTTGAGTTGCTAATACATCTCCAAATTGAACAGTTGTCGCATTTAAGGGACCTAATAACCGTGCATCTTTACTTTGACGGCTAAATGATAATCTTGAATCTGATAGTAAATCTTGTTTTCGCCCTGCAAAAAAATACTGAGCATTAAAATAGGCTAAGTCATTTGACCCTAATACAGAGTACCCTATCGCTGAATCCGTATTACTCTTGGTTGCACTAAGCTGCACATCAGCAAGAGGAGATGAAATTGCACTGTATGGACTGGCCTTCCAAGGTAATATTGCTTGACGTGACTCTCTATTAGTTACAGTTTCTCGCTGCTCTCTTTCGCGTTTTAATTCTATAGGCAATTTGGTGGGGGAGCTTACATTTAGCTCAAGTGCTGAATATTCAATATCAATATCTAACGAAAACCACTGCGCTAGCAAGTTACTATCAACAAACATATCGCCGTTATCAGCATAAGCTTGTTGGCTGTTAAATGAATATCTAGCGCCGTTAATTTGTACTGTATTTGTATTTAGGTCTAGATAAAACTGATTATCTTCACGAATAAACCAGCCTTGAGCAATAAGGTCATCGCTATTTATATCGATAGCAAAATCAAGGCTTTCTGAAAAACTTAATAAATCTATTAATACACCGGTTTTACTTTTCACCCCGAGCATTTCACCCAGGTAATTTTTTTTCACGAACGATGAAAAAAATAATAACTCCCCTTCGGGGATGCCCTCACCTTGCCGCACATTAAGCTCAGGCTCTGTTCTTTCATTTACAGCTTGATCAGTGTTGTATTGCTGCCATTTTTTATCTATTTTTTTTATGCTAGCAAGAATGGCCTGAGTGTCAGGCTCTGCTGCTAATAAGGGGTCAATTGATAAAAAAATGATCAACAACCACTTTAAACGCTTAAAGTAATACATCGCCTATTTCAAATTACCGATAATTGCATTATTAATTGGCGCAACCTTTTCACTAAAAATAGTATCGCGATATTCTTTAAGCCCTGTATAAATTACGCGAATTTCGCCATCTTTCGGGATGTTTTGATCTACAAAAATTGGTATCGTCGCCGTTGTTGTTTTTAGCTCAGGGTAAATACTAAAATCGTTTAACATGGAGATCTTTTTCTCTGTATCCATTCCTTTTTGCTTGAAGAAAACTTCTAACTTGCCAAAAGAGCTAAAGCCCCCTTCTCGCTTAATTTCAATCTCAAGCGCTTTTTTTTCTGGGCTGTGTATAAGCTGTAAATTGCTAATATTAACATTAGGTATTTCAGCGCCTTTACGCAAAATAACAGGGATAGTGTAACTTAATAGTAATTTCAAATTAATACCAAGTCTTTGTTGCTGGATTTGAGTTTCATTAGGGAGTGCTTTAAATGCTAGGTGAGATCGGTATTCCTGTTCTAGTAAACCTTTAGGCTTTCGAATAGCAAGCTTAACAATCTGCCTTTCTCCTGGCGCTAATCTAACTTGCGATGGGCTAATCCTAACCATATTTTTAAGTGAAGCTGAACTTTCTTGATCAGCCGCTAAATTAGCATACCCTCCGCCAGCTAGTGCAACTTTGTCTTGCCACTCCAATCTATAAGTTTTTGCTTCATTAGAGTTATTAACAACAATGACTTTAGCAACACGCTGACGCTCATCAAAATTTACTCTTGTTGGGGAAATAAGTAAGTTTGCATAAGAATGGAAGCTAGTTAAGATAAAGCTTACTAAGATAAAAAAAGTTTTTATTATTGTCATTTTATCAACATCTCTAGTTGTCTAATAATTTAGCGTCACTTCAATTGTAGTATCAAAGATACCATCTTTATAAGTATTTCCGTCACCTGAGGTACTTAATTGCCCTCCTACTCTCAATAAAGCAGTTCCTGTGGTATCGGTTGTAATGGTCGCATTATAAATGAGTTGATTTAAAATCAGTGGCGCGCCACCAAAAATGTTATTTAGGGGCTGATCACTTACAAAGTCACTCACGTTTACCTGGATACGTGCAGGATATCCTTCAAGCAACAATTCGGCTGCATGGCCTTTTTCAAGTAAATATATCTTATTGGTTAAAGTATTTGTGTTACTGGGCAACAAGGTCATAGAGCTAACACTTTGGTTATCACTGATAACAATTTTACCAAAGTCCAATTGCTCAAGCGGTGTAACTTGTGCGTATAAATCAGTAGTTAAAAAAGCTGCTAGTATGAGTAAAATTAATTTCATAAAGTAGCCTGCTTTATACAATAAAGCAGGCTTTGCCCATTAGTAATTTAATTCTAATGTAAACGTGCCACTGTATGATCCATCGATATAATCACTAGTTGCAGTAACCGCTGTTGTGGTTAATGTTGCACCAAAATTAAAAGTTGCTTCGCCAGCTGAATCGACCTGAATGGTCGTTGTAGCTGCACTGTTAGGCGTCGCACCAGTTAACACATAATACGTTGGAGTGCCCAAAGTAAATGCAGCAGTGCCCGCAGGTGCTGTATCAGGCGCAATCGCAGTTTCAGTCGGATTTGTAATGGTCAATGTACCAAAAGGAGACACACCTGAAATTGAGAATGAGGCTGGTGTACCTGCTACTAAAATTGCAATTTCAGCTGCGGTTGCATCTGTAGAAGCCGTTGTAGGAGCAGTAGCAGGGTTTGCGGCTAATACTAATGTTGCAGTCTCCGTCCCAGTTAAATCACCTGAAGCCCTGATTGTACCAAAATCTAGTGGTGCATCATTCGTAAAGGTGAATGCGTTTTGAACTGTAACACCCGCTTGAAAAGAAGCAGTTTCTGCAGCCGCACCGAAAGAAAGAACAGTCATTGATGCAGCTAACGCTGCTTTAGTAAATATTTTGTTCATAGTTTTCCCTTAGACATAAAGTATAAACCTGTTAGTCAGGTTATGTTAAGTATCGGCCAAAATCACTAAAAAGTTAGAAAATATTTACTTTATTTTGATTTATAATAACAGGATGAAAAAATAAGCGAAAAAAAACCTTAAACATCCTCTGAAAATGTCGCTAAGGTACACTTATTACCTATTTTGTAAAAAAACAAACACAACTGCGCCGCTTGCTGTTGATTTTTCAGCGGGCCTGCTACAACACTATAAAACGTTGTTGATTCCTTTTGTTGCTCATTAATGCGGTATTGTAAAATACTGTTTAACTGAGGGTATTGCTCTTTTAGTCGCTGTACTTGCCTTTTGGCTCCGTTAGAAACTAAATAACGTCCAATTTGTACACCGTAAATTGCTTTGTTTGTACTGATAGTGTTATCGGCTAAGGCAGTTTCTGAGGAGAGTTGTAAAGATTGCTTAGAGCCATATTCAACACGTTTTACCTTCTCTTTCAATGGCTCAGGTACGGTATCAATATCTGTTTGTGCAGAAAGAGCTTGAATCAGTAATGATAAGTCCTCTTCCATGGTGCTTAAACGCGCTATCTGCTCTTTGTTGTTATCCCATTGCTCTAAGTAAGGTTTTATATCTTTTTCACGCACAAGCTTGTCGCTTTGTGAGTCGACGGGCATTAGCTGGTTGCTACAACCAGCTAATGCAAATGGTATTAGTAATATTATTAAACGAAGTTTCACTTTAAAGCACCTATTACAAAAAACGAGCTCTAGCTATTATGCAATAAAAGCGCCAAATAAATAATTTATAATCTAATTGGTTTGTCAGTGTAGTTACTCACAAAGCAATCAACTTTATAGAATTTAAATACCTCACAATCATCCTCAGCACTTTTAAAGTTAAAATACTCACCTAATTTTAATCGATAATAGGTTTTGTTATTAACTTTTGCTTTTTCAATGTTTGTCGTGATTTTATCCTTAAACAAAGGCGCTGCTTTTTTGTTAATGTGCTTCCACTCTTTAGCAACACTTTCTTCTGAATCAAGGGACGCTACCTGTAAGGCAAATACTTTTTTGTTTTTATCTACCATTGCCACTTTTGTTGCCATCGATATTTTAGAGGCAATCTTTTTGTTCACCCTAGAACTAATCGCTTTCACTGGCGAGCGAACAGTTCGTTTACTGTAGCTTTTTGAAGGAGCTGTAATTATTTTTGTAGGAACACTAGCATAGCGGCTGCTATATCGCTGATTTTTTAGAGCGTCCCTACCAGTCGGTTTTACATAACGGTTACTATATCTTTGTCTCGGTCGTTCAACGTTATCTGAGGTGCTTGCGTAGTTATTACCATGCCTGAGGTCTGGCGAGGTATTAGCCTTAATTGATGAGCGAGCATAGCGATTGCTAACAGCTTGGTTAGATTTCGCTATTGCTTTACTGTTAATAATATCTAAATTATCAACTAAATATGTAAGCTCACGTTCTAACTTTAATAGTCTCTCTATACCAGAACGTGCTTGTTGCCATTGCAAAGCGGCATCTTTTAGCTGTGCAAGTTCAACTGCGGTGATAGTTACATATTCGGGTGAATCTCTAACCCTTTCATTTAATGAGGTTTTATCAGGCGATATCGTACAACCACTCCCTATTAACATAAGTAAAGCTATAACTAAATATCGGTGATACTTTACGCTGTATTCACACATTGATTGTTTCTCTTTCAACAGTTTCGACCGCTAAGTTGAGCCAATTTACAATTGGCCTAATAAAGCACGTTAACTAAAAAACAACTTTAGTTAACATAAAGATTACATTACAAACCCAGATCTGTCTGTATAACTGCAAAAATAGTTATAATTAAATGTCTGTAAAAGCGATTTTACAATCAAAAAAAGCGCCATGTAGGCGCTTTGAATAATGATAAGTTTATTTAAATTAATGTTTTAATAAAGGTTTTAAGCTCATCAGCAAATTCATCACGGCGCAAAGCAAATTCTATTGTCGCCTTCAAATAACCAACTTTACTACCACAGTCATGGCTTCGGCCTTTAATAGCATAAGCGTCTACTTTTTCATCTTGCATAAGCATCGCAATTGCATCAGTCAGCTGAATCTCATCACCTGCACCTTGTGGTGTTTTAGCTAATAATGGCCAAATATTTTTACTCAACACGTAACGACCAACCACAGCAAGGTTTGAAGGTGCCTCGTCAACAGGTGGTTTTTCTACCATGCTCTTAATGGGTGAGCTCTCACCTTGGTTTAACTCAACATCACCTAAATCAACAACACCAAATTTATCTACTTGATCTTTAGGTACTGGCTCAACCATAATTTGGCTGTGTTTACTTTGCTCAAAACGAGTGATCATTTCCGCTAAATTATCTTTTGTTAAATCACTTTCCACTTCATCGATAATAACGTCGGGTAAAATAACTACAAAAGGTTCATCCCCTATAATAGGGGCTGCACAGTTAATAGCGTGACCTAACCCTTTCGCCTCACCTTGACGCACATGAATAATCGTCACGTCCTTAGGGCAAATAGACTGTATTTCGGCAAGTAATTGCCGCTTTACACGTTTCTCTAACGTTGCCTCAAGCTCAAAGCTAGTATCGAAATGGTTTTCAATTGAGTTTTTACTCGAATGCGTTACTAACACTATCTCTTTAATGCCAGCGGCAACGGCTTCGCTAACAACGTATTGAATAAGTGGACGGTCTACAACTGGCAGCATTTCTTTTGGAATTGCTTTAGTGGCCGGCAACATTCGTGTTCCAAGGCCCGCTACAGGGATCACTGCTTTCATTATGCTCTCCTTATTTTTTAAACTGAAAATGGGTACTGAATCGCTTCATGGCATTGATAGCCAACCACCTCAAAGTCATCACGTGTTACCCATGTTTCAATGTCTTCGAGTGACTTAATCTCTGGGTTGATTTTTAATTGGGGAGAAGCAAATGGCTCACGCTTTAATTGCACATCTCGCATTAAATCGAGCTGATTTTCATAAATATGGGCATTGGTGATTTTATGGTATGCCTTACCCGCTTTATGGCCGGTAATTTGCGCAACTAACGCAAGTAATACAAAACATTGAATTTGGTTAAAATTAAGTCCTAGTGGAACATCACAACTGCGTTGATATGAGGTTAAATACAGAGTATCACCTAATAACGAAAAGGTATGTGTATGCATGCATGGGCGCAAGCAACCAAGTTCAAACTCACCGGGGTTATAAAATGTAATAATTTCGCCGCGATCATCTATGCCACTTTTTAAATTATTGATGACCTTTGCCAGTTGATCCAGTGTTGAACCATCAGGGCGTTGCCAGCCACGACCTTGAACGCCGTAAACGCGCCCCATATCGTCCTCACCTTTACGGTTAGGGTTATTGAGCCAAGCATTATTTTCATTGGCATTAGCATCCCATGTTTTACAGCCTATATTACGAAACTGCTCAGCACTGTCGTACCCTCTTAAATACCCTAACAACTCAGCAATAGCCGCTTTGTAATAGCTCTTTCGAGTAGTGATCATAGGAAACTGATTATTCGCCACATCGTATTCTAAATCAGCGTTTATAACCGTTAAACAACGTGTACCGGTGCGTTTATTTTCAACCCACTGTCCTTGGTCAACAATACGCTGACATAATTCTAAATATTGTTTCATCTAACTTCTTCTTTTAAACTTTTGCCGCTGTTTGCGATTGTGGTTGTTTATAGGCCCAAATAAGTAAGCCTAACCCGCCAATGATCATAGGTAACGATAGGATTTGCCCCATTGAAATGAAGTCGGCAAATAACCCCAGTTGTGCATCTGGTTGGCGAAAATACTCAATACCAAACCTAAATACGCCGTAACCTAGTAAAAACAAACCCGACACACTTCCCGCAGGACGAGGACGCTTTATAAACCACAATAATATGACAAACAATACCAGCCCTTCAAAAAAAGCTTCATAAAGTTGTGATGGGTGGCGTGCAAGCGGGCCTCCAGTTGGAAATACCATTGCCCAAGGAACATCGGTAGTACGACCCCATAATTCGCCGTTAATAAAGTTACCTATACGCCCAGCAAGTAAACCAACAGGCACTAAAGGTGCTACAAAATCACCAACTTGCAATAACGACTTTTTACGCTTGTAAGCAAAAATAGCAATCGCAGTGATCACCCCCAGTGTGCCGCCATGAAACGACATGCCACCTTGATCGATTCTAAATAAATACAAGGGGTTTTCAATGAAGTAACTAAATTGATAAAACAGAACATATCCAACACGCCCACCTAATATAACGCCCAGCATGCCGTAAAAGAGTAAATCACTGACTTCGTCTTTAGTCCAACCCGACCCTGGTTTCTTCGCTTGACGATTAGCAAACCACATCGCAAACGCAAAACCAATTAAGTACATTAACCCATACCAACGAACGCTAAGTGGTCCAACAGAAAATATTATTGGATCAATTTGAGGAAACTCCAGTGCCATAAAAATAAACCTTTAGCTAAAAACCATTTTAATAGCGATGAAAACCAGTAACATCGCGAAAACTTTCTTAATTGTATTCACAGGTAAGTAATGTGTTGCCTTAGCCCCTATAGGCGCTATAAACCATGAGGTAATAACAATCCCAAATAAAGCGGGTAAATATACAAACCCCATAAAACCATGCGTTAAGTCCGTTACATACCAACCAGCGCTGATGTAACCGATAGAGCCAAAAAAGGCAATTACAATACCACATGCAGCAGCGCAACCAATTGCCTTTTTAATATCAACCGAAAAATAATGCAACATAGGCACAAGTAATGCACCGCCACCAATGCCAATTAACCCAGACAGTGAGCCCATTACCGCACTAATACCTCCCAGTACGGGGCCTGCAGGTAAAGGGTGTTCTGCGTTCACTTTATTTCGAGCAGAAAGTACCATTCTCATCGCAATAAAAACCACACTGACCGCAAAGACCGTTCTTAACATTTTCTCAGGGATAAAGCTGGCAGCAAAGCCACTAATTAATGCGCCAACGGCCACGCCCGACATAACCCAAGGTGCAATTTCCCAAGGCACATTATCATTTTTATGATGAGCTAACGCTGAAGAAGTGGAAGTAAATAAAATAGAGGCTAACGATGTTGCAATAGCGATAACTAACACATGATCGGCAGCGGCCACGTCAAAACTAAGTAACAAACTACTTAGCACTGGCACAATAATTAAACCACCGCCTATGCCTAGTAGCCCTGCTAAAAAACCAACAATGCAACCTAACAGCGCACAACTTGCAACTAGAAGTCCTAGTTCATACATAGTTATCTCTAATACATTTAATTATATGTATATTTTAATTGATTATATAAACAATTACAGCTCTATCATTTAGGTGTATAAAATAAATCACCTAGCTGATGCTCTATCATAAAATTACGGGTTAACCGTAGTACTTGTTTAGCGTTAGGCTGTGCCAAACAATCGCTCAGTAACTGTTCCATGTCGCTTACATTTAAGCGTCTTAGCACCCACTTCACTTTGTTTAGCGACGATAAGTTCATGCTTAAACGTCTATACCCCATAGCAATCAGTAATATTGCGCCCTCGGGGTCGCCGCCGAGCTCACCACATAGACTAAAGGGCAATTCATAATGCTCACACTCGCTGGCAATATTATTTAATACACGCAATACCGCGGGGTGATAAGGGTTAAATAAATCGGCTACACGGGCATTTGCCCTATCTACGGCTAATAAATACTGAGTTAAGTCGTTACTACCTACTGAGCAAAAATCGACTTTTTTAGACCACTCTGGCAGCATAAATACACTTGAAGGTACCTCAAGCATGATGCCAATATCAGGCTTTTCTATAAGTTGCTCAGGAAATGCTTCACTTAACTCATAATAAGCTTGTTTAAATAGTGCCAGTGACTCTTCAACCTCATCAGTACCACTGATCATCGGCAGCATTATTTTTAAATTACCTAAGCCAATATTGGCTTTTAACATCGCTTTGAGCTGATCTAAAAAAAGCTCGGGATGGTCAAGGCTAATTCTAATACCACGCCATCCTAAAAATGGGTTTTCTTCAGTGATATTAAAATAATCTAAAACTTTGTCGCCACCAATATCTAACGTTCGCATAACAACGGGGTTAGGGTAATAGCTACTAAGTACTTCTCGATACCAGTTTTCTTGTTCTTGCTGCGAAGGAAACTGTCCCTTTTGCATAAACCATGCTTCGGTTCTGTAAAGACCAACACCATCACAAATATGGGCGCTATTTTGTTGAGTATTAAGCTCAAGCCCTGCATTAAGTAACAAACTAATATGCTCACCGTCTAACGTGATTGAAGGCAATGCTTGTTCTTCTAAAAAACGATTATTGAGTAAGTTATCTTGATGTTGTAATTCTGTATACTCATCAATAAGCATTTGCGAAGGCGAAATATATAAACGCCCAGCAAAAGCATCTAAAATCATTTCTTTGCTATCAAACTGCAATAGCGGTAAATCTTCGATACCCCAAATCGCCGGCACGCCCATAGCGCGGGTTAAAATAGAGGCATGGCTGTTGGCTGAACCATTAATGCTCACAACCCCAGCCAAACGCTCATTGGGTACCTCAGCTAACATAGCTGGTGTTAATGTATGCGCTATTAAAATGGTGTTTTCAGGGTAGTCTTTTATTGCATGCTCGGTATTCACTAAATGATGCAGCACCCGTAAACCAATGTCTTTAACATCAACCGCACGCTCTTTAATATAAGGGTCTTGCATTTCGTTAAACTGCGCAACTAAACGTTCAATCACAATTTTTAATGCACTTTTAGCACACCACCCTTCTTGTAATTGAGCCTCTACATTATGACCTAAACTTTTAGCATCTAATAATTGCTGATACACATCAAATACAGCCAACGCCTCTTGCGGTATGCTGTCGCTCAATGTCATCGATAAGGTGCTAAATTCTTTGCGCGTTGCAGCAACCGCTTGTGTAAATAAACGACGCTGTTCAATAACATCGTTATTCTTAGTAAGTTCTATAGACTTAAAATTAAGTTTAGGAATAACAACAAAAGCTTTACCAATACTTATACCTGGCGCGCTAGAAACCCCTTTTAATACTGATGTTTGATGGGATGACTCATCTTGGCGTAATACTTCTTTTATTTCGGCGTGGGCTAATTGCGAAGCTAACTGCGCAGAAAGCGTAATTAAAAACGACTCCTCATCTTGAGAAAATACCCGCGCCATTTTCTGTTGAACAACAATAACACCTAACACTTTTTTTTGATGAACAACAGGCACGGACAAAAAGGCGTTATAGCCTTCTTCATTAACTTCTGGGGAGAGCTTAAAGCGAGGATGCGACTTGGCAAAGGCAATATTAATTGCTTCTTCACGCTGGGCAACAAGCCCTACTAAACCTTCGGTAAAGCCAATTCTAAACTTGCCTACCGCATCAGGATTTAACCCTGATGAGGCCATTAGTACAAAGTTATCTTGGCTATAATCGGCAAAATAAATGGAGCAGCACTGGGTATTCATGGCATCTTTTACCATTTTCACAAAGCACACTAACGCATCGTCTAAATTCGCTTGTTGCGAAACAGACTCAGCTATCGTTCTGAGTGTTGCCAGCATACACTGCTCCTTTTTATGAAAAACTACCTTTTATTCCGCCAGTGATCTTTTTGTTGCTCTCGCTTATTAAAAGGCATAGCAAAAGGAGCAAACTCTTTCATAACACGTCGATAAACATCCCGTTTAAACGACACAACCTGCCTAACCGGATACCAATAACTCACCCACCGCCAATCATCAAATTCTGGGTGATGGGTTTTTAGTAAATTAACATCTTCATCTTTGCAGCGTAGTTTCAATAAAAACCATTTTTGTTTTTGCCCAATACACACCGGACTTGAATCTCGGCGGATTAATCGTTTGGGTAATTTATAGCGTAACCAATGTTTTGAGCTTGCAACTATTTCTACATCTTCTGGTCGCAAACCTACTTCTTCGTGTAATTCACGGTACATAGTTTGTTCTGGTGTTTCACCATCATCAACACCACCTTGGGGAAATTGCCAAGAATGTTGACCATAGCGTCTGGCCCAAAACACTTGCCCCTGATTATTGCAAATTACAATTCCGACATTGGCACGAAAACCTTCGGCATCAATCACCTTAGTGCCTCATTTGTAAGTCGATTTTTTATGATTGTTCCACATTAGCTGCAATACGGCAAATACTATTACGTGCAAGCCTCGTTAACACCTTCGCTTAAGGCAAATTAATGGCGAAATCCATTGCATGTGAATAACAAACAACACAGCCATACGTAAATACATAAAAACCACACTGTTTGTGCTGGTTACTCACAGCTTGTGCATAACTTTTGTAAAACACGCTCATTTAGCAAACAAATCCACAATACAAGATCAAAAAAGTGATGTTCTCCACAGAATCTGTGGATAAACATGTTTATACATCTGTATTTATCCTTACAACAATTATAGACCTTAATTAAAACTGAACACCAAAAACAAAAAAAACAATGTAGTTCAGTTACTTAGTTAATTTTAGCGTTTTAAAGCAGTGCATAAAATTGCACCAATCACAGCACGTATAAAAATCAACCAACCGCTAAAGATATCCACTATCAAGCTAATTTGCTATCATGGCGTTGGTATTTATTCAACTAAATTAACAGTATGCAACCTTTAAAACCTCACTCAATTAATCAACTAATGCAACGTGTCAATAATATTGCAGGGCTCACACTTGGACAACTAGCACAGCAGTACCATTTTAAAACGCCAGATGATTTATTGCGTGAAAAAGGCTGGACAGGTCAACTGATTGAGTATGTATTAGGCGCAACCGCTGGTTCAAAACCGCTCCCCGACTTTGAAGATTTAGGCATAGAGCTTAAAACACTGCCCATTTCATATAAAGGCAAACCATTAGAAACCACCTTTGTGTCGGTAACCCCGTTAATAAATGTAACCGGTACGACCTGGCACTCAAGTAATGTTCGAAAAAAGTTGAATCATGTTTTATGGCTACCTATTTTAGGCGAGCGCGATATAGCACCGTTTGATAGAACCATTGGCAGTGGCTTTTTATGGCAACCTTCCCCCGCGCAAGATGCACAATTGCAGCGAGACTGGGAAGAACAAATGGAGCTTATAGCCCTTGGTAGAGTTGATGAAATTTCAGGTCATTTAGGGGATGTAATGCAAATACGCCCAAAAGCAGCGAATAGCCATATTGTTACCGATGCCATAGGCCCAAATGGGAAAATAATTAAAACCTTGCCGCGTGGTTTTTACTTAAAAACCAGTTTTACCGGCGAGATTTTAAAGCAGCAATTTCAGCTTTAATTGATGAAAAGTAACTAACGTTAGGCTTGTTTAACGCCCGTAGCTCGATGCTCGTAGCCCGTTTCTTTGTCCTTTTTTGCTATTTTTTACAAAAAATCCCCACATGGGCGGGGATTTATAAATCAAAGTTGAACATTTACCTTAACCGGAGTTAAAAATAAATATTACTGACCTTTAACTTCTTTTAAACCATTGTACGGTGCTTTAGCGCCTAATTGCTCTTCAATACGTAGCAATTGGTTGTACTTAGCAACACGATCTGAACGGCTTAATGAACCCGTTTTAATTTGACCTGCAGCAGTACCTACCGCTAAATCAGCAATAGTTGCATCTTCAGTTTCACCAGAGCGGTGAGAAATAACCACTGTAAAACCTGCATCTTTTGCCATTTTGATTGCTGCTAACGTCTCTGTTAGTGAACCAATTTGGTTAAATTTAATTAAGATTGAATTGGCAATACCGTTATCAATACCGCGTTTTAAAATCTTAGTATTGGTTACGAATAAGTCATCACCCACTAATTGAACTTTATCGCCCATTAGTTTAGTTTGGTGTGCAAAGCCATCCCAATCAGACTCATCTAAGCCATCTTCGATTGATACAATTGGGTATTGCTCAGTTAAATCTTTTAAGAAGTGGTTAAACTCTTCAGATGTAAATTGCTTACCTTCACCTTTAAGGTCATAGATATTTGCTTCTTTGTTATAAAACTCAGAGGCCGCACAATCAAGTGCAAGGGTAATATCTTTACCAAGCTCATAACCGGCATTTGCAACAGCCACTTTAATAGCTGCAAGTGCAGCTTCGTTTGATGCAAGGTTTGGTGCAAAACCACCTTCGTCACCTACAGCTGTTGAATGTCCATCTGCTTTAAGTACCTTAGCTAGGCTATGAAATACTTCAGCACCCATACGCAATGCTTCACGGAAGTTAGTAGCACCTACTGGCTGAACCATAAATTCTTGAATATCTACTGAGTTATCAGCGTGCTCACCGCCGTTGATGATGTTCATCATTGGTAGTGGCATAGAGTAAACACCTGGCGTGCCATTTATGTCAGCAATGTGCTCGTATAGCTCTACTTTTTTAGATTGTGCAGCCGCTTTTGCGTTAGCAAGTGAAACCGCTAAAATAGCATTAGCACCTAGTTTTTCTTTGTTTTCAGTACCATCTAAATCAAGCATTACTTGGTCTACATCACTTTGAGCAAGTGCGTTTTGACCTTTTAGCGTTTCTGCAATTTCATTATTAATGAAGCCAACCGCTTTTAATACGCCTTTACCTAAGTAACGCGCTTTATCACCATCACGTAATTCTAATGCTTCGCGAGTTCCTGTAGATGCACCTGAAGGTGCAGCAGCACGGCCCCACGAACCATCAGCTAAATATACTTCAGCTTCAACAGTTGGGTTACCACGCGAGTCCATAATTTCACGACCGATTACTTTTACGATTTCTGACATCTTGATTCCTCTATATTCCCAAAATGGTGAGTGCGGCTAACCTCAGTTTGGCTAGCCTTAGAAACAAAAAAGGCCGCGCATCATGCACAGCCTTTTTATATTACGAAGACGCTTTTTGGTAGGTATGAGCCGCAGCTACAAACCCTTCAAATAGCGGGTGACCATCACGTGGTGTTGAAGTGAATTCCGGGTGGAATTGCGCTGCAATAAACCAAGGGTGATCTTTATTCTCAATAATCTCTACTAGTTTTTTATCTTCAGATAAACCTGTAAAGCTCAAACCAGCTTGCTCAAGCTGTGCTACAAAGTTGTTGTTAACTTCATAACGGTGACGATGACGTTCAACAATCTCGTCGCTGCCATACACGCCATGCACCTTAGAGCCTGGTGTTAAATGACATTTTTGTGCGCCTAAACGCATAGTGCCACCTAAATCAGACTTTTCGTCACGTAGTTCAACATTACCTTCAGCATCTAACCACTCGGTAATTAAACCAACCACTGGTGACTCTGAATTTGCGTTAAATTCAGTTGAGTTTGCATCAACTAAACCAGCAACATTTCGTGCGTATTCAATAAGCGCAACCTGCATACCTAAACAAATACCTAGGTAAGGCACTTTGTTTTCACGGGCATATTTAGCCGCTAAGATCTTACCTTCAACCCCACGACCACCAAAACCACCCGGTACTAAAATAGCATCTAAACGAGAAAGTACATCAGTTCCTTTGGTTTCTATGTCTTGTGAATCAACGTATTGGATATTAATAGTTAAACGATTTTTCAGTCCCGCATGCTTTAATGCTTCGTTTACTGATTTGTATGCATCTGGTAATTCAATGTATTTACCTACCATACCAATTGTCACTTCACCCGTTGGGTTAGACTCTTGATACAATACTTGTTCCCACTCAGCTAAATCCGCTTCAGGCGCGTCTAAATGAAAACGACGACATACAAAGTTATCTAACTCTTGCGATTTTAATAACGCAGGGATTTTATAAATACTATCTACATCGGGTAGTGAAATAACTGCTTTTTCTTCAACGTTTGTGAACAGTGCAATTTTTGCACGCTCGTTATTTGGCAGCTTACGGTCTGAGCGACAAATAAGAATATCTGGTTGAATGCCTACCGAGCGTAACTCTTTAACTGAGTGCTGAGTTGGTTTTGTTTTCACTTCACCGGCAGGGCCTAAGAATGGCACTAGCGTTAAGTGAATGAAAAGTGCGCGTTCACGACCAATTTCTGTACCCATTTGACGAATTGCTTCGATAAATGGTTGTGATTCAATATCGCCTACCGTACCACCAATTTCAACGATTGCTATATCATGGCCTTCTGCGCCATCATAAACACGTTGCTTAATGTCATTGGTAATATGAGGAATAACCTGAATAGTTGCGCCAAGATATTCGCCACGTCTTTCACGACGTAGTACATCTTCATATACGCGCCCCTGCGTAAAGTTATTACGGCTGGTCATTTTGGTGCGAATAAAACGTTCGTAGTGACCTAAATCAAGGTCAGTTTCTGCGCCGTCTTCGGTAACGTATACTTCACCGTGTTGAATTGGGCTCATTGTGCCTGGGTCAACGTTGATGTAAGGATCCAGCTTTAGAATGGTAACATCTAAGCCACGGGCTTCTAAAATAGCGGCCAATGATGCTGCTGCAATACCTTTACCCAACGAAGAAACAACTCCGCCAGTAACGAAGATAAATTTTGTACTCATGCGAACCCTAGAATATCAGGAATTAAAAGGAATATAATACCCAAACAAGTGATTTTGGAATATAAACAAGACGGGGCGAAATTGTACCAAAACATAGCTAAGCAATCCAGCTATAAATAGCAAATCTGTGCACAAAAAACAGACATTTTTTATGTCCCTATTTATTTAATTTTTTTATTGCATCCCATGCCGCATCCATTTCCTCTAAAGACGCTGACTCAATACATTTACCCTGAGCAATTAAGTAATTTTGCACCTTTTCAAATCGTGCAGAAAACTTATCGTTGGCACTGCGAAGCAATTGCTCTGGATCACGTTTAACATGGCGCGCTACATTCACGGTAGCAAACAACAAATCACCTAGTTCTTCTGCTGTATGGTCTGAGTAAGGGTCATGTTCTAAGGCTTCTTTCACTTCCTCAACTTCCTCACTCACCTTATCTATAGCTCCATGAAAAGTAGGCCAATCAAAGCCTAAAGCGGCTACACGTTGTTGAATTTTTTTAGCTTTTGTTAAGCTAGGTAAACTGTTTGGTATATCTTGCCAAAGTGTTGAGCTTTTATCTTGGGGTCTAGTAGCACGCTCTTGTGCTTTTATTGCTTGCCATTGCGCAGCTAATTCGGCATCAGTTGTGGGTGTGTCTTGCGATGAAAATACATGCGGATGACGGCGCACTAGCTTCTCATTTAACGTGTTTACCACATCGTTAAAATCAAATAATTGCTGCTCTTGCGCTAGTTGCGCATAAAACACGATTTGAAATAACAGATCACCTAGTTCACCTTTAAGTTCACTTAAATCGTCGCGCTCAATACAATCAGCCACTTCATAGGCTTCTTCAAGAGTGTGAGGTACGATTGACGCAAACGTTTGCTTGAGATCCCAAGGGCATCCGCCCTCAGGGTTTCTCAGTGTTTGCATTATTTCCAGCAGTTGGCTTAAAGCCTCATTGTTAGCCTGATTACTGCCCTCGTTTTGCACTGTGTACCCCTTCGATCTGATGTAGCTTAGACAGCACTTTATTAGTGCCCTGTAAGTCATGCACTTCAATTTGCATCACAAAAATAGCAGTTTGAGTGCTATCAACCGTGTTTACGTTCATATTGAGCACATTAACTTTTTCATTGGCAAGTGCTGAGCTGATGTCACGAATTAGCCCAGAACGATCGCTGGCTTCAATACGAATAGTTAAGGCATAAGAGCTACTAATATCATCTGACCAACTCACTGAAATAACACGCTCGGGGTGCTTGTTTTTTAAATTACTAAACGAATCACAATCCTCTCGGTGAACCGCAATACCGCGTCCTTGAGTAATATAACCAATTATTTCATCACCAGGTACTGGGCGACAACAACGCGCAACATGGCTCATTAAACTGCCGACCCCATCCACTACAATACCGTTTTTATCACCAGTCACTTTACTAGGCGATTTGAAACGAATTACCGGCTCATGCTCTGTTCTGTCAGTAATAAAGTTAAGCATTTGGTTAAGACGAATATCGCCTGCGCCAATGGCGACCATTAAGTCATCAAGTTCTCTAAAATTAAAACGCTTTATAGCAGGATCTAAATCTTTATAAGTTAGCTCTAATTTTTGTAATTCGTTATCAAGGATTTCTTTACCCGCACTTAAATTTTTATCGCGGTCGAGCTGTTTAAACCAATGGTGAATTTTGGCTCTAGCGCGAGACGATTTAATGTAACCTAACGATGGATTTAACCAATCACGGCTTGGGTTTGGCTGCTTTTGGGTTAGTATTTCAACTTGGTCACCAGTGCTTAACTGATGAGTAAATGGCACTATTTTGCCAAATATTTTTGCACCAATACATCGATGCCCTACATTGGAGTGAATGTAGTAAGCAAAATCAAGAGGTGTTGCTCCCAGTGGTAAGTCAAAAATATCGCCTCGAGGGGTAAACACATAGACGCGGTCTTCAACCACTTGGTTTTTAAGCTCTTGTGCTAAGTCGCTGCCATCGACCACTTCTTCTTGCCATTGCAGTAACTTACGCAACCAGCTAATTTTTTGCTCATAGCCTGAACCACGCCCTGGTAATGCGCCCTCTTTGTACATCCAATGCGCGGCGACACCCAGCTCTGCATCTTGATGCATGTCGTGCGTTCGTATTTGAATTTCAACGGTTTTACCCTCAGGACCAAACACAACCGTATGAATAGATTGATAGCCATTTTGTTTTGGAGTCGCAACGTAATCGTCAAACTCTTTATTTAAATGACGCCAATTAGTGTGCACTATACCTAGAGCACCGTAGCAGTCTTGTAATCGTTCAACCACAATTCGCATGGCGCGTATATCAAATAGCTGATCAAACTCGTAGTTCTTTTTCGCCATTTTTTTGTAAATGCTGTAGATATGTTTTGGCCTGCCGTACACCTCAGCTTTGATACCCGCTTCATGGAGGCGTTGTTTGACCTGTTCAACCATATCAACCATATACGCTTCACGGGCAAGGCGCTTATCATCGAGCTGCTTAGCAATATTTTTATAAATATCGGGGTGCAAATAACGAAAAGCTAAATCCTCAAGCTCCCATTTTAATTGACCAATACCAAGACGATTCGCAAGTGGTGCAAATATATCAGCGGTCTCTTTGGCGGCAACTACTCGCTCTTCTTCTGCGGCATCTTTGACGTTGCGTAAATGGCAAACCTGTTCGGCTAATTTAATCACCACAGCGCGCACATCTTCCACCATAGCAAGCAGCATCCGGCGAATATTATCGACTTGCACAGTGCCGTTGCCTTGATGAGCTAAGGTACTTATGGTCGCCATTTGTGACACACCTGTAAGCAGTACTGCAACATGGTTGCCTAAATGCTCTTCTACCGCATCAATGCTCACTACATCATTTAAATAATAAGGGGTTAAATAAGCAGTGGCTAAAGAGTCAGCATCTAAATTTAGCTCAACTAAAATCTCTACCATTTCTATAGCGGTATTTTGTCGCTCGCTGTTATCGCACGTTTGGCAAAGCTGCTGCGCTTTGTTGAGTAAGCTAATTTTTTCCTGAGACAAATCAAGAGATTCTACGCGCGAAAAAAAGTCACCCGCTTTGTCATGTTGATGAGATTGACGTGTCGCTACCATAATGCGCTTTACCTCCGTTGAAATAACGCCATAGTTTCGATATGCCCCGTGTGAGGAAACATATTCATTAGCCCTATTTTATTCAGCTCAAAACCGGCTTGCGAAATAATAGCGCTGTCACGGGCTAAAGTAACAGGGTCGCAAGAAACGTATAAAATCGCTTTAAACTGCGTTAATGGAAGCTGCTCTAAAACTGCCATCGCACCAGTGCGTGAAGGGTCAAGCACTAAAACATCTAATTCTTTATTAAACCACGGCGCTTTTTTAATGCTCGTGGTTAAATCAAAACAATGAAACTGGGTATTAGTAATAGAGTTAGTGTGCGCATTTTGTGTTGCTAATGCAACCGCCGAAGTTACGCCCTCAATTCCTGTTACTGTTTTAGCTTGTTTGGCTAGCACTAAAGAGAAGTTACCAATACCACAAAATAAATCCAGAACATTTTCATCACCTTGAAGTGCTAACCAGTTTGCAGCTTGAAGCAGCATCGCTTGATTTACACTCGCGTTAACCTGAATAAAGTTACTGAGCCCAAATTCAAACGTTATATTTAACTGCTCAAGTTTATAAAATGGCATAGCTAAATGTGAATGATCAATAGTATCACTGTCACTTTGCCACACTAATTGCCAATTATGAGCTATTACACTTTGCTCAACAAACGCCTTATCATGGGGTGAAATCGCTTTGGTATGGCGGATAACAATAAAATATTGTTCATCAGCGGCACATAACTGTAAATGACTAATACTATGCAGCGTCTTGTTTTGATTAATGACTTTATCAAATACATTAAATACATCGGCAAATACATCACTTAAAACTGGGCACTGATTAATACTAACAATACTTTTAGAAGCATTTGCTCTGTAGCCTACCCGCATTTTTTTTGCAGCCTTATCGAACATAACAGCAATCCGAGCACTGCGTCGATAATGAGTTGCTTGGCTTAGCAGCGGAGCTTGCCAGTTTAAATCGGTTAATTTTGCAAACTTGGCAAATAATTGATTCACCGCTGCTTGCTTTTCAATTACCTGCTGTGTGGCATCTAAATGCTGTAGCTGGCAACCTCCACACTGGCTGTAATGCTCGCAAATAGGAACTGTGCGATATTCACTGGCTTTAATTATTTTAAGCGTATCAGCTTGGCTGTAACGTGCTTTATCATCAACTAACTTAGCTTTTACTCGCTCCCCAGGTAATGCTCCACTAACAAAACACACTTTATTATTGTACTTAGCAATACCACGGCCATGGTGATCCATTGCTGTAATATCGAGTTCAAGCGATTGCTGTTGTAGTGGTTTTTTCTTTGCTTTAAATATTTGTGCCATGAGGCATTACCTTAAAGGTTGATGAATTACGTCTCTACTTTGAGAATAGCTATGAGTATGTATATACTCACATTTAATAAAAATGATAATAATGCTCAGATTATGACCAAACTAGGCTTGCGCGATTCTGTTTTAACACTCACCCTGATCCCCACAGTGATCATTGGGCTATTACTAGGTGGTTATTTTACAATAAATCGTTACATTGAGCTTGATGAAATTTTATATCAACAAGGCACAACAATTTCTGAGCCTTTAGCGATTGCTCTTGAACAACCTTTACTGGAAAAAAATAAAAAACTACTTAACCGTGTTATTCGTTATACACATAACAAACACTCACCAGCGGTCAAATCAATTGCTATTTTTAATGATAACAACCAACTTATTATAACCAGTAATTATCATCGCTCGTTCGATACCTTAATTGAGCAAACGCAAATTGACAGTTTTAAAGCCACACATGTTCAGCAAACTGAAGAGTTAGTGACTTTTTTTACCCCTATCATTAACCATACAACACCCAATAGCGACTGGAATACTTCTGAGTTTCAGACCACATTAGGTACCGTGGTGATCCAACTTAATCGCGACAAAGCTGTTATTGGCCAGCAACGCGCATTATTAGTCAGCGGTATTATTATTATTCTCGCCTTAGTATTAGCTGCTATTTTAGCACTAAAACTTAGCCGTATGTTTATGACACCGCTAAATAAGTTAGTACTTGCTACCGACAGGTTAATTGAAGGTAAAAGACAAACAGGGTTAACTGAGCCCATGAATGGTGAGTTTGAACTATTGCGTGAAGGACTCAATACCATATCCCACTCTATGGTGATGCAAAAAGACGAAATGCAAAAAAATATTGATCAAGCAACTAGTGATTACCGCGAAACGCTTGAGCAATACGAAACACAAAATATACAGCTCACTATGGCTAAAAAAGAAGCCCAAGATGCTAACCGCGTTAAGTCTGACTTTTTAGCAAAAATGAGTCATGAATTGCGCACACCACTTAATGGGGTTATTGGCTTTACTCGCCAGCTTTATAAAACACCGCTAAATAAAAACCAAAAAGATTACCTTGATACCATTGAGCTTTCAGCAAACAGCTTACTGACCATTATTAGCGATATATTAGACTTCTCCAAATTAGAAGCGGGTGCTATGGAGCTTGAATCGATTCAATTTCAATTACGCGATAGCGTAAACGAAGTGATGACATTACTGGCACCTAGCGCTCACGACAAACAACTTGAGCTCTCTATTTATATAAACCCTCAGGTGCCCGATCACTTAACCGGCGACCCCACTCGATTTAAACAAGTACTTATTAACCTATTAAGTAACGCGATAAAATTTACTGAAAAAGGCGCCATTAAAGTCGATATTAGCCATCGTTTGTTGGATGAGGAGCGTACTTCCATTTTAGTGTCGGTGGCTGACACCGGGGTGGGTATTCCTGCCGATAAACAAGACGCGTTATTTACCGCCTTTGGCCAAGCCGACTCCAGTATCACCCGTAAATTTGGTGGCACTGGCTTAGGGCTTATTATTACTAAACATATTGTTGAAGCAATGAATGGCCGTATTACCTTAAATTCAGCTCCAGGTAGTGGCACATGCTTTACTTTTAATGGCGTATTTAGATTACCAAATCATGTATTTATCAACGATTTGCCTACCCAGTCATTAATTGGTAAACGTGTTCTTTATCTAGAGCCACATAAGCATACCCATCATGCCGTTGTTTCATTATTACAAGAGTGGAAAATTAGCGTCACTCGATGTCATAGCGAAAGTGAATTTTTAGAGTGTATCGAGAAATCAGAGATTAATTTTGATATATGCCTTATTGGTCACATGGCATCGGTTGATGATATGCAGCGCTTAAAAAGCTATGTAAAAGCGGTTAGAGAATCAACCGATTATTTATATTTAATGCTTAATACTGTATCGCACAATATGCGTGAAGCTTTTATAGGCAGCGGTGCAGATGCCTGTTTAAGTAAACCGCTCAACCATCGTAAATTATGTGAGTTATTAGCCGCACCCTATCGACTTGATCACCCGGCGCATAACATAGATCAGCATGAACAAACTCTACTGCCATTAAAAGTATTAGTGGTAGATGATAACGACGCTAATTTAAAATTAATATACACCCTACTAAACGAACAGGTGGAATTGATTGATACTGCCCATAATGGTTCACAAGCTTATAGCCTAAGTAAAAGTCATAAATATGATGTGATTTTTATGGATATTCAAATGCCGATAATGGATGGCATTACAGCCTGTAAACTCATTAAAGAGTCATCTTTAAATGAAGATACACCTATTATTGCCGTAACTGCGCATGCACTCAATAGTGAAAAAGAACAATTATTAAAAGATGGTTTTGAAGGCTATTTAACCAAGCCAATTGACGAAGATATGCTCAATCAAGTTATTTGCGATCATAGCCCGCAATTACCTGTAAGCCGTGATAAGTCAAAAAACACATTTGAACATAGCACAGCGCCTTTTAATAGCACTCGGCTTGATTGGGCGTTGGCGCTGCAACGTGCTGGCGGTAAACCTGAATTAGCCAATGAAATGCTCAACATGCTGTTATTAAGCGTGCCCGAAACCCTAAACTTATTAAATCAAGCAATAGTCAGCAATGACTGCCCTCAAGTACTCAGCGTGATCCATAAATTTCATGGAGCGTGTTGCTATACTGGTGTACCAAAATTAAAAACATTGGCGGAAACGATCGAAACGTCACTAAAAAATGAGTGCGTACTTGATAATATAGAGCCCGAACTGTTTGAACTTCAAGACGAGCTGGAAAACTTGCTTGTTGATGCCAACATTGATAACAACAATAAAAAAGACGAGCTATAGCTCGTCTTGTCTATTGTTATTTATAATTCTAAGCGCGGGCTTCAAGCATTAAGCGTTTCATATCACGCACCGCTTTATCTAAACCATCAATCGCTGCACGGGCAATAATAGCGTGACCAATATTAAGCTCGTAAATCTCTGGCATCGCTGCAATTGGCTTCACGTTGTGGTAGTGCAAACCATGGCCGGCATTAACAATTAAGCCAATACTCGCTGCATACTTAACGCCTTGACGGATGTGTTCAAGCTCTTTTGCTGTATCTTCATCGTTGGTGGCATCGGCATAGGCTCCGGTATGAATTTCAACATAAGGCGCACCACAGGCTTTTGCCGCGTCTAACTGCGCTTTATCGGCATCTATAAACAATGACACTTTAATACCGGCTTGCGTTAGAGTTTTAGTCGCTGCGGCTATTTTATCAATATTACCCGCTACATCTAAGCCGCCTTCGGTAGTAAGCTCTTCACGTTTTTCAGGTACTAAGCATACATATTCAGGTTTAACCTCAAGTGCAATCGCAATCATTTCATCGGTTATTGCGGTTTCAAGGTTCATGCGTGTTTGAATGGTTTTAGCCATCACATACACATCGCGGTCTTGAATGTGTCTGCGGTCTTCGCGTAAATGAATCGTAATACCATCAGCACCGGCATGCTCTGCAACACTGGCTGCATGGGCTGGATCTGGGTAAGAAGTACCTCGAGCTTGGCGAAGCGTTGCAATATGATCTACATTCACGCCTAGAAGAATATCTTTCATGTTTGTACCTGTGAAATTTGTTTATTGAGAGCTAATAAATAACTCACGACTTTTTAATGGCTTATTGCCCAATAATGGCTTTAATAAATAACGACTTAATTGCTTTGCCATATATAACACATCCGCTTGACTAAAGTCATGATTTGCTATGGCATTAAGTTGTGAACCGGTAAATCCAGAACGCGTGTCATGTTGCACTGAAAACCCTACTTCTGCGAAGTAACTATACGTTTGTGCCTCGTCAATTGGCTCACCGTCAGCGTCAAAACTAAAATCGACTCCATATCCTAGCAGCTCTAACAATTGAAATTCATAAGAGCGCAGTACCGCTTGCATGTCAGTACCGCTATTAAGGTTTTCTAGGTGTGTTTTATAAAGTTGAAAAACTTGATCAATGGGCTCATTAATCGGCACAATGCGATTAGTTAGCTCATTTAAATAAAAGCCACAATAAAGCTTATCACCAGTTAGAAATAACGGGTTGCCGTAGAGCTCAAATTTATTAATATATTTTAAATCGTATTTGCCATTGTAATGGACGAGTAAGGATTGAAATGGTTGCAATTGGGCTTTGTGTTTAGTGGCCTGGCGGCCACTAACTCGTGCGAGCATTCTAAGCTGGCCAACGCCTTCTACCAGCATATCTAACATTACTTGCGAGTCACTGTAGGGACGTCGATGTAATAAATAGGCTTTGTAAAAGTCGCTGTCCATATTAGGCTATTCGATACTTATTAATCTTCACCGTAGCCTAAGCTTCTTAAGGCACGTTCATCGTCAGCCCAGCCCGATTTTACTTTAACCCATAGTTCTAAAAATACTTTATTTTCAAGCATTTCTTCTAGGTCTTTACGCGCTTCACGGCCGATCACTTTTAGCTTTTCGCCTTTGTTACCGATAACCATGCGCTTTTGCGTTTCACGCTCAACCAAAATAAGGCCATTGATGTGCCAAACGCCGTTTTCTTGCCATTTAAACTGTTCTATTTCCACAGTCACAGAGTAAGGTAGTTCCTCACCCATAAAGCGCATAAGCTTTTCACGGATCACTTCAGCAGCCATAAAGCGCATTGAGCGGTCGGTAACGTAGTCATCCGGAAAATAAAATTCGCACGGCGGTAAACGTTTAGTCACTTCTTCTTTGATCAGGTTAATGTTTTTACCCTGAGTCGCAGAGACAGGCATAATGCCTATAAAGTCAAACTTATCGCCTAAGAATTTCATGTGTGGCAGTACAAGATCGCGATCTTTCACTTGGTCAATTTTGTTAATAACTAACAATACCGGCTTGCCACTTTGGCTCACTTTGTTTAGTACCATCTCGTCATCGGCATTCCAATGGGTGCCTTCAACAACAAAAATAATCAGTTCAACATCGCCAATTGAGCTCGACGCTGCGCGGTTCATTAAACGGTTAATGGCGCGCTTTTCTTCAACATGCAGACCTGGGGTATCTACGTACACCGCTTGGTGTTTACCCTCGGTATGAATACCCATAATACGATGGCGCGTGGTTTGTGGCTTACGTGAGGTAATACTGACTTTTTGCTCAATAATTTCATTAAGCAAGGTTGATTTACCCACATTAGGACGGCCAACAATCGCAACCATGCCACAAAATGTGTCTATTTCGCCTTCATGAGGCTGTATTAAGGTATCAAGATTCATTTTTAAGTATCTTCAATGCTTTTTCGGCCGCTTTTTGTTCGGCTTTACGCCTTGAGCTGCCAACAGAAATAATGCTATCCATTCCATCAACGATACATTCAACCGTGAATGTTTGATTGTGTGCCTGACCTTTAGTGTCTACTACAGTATAGCCAGGTAATGATAGCTTACGAGCTTGCAAATACTCTTGCAGCAGGGTCTTAGGATCTTTTTGGTTAAGCCCTGGTGAAATAGCATCTAAACGTGATTCATACCACGCTAAAATAAGCTCGCCGCAACGATCAATGTCTGAATCTAAAAATACAGCGCCAATTATAGCTTCCACTGCATCTGCTAGGGTCGACTCGCGTCTAAACCCGCCACTTTTTAGCTCGCCAGGGCCTAAACGCAGGTAATCACCTAGCTCAAACTCAAGGCCAAATTCAGCTAACGTCTGGCCGCGAACTAAAGTCGAACGCATGCGGCTTAAATCGCCTTCACGTGCTTTAGGAAATTTAGCGTACAAGGCATTGGCAATTACAAAGCTCAAAATCGAGTCGCCCAAAAATTCGAGTCGCTCGTTGTGTTGACCTTTGTGGCTGCGGTGCGTCATTGCTTGCTCAAGTAGGCCTTGATCAGCAAATGTGTAGCCAATTCTTTTGTATAACTCTGTTACATTTTTTTTCATTGTTACTGAATATTACCTAGGCGTTCAAAACGAACACCAGTTGGAACCCATCCTGGTAAAATGTCATCTGGGCCATTATCAAATTCAAAACTCATCCATATAAAGACAGCTTTACCCACCAAGTTTTCTTTTGGTACAAAGCCCCAAAAGCGACTATCTTGGCTGTTATCGCGATTGTCACCCATCATAAAGTAATGATCAGCAGGCACCACCCATTCATCTGCAGGAGTGCCCAATTGCTGGTAGTAACGCCCTTTACGTTCAGGCGATTTTGGGTTGATTAAAATATCATGGCTAGAGGTCGTTAAATCTTCATTTAAACGCGCTAAAGCCATTGGGCCTTGCATAAATTCATCATCATTAATTAATTTAAAATCAATTTTATTGAATTCGTTGCAAAGAAGCGCGCCTTTTTGAACTTCGCCTTCTTCACATTTTGGTTGAATATATAAACGCTTATCGCGATAAACAATTTTATCGCCAGGTAAGCCTATAGCGCGTTTAATATAATCAACTCTTTCATCTAATGGGTATTTAAAAACAACAATATCGCCACGCTCTGGTTCGCTCACATCCACTAACTGGCTACGCCATACTGGGTCTTTAATTCCATAAGAATACTTTTGCACTAAAATAAAATCGCCTACTAATAAGGTTGGCATCATCGAACCCGATGGGATCTGAAACGGCTCAAAAATAAACGATCTAAAAATAGTGATAGCAGCAATCATCGGAAAAATCGACTTTGCTGTTTCAGTAATGACTGGCTCAGGCGCAATCAATGCTGCGGTTTCTTCATCAAGTTGGCCACCGGCAGAAGTCTGTGCAAGTGCCAAACGTTCTTGCCTTTTAGGGGCAAACATTAAGTGATCTATTAACCATATTAGGCCTGAGCCTAAGGTTAATAACACCAATAAAACTGAAAAGTAGCCAGCCATTTATTATCCCTTTATTTTTTATTTACCAACTTTTAAAATGGCTAAGAACGCTTCTTGAGGCACTTCAACGTTACCAAGTTGCTTCATTCGCTTTTTACCATCTTTTTGTTTTTGAAGTAATTTTTTCTTACGACTCACGTCACCACCGTAACACTTCGCGATTACGTTTTTACGAAGCTGTTTCACTGTTGTGCGCGCGATTACATGCTGACCAATTGCTGCTTGAATCGCAATATCAAACATTTGACGTGGTATAAGCTCTTTTAGCGCATCAGCAAGCTGACGACCACGAGACTGCGCGCTATCGCGGTGTACAATAATAGCAAGAGCATCAACACGCTCGCTATTGATGAGTATATCTACACGAACCATGTCTGAGGTTTGGAAGTGCTTAAAGTTATAATCAAGCGACGCAAAGCCACGACTGGTTGATTTTAACTTATCAAAGAAGTCCATTACCACTTCAGCCATTGGCAGTTCGTACGTTACTGCAACTTGCTTACCATGGTAGCTCATTTTAGTTTGCATACCGCGCTTATCAACACATAAAGTGATTACGCTACCTAAGTACTCTTGCGGTACTAAAATGTTTGCTTCTACTACTGGCTCACGTATTTCTAAAATATCGTTTACAGCTGGTAGGTCAGACGGGTTATCTATTTGTGTAGTGCCCTCTTTAGTCACTACCTCATAAATAACCGTTGGTGCTGTGGTGATTAAATCAATGTCGTATTCACGCTCTAAGCGCTCTTGAATAATTTCCATGTGCAGCATACCTAAGAAGCCACAACGGAAACCAAACCCTAACGCGGTTGAGTTTTCTGGTTCAAAGAATAACGACGCATCGTTTAAGCTTAGTTTGTTAAGTGCATCGCGGAATGACTCGTAATCATCCGACGCAATTGGGAACATACCCGCATAAACTTGTGGTTTAATTTTTTGAAAACCTGGTAAGCGCTCTGGTGCCGCATTTTTTTGATGAGTAATGGTATCGCCCACCGGTGCACCGTGTATTTCTTTAATACCTGCAATAACAAACCCTACTTCACCGGTACGTAAAATACCGGTGTTAGTTTGTTTAGGCGTAAAAATCCCCACATGATCTGCGGTATGTACGTTCTCGTTTGACATGATTTTAATTTTGTCGCCCGCGCGAAGTTCGCCATGTTTGATACGTACTAGCGATACAACGCCTTGGTACGGGTCAAACCAAGAATCGATAATTAGCGCTTGTAATGGCTCGTCTTTTTCACCAACGGGTGGCGGTACATCTTTAACGATCATTTCAAGTACTTCGGCAATACCCACACCTGTTTTAGCACTACATTGCACGGCATCAAGGGCATCAATACCAATGATGTCTTCAATTTCTTCGGCTACACGTAATGGGTCAGCTTGCGGTAAATCAATTTTATTTAGAACCGGTATAACTTCTAAGTCCATTTCGATGGCGGTATAACAGTTAGCTAATGTTTGTGCTTCAACACCTTGGCCAGCATCAACAACCAATAATGCGCCTTCACAGGCAGCTAGTGAGCGTGATACTTCATAAGTAAAGTCAACATGACCAGGAGTGTCGATAAAGTTGAGCTGGTAGGTTTCACCATCGTTTGCCTTGTAGTTTAACGTTACACTTTGCGCCTTGATGGTAATGCCACGTTCACGTTCAATATCCATTGAATCCAGAACCTGCTTCTGCATTTCACGGTCGGTTAAACCACCACAAACTTGGATCAAACGGTCAGAAAGGGTCGATTTACCATGGTCAATGTGGGCGATGATCGAAAAATTACGGATATGCTTCATAAACTGGATTCTAAACTTCTATTTTAAGGACTAAGGTCGCATGCCTAAATAACTTGAAAATACTTGCTGTGCATTTTCAAGTTACTGTGGCATAAAAACGCAATTTTACATTTAATTGGCGTCAATCACCATCTATTTGAGTTAAAGGAAGGCTAATTGGATGAATTTTTATCACTTTAATCTCATGTCTAAGTGATTTCACCCATGTTTTAGCAATTAAGAAGCCGGTGATGCCACCTAATATCGCAGCTAAAATTTGCCAGCCTTCGGCTAATTGTATTAATTCACTAGCCAATAAGGCGAATATTAAACTTAAAAATAAGGGCAGCATGTAAACGGCAAAGGCATGTTTTACAACATGGCTATCATCCAGTGACAAGGTCACTTTTTGCCCCACCTCTAATTGCGTTTCAAATTTGTAGGGCAAGGTTTTTTTGGCAGTACCAAATAACTTACTAAACACTTGAGAGCCACAACGTCCATTACAGCCTTCACATGCCTGTTTTTGTTGGGCTTCTAAATGCGCAACGTGGCCACTAAGGGCCACGACGGTTAACGTTTGTTCTATCATTTATAACGCCCGTGAAACAGACTCAGCAATCGCTTTGGCGCTCATGGTTGGTATATTCCCCACCACAGACACATCAAAATTTCCGCCGTTGTGCACATAAATAGTGGTGGCTCCTGAGGTCAGAGCTCCGCTTAAACGCTTACCTGGTAGTGGCCGTTGTATAAATACTGAGACCTCAACAAATCCATCAGAGAATAAATAGTAATCTGTTAATTCATTGTTTAAGTCGAGCTTATGTCTATCGGACTTGAGTAATTCAAACCCTTCAGGTAGCCATCCAATAGTCCAATTCATAGCATTTGCTTTGCTTTGTTCATCAATTGAATTAGCGGGTAATGGTGTTGGAAAATTACGATTAAGTACTTCTAATAATAAGCTTGCCGGTTGCTCAGTTACGCTAATGTGGGTAAGTTGTAATTGCTCTAGCGCTTCGCCTTGGTGATTCACATAGGCGGCTTTCAACAATAAAGACGACTCAGTATCAATCCAAATCCAATAGTTATATTTGTCATCGTTTTTAGATTCAATTCGAACCAGCTGAGCAGGACGCCCCGCAATACGGCCTTTACCACCAAGCACAAAATCATAATGCGCACTTAAGCGGTTAATATCTTTAAATAAGACTTCTGGGATGGGGCCTGCAATCGAGTCAGTTGTTAACGAGTAAGGTTCTGATTGTGGCTCAAAGTAGGTAACTTGATCGTCAATGCGGATCATTTCAAGGCCTGCACCATTAAGCAAACTTAAATGCTCTAGCTCTATATCACCTTGTTTAGCATGCACCCAGCGGTAGGGCTCCATACTTTTACCCTTAACAACAACAAAAGAGGCATCGAAATTACGAGTGTGAACTGCACTTGCCATTTCAAGCAGTAAATCTTTAGCAGGGTTTGTGTCATTGGCAAAAGTATTAAAACTCAGCACCAATGACATAATAAAAGTAATTACTTTCATCTAATTAGTTTTTTTCCTCTGGGGATGTTTCATCTGTTTTAGCTGTTTTTAACGAATGAGCCACTCGCGCTTGACGTTGATGTTCAAGTACTAATGCGCCAATGCGTTGCTGCTGAAGCTCTCGTAAACCTTGCTCTGCGTTATCAAGTGCAGGTGCTGATGAGTAGCTTACAGGCGACGCCATGCCGGTTAACGGCGTGGTTTGCAATAAAGGAATTTCGTTTTGCACAGCATCTTCACCTTGCGGTAAGGTGTTCACGCCAACGATAGTAAACATTGCTACGCTCGCAGCAATTGCTAGTTGGGCAACCGGTTTACGCCAATTAAACGCCACTACTTTATTATCTGTTTCGGTATTAGAAGCGGTAGCCACATTGTGAGACTGGCTAAAGTCTGCATAAACGGGCTCGCTCTCAAGTGCTAACGAAATGCGTTCGCTAATATCAAAGTCCATATTATTGTTATTTTCTTTAGCTCGCATTGCATCACCAATTAACGCGTAACGGCCAAACGTAGCTACATCATCCGATGCAATAGTTGCATCCTTTAATGTTTGTTCACCGTCAAGTAATGCTGATAACGATTCGTTATCTAAGCGGTTAACGTGTGCTTTTGTCATACTAAGACTCGCCTATCAATGGGTTTAATTTATTATCAATTGCTTCACGGGCACGAAAAATACGCGAACGTACCGTCCCGACTGGGCAATCCATAACCACGGCTATTTCTTCATAGCTCATACCCTCAATTTCTCTAAGAGTAATCGCGGTTTTAAGATCTTCAGGCAAACTATCAATCGTATTAAAAATAACAGCGCGGACTTCTTCGCTTAATAGTAAATTTTCAGGTGACGCGTTAGAACGCATTGAATCTGCACCTTCATAAAACTCGGCATCGTCAGCATCTATATCATTTGCTGGCGGTTTACGCCCTTGAGCCACTAAATAATTTTTAGCACAATTAACGGCGATACGGTAAAGCCAAGTATAAAAAGCACTATCACCACGAAAGTTTGGAAGGGCACGATACGCTTTAATAAACGCTTCTTGTGCTACATCAGCAATGTCACCTTGATTTGATACATAACGAGAGATCAAACCGGCTATTTTGTTCTGATACTTCTTAACTAATAGGTTAAAGGCGTTTTTATCTCCCTGCTGGACCCTTTTCACTAACGCTAAATCTAATTCCTGCTCGCTCATTCGAGCCGGTACTCCTCTGATTGATTCTTGCTTATTATTCATAGTGTCGCCATTGTTCACACCTACTCTGACCCCTAGATGAATAAAAAGTTCTGACTCATATTGTTTTTTTATAAAATAGCTACAAATTACGCGTTTATACGCTAAAACCACTTAGTAGTAGTTCAACAAATATGGTACAACTATAAGTATTAAAAATAAATATTGCTCTATCTGAGCATTGTAACCGCAAAGTACCTCACAGATGAACCAAAATAAACATCACATTACCGATGTCGCTATTATTGGTAGCGGCGCAGCAGGCTTATCACTTGCTTTATCTTTGGCTAATTACTGTAACGTTACCGTGATCAGTAAAGGTGAATTAACCGAAGGTTCTACTCTTTATGCCCAAGGCGGAATTGCCGCTGTTTTTGATAAAAAAAATGACAGTATAGAGTCTCACGTTGAAGATACCTTAGATGCAGGTGGCGGTTTGTGTGACAGAGAAGCTGTTCATTACACTGCCAGTAATGCGCATGACTGCCTACAATGGTTGATTGACCAAGGCGTGCCTTTTGATATGGAATTTGATAGTAAAGGTAAAGAGCGCTTTCATTTAACCCGTGAAGGGGGTCATAGCCATCGACGCATTTTGCATGCTGCCGATGCCACTGGCAAAGCAGTGCAAACAACCTTGATTAGCCAAGTTCAAGCGCACAGCAATATCACCTTGTTAGAGCATTACAATGCGATTGATTTAATTACAGATAAAAATATCGGTAAAACGGGGTCACATGTTCACGGTATGCATGTGTGGAATAAAAAGGCCAAAAAAGTAGAAACCATTGGCGCAAAATTTGTTGCCCTAGCAACGGGTGGCGCAAGTAAAGTGTACCTTTATACCTCTAACCCTGATGTTTCTAGCGGTGATGGCATAGCAATGGCATGGCGTGCAGGGTGTCGCGTTGCTAATATGGAATTTAATCAATTTCATCCAACCAGTCTTTACCACCCGGAATTACAAAACTTTTTAATTACCGAAGCAATGCGTGGTGAAGGGGCTTATTTAAAACGCCCTGATGGCACTCGCTTTATGAAAGAGTTTGATGAACGAGAAGAACTCGCTCCGCGCGATATTGTAGCGCGCGCTATCGACTTTGAAATGAAACGCCTTGGCGCAAATTGCTTGTATCTAGATATTAGCCATAAAGACAAAGATTTTATTATTGAACACTTCCCTACTATTTACGCTAAGTGCTTGAGCGTAGGGCTTGATATTACCAAAGAAGCAATCCCTGTCGTTCCTGCGGCACATTACACCTGTGGTGGCGTAATGACCGACTTTAACGGCAAAACGGATTTAGCAAATTTATACGCTGTGGGTGAAGTGGCTTATACCGGCTTACATGGTGCTAACCGCATGGCAAGTAACTCATTATTAGAGTGCATTGTATTTGCCCATGCAGCAGCAAAAGACATTTTGAGTAAAATAGAGACTGCACCCGCGCTGGCTGATTTACCTAGTTGGGATGAAAGCCGTGTATCTAATTCAGATGAAGAAATCGTGATCACCCATAACTGGCATGAGCTACGATTATTTATGTGGGATTATGTTGGGATTGTACGCTCAACCAAACGTCTTGAACGTGCGCTGCATCGTGTTGAACTGCTACAACAGGAAATACACGATTATTACGCAAACTTTAGAGTAAGCAATAACTTACTTGAGTTACGTAACTTAGTACAAGTTGCCGAGCTTATAATTAGAAGTGCTATGGAACGTAAAGAAAGTCGTGGACTACACTTTACTATTGATTATCCAGAGCAAAATGAGAACCCAACGCCCACTATTTTGACTCCTCTACGTAATTAATTGCTTCAAGCGTTGCCCGTTTCAAGCGCGCATAGCTTTGCCTATCAACACTATTGGCTGAGATAATCAGCCAATAGTTTTTACTAAAGCCATTAATATACAGCCACACACTCTGACCAAGTAACCGGCTTTGGTTACTAATGAGCCCTTGAATTTGCCTGCCTGATCCTTCAAAACGAAATTGATTCGGCTCTAAGAGTATAATGCCTTGCTGTGGTTGAGCAGCCACGATTTTTCGCCAAACAATAATGCCAGCAAGTGTATTTAGTGCAATACAAAAAAGAGTTGCCACCACCGAGTTCATAAATAGGCACAACACTAAAGTCAGCACACAAAAAAAGACCACAATCGGTTTGTGGTCTGTTTTATTATCTGTAACGGTAAATCTATACACGAACTCGGTCTAAAATTAGCTGAACCATGCTGTTTAGCTCTGCGTCTTTACATTCTTCATGGCCCATAAACCAAGCGAATAAATCTGGGTCTTCTTGCGTTAATAGACGCTGAAAAATCGCTTGCTGTTTAGCATCTAACGAATCATAAGCTTCTTCAACAAACGGCATAAACAAAACATCTAGCTCTAACATGCCACGGCGACAAGCCCAACGGATACGTGCTTTACTATGTATTTCAACCATTTTAAACCTCATATTTAATTAACTCGAGTTTACCAAATACGCGTTAATTTAACAGCACTAAGTTATAAAAACATCGTCTGTTAGTCGCTGTACCATACGCTTTAACTACGTTATTATGTGGCCTCATTTGTTATTGCAAAGAAGGTGTTTATGTCTCAGGTTTATGCATGTCCTTTATCACATCAGGTTATTAGCCTCTCAGGCGCAGATAAATTATCGTACCTACACGGACAAATCACTCAAGATCTAAATAAACTTAACAACGATAACTTTTTGTGGGCAGGTCACTGTAGTGCAAAAGGTAAGTTATGGGGTGTATTTAAGCTATTTTCTTATCAACAAAGTTACTTTTTAACAGGCTCAAGTGCAGAATTAGAACGCTCTCTTGCTGAATTAAAAAAATATGCTGTATTTGCAAAAGTTGAAATTAATAAAGCCTCAGAGCGATTAATTGGTTTACTTGGTGATGACCTAACAGGCTTACTCACACAACTCGACATTCACTTTAGCGATGACGCCACGGCTTGTGACTTCGCTCACGGTAAAGCTCTTAAGCTTGGATCAAACCGCATTTTACTAATGGTTGATAGCCAATTTTGCCTACCTGACGATGTGTCGACCCTCGATGACGATGCGCTATGGCAGCAAGCATCCATACTTGCTGGTGAACCGCAATTAAGTGTTGATGCGATTGATGAATACGTACCGCAAATGGTTAACCTGCAAGCCATTAACGGCATTAGTTTTAAAAAGGGTTGCTACACAGGCCAAGAAACCGTTGCACGTATGAAGTATCTGGGCAAAAACAAACGTGCCATGTATATCGTATCTGGGCAAAGCGAAGGACGACTTGATGAGCCTGATATTGAAACCCAATTAGGTGAAAACTGGCGCCGCGCAGGTAAACTTATTGCGCAAAGCTATAATGAACAAACACAGACTTTAACTGGTTTGGTCGTGTTGCCAAACGATACTGATATCGATCAGACTCTTCGTGCAAAACACACCCCTTCGGTAGAGCTAAACATTCTGCCTCTACCTTACTCTCTTGAAGATGAATAATAGGAATGACTATGATCGTTGCAGCAAATAAAGTGGTAAAAATGCATTACTCTGTTTTAGATAATGACGGCAATACCATTGATAACTCATTTGGCGGTGAGCCATTAATTTTTATCGTTGGTACAGGCTACCTGATCTCAGGGCTTGAAAACGCGCTGCAAGGCAAGCAAGCTGGCGATACACTAAGCGTAAAAGTGGAGCCTGAAGAAGGTTACGGTGAGCGTCATGATCACTTAATGCAAGCCGTACCAAAATCAATGTTTGAAGGTATGGAAATTGAAGTGGGCATGCAATTTCGTGCAACCACCGATGACGGCGACCAATCAGTAATGATCATCGATATTCAAGACGAAGAAGTGATTGTTGATGGTAATAACCCACTTGCCGGTATTACACTTAACTTTGATGTAGAAATTTTAGAAGTACGCGATGCAACAGCCGAAGAGCTTGAGCATGGCCACGTACATGGTGAAGGCGGCTGTGGCCACGAGCACTAAAACCCGCTGAGTAAAATTGCTATAAGTTTATAAAAAAAGCGCCTTAGGCGCTTTTCTTATAGCATATTATTCTGTGTTCGTAATTTGGCTTGAGGCTCTGCTGCTGGCATTTCAACAGGGGTTATTTTATCTTTAAGCGCAGCAACTAATCCTGCTTGGTCATTCGTGCCTAAGCGATACTGGGTGCCATCTTTAAGCGTTAATTGCACAGCACTAAAACCTGATACCGTATAAATCCACCCATCGTGTGTAATGCGAATACCAATACCATGGCGGTATGAGTTTTGTACTGCTTTTACATCAACTATGTCTTCTAATGCTAACTTTTGGCCAGCAACACCAGGGCCAAATGCCCAGCTAATATGGGTTTCATCAACTTTAATGGTTAAACCGTGGAACAAAAAGCCCACCAGCACTAAAATACCAGCAAATACGATTAACGGGGCATCGGCACCAATTAAGTTCCATGCAAGCGCAACAAAACCGCTGATCCATGCTAATACTACAAATATAAATACCGCATACTGCTTATGCTGATACATAACACTCTCTATTAAAAAGTTAAAAAATTAAAAAATTAAAAACTGTACACTAAGGTTGCACTGAGCTCTGAATCGTATTTAAGCTTATCTTCTTCAGGCTTAGAATTATAACGATACATATAAGCAAACTTAAGCGATACCGCGCCAACCACTTGGCTAATTAATGCCGTTTCTGACTTTAACCGAGAGTTAAGCCCAGACAAAGACTGTTCTATACTGATATCTTGATTAAATCGGGTACGCTTAGATACTAACCTCTCCCACTGCATTGCAATACGAAGTAAATAACCCATTTTGTCTTTATCGTCGTCAAGTGCTGTTGACTCATCATCAGCAACTGAGCGATATAAACCTGGGCCAATGTCTATATCTACTTTATTTTTAACCCCTTGATAAACACGTGCACCATAACCGGTTGCTATCGTACTTTTAAAATCAAGACCGCTAAATTGATCTTCCTCATAATCCCCGTAAATAAAGAACGACGAGTTTTTAACCCCTACTTTATAGTTACCTTGTGCAGAAACAAACACCCGATTAGCAGTCACATCCGACTCGCCCGTTTCTTCGTTTTCATCACGTTTGTACAAGGAGTCTATTTTGAATTGATTTCGCCAGTTTTCAAAATCTTGATAAAGATTCCCTTTAAGCTTAAAACTGGTGGAATTAGTGTTACCTTTACTTAAAATAAAACCAAATTCGGTATCGCCGTACAACACTTCGCCTTTGTGTAACTCATGAATTTCTTCATCTGAGAGTTCCCCGTATTGATGAAAATCTTCAAAGGGATCAACGGCCCAGCTAAAGCAGCTAAATAATAAAAGCAGTAATACAAAGAAGCATCGCAAAATACGTTCTCTTGCAAATGGCAATAACAAAAAAGCAGAGAGGTGGTTATTCACTTTCTTTCCACAAAATATGACAAAAAGGCGCGTCTTTATCACGGCTAATTAGAATTTTCGCAAATAGTACGTCTTCGTTATCAAACTCAAGGCCCACTAATACTTGAATAAAATGCTCAGGTTCAATTTCTAGGGCAACAAAGTCTTGCCACTGTTCATCGGGCTCATCTTCTTCAATAAAGCCTAGTTCTTCACGGTGTAGGTTAAATTCTTCAACATCTTTGTCGCTTAAATTATTGGGAGCCAGCTCTAAAAAAATATCATAAGCTTGATGAGTTGCTTCTTCTACCGTAAATAAACGTGGACCTGACATGAATGGTTAACCTCTGAGCTTTTAAGTGGCAATCATAATATCAAAAGTTGCTAGGGTTTTGATAAAAAAAACACGTTAATTACTGACTTTTTTATTTATTCCTAATACTTATAGATATTATTAAATTGCTTAGCACACGGGTCTGTTGACCTTGGAAGATTAAATAGCCATCAAAGATAGCTAGCTCCACGTGTATTAAAAAATTCAGTTTGTTTTTATTCACCTTCACCCACTTTACTTAACATCAATAAAAACATAAGCTCAAACAACAGGTCAGAGGAGTGAACAATGATAAAATTAGAAAAAAAACAGGGTATCGCTACCGTCACATTACATCGCGTAGAAAAACAAAATGCCTTAAGCTTTGCTATGTTTGTTGAGCTTAACAAAGTGATTAAAAATATAAAAAAAGACGCCAGTATTCGTGCAGTTGTATTAACCGGTGAGGGCGAACACTTTTGTGCAGGGCTCGATATTAACGCGGTCATGGCCTCGCCATTCAATATCATAAAGCTCCTATTCAAATGGCTTCCTGGTAATCAAAACCTAGCGCAAAAAGTTGTACTGGGCTGGCAGTCGTTGAGTGTGCCTGTAATTGCTAAAATTAACGGAAACTGTCTTGGTGGTGGCCTGCAAATAGCGCTTGGAGCTGATTACCGAATTGTTCATCACGATGCCAAGCTCGCCATTATGGAAGCGCGCTGGGGGTTATGCCCCGACATGGGCGCTAATGTTATGCTTGCAGGCTTAGTAAAACGCGACCAAGCACTTTGGCTAGCAAGTCATGCTGACCCCATTAGTGCTCAACATGCTTTTGAACTCGGTTTAGTAACAAAAACAACCGACGATACCGATAAAGCAACTAAAGAAATGCTTGATACATTACAAGCACGTTCACCTGACACATTAGCAGCAATAAAACGTGTAACTCAACAAAGCTATAAAGCCCCAGCTCGAAAAATACTCGCCAAAGAAACATGGAGTCAAATTCGCTTATTAATCAACCCTAATACTAAAAAAGCCATCGCTAAAGCAAAAGGTAAAACTGATATTGAGTTTGCAAACGCCAAACGCTGGTAATACTAAGGCACAATGCACAAAACAGCGTTATTTGTTAAAGTGATAATCCTCTATTTTATTGAGTCGTCGCCATGAAATACTTTTTAAGTAGCGCTATCATTTTGCTTTGCTTGGCAGCGGGCAAACTTATTATGCACTTTATTGATGCCAGTTTTCCTGCGCCACTGTTAGCAATGGTTATTTTACTGGTACTGCTTTTATCAGGTATTGTTAAAGAGCAGCATCTTACCCCGTGTGCCACACCTATTTTAAATGTAATGCCTATTTTCTTTATTCCTGCAGGCGTTGGTTTTATTGAACACTTAGCACTTATAAAAACCCATTGGCCTTTCTTAACCGCCGTTATTTTATTAGTCCCCTTGAGTAGTTTAATTTTAGTGGCAAGCCTAGTAAGTTATTTTAAAGGCAGAACTAATAATGACTGATTTCAGTAGCACCATTTTTAGCCTTGGCTGGTTAACCATTCCATTTATTATTATCCTTTTTATTGCACTAAGGGCTGTTAATCTTAAAATCAATCAGAGTATTTTAAAGTCATTAACCAACCCCGTTTTTTTAAGCATCGGCATTATTGCCTTACTACTCGTTAACCTTAAATTACCCTATTCACAATTTGCATCGCATAGTCGGTTGTTAACGTGGTTATTGGAGCCGGCCATAGTCGCTTTGGCCTTGCCGCTATATCAACAATTTATGCACGTACGTAAAAACTTTTTACTTATTTTAGTTGCCTGCAGTATTGGTATTATTAACGCCACACTGGTAGCTTTTGTATTAAGCGTTTTATTTGCTGCCCCCTCGCAACTGAGCGCATCAGTTGCGGCACTTAGCGTTACTACACCTATTGCATTACTTGTCACCGATTCACTTGGCGGGATCAGCTCGCTAGCCGCTGCCATGGTAATTTTTATTGGTTTACTCGGCGCTTTATTTGGCATTTTATTATTAAAACTAATTAAAATATTTAACTTTGAGGCACAAGGAATCGCAATCGGTACCGCGTGCCATGCTATAGGCACCGCTGCTGCAATTGCCGAGCATCCAAAAATAGGGGCGTTTTCATCGGTGGCTATGGCATTGAGTGCGTTATTAACTGCTGTAATTGTGCCAATAATGTATCCAATTTTGGTTAACACTTTGTTATGATAAGCAGATAAAACACTATCGCTAAAATAGAGTCGACATGATCAGTTCTGAAATTCAGCAATTTGAAAAGTACTACGCCCTACTTACTGAATATTTAGTTACCTACAGTATGCAAATTGTCGGCGCTATTTTTATTCTATTGGTTGGCCTATGGGTAGCGAAAAAGCTCGCTGCAGGTGTTGCCAATTTGATGACGCGACATAACGTCGATATCACCTTAACTAACTTTGTTAGTAATGTCGTTAAAGTATTACTGATCATTATGGTGATCATAATTGCGCTTGGTAAAATTGGCATTAGTGTTACCCCGTTTGTTGCTGCAATAGGTGCCGCTTCTTTAGGTGCTGGCTTAGCATTACAAGGCATGCTTTCTAATTATGGCGCCGGGCTTGCAATTATTGCCACGCGGCCATTTGTGGTGGGCGATACCATAGAAATAAAAGGCGTTAGCGGCCAAGTAAAACTCATTGAGCTGGGTCACACTGTATTAATTAATGAAGAAAAAGTAGAAATAACCATTCCCAATAAGCATATCGTTGGCGAAATCCTACATAACTCATTTAGCTACTCCTTAGTAAAAGGTGAAATAGACATAGCCTACAGTGCCTGTAGTGATACCGCGATTAACCTAATTGAAAACGCATTAGCTAATCACGAACTGGTTGCTAAACAACCCAATGCACAAGTTGGCATAGAACGCTTTGCTGATAGCGGCGTTACTATTAGCTATCGATACTGGGTTCCTACCACTAAAATTATTGAAACTAAGCTCGCTATTAACGCCAGCGTGTATAAAGCAATTAACAATGCCAATATAGAAATTCCGTTTCCACAGCGCATTGTTACACTTAATAAAAATAACTAGCACTACTAATGTAACTAAAGCAAAAAGCTAAATGCACTTATAACTATAAAAATGAGCCAATTATGCATCAACCGCCCTTTTATTTAGGTGAATGGCAAATCACCCCTGCCAGTAACACCATTCAACGCGCTGAAGAACAAAAACAGCTAGAACCAAAAGCCATGGATGTGTTGCTGTACTTGTGTCAAAACCACGCAGAGATTGTGAGTAGCGACGCGTTATTAACTCACTGCTGGGCAAACACAGAAACCGGCGATAACCCTCTGCATAAAACTATCACTCAACTTCGAAAAGCTCTGGGTGATAAAGCAAGCGCGCCGCAATACATAGAAACCATACGTAAACGTGGTTATAGGGTTATTGCAACGGTTGAGTTTCCATTGGCGGATGACCTCCCCAACCAAGTTAGCACATGGCAAGGCGGCTCTCCTTTTTTAGGTTTGAGTGCATATAACCCAACCGATACCCACTTATTTTTTGGTCGTAATCATGCCATCAGCAGGTTATTAGAGAGCGTATCAAACCAAGTAACATTGCAGCGCGCATTTTGTTTAATTCTTGGCCCTAGTGGCACGGGTAAATCATCATTAGTTAATGCAGGTATATTGCCAAAACTACTCGACGAGCGAGGCTATAACGGCATTAGAGTAATGTCGTACACCCAACTCGACTTTGCAGATGTAGCTCAAAATAGGCTGTATTTAGATCTCGCCTCGGCCATGCTCGATTGGGATATTAACGACATTCCAGTATTTACAGGGTTAAGCGCACAAACGCTGGCGCAGCAGCTAGAACATGACATAGACAATGTTATTAGCGGCTTAAAAAATACAATTGCAAATACCCAAACAGCAGCAAAAACGCCGCAATTGTTTTTGTTTATAGACCGCTTAGAAGTGCTACTTTCCTCACCGCTTTTTAGTAACGACACCCGAAGTCATTTTTTATCTGTTATTGAGCGTTTAGCGACCTCTAAAGCGGTGATTGTATTTAGTGCCTGTCGTAACGATTTTTACCCTTTAGTGGTTGAGCAGCCAAGTCTTATGGTGGGCAAAGCTAATGGCGCGCATTACGATTTAACCCCGCCAAATCGCCATGAACTACAACAAATTATTCGCTTGCCAGCGTTAACCGCTAATTTAACGTTTTCGCAAGACCCACACACTAAAACCCCGCTGGATGAAATACTTTGCGCCGATACCGCCAATAATCCAGATGCACTGCCCATGCTGCAATACACACTGCAAGAGCTGTATTTACAGCGCAGTGATACTAATGAGTTATTGCACAGTGTATATGAAAAACTCGGCGGTATTGAGGGTGCCATTGGCAAAAAAGCCGAAGAAGTATTTATAGGGCTTTCTCAAGCGCAACAACAGCAGCTAAAAAGCGTGTTATCGCAATTAGTAACACTAAACCCAGATGGTAAAACCATTACTAGCCGCGCAGCCCGCTTGCAAGCGTTAACCAACACCAGCCAAAAAGAGCTGGTTCAAGCCATGGTCGATAGCCGCTTATTTGTATCGCATTTACAAAACCAAGAAGCTTACTTTAGCCTTGCTCACGAGGCATTATTACGCCAATGGCCACGTGCCAAACAGTGGATTAATGACCATAAAGATGCCCTTGCTATAAAAAGCCGCTTACACCACCACACGCAACAATGGCTTAATGAGCACAAAAGTAACGCCTACCTGTTAGCACCGGGTAAACCGCTGCAAGAGGCCGTTACCTTATTAAACGACAACATATTCAAACTAGATGATGACGAACGCGCGCTTATAACCAGCTCTCTTAAACACAGTAAAACAAAAACAACCATAAAACGCGGCACCGTCGCTCTGCTTTGTTTACTTACCTGTGTTGCCCTATTTATGAGTGTTACCAGCTTTCAAGCGCAGCAACTTGCACAGCAAAAACGCCAAGAGGCCGAAAGCTTACTAGGGTTTATGGTCGGTGATTTTGCCGATAAATTACGCAGCGTAAAGCGTATGGACTTACTTGATGGCATTAGTAATAAAGCACTTGAGTATTTTACCAATCAAGTAGAGGAGCCAAGCTCGCTATTTAACTTTAGCAGTCAACAAGCCGAGTTTAAAAGTCGCTTTCAGTACGCACAAACCCTAGAAGCCATGGGGGAAGTGGCCTATTCTCGCGGTAAAACCATTGAGGCCTTCACTGCCTTTGAAAACGCCCGCATTCGCCTTGAAGCATTATTAAAAACCCAGCCAAGCAACTTAGAGTTACTAACGCTTGCCGGTGCCAATGCCTTTTGGCTCGGCCAGCTTCATTATGATAAAAGTGATTACGCCGCTGCTGAACCGCTCTTAAAAAAATATCACATGTATAGCGAAACCATGTATGCGTTAGCACCGAATGATTTCAACTCGATTATGGAATTATCCTATTCATATAATTCGCTAGGGTCTTTGTATTTAAAGCAATTTAACTACACTGCCGCGAAACAGCGCTTTACAGAGTCGCTAGCTTTAAAAAAAGAAGCCCTTGAGCTCAAACCCAACAACAAAAACTTATTGCGCGATAAAGCCGATACTTTAAGTTGGCTCGCCAGTACTGAAGAGAATTTAGGCCACTTTAATGCTGCATTAGCCATGTTAGAAGATGTATCTAAGGAATTAAGAGGGCTACTGATAAAATATCCACGCGATGCTAGCTTGTTGAATGATTTAGCTAACACCTATCACCAACACAGCTATTTACTCCGATTTTTTTCAAATAAACAGTATTCTTATGTAAAAGCACAATTAGCCTTTGAGACAATAGATATGGCTAGACTCCAAGATCCAAAAAATAAAAAGTTTCAGCGTATGTATCATCAATTTCTAGCAAATAAGTTGTTATTATCTGATAGTAAAAATGAGAACGAAGAAATTGAAAGTATTATCAATTTCATAGAGTACGAAGACTTTTCTGATAAAAAAATAGTGAATACACAAATTAGCCTCATTAATTACTTTATTAAAATAAATGCTTGGGGAAAAGCAAAGAATTTTTTACATCAACTTGAGGGGAAGGTAGAGAACAAAGTAATTTTAACAAAAATAAATTTAATAAAAGCTAAGTTAGCGGGTAATACCAAAGATCGAATCAACTATTGTAAACAAGCACAAATCACTATTTCCGAAATGGAAAGAATAACTCAAAGCGTAAATATAACTTACCCGCTGATGCAGGCGCACACTTGCTTAAGCCGAACAAACGAAATACCCCAGATAAAAGCACGTCTAGTTAAGCTGGGCATCAACAACTTTCAACTATAACCATGAATATAAAAGGAAATAATATGAATAACACTCAAGAGCAAATTCACTTTACAGTTAACATTGTACTAGGCAGTGATAACGAAGCTAACTTTACATACTCAATAGATGGCAAAAAAGTGACAGGCGGCGGAGTTGTAAGAACCGAAACCGCGGGCATTTATAGTTTAGATGAAGCCACTCTTGCTAAAGGCTTTTTATTTACTGGCGCTACTATTACTGATGTCGATAAAGAAACGCCTTGCGCCCAAGACTTTAGCTTTAAAGTAAGTGATAACGGCCGCACAATTACCATTATCGATACCGATGAAAATCCAGGTACTGCCTGTTTAGTATTTAACGTTGAGTGTAATGGCAAAGCCTATGTAAGCGCCGATCCTCAAATTAAAAATGAAGACGTAGTTTAATTAAAAAATTATTCTTATTTTCTAAATTGCACAGGGCTGATTTATTCCTGTGCAATTTTTATAAGCCAAACACTTAAACGCTAACACATACCAAGCAGCATTATTAATAACCATCCTTTATGACTAATCTATAATAAAAACCTCAACTTTCAATTGCTTAATAATTTAATATACGAAACAATCTAATAACAAATTGATTTATATATCAAAAACATAAAAATAAGGATTGTATTATTTATGTATATTAAAAAAACCCTGCTAAGTTGCTGCCTACTTGGTGCATTTAGCAGCCTCGCTGCGGATCACTTAACCAATAGCGACCCTCTTACACCTTACCAATGGCATTTAAATAACACCGGCCACAATGGTCTTACTACAAACACGGTTACGGGCGAAGATTTAAATTTACTCAATACCGATATGCAAGGTATTAAAGGGGATGGCGTTACCGTTACCGTAATAGACAGCGGCATAGAACTAACTCACCCTGATTTAGTTAATAATGTCATTACAGGCTCACTTAATTTGTTAACCGGCACTGTAACACCAACCGATAACACCGGTCATGGTACGGCAGTGGCTGGCATTATCGCCGCACAAGCAAATAATAATATTGGCGGTCGTGGTGTTGCACCTAATGCACACCTTATTGGGTTTAATTACCTTGATGCGCAAACAATGAGTAACTGGCTACAATCGCATGGTATGCCATTAATTGGCTCTGCAAACTCACGCGTTTACAATCAAAGTTACAGCAGTAAACCAGCATTATTTAAAAACGTTGATGCAGAAGAGCATACTCTTAGCCTGCAATTAAAAGAGCGCGTAATGCAGCAAGTAAGCTTAAACAGTAACAACGGCTTAGGTGCATTATTTGTAAAGTCAGCGGGTAACGCGTTTTACCAATACACTACTTTTTTTGGCGATACGCCATTTCAAGTATTTCCGTATGAGCAGCAACAACCATTTAATAACGCGGGCTTGCCATTTCATAACGCTAATTTAAGTACCGATAACGCTAGTTTTTGGAATATGCTGGTGTCGGCCTACAACGCAAACGGTAAATTAGCATCGTATTCTTCTGTTGGCGCTAATGTATTTTTAACCGCACCCGGTGGTGAAAACGCTCAAAGCCAAGCAGGTATTGTTACCACAGATATGAGTGGCTGCGCTGCCGGTTTTAATACTATTAACAGCACAATAGACATCCCCCTGCAAAACACCGGGTTAGATAGCCACTGCGATGCCACCGCTGCCATGTATGGCACTTCTGCGGCAGCTGCCAATACATCGGGCGCAATAGCGCTTGTTATGTCGGCTAACCCGCAACTTGATGCCAGAACCATTAAGCATATTCTCGCCACAACAGCACGTAAACTCGATGGCAGCAATGCCGGTGTTGATATTAATTTTACAGATGCAAATGGTGATGCAGTCAGCTACAACGCCATTCCTGGTTGGCAACAAAATGCGGCAGGATACAACGTTCATCCCTTTTATGGCTTAGGCGCAATTGATGTTGACGCTGCTGTTGCAATGGCTCAACAAACTACTGCGTTATTACCCACATTACAGGTATCTGATTGGCATACCGCTAACACAGAGCTAACAATACCCGATGCTAACGTAAATGGTGTGCAAGATACGCTAGCCATCACTGATAATCTAACCATTGAAGCTGTACAGTTAAAGCTATCGATTGATCATACTCGTATGCGTGACCTAGCCATTGAGCTTATTTCACCATCTGGAACTCGCAGTGTGCTATTAAGCCCGCGCACAGGGTTAATAAATGCCACCGGTACCCCCGTACAAAATGCCCTATTGTTGAGCCAGCATTTTTATGGTGAATCAGCGTCAGGGCAATGGCAAATTCGCTTAATTGATACCGACAATGGCACTAGCCAAACCCTACTTTACAATGAGCAGGCAGGCTTACTCAGCATGAACGACACGAATAATAATGTAGATGGCACGCTGCTATCTTGGTCTTTGCGTTTTTACGGCCACTAATAAAGGAATTTTTATGAAAACAACGATTGTTATGTTAGTACTCACTTTTATTGTAAGTACTCTTTCATTAGCGCAAGCACAAACTAAAAACACAGCTGTAAAGCCAGGCGCTGCAATTATAGCCAGCTTAACGAGCCAAACCAATAACGCAAATAGCTTACAGCTTGGGGATAGCATAACTGATAGCCAAAGCGGTAATGGCCTACAGCTGACCGGCGAAGTGTTACTGCAATTAACAACGCAAGCCAACTTTACCCAACTGGCAAGCCGTTATAACTTACAGCTAAAACACCGCGTAGGCGATATTGTTGTTGTAACCACTGCCGCTGATAATATTCAGCAGCTAGTGCAGCAATTAACGCAAGAACCGACAATAAAACAAGCAAGCTTTGACTTGCGTGAGCTAGGCTTAAGCGCCGATCCTCAAGTTGAAAATGAAAAAGAACTTTAATTAACAACGTTTAACCATTGATTTTCACCTTGCACAGGTTACTTAAAACCTGTGCAAGCATAATTTTTGTCATTAAATATCAAACAGTTAAAATAAGAAGGTTACCGAAAGGTTTAATTGCACTTTTTTAAGTAAATTTGTAGACATCAAAAACGTCTGTACCATGCTAAGGCTAAAACGTGTCGAAACAAATTAACAATAAAGAGACTGCCGCAACTAATAACGATAAAGCACTGCCCTTCGATAGCGCTTTATTATCCCCTTTTTCGCATACTCAATTTGGTGCATTAGTTGAATTATTTAATGGCACCGCCGAAGGTATTTTTGTACTGAATGAACAGGGTGGTTTTGAGTTTGCCAACCCAAAGGCAGCACAGCTATTAGGTTACTCTCAGCAATCTCTGATAGGCGAAAATTTACTGTCGTTTTTACACGGTGCAGACCTTGATAAATATAAACAGACCTTATTAAATTGGATTGGTATTAAGGACACTCCCCTTAGCATTGGCCCAAATGAAGTTGCTATAAACAAAGCCAATGGCGATGTGATTGAAGCTGACTTATCAATATCAAGCATGCCAAAAAGTCTCGCATCGGCGCAAAAGTTGTACGTGTGTATACTTCACGATCTTAGTACTCATAAAGCCATGTATAACCGTTTAAAAATACAGGCCTCAACCGATCATTTAACTGGGCTTGCTAACCGCTTAGCTTTAGATGAGTCGTTAAAAAAGTACTGGCAAGAGAGTATTCAAAGCCAACAACCTTTAACCAGTATATTAATTGATGTTGACCACTTTAAAAAATTCAACGATACCTATGGGCATATTAAAGGCGATAAATGCTTACAGAAAATAGCAAAAATGCTATTGCAGTGCATTCCATCTAGAGAGTGTTTAGCTGCTAGGTATGGCGGTGAAGAGTTTGCAATTATTTTACCCCGTTGCGATATAAAAACCGCCACGGTTGTGGCCAACCATATACAACAACAAATTGCACAAATGAGCTTTACCGACATAGGTTTGCCGCCAGAGGTTAAAATTACGGTAAGCCAAGGAATTGCCAGTGAAAATAATAACCAGTACCGCACCTACGAGGCGCTGTTATATGCCGCAGACACGGCTTTATACCGAGCAAAAACAGAAGGTAGAAATAAAATAAGTACGATTGTTTAAAGTTTAAATTAAAGGCCTTTTCATGACGCTATATCTATATTAAACGCCACTTCATGGAGGTGGCGTTTAGTTAAATAACGTTAAAGTAACAATAAACTGCCTAACCCTAAAAAGGTCACAAAGCCGACAATATCAGTCACTGTGGTTAAAATAACTGAGCCTGATAATGCAGGGTCAATTTTCATTTTATCTAAAATAGACGGGATCACTACGCCCGCCAACGACGCGGCCACTAAATTAAGCAGTATTGCTACGGTAATGGTTATACTAAGCATAATATCGTTGAACCATAGATACGTTAGCAAACCAATCACTAAAGCCCATACCAAGCCATTTACCGCCCCTACACGCAGCTCTTTTTTAAGTAGAGCGTTACGGTTGGAGTCGGTAACCTGACCAAGCGCAAGACCGCGCACTATAACTGTTAAGGTTTGACTACCCGCTATTCCGCCCATTGACGCCACTACAGGCATTAATACCGCAAGTGCCACCACTTGTTCTATAGTGGCGCCAAATAAGCCTATAAACCATGAGGCTAAAAATGCGGTTGCTAAGTTGATACCTAACCAAATACCACGGTTTTTAGCACTTTTGCGAACACTAGCAAATAGGTCTTCGTCTTCACGTAAACCACCCGCTTTTGCTGTGGCTTCGTCAGCAATTTCTTGACGTAACTCGTAAGCTGATGCAATGGTTAAACGCCCTATTAGTTTGTTTTCGGCATTAACCACGGGCATGGCCATTTGCTCGCTGTGAATAACCACCTCGGCGGCTTCATATAAATCGTGGTCTGCGTGCAATGAGGTAAAGTCATGATTAGTTAAGGTGACTAAGCTTTGATTATCATGCGCTTTTATTAGGTCGTTAACTGCTACTTCACCAATTAAGCTGCCTTTGCGGCTCACTAAATAAATCACTTCGCTGTACTGCGGTAACCCTTTATGTAGCAGCTTTTTAGCGCCACCCGCAGTGAGCTTGTCTGACACCTTTAAAAAGTCAAAACCAATCCAGTGACCTAGTTGCTCAGGCGTATATTGTTGCGCCAGTTCGTATTGTTTAGTTTGCGCTTCATCAAGCTGTTTTTTTGCATAATCAGTAAAGCGCTGCGGGATCACTTCCTCTAATTCAAGCAGCTCTTCAACGTTAACTTCGTCTAATAATTTAAAACCGTCACTGTCATCTAGGGTTTGCAGTAACCATAAACAGCTATCTTCACTTAAGTTAACAAAAATTTCGTGTTGTGTGTCTTCATCTAATAAATGCCAAATTTCGAGGCGCTGCTCTTTAGGAATAGCTTCAAATAATAAAGATAAGTGTTCGGTTGATAAGGTTTGTTGAGCATCTATCAGTAATTTATTTTTACGCTCTGTGGTATCACACTGCAATAAGTCGTTTATGAGTTGTGGTAACTGATCAACCGGATACTCTATCATTTTAAAACCCTAAAATAGTCTTTCACTATAAATTTACTGTAATAAGTAAGCACTTATTAATAAGAATAGCTAATAGTGTACATTAGACACGACCAAAAATATTAAAAAATCTCTGTGTCGTTAGATATTTATAGCTGCTATCACCCACTCAACGCTAACCAATAAAAAAGCCGTAACAAATAATGTTACGGCTTAGTGTAGTTAGTATTTTAAATCGCGCTATATTTTAAATTGTCCTACTAAGTCACCCAAGTTTTCACCTCGCCCAGCTAGGTGCTTACTTACTGACGAAGTCGTTTTACTCGACTGTGTTAACTCATTAACTATTTCTTGAATCGCATACACATTGCGGTTAATTTCTTCTGTTACACTGCTTTGCTCTGTTGCTGCTGTAGCAATTTGCGTACTCATATCATTAATGGTGGTCACAGACGTGGTTACCGCACCTAAGCTTTCTGATATAGCGCGCGAAGACTCAACTGAACGATTACAGCTTTGTTGACTCGCATGCATAGCATCAACTGCTGCCGTCACTAAATTATGTAACTCGCTTAGCATTTCGTTAATTTCTAATGTGCTGTCTTGGGTTCTGCTTGCTAAGCTTCTAACTTCATCCGCTACCACCGCAAACCCACGACCTTGCTCACCTGCGCGTGCCGCTTCAATTGCCGCATTTAATGCTAATAAGTTTGTTTGTTCAGCAATACCACCAATTACACTCAATACGCTGTTAATTTTTTTAGATTGCTCACTTAACGAATTAACCTGCTCTGCGGCTTGATTAATTTCGCCCATTAAACTTGATACTTCGCTCAGTGAAACATCCACACAATCTTGCGCGTTGGCCACTTCTTTTGTTGCTGCCTGCGTTGACACTGCAACTTGTGTGGTATTTTGCGCAACTTCATGGGATGTTGCCGACATTTCAGTAATCGCCGTTGCCACTAAATCGGTTTCATGGTTATGCTTTAATAGTTTGTCTTCTATGAGTAATGTTTGTGTATTAATATCTGAAGAGGCTGTTTTAACGTCACTTGTTACATCAACCACACCGGCAATAATGCTGTGTAGCTTGCTCACAAATACATTGAAAGATTCACCTAACTGACCAATTTCATCATGGGTATCTATTTCTAGGCGTCGGGTTAAATCTCCCTCCCCTTTGGCAATATCATCTAAGCTTTGCACCATACGTTTAATTGGTTTTAGCATATTGTTAGAAGCGTACAACGCACCGGCTGCTGCTAAACCAAGAAGCAGAAGTGATATTAAAACCAAAGTGGTCATTTTTTCGCTTAAATGGCGCTCCATGGTTGCTTGATACTTTACCAGTTCGGCTTCAATATCATCCATATATGTGCCAGTACCTATCATCCAATTAGTACCTGGGATCATGGCTGCATAACCAATTTTTTCGACTAAGCCGGTGGTGTTGGGCTTTTGAAAATGATAGGTGAACGAGCCACCGCCTTTTTGCGCTTGCTCAAGTAAGCCAACCACTATTTTTTTACCGTTTGGGTCGGTCATGCCTATTTTATTTTGACCTTCTATTGCATCACCCAATAAGGCATGAAAAACACTAATACCATTGGTATCATAAATAAAGTAGTAACCATCTTCACCAAAGGTTAAATCTCGCAACGCATCTTTAGCGTCTTGCTCATTTCCTTGTGCTAATTGGTATTGCACTACTTTAGAGCCGATTTCTATTTCTGTTCTTAGCAAAGTTTGTTTATCAGCAATTAATTTAGTTTTAAACTCATTAAAGTTTTGCTGTTGATTTTGCATCTCTAAATAATAAGAACCTGCCATAAAACTGATTAGTAATACAATCAATGGTAAAACAGCCAACAGTAGCAATTTGTTTTTTAAGCTTAAATTACCCATTATTTCTCCAATTAACATTATTAGCTATTAAGCTTTTATTTTTCGGTAGCTTAACAACTACGTTTCCATTGTTTATATTACTGACAACAACACCACGATTGTATACAAATTAAGCACAGATGGCGTTGTTTCGCAATTTAATATACTCGTATGTTAGTAAAACACATTTAAAGGCACTTTATAATTAGACAATGGTATACAGCTAGTAATAAATAACTGATTTATCTCATTATTACAAACCCTACTAGTACACATTTTATTAAATTTACTTAAAGCTAAATTAACCTGAATAACGCTATTTTAGCTTTAATATAAATTAAACATTGGGTATCAAACAAAGGTCTTGCTTTCTGAGTTAAAACGCAAATAATGAAACAACTAACCACTGGGTAAGAATGAGGAAAATGAGTTATATACTAACCACCCAATGCGCAGACGATATAGGCTTAATCGCCAAAATTACCGGACTGTGTAATCAGCATAATTTAAATATTATTCGTAATAATGAATTTGTTGATAAAGATGCACAGCGCTTTTTTATGCGCACAGAGCTTACTGGCGAACCACATGCTGAGTTTTTGTCACAACTGCGCGGCGTATTACCAGCTGGCGCAAAAGTGGCACTGCACGGTGAAGAAAAAACCAAAGTGGTACTATTAGCCACAAAAGAAGCTCATTGTTTGGGCGGCATGTTATTAAAGCAATTTGAGCAAGCATTAAACATTGAGATACTCGCCGTTATCGCCAACTACCCTACTTTAGAGCCTCTAGTGAAAGGGTTTGATGTTCCTTTTCATGTGGTTTCTCATGAAGGACTTACGCGCAGTCAGCACGACGAAAAAGTCGGTGACTTAATTGCCAGCTATAACCCTGACATTATTGGGCTAGCTAAATACATGCGTATTTTGAGCCCTGAATTTGTGGGTCGTTTTGAGGGTAAAATCATTAATATTCATCACTCTTTCTTACCTGCTTTTATTGGTGCAAAGCCGTATCATCAGGCGTTTGAACGTGGTGTAAAAATTATTGGTGCCACAGCTCACTTTGTTAATAATGAGCTAGACGAAGGCCCTATTATTTTACAAGACGTCTCGAGTGTGACCCATGCGAATACAGCTGAGATGATGGCTAAAATGGGTAAAGATGTTGAGAAAACGGTGTTTTGTAAAGCACTGCAACTGGCATCAGAACATAAGCTGTTTATTAATGGCAATAAAACCGTGGTGTTTTCATAATTAGTTTTATATTAAAATTAAAAATGCCAGCGACTAAGCTGGCATTTTTTATAAGTAAATATTAAACCTTACTTAATTAGGGTGTGTAATACGTTGGTGCCCCAGGGCCTACTGGCATACCTAAAACAAATACCCATAAGTAAAACAGTACCACCCAGCCAACAAAGAAGATTAAGCTGTATGGCAACATAGTGGCTACCAAAGTACCTATTCCCATGTCTTTTTTGTATTTAGTGGCAACCGCGAGAATTAAACCAAAGTAACTCATCATCGGGGTAATTAAGTTAGTTACTGAATCACCAATACGATAAGCCGCTTGAATTGTCTCGGGTGCATAACCTATAAGCATTAGCATAGGAACAAAAATAGGTGCTGTTACTGCCCACTGCGCTGACGATGAGCCTAAAGTTAAGTTAACTAAAGCACACATTAAAATAAACAGTACAAATACTTCCGGCCCAGTTAAGCTAAGTGCCTGTAGTAATGCGGCACCATTAATCGCTAAAATTGTGCCTAAGTTAGTCCATTTAAAAAATGCCACAAACTGTGCAGCAAAAAACACCAATACAATGTACATGCCCATAGAGCTCATACTTTTGCTCATGGCATTGATCACGTCTTTATCATTTTTCATGGTGCCAACCACGCGACCATACACAAAACCCGGAATACCAAAGGTGACAAAAATAAAAACAACAATCCCTTTTAAAAACGGAGAGTGAGCAACTAGACCTGTTTCAGGGTTACGTAAAATACCGTCTGCTGGAACAATCGTCCAAGCGAGTAACAACGAAACAACAAGTAATGAAACTCCAGCCCATTTTAAACCTGATTTTTCTTTGTCAGTTAAACCGGCAATATTATTTTGAGCTAAATCTTCGCTGGCTTCATCTGGGTTATATTTACCTAAACGTGGCTCAACAATTTTCTCAGTAACGAGTGTGCCTAAAACAGCAATTAGCAACACTGAAATCATCATAAAATACCAGTTTGCTTCAGCGCCTACTTGGTAAGTTGGGTCAATCATTTGTGCTGCAGGCGTCGTAATACCTGCTAATAACGGATCGATAGTACCCAGTAATAAGTTAGCGCTATAGCCGCCCGATACACCAGCAAACGCGGCAGCAAGACCTGCAAGCGGATGACGACCTAAGCTATGAAATATCATTGCCGCTAGGGGGATCAATACTACATAACCCAGCTCAGATGCTGTGTTTGATAAAATAGCAGCGAAAACCACCATGAAGGTTACTAAACGTTTAGATGCCCCCATAACCATGCCACGCATTGCTGCAGACAATAGTCCTGAATGCTCTGCAACACTCACACCTAATAGCGCTACTAGCACCGTACCCAGTGGCGCAAAGCTGGTAAAGTTGGTCACCAAGCCCGTTACAATACGCTGTAAGCCCTCAGCACTGAGTAGGCTAACCACTTCAATTACACCATCGGGATCGCGCCCGGCAGAACCCTCAGGGCGAGGATCGATAGCACTTAGTCCGAACCAATCGGCAACGCCACTAAATAAAATAATGGCAATACAAAACATCGCGAATAAGGTAATTGGATGGGGAAGCATGTTCCCTAAAAATTCTACCGTGGCTAAAAATCGATTAAACCAGCCGCCCTTTGCGACCTGATTTTCATCTTGGGATGTGTGTGGTGAGTCTATTGAGTCTGACATACCATGCTCTCTTAATTACAAAATGCCCGTAACCTAGCATTATTTTCTGAGCAGGTCATGTAATAAAGATGAATGACTTGTTATGTCATGGTAATAACTGAGGGGTTTGTTGTGATGGGATTGCAAAAAAGAGGCTCTCGCCTCTAATTTAGTCTGCTTGGGCTTGCTCTATCGGTTCTAGTTGTAGTTTTGCAGCAATTAAAACAGCTTGGGTACGGTTATAAACACCGAGTTTTCTAAATATGGCAGTAATGTGTGCTTTGACTGTGGCTTCTGAAATGTGGAGTTCGTAGGCTATTTGTTTATTCAGTAAACCTTCGTGCAAGTATTGTAATACGCGATATTGCTGTGGAGTAAGTGATGCCACTTGTGCCGCAATTTCTCTATCTGCGCCTTCGATTTCAGCCACTTTACTTTTTAGTTCAGTTGGCAGCCAAGTATCGCCTTCGAGTATTTGGTTAATTGCGTTGGCAATATCATCAGATGAAGATGATTTAGGAATAAACCCCATAGCGCCATAACCCATAACTTTCGAAACAATATTTACATCTTCACTACCCGAAACCACCGCAATAGGTAAGCTTGGGTAATCTTCACGTATACGGAGCAAGCCGTATAAGTCACCGTTACCTGGCATGTGTAAATCTAGTAGTAATATATCAAGGTCTTCTTGTTCGCTTAACACCTGCAGTGTGCTGTCAAAATCTGCTGATTCAAATACTTCTAAACCCGCAAACTTTGCACTCAAAGCGCCTTTTAGTGCTTCACGAAATAACGGATGATCGTCCGCTATTAAAAACTGACTCATTGTTCACTCCCAAAAATTCGGCCGCTATCCAATAGACAACAGCCGATATACTACGTTTAGAATCAACTTCTAATCAAGCTTTTAACGCGAAATTAACGATTTAATCGATTTTCTACTAACTCATCAACCACAGACGGATCCGCAAGTGTTGAAGTATCGCCCAGCTGTTGATGCTCATTTGCCGCGATTTTACGTAAAATACGACGCATAATTTTACCAGAACGTGTTTTTGGTAGACCTGGCGACCACTGAATCATATCTGGTGATGCTATTGGGCTTAGCTCTTTACGAACCCAATTACGGATATCTTTAGTTAGCTCATCACTCACCGTTACACCCTCGTTAGGAGTTATGTAAACGTAAATACCTTGGCCTTTAATATCGTGTGGGTAACCTACTACGGCCGCTTCAGCTACAGCTTCATGAGCAACTAAAGCACTTTCAATTTCAGCAGTACCTAAACGATGCCCAGACACATTAAGTACGTCATCAACGCGTCCTGTGATCCAGTAATCACCGTCTTCATCGCGACGACAACCGTCACCGGTAAAGTACACACCAGGGTAAGCGCTAAAGTAGGTTTGTTCAAAGCGCTCGTGGTCGCCATACACGGTTCGCGCTTGCGAAGGCCAGCTATCTAAAATGACAAGGTTACCGTCAACCGCACCTTCTAATGTATTGCCTTCAGCATCAAATAATGCCGGTGTAATACCAAAGAATGGACGAGTTGCAGAGCCAGGTTTCATATCGGTTGCACCTGGTAATGGCGCAATCATGATGCCACCAGTTTCGGTTTGCCACCACGTATCTACAATAGGACAATTCGACTTACCAATTTTTTCATAGTACCAAGTCCACGCTTCTGGATTGATTGGCTCACCCACAGAACCTAAAATACGTAAGCTGTCACGATGTGAACTGGCAATCGGCTCTTCGCCTTTAGCCATCAATGCTCGAATGGCAGTAGGTGCTGTGTATAAAATTGTCACGTTATGTTTATCAACTACTTCACCCATACGACCAGCTGTTGGGTAGGTCGGTACGCCTTCAAATACCACTTGCGTACACCCATTAACGAGCGGCCCGTAAGCAATATAACTATGACCTGTGATCCAGCCTACATCAGCACTACACCAAAAAATATCATCGTCTTTTAAATCAAAAATGTATTCGTGGGTCATAGATGAATATACTAAATAGCCACCAGTGGTGTGTACCACACCTTTAGGCTGACCTGTAGAACCTGAGGTATATAAAATAAACAGTGGGTCTTCAGCATTCATGTGTTCAGGTTCGCACTCTGGCGTTTGATCTGCAACTAAGTCATGCCACCAAATATCATGGTCGTGCCAATCAACATCGCCTGAAGTTAATTTATGTACCACTACATGCTCAACAGTGGTAACTGAATCTTGTAATACGGCTTCATCTACATTAGCTTTTAGCGGCACACAGTTACCTGCACGTCGGCCTTCATCTGACGTGATCACCACTTTAGCACCCGAATCATTAATACGATCCGCAATAGCAGACGGTGAAAAGCCACCAAATATAACTGAATGAATAGCACCTATGCGGGCACAAGCTTGCATTGCATATATAGCTTGTGGGCTCATTGGCATGTAAATGGCTACACGGTCACCTTTTTTAACACCTAATTTTTTTAAACCATTAGCAAATTTTGCCACTTCATCATGTAACTGTTGATAGGTAATATTTTCGCTTTGAGAAGGATCATCACCTTCCCAAATTAACGCTACTTTATCTGCTTTTGTTTTTAAATGACGATCAATACAGTTATAAGAGGCATTAAGGTAGCCATCTTCATACCATTTAATATTGATATGGCCTTTATCAAATGAAGTGTTTTTTACTTTTGAATATGGAGTAAACCAGTCAAGACGCTTACCGTGCTCAGCCCAAAACCCTTCAGGGTCTTCAATAGACTGTTTATACATCGTATTATATTTTTCATTATCGACGAGCGCTGCGCTTTTTATATGTGCAGGAACTGGATAGATACTTTGTGACATATTAGTCTCCAATTTATATTACTTGCCTTAAGCTTTTCATCAAGGATTACTCAGCAGTGCACTATTAAATATTAGACATTAGTTGTATCTGGGTTCAAATAACTAGGGTCTGTTGACCTTTCAAGGTTAAATTTGCAGCAGTCTGTTTGGTATTTAGGCAAGGCAGAGCCTATGTGGTGTGGTTATTCCCCATAAATAGGCGATAACGCAGCATCAATGCCAAACAGGCTCTGCCCGATGGGTTCTGCCTAGGGGCGATTTACTCTTTGTTGCCTACATGGATGTAGGTAAGGGGCGTAAGCAGGACGCGGAAGCTTTGCTCGGTTTTTACTTATTCTTACATGGATGTAAGCCAGTAGAATAACGCAGGAGCAGTTATCGAGCCCACTAGGTTACAAACCTCGCGCCGTGATTAAATCGTCCCTAGTTTGAACAAATTTTAATCCGCAAAGGTCAACAGACCCCAATATCTTATCTATAATCCTCATGGCTATACCCTATTTACATAAAAAACATACTATTAAATAAAAGTATGTGGGCCCTCAATAATTATTAAACCTTAGTCTAATAGACTAATAGCTGATTGAGTAAATTGTGCACATATACAACAGTAGCTTAAATATATATAAACTTTGATTGTTTATTAATAACTCGTATTTACTAACAAATTAAATTAAAGTCAATAAATTCAATCTGTTAGTACTATATAAGTAACACACATTAATGCATATCATAATAAAACATACAACAAGTAGCCTATAAAAGGACACAACAATGAAATTAACTCCAATTAAAACACTGGCAGCGACTGCTGTACTATGTGCACTTTCTAGTACAGCTTATGCTGCAACAGCTGCAAAAATAGGTGATACAGAATTCACCTACGGTGGATACATTAAACTCGACGCAATGTGGAGTGACTATTCAGCAGGCGCTCCTGCTGGCAGCAGTGTTGGCCGTGACTTTTATGTACCAAGTACATTAACAGTTGGTAGCGATGATAGTTCAGACGCAGTATTTGATATGCACGCTCGTGAGTCACGTTTCAATTTTGGAACTGCTACCTTACTAGATAACGGTAAAACGGTTAAAACTAAAATAGAGCTAGACTTTTTAGCGTCTGCCCCAGGGGGCAACGAGCGTGTGTCTAATTCATATTCTCCGCGTATTCGCCATGCATTTATTTCATACGATGGTTGGTTATTTGGTCAAACATGGTCAAACTTTCAAAACGTTGGTGCATTACCAGAAGCGCTTGATTTTGTTGGCCCAGCAGAAGGCACAGTGTTCGTTCGCCAATCTCAAATTAAATACACTACAGGTGCATGGTCTTTCTCTTTAGAAAATCCAGAAAGCACAATTACTACAGCAGGTGGTGGTATGGCAGTGACTGATGATGCCTCATTACCTGACTTTACCGCACGCTATACTCACAAAGCGGATTGGGGTAACTTTGTAGTAGCAGCCCTTGCTCGTCAACTGACCTACAAAGTAGGTGGTGTTGATGCCGATGAAACCTCATTTGGTGTTAGTGCATCGGGTATGGTGAAACTTGGTGAAGACAATCTAAAATTTATGCTTACCCAAGGTAAAGGACTAGGTCGTTATGTGGGTCTAAACGTAGCACGTGGGGCGGTTCTTAATGGTGATGACCTAGATGCGATTGATTCAACATCTGGTTTTATTGCATATCAACATAAGTGGAATAGCCAGTGGCGCTCTACTTTCCTATATTCGTTCTTATCTGCTGATAACGATGAAAATCTACTGGCAGTGTATGGCGATCCTACAGAATCAAGCCAAAGCTACAGTGCAAATATTTTATACTCACCGGTTAAACGTCTAACCTTTGGTGCGGAATTTAAACATGCAGAACGTGAGCTTGAAAGTGGCGTAGATGGCGACATGGATCGCTTACAGTTCTCTGTTAAATATGCGTTTTAATTTAAAATACTTCCTGAGCGGCTTCGGCCGCTTTTTTGTTTCCTTAGTAAATACACCTGTACACTTTTTTAAAATAACATTGATGACGTGTAAAATATTACAATAACGCAATTGCAAATCACTCTCATTTAGATTAAATTACCAGCCAAATTTAATCTTATGGGAAACAAGATGCTGCACAAACAAAAAAACTCTGCATTTAAACTGAGTCTACTTACTTCACTAGTTTTATCTGGTCATGCTGTTGCAAACGACACGCAAGACAACCTGCCTTTAGAAAAAATTGCCGTTTATGGGCAACATCATAAAAACTATATTACCGAAGAAGCGCAGTCTGCAACTAAGCTAGGTTTAACAATTAAAGAAACCCCGCAATCAATTTCCGTTGTTTCACGCGCGTTGATGGATGACTTTTCACTTGATGATATTAATGCGGTACTAGAAAGCACACCAGGCGTAACAGTAGAGCAAATAGAAACCGATCGTACATACTTTAAAGCCCGTGGTTTTGAGATAACTAACTTTTTAATTGATGGTTTAGGCACTCCGCAAACCTCTGGTTCAATTCAAGGGACACTTGATACTGCAATTTACGACCGTGTTGAAATTGTACGTGGTGCTAATGGCATGATGACCGGTGCAGGTAACCCATCGGCTACTGTTAACATGGTGCTAAAAAAACCAACCTACACAACACAAGCTCATGCATCTGCTTCTTATGGTTCGTGGAATAACAAGCGCGTAGATATAGATGTTTCTGCACCGATTAACGATGAACACGCTGTTCGCGCTGTATTTTCCAAGCAAGATAAAGAGTCATATTTAGATCGTTACGAAACCGATAAAACTATTGCTTATCTTGCCTATGAAGGAAAGCTAGCTGACGATACGCTACTGAGCATTAACTACGTAAACCAACAAAAAGATGCTGACAGCCCATTGTGGGGCGCATTACCACTTTACTACACTGATGGTTCACCAACTGATTATGATGAATCGACTAGTACAGCTGCAGATTGGTCATATTGGGATAATAGCGCTGAACGTATCTATGTAACACTTGAGCAAAACTTATCAGCGACTTGGGTTGCTAAAGCCCGTTATGCCCATATAAAAAATGAACAAAATTCTGAGTTGTTTTATGTATATGGTACCCCAGATAAAGAAACTGGTTTAGGTTTAACCGGCTATGCGAGTCGTTATGATTACAAAGACACGCAAGATTTATTTGATTTATATGCCAGCGGTAAGTTTGAGTTGTTTTCATTAGAGCACGACTTATCATTTGGCATTAGCCAAGCAAACATGGACTTTAATGACCAATCGCTTTATGACTACAGCACAGGAAATGGTTTCCCTGCGATGCCTGATTTAGCGACTTGGGATGGGATTGCACCAGAGGCAACGCTTGCGGATGCACCTAACGGCAGTGATGTACAAAATACACAAAGATCGGCCTATGTTTCAACTCGCATTAAACTAGCTGAGCCATTAAGCATTTTGGCAGGCGTACGCTATACCGATTGGGAAACTAAAGGTACTGCTTATAGTGTAGTGCAAACCCGCGATGACTCAGAGGTTATTCCTTACATTGGTACTGTGTACGACTTTACCGAGTCGTTATCAGCTTACGCAAGCTACACCGAAACGTTTGTGCCACAAAAAGAGTTAGACATTAACGCTGAACAACTGGCTCCGGTTATTGGTAAAAGTGCTGAGGTTGGCCTAAAAGCTCAACTTTTAGATGAGCAAGTATTTGTAACACTGGCCTACTTTGATGCTAAGCAAGATGGACTTGCTATTGCGCTTCCAGACTCTCTTCCTAGCGATACGCGTTATTATGCTGCAGATGGTATCAACAGTGATGGTTTCGAAATTGAGCTAAGCGGTCGATTAACAGATGATTTAAGTGCTAGCATCAGCTTTAGTAATTTAAGCATTGATGGTGATGAGCTTGTAAAAGATTACACCCCCGAAAACCAATTAAAAATGGCAGCTACTTATCAAGTACCATTTATTAATGGTTTAACCTTAGGTGCTAATTACCGCTGGCAAGATGCGACTAGCCGCGTGCAAGTAAAAGACCCTGCAGGTAACGCATTGGTTACTACAAAACAAGGGGCTTATGGCATATTAGATTTAATGGCCACCTACGAAATTACTCAAAACGTCGGTGTTACCTTTAATGTTAATAACAGCACTGATGAAAAGTACATAAACAGCCTCTATTGGGCACAAGGTTATTACGGGGCACCACGTAACTACTCATTGTCAGTTAACTGGCAGCTATAAAGCTAACAATTAGGCTTTAAGTCACTTTATAGCAAACAATAAAAAAGCGCTAACCTATGAAGTGACCCCATAAAGTTGGACTCATTTCTAAGCGGCTGCCAAGGCCTGATTTCGATACTGTATCGGACTCAGGCCTTTTAGTTTCAGTTTAATACGCTCATTGTTGTAATAGTGGATATATTCTTTAATGTTTTCAATAAGATCATTCACGTCTTTAAACGTTTCGTTGTGGTACATCTCACTCTTCAATATGCCGAAGAAGTTCTCAGCAACCGCATTATCTAAACAATTTCCTTTTCTAGACATACTTTGTTGCAATCCTTTTTCCTTAAGGTGATTTTGATATTGTTTGTTTTGATATTGCCACCCTTGATCTGAGTGTACAACTGGCTTTTCATTTGGCTTCAACCTAGCAGTTGCTGTTTTAAGCATGTCAGTTACCAAAGGGAGTGCAACGGATTTTCTGACTTCGTAACTGATTACCTCTTGGTTGAATAGGTCAATCATAGGTGATAGATATACCTTCTCATTATCCACTTTAAACTCCGTCACATCCGTCACCCATTTTTGATTTGGCTTCTGCGCAGTAAACTCGCGGTTAAGCGTATTTTCTGCGATTTTACCCACTTCACCTTTATAGGATTTATAGCGCTTAGGCCTTACTTTTGACTTGAGTCCTAACTCATTCATCAACCGTTGAACGCGCTTATGATTAACAAGTACTCCCATTGCTCTCAGGGCACTCGTAATTCTGCGATAGCCATATCGCCCTTTATGCGCGTGATAAATATCACGTATTTTTACCAGTAAATCATTGCTTGCACAGGGTTGCTTACAAGTAGTGCGATGATAATAGTAAACACTCTTTGGCAGCCCTGTAGCCTTTAAAAGGTGTCGTAAGCTATGCTTTGCCTTGAACTCTTCGACGACTATCGTTTTGTCTTTGCTTTTTTCTTTCTGGCTTGAGCCAAGGCTTCTAACTTTTTTAGCACATCATTCTCAGCTCGTAAGTATGCTAGTTCTTCTCGTAACTCCTCCTCAGTCATTTGCTCTACTAGTTTTGATGAAGAAGAATTATTTGTCATGAATGGCTTACCTTTTCTCTGTGGTTTAAGACGTGATATACCATCACGAGCATAAAGCTTTTGCCATTGAAAAAGAATGCCTGGGGACGATAAATCGAAGAAAGCACTGGTATAACCGAGTGACCAACTGTTTGCTGTCATCGTTTTTAACACTTCAGCCTTAAATGCTAGAGAATAAGGTTTGTGAACAGACCTGAAGCTTTCAGCGCCATGAATTCGATAAATAGCGGTCCAATATCGGACCTGCCTGTCTGTAACATTAAATCTGTTACTTACCGCCGAAGAGCTTTCAGACAAAGCGAGTTCAGCTATTTTGAGCTTGAAAGCTCGGTGATGTTTGGACATAAAAAGACCCCCAGTAATTGGAATGTCCAACTATTGGGGGTCACTTCACTAATGGTTAGCGCTTTTTTTAAGCTCGGGTCAAATCAAGCTTTAAAACTAAATGGCTTAAAGGTCGCCTTCATCACCTAATACGTCTTCGCCATCTTCTGGCTCAACCGTTGCTTTTAGCAATAGCATTTCACGTAGCTTACCTTCAATTTCATCTGCAATTTCAGGATTTTCTTTAAGGAACTTAATTGAATTAGACTTACCTTGGCCAACTTTGTTGCCATTGTAACTGTACCAAGCACCTGCTTTTTCAACAATTTTATGCTTAACACCTAAATCAATTAGCTCGCCCTGCTTAGAAATACCTTCACCATACATAATGATAAATTCAGCTTGTTTGAACGGCGGTGCTACTTTGTTCTTCACAACTTTAACACGCGTTTCGTTACCAACAACTTCATCACCTTCTTTTACTGAACCAATACGACGAATATCAATACGTACAGAGGCGTAAAATTTCAGGGCATTACCACCAGTTGTTGTTTCAGGGTTACCAAACATTACACCAATTTTCATACGGATTTGGTTAATGAAAATACATAGCGTGTTTGAGCGCTTAATGTTACCTGTAAGCTTACGTAGTGCTTGTGACATTAAACGTGCTTGTAGGCCCATGTGTGAATCACCCATGTCGCCTTCAATCTCAGCTTTAGGTGTTAATGCAGCAACAGAATCGACAATCACTACATCAACCGCGCTCGAGCGCACTAACATGTCACAAATTTCCAGTGCTTGTTCACCCGTATCTGGTTGAGATACCAGTAACTCATCAATATTAACGCCTAACTTTTGTGCGTAAACTGGATCAAGAGCATGCTCAGCATCAACAAAGGCACACGTTTTACCTTCTTTTTGAGCTTGTGCGATAACTTGTAATGTTAGCGTTGTTTTACCTGATGACTCTGGGCCATATACTTCAACAATACGCCCCATTGGCAAGCCGCCTATGCCTAAAGCAATATCAATACCTAGCGAGCCTGTTGATACAGCGTCAATGTTTAACGCCTTATTGTCACCCAATTTCATGATTGAACCTTTACCAAATTGACGTTCAATTTGTGATAAAGCTGCGTCCAACGCTTTTTGTTTGTTATCGTTCATTTTCTTCTCCAAATCCAGCTAATGCACACAAGTATACTGTATGAAATCACAGTATCAAGCTAATTTTATTATTTTATCTTCTCTATTATAGTTTTTAAAGAAAATACAATGGCTTGCAGCCTAACTTGCGCCCTATCACCATTAAATACTTGTTCAAACGTCCAGTGTTTACCGTTAATTTGTAGCCCAAACCACACAAGCCCTACCGGTTTGTCCTCAGTAGCGCCACCGGGCCCTGCAATCCCTGAAATAGCAATGGCAATGTCAGCACTGGCTGCCTTGCAGGCACCTGCTGCCATCTCAATAACTGTTTGTTCGCTCACTGCGCCAAATTGCTCGAGGGTATCATGCTTCACATTGAGTAATTCATGCTTTGCGTTATTGCTATAAGTAACAAATGCACGATCAATATATGCAGAGCTTCCTGGGGTATCGGTAAGCGAATAACTCACTCCACCACCAGTACATGATTCAGCGGTAGTGATCCATAAGCGTTTATCCGTTAAAATAGCGCCTAATTGCGCAGCAAGTGTCTTAATCTCTTGATGTAATTCCATATTCAGCCTTTGGGTAAATACATGTCGTTTGATCTTTATGCACCGCACACTATAAAACAACAAACCCCTATGATGCAGCAGTATCTAAAAATAAAATCAGAGCATCGCGATATTTTATTGTTTTATCGGATGGGGGATTTTTACGAACTCTTTTTTGATGACGCAAAACGCGCCGCGCAGTTGCTTGATATTTCACAAACACACCGTGGCAAAGCAGGGGGCGATCCTATTCCTATGGCGGGCGTGCCTTATCATGCGGTAGAAAACTACTTAGCCCGCTTAGTACAAATGGGCGAGTCGGTGGCTATTTGTGAACAAGTGGGTGACCCTGCCACCAGCAAAGGCCCTGTTGAACGCAAAGTAGTGCGTATTGTAACCCCAGGTACTATTTCTGACGAAGCCTTACTACAAGAGCGCCAAGACAACTTACTAACCAGTGTTTGGCAAAATAAAAAAGGTCAATACGGTGTTGCGTATCTTGATATCAACTCTGGGCGCTTCAATGTTGTTGAAGTTAGTACCGATGAAGCATTTAGCTCAACCCTACAACGCTTAGCGCCTGCTGAATTACTATATAGTGAACACTTTGAAAACACTCATTTAATTGAACAAATTAAGGGAGCCCGTCGTCGCCCTGATTGGGAGTTTGATCTTGATACCTCGCAACACTTACTGTGCGAGCAGTTTGGCACCAAAGATTTAGTCGGTTTTGGCGTCGACAAAGCGCATAGCGCCTTGGTAGCGGCAGGCTGTTTAATGCAATACGTAAAAGATACCCAACGTATTGCATTACCGCACATTCGTGCAATTACCCTTGAGCATAACGAACACGCGGTTATTTTAGATGCGCCCACCCGCAAAAACCTTGAGCTTACCGTTAATCTATCAGGTGGCTTTGAAAATACTCTCGCCCAAGTGCTTGATAAAACAGCCACAGCGATGGGCTCACGATTACTGAAGCGCCGTATTCATACCCCTATTCGTAATAAAGACGAGTTAAATTCTCGTCTAAATGCCATTAGTGCTATTTTAGATGTGCAATTATGCAGTGAGCTGCATGACGCTCTCAGAGATATTGGTGATATAGAACGTGTAATTGCTCGCTTGGCATTACACACTGCTCGGCCACGTGATTTAACAAGGCTTCGTAGTGCGCTTCAAGCATTAGCACCGCTACATAACTTATTAAGCGATGCCACAGATGCGCGTATTTCTCATATTATTGCCCACTCTAAAGAGCTCCCCGAGCTTCAAGCATTACTTGAACGTGCAGTGATTGATAACCCACCGGTGTTAATTCGTGATGGCGGCGTTATTGCTCCAGGATATAACAGCGAACTTGATGAGTGGCGTAATTTAAGTCAAGGTGCCACCGATGTGCTTGAACAGCTAGAGCAACGCGAACGTGAACGCACAGGTATTAGTACACTTAAAATTGGCTATAACCGAGTGCATGGCTTTTTTATTGAGGTGAGCCGCGCTAACTCGCACTTAGTGCCTGCAGATTATATTCGTCGTCAAACGTTAAAAAATAATGAACGTTATATAATTCCAGAACTTAAAGAACATGAAGACAAGGTTCTCGGCAGCCAATCAAAAGCGCTGGCCCTAGAAAAGCAGCTATACGAACAGCTATTTGAATTTATTGCTCCGCATATCGAGCAGCTGCAAATAATGGCCTCGGTCATTGCCGATTTAGATGTACTGAATAATTTAGCAGAGCGTGCCCAAACGCTAAATTATGCCAAGCCTGAGCTTTGCGATAACGATAATATCAGCATCGAACAAGGCCGCCACCCTGTAGTTGAGCAAGTAATGAAAGACCCATTTATTGCCAATCCTGTGGAGCTCAATAGCCAGCGTAAAATGTTGATAATTACTGGTCCTAACATGGGCGGTAAATCAACTTACATGCGCCAAACTGCGCTTATTGTGCTTATGGCGCACATTGGCTGTTACGTTCCTGCTGATAGCGCAAAGATTGGTAATATTGATAGAATATTTACTCGCATTGGCGCCAGTGACGACTTAGCATCTGGGCGCTCTACCTTTATGGTTGAAATGACAGAAACTGCGGCAATTTTAAATAATGCCACCGCACAATCATTGGTATTAATGGATGAAATAGGCCGAGGAACCAGTACTTACGATGGTTTATCACTGGCATACGCAACAGCTGATCATCTTGCTTCAAAAATCGCGGCTAAAACTCTGTTCGCAACCCATTACTTTGAACTCACTGAGCTTGCAGAACAAACGCCTGGGCTGGTTAATGTGCACCTAGATGCCATTGAACACAACGATACCATTGCCTTTATGCACACGGTATTAGATGGTGCCGCAAGTAAAAGTTTTGGTTTGCAAGTGGCAGCCCTGGCTGGTGTGCCTAAAGCGGTTATTGCCCAAGCTAAACAAAAGCTAACCTTGCTTGAAAATCATCAAAGTGTCACAACAGTCACCACAGAGCAACAGGTTTTACCGTTTGATAGTGAACCGCAAATAATTCAGCCTAGTGAACTTGAGCAACAAATGACCGCAATAGATCCCGATAACCTATCACCGCGTCAGGCGCATGAACTGCTTTATAAATTAAAAGCACTGCTTTAAACGCAAACAGCCCGACTAAAGAGTCGGGCTGTATTTAATTTTACTGTGTGTTTAGATTAAGCAAACTGCTCAAACAAGCTTTCGGTACTTAATCCTTCTTGCTGCAAAATATCTTTTAACCGACGTAGCGCCTCAACCTGTATTTGGCGAACTCGCTCACGGGTTAACCCAATTTCACGGCCCACATCTTCAAGTGTTGAAGGCTCATAACCGAGTAAACCAAACCGACGTGCCAGTACTTCGCGCTGCTTAGGATTCAATTCACCTAACCAGTCAATAATATGCGTATTCATATCATTGTTTTGCACTTCACCTTCAGGGCCCACATTTTTTTCGTCGGCAATTACATCTAACAATGCGCTGTCATTTTCGCCACCAATAGGCATATCTACAGACGCTATTTTTTCATTTAGACGAAGCATTTTTGTTACATCTTCGACTGGTTTATCTAAGCTTTCTGCTATTTCTTCTGCGGTTGGCTCATGATCAAGCTTTTGCGTTAGCTCACGTGCTGTACGTAAATAAACGTTAAGCTCTTTAACTACATGAATAGGCAAACGAATAGTACGGGTTTGATTCATTATTGCCCGTTCAATGGTTTGTCGTATCCACCATGTGGCATAAGTAGAAAATCGAAAACCCCGTTCAGGATCAAACTTTTCAACTGCTCGGATCAGCCCTAAGTTACCTTCTTCAATTAAATCAAGTAGAGCAAGTCCACGATTGTTGTACCTACGCGCAATTTTTACAACTAAGCGTAAGTTACTTTCAATCATACGTTTTCGGGAGGCTTCGCAGCCTTTAAGCGATTTTCGTGCAAAAAACACTTCTTCTTCTGCACTTAATAGAGGGGAAAAACCAATCTCGCCTAAGTATAACTGGGTGGCATCGAGGTTTTTAGTGACTTCTTCTTTTACAAATACATCTTCATCTTCCACTTCATCAAGTAACTTAGTTGTCTCCTCTATTTTAGAGTCGTCAAACTTATCATCAGTGGGGGTTTTCTCAGCTTTTGCTACATCAGCCATAAGACTTCTCCTGAGCAAGCTATCAATAACTTTATGATTTAGGTCTGTAGTCGTTTTACAAGCTTTTGCTGTATTAGCCATGAGCCTTCTCCAGAACAGTCAATCAACACCTTCAGTTCAGGGTAGGTACTTAGCAGGGTTAACAGCTTTTCCTCGATAACGAATTTCAAAACGAAGTGCCGTTACTGAAGACTCTGAATTACCAATTTCTGCTATTTTTTGTCCCGCCTTCACTATTTGCTTTTCTTTCACAAGTAACGTTGAGTTATGTGCATAAGCACTTAGGTAATCATCATTATGTTTCAATATGATTAAATTACCGTAACCTCTTAGCGCACTACCCGCGTAAACTACCGTTCCTTTTGCAGCGGCGAGTACAGCAGTACCCTTTTTATTAGCAATCTGTAGGCCTTTGTAACCATTTTCCTTGTTAGAAAAGCGTTTTGTTATTTTACCTTTAGCAGGCCAAAACCAACTCAACTTTTTAGCTGAAGAACCTTGAGACTGACTAATTTTTTGGTTAGCTTGTTTTTGAACATACCTACGTTTTTTCGGCTTATCAAGCTCTTTCTTTAATTTTCTGTTACTTTTTTGTAAATTAGATGACTTTTTAGCGGGCTTATTTTGGTAAGTTTTTTGTGCAACCCTTGACCTACTTGGTTCTAAAAGGGATACAACCTGACCAGGAACAATAGTGTAAGGTGATGGAATTGAATTATTTTTTGCAAGTTCTCTGAAATCTTTTCCAGCACTAAAAGCAATCGAATAAAGTGTATCGCCTTTTTGTACCGCGTACTTGCCACCGTTAATATTAATCCGTGAGGGATAGTCATTAATATTATTATTTAAACTACTTACAGGAGCAGGAACATGGCGAGACGAGCATGCACAAAGCAAAACACTAATAAATAAAGCAACATAACAGCGTATTTGTTTATTCAATGTGTTTTGCCCTCTGTTTTAACATCGTTGCATTATGGCGATTATCGCAATAATACGTACGCAACAGCGATTAAAGCAACCACTGCCCAGCCAAGTACTTCAATATATTGACGTAATTTTTGTTCCATTTTAACTCCACCCCACTTCATTAAAGCAGATACTAAAAAGAAACGCGCGCCACGCCCAATAGCCGAGGCAATAATAAAGGGTAAAAACGCCATTTGTAATACGCCAGCGCCAATGGTAAATACCTTATAAGGAATAGGAGAAAACCCCGCTATAAATACCACCCAAACGCCATAATCTTTAAACCATGCAAGCGCCGTATTAAATTTATCTTGCCATTGCATTTGCGCAATAAAGGGCTCTACAACCGGTTCAAACAACCAAAATCCAAGCAGGTAACCTAGCACGCCGCCGAGCACAGACGCAACCGTGGCAAAGCTTGCAAATCGCCATGCCTTACTCGGTTGCGCTAGCGACATAGGCGCTAACATTACATCAGGTGGAACTGGGAAGAAAACCGACTCGGCAAAACTCATCCCTGCTAAATAACGTTCTGCATGGCGGTGTTTAGCCCACACTAACGCCATATCGTATAACTTGGTAAACAACTTCAAAATGAATTCCTATTCAATATCACCAGGGACTAAAGGTACAAATCTTACTGGCGCAATTACATGCTCTGTAAAGTTATCGCCTTGGCGAATAACCATGGTTAATTTTTGTTCTTCCTCACCAATAGGGGCCAGTAATACGCCTCCATCAGCAAGTTGTGCGAGTAACTCGGGGGGAATGGTGGTTGCCGCAGCAGTCACGATAATGCCATCAAATGGCGCTTGTGACTGCCAGCCTTGCCAACCATCGCCATGTTTCATGGTGACATTGTACAAATCAAGCTGGTGTAATCGGCGTTTAGCTTGCCATTGTAAGGCTTTAATACGCTCTACCGAATATACCTTATCAAAGGTTTTAGCCAAAACCGCCGTTTGATAGCCCGACCCTGTGCCTATTTCTAACACCTTATGTTGCACACCGGCTAATCGCATTAGCTCGGTCATGCGCGCAACAATATAAGGCTGAGAAATAGTTTGCCCTTGCCCTATCGGTAACGCGGTATTCTGATACGCTTTATGCTTGAGTACATCATCAATAAATATATGCCGAGGAATTTGCGCAATCGCTTTTAAAACCTCTTTGTCTTCTACGCCATCTCGCTGTAAAAGGTCTGAAAGTGCTTGTGCACTGCGAGTATAATTAGCCAGCACGGTTAATCTCCAACTCGGCTAACCACTCTCCCACGGCTTTAATACTGTCTTTGGCGGTCATATCAACGCTTAACGGGGTCACTGATGCATAGCCATTATTAACCGCATAAAAGTCAGTACCTTCACCGGCGTCGCTTTCAAGCCCTAGCGATCCATACCAAAAAATATCGCGTCCCCATGGATCGGTTTGCTTGGTCATAGTTTCTGCTTTGTGACGAGCTCCTAAACGAGTTACCTGAACGCCTTTAAGCTCAGAGAGCGGAATATCGGGAACATTAATATTAATGATCTGATCTTTCGGCAACGGATGCGAGGCAAGCCCTTTAATAATATTTACAGTAACGGCTGCCGCTGTTTCAAAATGCTCACCATGATGAGAGCACAAAGATACCGCAATTGCTGGTAAGCCTAAATGACGGCCTTCAGTCGCCGCAGCAACTGTACCAGAGTAAAGCGTATCATCGCCTAAATTACCGCCATGATTAATACCAGCAACAACCAAATCGGGTTTTTCATCCACTAATTGATTAACACCTAAATGCACACAATCAGTGGGTGTACCGTTTACCGACATAAAACCGTTGTCGAGCGTTGTGGCACGCAGCGGATTCATTAGCGTTAGTGAATTACTAGCACCACTACAATTTCTATCTGGAGCAACCAGCGTTACCTCAGCAATTTGTGTTAATGCTTGATATAAAACAGCAATACCTTTGGCATTAACACCATCATCATTACTTAATAGAATCTTCATCTGCGGTATCCTTTTCTTTTCGCTCGCGAGGGCTGGCATCAGTATAATCGACCAGTTCGCGCAGTAAAGCCGTTGCAAAACAGCCTTTGGGTAAACCAAAGCTGAGTTTTAATGTGCGTTCATCAAGCGTTTCTATGCTTAGCTCTTGGGGTATTAAACGCAGCATTCTACGCTCGTTTTTAAGCCCTAAATCCCCTAAGCCATCACACCATGCTTGATACGGTGCCAACCATGTTTTTTCTTGTTCGGTTAAGCCTTTTTCACTTTTGCCCACCATGGGCGCCGACATCATAATGTCGCCAGAGGCAAGCCGTGCAATATTTTCATCACTTATCGCATCTTCAAAAAATGCATTACTGCCACTGAGCATAAATACTTCGCGATGCATGGTTTTAGCAAGGCCATGCTCAGCCACGCGTAAACTAACAATTTGATTAAACACATGTGAACGCGCAGCAGAAATAATAATGCCTCGCAGCTTTTTATCGCGAATACGCTCACCGGCAAACATTTTTTCGGCCATCACTAGGTTGTGTCCATCACGACCAAAGCGCTGTTCACCAAAATAGTTAGGCACACCTGCGCGTACCGCGTTTATACGGCATAAAATATCAAGCGGCTCGGTTACATTGCGCAAGGTAATAGTAAATCTATTTCCTTTATGGCAACCAGTGCGCAATTTTCGCTCATGGCGCTGCTGCGATACCACAAATACGCTTTCACTGTTCAGCTCAGTAAAATCAATATGCTTTTTAATCGGTACTTTTACGCTAAACCACTGCGAGCATACTCCATGGCGGTCTTTCATACCGGCATAGCTTACATCACGTGGCGATACACCCGCTTTTTGTGCAATCAGCTTGGCAACATATTGGGTGTTTTCACCCTTTTTAACCACTTGCAAACACACATGTTCGCCACTGCCGGTAAACTCTATACCGAGATCCTCATCAACCATAAAGTCTTCTGCGGTGGTTTTAAAGTCGGCTTTGGAAAGCGGCGCGCCATATAAATAATTTAATTCGCTCATGCGTTTTGTTTGCTCATAATGACCACGGCATGGCTTGAAATGCCTTCTTTACGCCCCTCAAAACCGAGCTTTTCGGTAGTAGTAGCTTTTACATTTACCTGTGAAAGCTCGGCATTTAAATCACTGGCAAGGTTGCCACGCATCGCTTGAATGTGCGGCAGCATTTTTGGTGCTTGTGCCACAATAGTGACATCCGCATTGCCCAATACATAACCTTGTTGCTTGGCTAGGTTCACTACATGGCGAAGTAAAATACGGCTATCAATATTTTCATATTCACTGGCCGTATCCGGAAAGTGCTTACCAATATCGCCCAGCGCTAATGATCCTAAAATAGCGTCACATAAGGCATGAATAGCTACATCACCATCTGAGTGTGCTAAAAAGCCTTGTGGATAATCAATTTTTTCGCCGCAGATAGTTAAAGGCCCTTGGCCTCCAAATTTATGTACGTCAAAACCATGGCCTATTCGTATCATTTTGCACTCTCATTATTTTGTTTTTGCAGTAAAAAGCCTGCTAAATCTAAATCTTCTGGGGTGGTGATTTTAATATTATCACTACGCCCTGCTACCAGCTTTACCGGCTTATTTGCCCACTCCATTGCACTGGCTTCATCAGTAATGGTTGCACCGCTGTTAAGCGCACTTTGCAATGCCGTTTTAAGCTCGTCATATTTAAACAGTTGCGGAGTAAGCGCTTGCCATAAATCATCACGAGGCACAGTTTGCTGCGCATGGCTTTGCCCTCGTTTTATAGTGTCTTTTACTTTGCTGGCTAAAATGCCGCCTTCATCAGCCTGCATGCACTGTGCGATTAAGCGCGCTATATCAGCAATATCGACTAAAGGTCTTGCAGCGTCATGCACCAAAACCCAAGCAGGTGGGTTGGCAGCTAAAAACAATAAACTGTTTAACACTGAATCTGCGCGCTCTTTACCGCCAATAGCACGCACAATGCGAGGATCAGCTAGCGTAAGGTCGTCAAAGTAGGGGTCGGTTTCGCTCAGAGCCACCACTATAGAGTTTAACTGCGGTAACTGCGATAACTTAGCGAGCGTATGCTCTAGAATGGTTTTCCCTGCTAAGGAAATATATTGCTTTGGTGTTGTGTGTTGCATTCGACTGCCAACACCTGCGGCAGGAACAATAGCAGCAATAGTTTGTTTATTTGTCATGGTGTTGAGCCGGTAAAACACGAATAAAGGTTTCGTCCGGTTTAATCATTCCTAATTCGTTGCGGGCACGCTCTTCAATGCCTTCGTGGCCGAGCTTTAAATCTTCTATATCCGCTTTTAATACTTTATTACGCTTTATTAGTTTTTCGTTAGTTTGTTGATGCGATGCCACCGCATTTTTTAAACGGGTGTAGTCTTGCACCCCGTTATGACCAAACCAAAGGCGATACTGGATAAAAAGTGCTAAGCACAACAAGCCAAATTGAAAAAATCGCATTAAACACTCCTTATTTTAATTTTTAATTATCTACTTATGCTAGCGGCCGCTTAACATTGCGCCAATTAATATTGGCAGCTAGTAACATTTCCCGTAGTGACAAAACCCGTGGCGTGCTACGCTTTGAAAACTGCCACTGGTGGCCACAACACGCCGCTGCAAGGCTCGTTTTACTAGGTTTAAGCAGTTGCGCACTTTGCTGCTCAAGTCCTTGGCCTAAAAAATCAAACCAGCCAAGTTCATTACAATGCAGTTGCGTATCAGCTACTTGATCAATGCTGTCTATTCTAACCCGAATTTGACCGTGACTTTGTAATAATACTGGAATTATTAGCCCTACTTTGGCATGCGCTTGATAAAAAAGTTCATTCGCTGAAGGATTAGCCTCTGGCGGTGTTGGTTTTTGCTTTTCAAGCCAGCCTCCATTTTGCGCATCAAGCGTAAAAGGCAATGGTGCATTAGCTACACGTGTTGCGGCACGTTCAATATAATAAGGCAGACTTTTTAATTGCCTGCGTAAACGGTCACCATTAGGTTCAGCCACTAAGCGCTGAACTTCACGCTGATAAAAAGCATTGCATAATTGTGCGTAAAGCACTTTTTGTGCATCAGTTTGCCACATTTCAACTTGCTGGCTTGTGTTAAACTGCTTATTTTTAGCAACCAATCGCTGTACTCAAAAAAACATTTTAATACTGTTTTATAACACAGTAATGCACAGTTTTTAAGCACTTGTAGTAATTTAAGCGCTTGGCTTTTCACCTAATTTTGCAATACCTGATTCTAAAAATTGCACCATAGTACTGCGCTTTTTACCTATTAATAAGCTGCCATCAGATAAAAACATAAAGTTTTGCCAGTTACGTTTAAACACATCAAATGTCGTTTCGATAATATTGTCGCGTGCCATGCAAAAATACACTGTGGTATTAGCCTGCCAATCTAAGTGGTTCAAAATAGCTTCTGGAAATTGGGGTTCTTCGCTTTCCCACGCATCTTCCCAATTAATTTCTTGGCTAAAGTTTTGCTCTTGCGCGCACCAATCGGTTTTATCAAAAAAGTCTGGATGATCATGTTCACGACTCACCATGGTTGTCCACAGTACGGCGGCACGCTCGCTGGTCATTGGTTTAATATTGGCTGCATCAATATCTGAAACCGGAATATCTTTGTGGCGAAATACCCAGGCTTTTTTGTAATCATCAAGAGAAATATAATTCATAGTATTGCTGTATTCTTTGGCATAATAAAAAGCGAAGGCAAATTATACAAGATAACAGACTATGACTACAGCACTAAAACTGGGTTTATATCAACACTACAAAGGCCCACAATATAAAGTTATGCATGTGGCGACTCACAGCGAAACCAACGAGCAATTGGTTATTTACCAAGCCTTATACGGTGAATACGGCATATGGGCACGCCCACTAAGTATGTTTACCGAAACTGTAGAAAAAGACGGTAAAACTATCGCCCGTTTTGCCTACCTTGGTGAAGCCGATTAACTATGGCATTATAACGCATAATAATTACTGCTCAGACCAGATAAAGGATAACCCGTGCAATTTAATTCTACTGATAATTACATCGCAAGCTCAGCATTAAAACAGGCCGTAAACGCCGCTATTATGCTGCAAAAACCGCTTTTAATTAAAGGCGAGCCTGGCACAGGTAAAACCATGCTGGCCGAAGAGTTAGCGAAAAGTTTAGATACTGAGCTTATTCAGTGGCATATAAAATCAACCACTAAAGCGCAGCAAGGTTTGTACGAGTACGATGCAGTATCGCGTTTGCGCGACAGCCAGCTAGGTGATGAGCGCGTTCACAATATTAGCAACTACATAGTTAAAGGTAAGCTGTGGCAAGCCTTTATGTACGCTGAATTAAACGGCAAACGCCCAGTACTGCTTATTGACGAAATAGACAAAGCCGATATTGAGTTTCCAAACGATTTACTACTCGAACTCGATAAAATGGAATTTCATGTATACGAAACCGGTGAGCGTATCGTGGCCAAAGAGCGCCCTATTGTGATCATCACATCAAACAATGAAAAAGAGCTGCCTGATGCGTTTTTACGCCGCTGCTTTTTCCATTATATTGATTTTCCAAATAGCGACGAAATGCAGCAAATTATTGATGTGCACTACCCGCATGTTAAACAAGATTTAGTTCGCCAAGCGCTAGAAGTATTTTTTAACTTACGTGAAGCCAACGGCCTTAAAAAGAAGCCATCTACCAGCGAATTACTGGATTGGTTAAAACTATTAATGGCTGAAGATATAGACGCCAAAACCCTGCACGATAAAGCGCAAAAAGGCGGTTTAATGCCGATGTTTGGTGCGCTGCTTAAAAACGAGCAAGACATAAGCCTAATCGAAAAACTTGCGTTTATGAGCCGTCGCTAACATGTTAGTACAGTTTTTCTTCAAATTACGAGAATACCGCTTACCAGTGAGCCTAAGAGAGCTACTCGATTTAATTAACGCTTTAAAACAAGGCGTTATATTTGCTGATGTAGACGGGTTTTATCATTTAGCGCGCACTATTATGGTAAAAGACGAAACCCATTTTGACCGGTTCGATAAAGCCTTTAGCGATTACTTTAGCGGTATTGCCGACTTAGACCTACTCGAGAGCTTAAAACAGCAACACAACTTACCTGAAGATTGGTTGCGTAAAGAGTTTGAAAAGCACCTAAGCGATGAAGAAAAAGCCCAACTAAAAGCCATGGGTGGGCTCGACGAGCTAATGAAAACCCTAAAAGAGCGTTTAGAAGAACAGCAAAAACGCCATGCTGGCGGCAATAAGTGGGTAGGTACAGGCGGCACCTCGCCTTTTGGGGCATACGGCTATAACCCTGAGGGTGTACGTATTGGTCAAGACGGCAACCGCAATCGCCAAGCAGTAAAAGTGTGGGATAAGCGCGAATACCGTAACCTCGATTCTGACCGCGAAATTGGTTCACGTACCATAAAGCTGGCACTTAAAAAACTACGCAAATTTGCTCGTACTGGCGCAAGCGACACCCTTGATTTAAACGAGACTATTCGCGCGACCGCCAAGCAAGGCGGCATGCTCGATGTAAAAATGGCCCCCGAGCGCCATAACGCGGTAAAAGTATTGATGCTGTTTGATATTGGCGGTTCAATGGATGACTACATTCACACCTGTGAAGAGTTATTTAGCGCCGCCCACAGCGAGTTTAAACATTTAGAGTTTTACTACTTTCATAACTGTTTATACGAACACGTTTGGCAAGATAACCAACGCCGCCACTCAAACGTTATTGACACCATGACGCTCATTAACAAGTTTACCAGCGACTACAAAGTTATATTTGTTGGTGATGCCACTATGGGCCCGTATGAAATTGCCTACCCTGGCGGCTCAGTAGAACATTGGAATGAAGAACCCGGCAGTGCATGGTTAAACCGAATCACTAATCACTTTGATAAAGTCGCGTGGCTCAACCCACAGCCGGTTGAGCATTGGCCGTACTATCAATCAATTGACTTTATAAAGCAGCTGATGGATAACAGAATGTATGCGCTGAGTTTAGATGGGATAAGTAGAGCAATAAAAGAGCTGAGTTGATAGTTAATATCTATGGCAGCTCAGTGCCAATTACGGACATTAGTAACGCTAAGCTAACAGGTAGTGACCGAAAGGAGCGAGTTGAGCGCTTTATATGTGATTACCTATTAAGCGCCTAAAAGTGGCAAATGCTTTCGCTGCTGATAGGTTAAAGCTAGCTCTAAGCAGTTCTTGATTTCCGCCTCAGGCAACGAACTAGATAAACTTAATACGATTGCTCTATTACCTTGAAATTCGAGTGTGTCATTGTGCAGCTCTCTAAATGTATCGATTAACTTAGTTTGGCAGTTGAAGAACAAGTAGTATTGGTTTGGCGATTTCAACTTCCAATCAGTTCGAATTGGGCTGCCTGTTTTTACACTATAACTATGCTCACCCCATTTCAGTGACTCTTCGACTTCACCTAGCTCCAAATCGGATGCCAGCTTGAGGATTAAAGTTCGTAACTCCTCAAGTCGTAGCCGAACTTTTTCGGGATATTCTTCGAAGCGATTTTTGACTACCTCGTCCATTGAAAGCTCCTATTCAAATAACAACTTTATCAGAGGACACTTTCCCTATTCTAGCGCGAAAACGTCCATATTTCATGAGCTTCTATTTTTAGCAAATAGTGTAAGTTATTACCAGCTATAAATATTATTCCTCTTGTAGTTTATCTGAGCGTATAAAAAAGAGGAAAGCTTCCTTCTTTCTTACTAAGTAAATGACGACTCACCTAAATGACCGCTTCTCGCTCTGAAGAGCCATGCGGATAATATTTAAATCATATAACTACAAAACGTTACTTCTCGGTCATTTTAGTTTAAACCGATTTACTCATAAACAGGCTATACGGATCTAGTTCATAATTCCCAAACGGTTCACACTCTTTAAAACCAAATTGGACGTAGAGCTTTTGTGCGGGCAAAAATGCTTCTGCTGTTCCAGTTTCTAAGCTTATTGTTTTGTAACCTCGCAGTGCTGCTTGCTTAATAATATGCGTGAGTAACTTAGCCGCCATGCCTTGGCGTAAATAGTTACTTGAGGTACGCATTGATTTAATTTCGCCATGAGTTGTATTGAGCGCTTTTAATGCACCTACACCCGCTAAATTATTATCAATCCATAAGCTATAAAATGTTATGTTGGGCTGAGTGAGTTTACTCACATCAAGTGCATGTACACTCTCAACAGGTGAGTGCTTTAGCATATCGTTATGATGCGCTTGTAGTAACTTTATAACGTGTGGGTTTGAAAGCTCGCCTGTTCTTATTTCCATTTTCAACTCATTTCTCCGTGTATTAATATTTAATATAAAGCGCTAATAACCTTATATTTAACTCATCATGACTAGAAGCTAAAACGCTACCGACTGATTTCGAGTGTTCTAAGCCCCCTATTCGCATCTCAAACTTTTGATTATCAAAACTATCAATAAAAATATGTACTTCTTTATCCTTATCATAAAATGATGCGAAGTTGTCTGTAATGAGCATATTAAATATCATAGTTTCTTCCTTGTAGATTAAACATAAGATAATGATTACCTAGGACAATTTAAAGTTACAAGGTTTATAACGAAGGGTTGTTATAAATTTTAAAATATTGATAAAAAATATTCTTTCTCGAAACCCCTTTAAGTGAAGAAATAAGAGGAAATAAGAACTCCTTACTATCTAGTATTTCTATTTTCCATTTAGTATCGCCAATAAAATGAAAAGTTAACGTGTTCGAGTTTTGAATATTATAATTTCGAAAAGCTCCCGTTGAATACATGCTACCAATCGTAGCTGAATCAATAATATCAAGGCGCTCATTCAAGAGATGGATATGAAGCATATCCTCGTAAGGAATGTCATCCGTCATAAAGACAAGGTATTTACAACCTGCTTTAATACAAAGCTCCAAATAAGTACCATCAACAACTTTATCTGTTTGCGTATTATTTAAAAAAATACAGCTCTGTTCTGGAGACTTAGGGATTGTTTTAAATACTTGGCTTTCAAGTATGATCATCTTTTTCACCTAGCTATTACTTTTGACAGGCCAATTCTCGCCCACCGTAGGCTATCGTGGTCCAAACTAGCCGATATTTATGCAGAGGTTGTTTGATTTGTACCTTTCACCTCGAACCTCGAATATAAAATCACATCAACTTCCACACTACAAACGCAACAGCAAAACCAACCAAGTACACCAAGCCTAACCAGGTTAAGCCACGCAAAAGTAGACTGTGTTTAATCGCAGGCTCTGAGCGAACTAGGCTGAAGTTAAGCCATGCAAAAACGGGTGTAGTTACAAACGCAAGCGTCATGGCAAAGGTAAGCATGGGCCCAAGGGCTGATTTGAAAAATAAGATCACCGCCATACCAGCCAACGCTTGTAATATAAGCCACGTATTTAAGCTGTGTTTTGATTGCTTAAAACCAAGAAGTTTATGCGATTCGTTAAGTGTGCGGGCGTAACCGTCAAGCACGGTGAGTGTGGTGCCAAACATACACAAAAACGCGATGGCAGATACCAAAGGCCTTGCCCACTCGCCAATAGTCAATGCGTACATATCAATCAGCTGTTTAGCAAAGGCGACACCGCCAAGCTCTATATTACTGCTTTGCCCATATTGCACTAACGCACCTAAACTAAAAAATACCAGCGCAAGCCCGGCGGTTAACCAATAACCTACATTAAAGTCGAATAAGCCTTGGCTTTTAGTCACACTTTGCTGAGCTTGTTTTTCTTTAAGCCACAACGAGCTCAGAGCCGAAATTTCAATAGGCGCTGGCATCCAGCCCATTAAGGCAACCATAAAGCCTAACATGGCAAGTTCATATGGTGAGGGGCCAACATAGTTTACAGGAGCTACAGGGCCGTTATTTATAGCAATAACTAATGCGGTTATGGTTGCTATAGTAAGTAGCCCCATAATAGCTTTTGCAACGTTATCGAGCGCTTTAAAGTGCCCTAGTAATAATATAATTAAACACACAGCCAATATTAACCAGCACAATAAGGTAACAGGAATACTAATAGGTAATGCGTAGTGTAATAAGCTCGCCGTAAGCAACAATACGCCCGCGGTATTTACCACAGCGGCAATAATATTGAGGGCAATAAAACTGTAAAAATAGCCAGGCCCTTGGTTTTTATATCCTTCGACTAAACTATTTTTAGTAGCGAGTGTGTACTCCATACCAAAACGAAAAAACGGGTACTTTAAAACGTTAACCACCACAATAAGCCAAAATAGCTGCCAGCCAAATAATGCGCCAGCTTGGGTCGATGCAACTAAGTGTGAGCCACCAATGGCAGCGGTGGCCATTAAAATACCCGGGCCGAGCGCCCCTAACCTAGACTTCCATGTGCTTTGTGTGTACTGCATTAACTTCTCAAATTTGGTGTGTTATGTGCTTTTATTATTAATTTTAATCATTAATAAACTGTGTGAATGCATAACTTACCTAATTTACAGACAATAAAAAAGAGCCCTTAGGCTCTTTTTAAAAATAACACATTGTTAGTTATTAATTTAAATCCATCTCTTGGATGATTTCATGTGCTATTTCAGGTGTGGTACTTACAGGCTTTTCATGTAAGTTCGCTTTTATTTGCCCTTTACGATGCTTTAGTGCGGCATCGAGTTTTTTAGCTGCGCTGGAAATAGCTGGGTACATAACCTCGTTTTCCCCTTTAACCGATATTCGCGCACCTTCATAATTAGTACTAATTTCTGCTTGGAACTTGTGATGCTCTTTTGAAAGAATAATGTCGAGCGCTATCAATGATGGAAAATGACTCTCAATTTTAGAAAACTTTTCGTTAATGTGTTCTTTAATAGAATCAGTAACGTCAACATGGTGACCAGAAAGATTAATTTTCATAGGGTATCCTTTTTTATGTTACCTCATAGTTAGTATTGGGGGCTAAACGAATTAACACAAGAGAAAATAGCTAAATTTAGCAATTATTTATTACCCCACCTGATTTAGATCATTCATTTAGCATTAAGTATGCAAAAAGCCGCGTGATAGCGGCTTTTCAGAGGTGCTGATAATTCAACCAATTATGTAATTAATCTGTGTATGAACAACAATAATCTGCAAAATCACTTACTTTTACATGAAAGCTAACATTAGCATCAACATTAAATGACTCACCCGCATTAAATGTTTTCCACTCGCTTTCACCTGGTAATAACACATCCCACTGCCCTGCAAGTAATTCCATGCACTCTTTTTGGTTGGTATTAAACTCAAATTCACCGGGTTGCATAAAACCCAAGGTTTTCGCTTCACCATTTCCTAAAAGCACAGTTCGGCTTGATACTTTGCCATCAAAATATACATTGGCTTTTTTAACCACACTAACGTTATCGAACTTTGGCATGTTAACTCCTGTTATTAATTTATAATTTTGCTACCTCCACAGTGCCTGATACACAAAAACCTTGCAAGTTAAGTGCTGTGAAAATTACTCACTTAGCAGCCAAAAGATTAAAAATGAACGACTTTATAGGGGAATTTGCTTCGAGCAACGGGCTAAACTTTTCGAACAGGTCTTTTAATGATTTGTGCACAAAGAGGACTATGAGACGCTACGCTTTAGAGAAGTGATCAAACAGCAGAATTGACTTTGTAATTTAGGTTTTGTATTGCCTCATTTTCTTCTCATTTACTTCTCTGTGTTCAAATAAATTTTTAATGATTTATGCACAAAGAGGGCTAGAAACACTGCGCTTTAGAGGCAGTGATAAAAGTACAACTCATAAAAAAGCCCGCCCTGTTATACACAGCGCGGGCTTTTAAATGTTAAAGCAGTCGCTTAAAACAATGCGTTTGCTTTGTTAACGATGTTTTCTACGGTGAAGCCGAAGAATTCAAATAGCTCGTTAGCTGGTGCCGACTCGCCAAAGGTGGTCATACCGACTACGGCGCCATTTAGACCTACGTACTTGTACCAGTAATCAGCAATACCCGCTTCAATCGCTACGCGACGTGAAACGCTTGCTGGTAATACGCTTTCTTTGTACTCAGGCGATTGATCTTCAAACGCATCAGTACACGGCATAGATACAACACGTACCTTTTTACCCTGCGCACGTAGCTCTTTTGCAGAGTCTTGCGCTAGTTGTACTTCAGAGCCGGTAGCAATAAGAATAAGCTCTGGGTTGCCGTCACAACTTAGGATGTAACCACCCTTTTTAACGTCGCTTAATTGCTGTGCATCACGTGCTTGTTGCTCTAAGCCTTGGCGAGTAAAGATTAATGATGTAGGACCGTCTTTACGTTCAATAGCTTGTTGCCATGCAATTGCCGACTCAACTTGGTCACATGGGCGCCAGTTGTAAAGGTTAGGCGTTAAACGCATGCTGGCAATTTGCTCTACTGGTTGGTGAGTTGGACCATCTTCACCTAAACCAATTGAATCGTGCGTGTATACAAAAATGCTTGGTTGCTTCATTAATGCAGCCATACGAACCGCATTGCGTGCGTATTCCATAAACATTAAGAACGTTGCACCGTAAGGAATAAAGCCTTTATGAAGTGCAATACCGTTCATAATTGCCGACATACCAAACTCACGCACACCGTAGTAAACGTAGTTACCACTTGCATCGTCTGCCGTTAAGCCTTTAGAGCCATCCCAAATTGTTAAGTTTGAACCTGCTAAATCGGCAGAGCCACCCATAAACTCAGGTAGTAACGGACCAAATGCGTTTAATGCATTTTGCGATGCTTTACGTGATGCTGGATTTGCTGGGTTTGCTTGTAACTGCTCAATATACGCTTGTGACTTTTCAGCCCAATCAGCAGGTAAATCTGAATTTGTACGGCGTTTGTATTCTGCTGCTAGCTCTGGGAATGCTTGCTCGTATGCGGCAAATTTTTCGTCCCAGCTTGCTTCAAGCTGTTGGCCTTTTTCTTTGTTATCCCACTGTGCGTAAATGTCAGCAGGGATTTCAAATGCATCACCCGTCCAACCTAAAAACTCGCGAGATGCTTTAATTTCGTCATCACCTAGTGGTGCGCCATGACAGTCGTGGCTACCTGATTTATTAGGTGAGCCATATCCAATTACTGTTTTACAACAAATTAGCGTTGGTTTGTCGGTCACGCTTTTGGCTTCGCTAATTGCAGCACTTACAGCATCGCTGTCGTGGCCATCAACGTCGCTAATTACATGCCAGCCGTATGCTTTAAAACGTGCTGGTGTGTCATCGCTAAACCAGCCTTCAACTTCACCGTCGATTGAAATGCCGTTGTCATCCCAAAATGCCACTAACTTGCCTAGGCCTAATGTGCCAGCAAGCGAACAGGCTTCATGAGAAATACCTTCCATTAAACAACCATCACCCATAAATGCGTAAGTGTGGTGATCAACAATGTCATGGCCTTCACGGTTAAATTGAGCGGCTAATGCTTTTTCAGCAATTGCCATACCTACGGCATTTGTGATCCCTTGACCTAATGGACCCGTAGTGGTCTCAATTCCTGGCGCGTATCCATATTCTGGGTGGCCTGGTGTTTTAGAGTGCATTTGGCGGAAGTTTTTAATTTCGTCCAGTGGTAAATCATAACCACTTAAATGCAATAGAGAATAAATTAGCATTGAACCGTGACCATTTGAGAGTATAAATCGATCTCGGTCAGCCCACTCTGGATTTGTTGGGTTATGTTTTAGATAATCGCGCCATAATACTTCTGCGATATCAGCCATGCCCATAGGGGCTCCAGGGTGACCAGATTTGGCCTTTTGTACTGCGTCCATTGACAAGACGCGAATAGCATTTGCAAGTTCTTTGCGAGATGGCATGAATTCTCCTACCTTTATATGTATTTGCGCGGGTATTTATATACCTCCATTCTTACTTATTGTAGGGGCTGTGTGCAATTAAAAACCCATAAAAATAGGACATTATGAATATTTTTTAAGAACCTTTTACTATTATATATTTTATTTAGACGTCTAGGCGTAAAAAAACTATGCAAGTTCACTTGTTTTAGATAAAATACGCGCCTTAATTTTTTAGCGCTAATACCGACGTTTGTGAAGCGCAATATTTGTGAGCATAATTACAATGGCAAAACATTTATTTACTTCTGAATCTGTTTCTGAAGGTCATCCGGATAAAATCGCCGATCAAATTTCTGATGCGGTACTTGATGCTATCCTAGAGCAAGACTCTCATGCCCGTGTAGCGTGTGAAACTTACGTTAAAACCGGTATGGTTATGGTTGGTGGTGAAATCACGACTAGCGCATGGGTTGATATCGAAGAAATTACACGTAAAACAGTACGTGAAATTGGTTACACACACTCAGATATGGGCTTTGATGCCGATTCGTGTGCAATTTTAAACACTATTGGTAAACAGTCTCCAGACATTAACCAAGGTGTTGACCGTACAAGCCCTGAAGAGCAAGGCGCTGGCGACCAAGGCTTAATGTTTGGTTACGCATGTAACGAAACTGAAGTATTAATGCCTGCTCCAATTACTTATTCTCACCGTTTAGTACAGCGCCAAGCTGAGGTTCGTAAAAGCGGCGAGCTTAACTGGTTACGTCCAGATGCAAAATCACAAGTTACATTTGCATACGAAAATGGCAAGCCAGTAGGTATTGATGCCGTTGTACTTTCTACTCAGCACAGCGAAGATGTATCGCAAAATGACTTAGTAGAAGCGGTAATGGAAACAATTATTAAGCCAGTACTTCCTGCTGAGCTTATTACTAGCGCAACTAAATTTTTCATTAACCCAACGGGTCGTTTTGTTATTGGTGGCCCAATGGGTGACTGTGGTTTAACTGGTCGTAAAATCATTGTAGATACATACGGTGGCATGGCTCGTCACGGTGGTGGTGCTTTCTCTGGTAAAGATCCATCAAAAGTTGACCGCTCAGCGGCTTATGCTGCACGTTACGTTGCTAAAAACATTGTTGCTGCAGGCCTTGCTGATAAGTGTGAACTTCAAGTGTCTTACGCTATTGGTGTTGCAGAGCCTACTTCTATCAGTGTTGAAACATTTGGCACAGGTAAATTAGAAGAAGCGCGTTTAATTGAACTTATTCGTGAACACTTTGACTTACGCCCTTACGGTCTAATTCAAATGCTTGACCTTGAGCGCCCTATTTATCTTCCAACAGCGGCTTACGGCCACTTTGGTCGTGACGAATTCCCATGGGAACGCACAGATAAAGCAGACGCACTTCGCGCAGCAGCTGGTCTATAAGCCACTTAGCTAATATTTAAACGGCCCTTTTTAGGGCCGTTTTGCTATGTGTACTAAGTTAGTCGTAAAACAGTCTCGAACTGTTTAACATTTTAGGTATATACTCTGCTTATACAATAAAGCGTATTAGGGATAAAAAATGGCCGACAATTTTCGTGTTATATTTGTAGGACTTGCAGAAGGCGCAGACAGCCAAGCAGTGACCACTGCACTGACAGAAAAGCTGAAAACCTCGCCAGAAAAAGTGGCTGCTTTTTTTGATGGCAAACCGTTATTTGCCCCTTGCCCCAAAGATAAAGCACTCAAGCAAGCTAAGTTACTTTCAACGCTGGGGATTAAAAGCAAACTTCAGCAAGCTGCGGCTACACAAACGGCACCTCAAGCAGCTTACGACAGCCAGCGAGATCAGCGCTTATTTGACGCCCTAGATTACATTACCAGTAGCCTAATTCGACTTGAAGAAAAACTAGAAGATATTGAGCAACGCCTCCCTGAAGTTGAATTATCATTACCTGATGAAAACAATGAAGTATGGGAAGATGACGATTTAATGCTTGATGAGCCCCTCTCTACTGAGCCCAAAAAACGCGGCAACCTTGTTTTATATTCGCTGATTTCTACAGCCGTAATATTGCTTATTGTACTTGCTATGTACTTATTATTTCCTAATTTATTCTCTTTTTAATTACGGTTAAGTTATTTAATGAGTAATAATCGCGCACAAATAAGACACGATATTCGTAAAGCACGTAATAACCTATCAAAAAAACAGCAAGAATTAGCCGCCGAATCGCTTAAAGTGAATTTTATTCAACACTTAAAAAGCATAAATTCGGCCAAAAAAAGTCATATCGCGCTTTATTTAAGTAATGATGGAGAATTAGATACCTCATTGTTAATTAATGAATTATGGAACACTGACCAGGCTATTTACTTGCCCGTAATTCATCCATTTAATGGGGCTAATTTACTATTTCAACGCTATGAAAAAAACTCACCCATGAGAGCAAATCGCTATGGTATCTTGGAGCCTAAGTTGAACTGCTCTCAAATATGCCCCTTACCTGAGCTTGATTACGTTTTAATGCCATTAGTGGCATTTGATAAATTTGGTAATCGCCTTGGAATGGGAGGTGGGTTTTACGATAGAACATTGGCACGTTTATACGAACAACACTGGCAACAACCGCAACTTATTGGCCTCGCACATGCGTGCCAACAAGTCGATGAGTTACCGATTGAATCGTGGGATGTACCACTAAAAACGATCATAACACCCGATAAAACCTACTGTTGGTAACAACTAACCTTGTAAACTAACAGCCTATTTTGACACCAATGAGCAGACAACAATGACACAAGATGAATTAAAAAAAGCAGCTGCGTGGGCTGCACTCGAGTTTGTAAAAGAAAACACCATAGTAGGTGTAGGTACAGGCTCAACCGTTAATCACTTTATTGATGCCCTAGGCACAGTTAAAGACACCATCGTTGGTGCAGTATCAAGTTCAGAAGCATCTACAGCGCGCTTAAAAGAGCTTGGCATAGAAGTGTTTGAGCTTAACGATGTAGCAGCACTTGATGTATACGTTGATGGCGCAGATGAAATTAACGCCTTAAATGAAATGATCAAAGGCGGCGGTGCGGCGCTTACCCGCGAAAAAATAGTGGCAGCTGTAGCAAAACAGTTTGTATGTATTGTTGATGATACAAAACTAGTCGATACCTTAGGAGACTTCCCTCTTCCGGTTGAAGTTATTCCGATGGCACGTAGCTACGTTGCCCGAGAGTTATTAAAACTAGGTGGTGATCCTGTGTATCGCCAGGGTGTTGTAACCGATAACGGCAACGTTATTTTAGACGTACATAATTTAAAAATTACCCATGCTAAACAGCTTGAAACACAAATAAATCAAATTGTTGGCGTAGTCACCAACGGCCTATTTGCAGAGCGCGGTGCTGATAAAGTAATTATCGGCACTAAAAATGGGCCACAAATTAAATAGGATATGGTTATGAGTAAGGTATCGTTAGCAAAAGACAAAATTAAAATTCTCTTGCTTGAAGGTGTTCACCAAAGCGCTGTTGAAACGCTAAAACGTAACGGTTATAGCAATATCGACTACGTTAAAACATCGTTGCCAGAGGACGAACTTATAGAGCGCATTAAAGATGTGCACTTTGTAGGGCTTCGTTCTCGTACTCATATTAACGAATCTGTATTAAACGCAGCTGAAAAGCTAGTTGCTGTAGGTTGTTTTTGTATTGGTACAAACCAAGTAGATTTAAACGCAGCGCGTGAGCGCGGTATTGCGGTATTTAACGCACCGTTTTCAAATACTCGCTCTGTGGCTGAGCTTGTACTTGGCGAAATACTGCTGTTATTACGTGGTATTCCACAGCGTAATGCCGCTGCCCATCGTGGCGGCTGGTTAAAAACAGCCAATGGCTCGTTTGAAGCACGCGGTAAAACCTTAGGTATTATTGGTTACGGCCACATTGGTACTCAGTTAGGTATTATGGCTGAAAATATTGGTATGAACGTGGAGTATTACGACATTGAAGACAAACTATCTTTAGGTAATGCTACACAAGTGCATAACTTAACACAGCTGTTGCAACGCGCTGATATTATTAGCTTACATGTTCCAGAGACACCGCAAACTAAAAACCTAATTGGTACAGCAGAGCTTGCCGTGATGAAGCAAGGGTCTATTTTAATTAATGCTTCTCGCGGTACTGTGGTTGACATTGACGCCCTAGCTGAAGCACTAACAGAGAAGAAACTTAGCGGTGCAGCCATTGATGTATTCCCAGTTGAGCCTAAATCAAACGATGAAGAGTTTATTTCGCCACTACGTGAATTCGACAACGTTATTTTAACGCCGCACATTGGGGGTTCTACTCAAGAAGCACAGGAAAACATTGGTATTGAAGTAGCAGGTAAACTCGCTAAGTACTCAGATAATGGCTCAACCATTACTGCAGTTAACTTCCCTGAAGTATCATTGCCAGAACTTGCCAACCGTAGCCGCTTGCTACACGTGCATCACAACCGCCCTGGCGTGCTAACGCAAATTAACCAAGCGTTTGCTCAGCACGGTATTAATATTGCCGCGCAGTACTTACAAACGGATGAAGCGATTGGTTACGTGGTTATTGACGTAGATACCGTTCAATCTGAAGTAGCACTAAAAGAACTTAGTGCCGTTGAGGGCACAATTAGAGCTCGTATTCTTCACTAAATAATCAGCTAAAATAATAAAAGCCGTACTTGAATAATCAAGTACGGCTTTTTATTTATTGCCACTTTATTTGTATATTTTTGCTTAATGAGCTTTTTACTTGCAGATGATTAGCCTCAATTAATGCAGTTGTGTTCTCTGTAATCTGGGCAAATAAACCGTCCGCCTCGCAACTTATATTATCCAACCCTATCCATGCATTTCGATTGGAGTTCTTAGCGGCATATAAACAATGATCAGCAATGTCAACGACCCGCTCCCAACTCAATGCTTGAGGCCTATTGGGTAGAAATGGGTAGCTTGCAAACCCAATAGAGCAGGTTTTATTAATCGTTTCGCCATCACTAATTTTAAAAGTATGTTTTTCTATAGCCGCTCTAAGTCTTTCGGCTAATTCAGCGGCATTATTACGTTCTGAAAAACGTGCAACGACTAAAAACTCCTCTCCGCCCCATCTAACACAATAATCTAACTCTCTAAATATCTGCTTTAAAACGTCCTTTATCTGCATTAATACGGCATCTCCGGCAGTATGGCCATAAACATCGTTAACTCGCTTAAAGTGATCAATATCAATAAGGAAAAAAATTAGATCGGCATCTTTAATAGTTGCTAGTGTTTTTTGCTCGCTGTGTTCAAAGTATTTACGATTGACCAGCTCTATATCAGCAAGTAAGTTATTGGCTAAAAATCGTCTATTGTAGAGTCCGGTTAATTCGTCGATAACACTTAACTTTACTAACTCTGCATTCGCTTGTTGTAACCCTAAAGTACGCTCTGCCACTTTAAGCTCTAGTTGCTCGTTTACTTTTTTAATAAAGTGCACTTTTTTATATTGCGCGCGCACAAATAACCAAATAGCCAACACAACTAAGACTACATAACCGGTGTAAGCCCACCACGACAACCAGGGTGGCGGTAGCACTTTGATTTTTAATGCTGTAGCAGTTTCATTCCAAACCCCATAAGGATTACTCGCTTTAACACGTAAAATATACTCCCCAGTAGGTAAATTAGTATAAGTTGCACGACGGTTTTTATAATCCGTTTTTATCCACTCGTTATCTAAACCAGCCATTTGAAATGCATATTGGTTTTTTTTCGAATTAGAAAAATACAGACCACTAAACTCAAAAGTAACTAAGTTTTGCTTATGAGTTAACGTTATTTCAGAAGTACTGTGAATTGCTTTTTCGAGGCTATATCCAGATCTAATGTTATTCACAATCTCTGTTTGGGTAGCCGTTTTACGTTTAACTTCACCTACTGGTACCGACTTATTCGACAGCAACATATCAGTAAAAACCACCTTTGGAGGTCGACTATCAATTTTAATATCATTTGGATAAAAACGATTAAACCCGTTAATACCACCAAAAAACAACTCGCCCGTTTTACTTTTAAATGAGGCATCTGCATTAAATTCATTGCTCTGCAAGCCGTCGCTAACGTTATAATTTTTAAAGCGTTTTGTTTTAGTATTTAAGTGCGAGAGCCCTTGGTTAGTGCTCAGCCAAATACCAGTATTATCTTCTTCAATTCGGTAAATGACATTATTTGCTAAGCCATCTTCTTCAAAATAATGAGTGAAACTTCCCGTTGCCTTATCAAGTAAATTTAAACCACTGGCTGTCCCTACCCAAATATTACCTAAATGGTCTTCTTTGATTGCGTAGACGGTATTATGACTTAAGCTTCGAGGGTTAGTATCTTGATGAGTGAAGTGAGTAAACGTTTGTGTATCAGGATTAAAATGATTAACTCCTTTCCATGTACCTAACCAAAGGTGACCACGACGATCCTCGGTGATCACTCGGATGGTATCATCATTTAAACTATTACTATTATTTGGATCATGATTGTAGTGAACAAACTGCTCAGTAAGAGGATTAAAACGACTCAATCCTTGCCATGAGCCTAACCATAAATATCCATCGCGATCTTCTGTTATTACACTAATAGCTTCTCCACGAACACTATTTATATTACTTGGATCATGGCGGAAGTGCTTAAATTTCTCTGTTGAAGGATCAAAACGACTTAACCCTCCTTGATCGGCCCCAAGCCACAAATAGCCTTGCTTATCTTGGGTTATTGCGTAAATACGATCGTCGTTTAAACTGTTGCTGCTGGTGTCATCATGTCGATAATGAGTAAACTTCTCAGAAGCTGAATTAAATTTATTAAGCCCACCTCCCCATGTACCTATCCATAATGACCCCTCACGGTCTTGGGTAATTGCTCTGATCATATTATGGCTAAGGCTGTAAGGGTCTGTTCTTTGATGGTTGTAATGGGTAAACTGCCTAGCAATTGAATTTGAACGATTGAGACCTCCGCCGTCCATTCCTACCCACAAGTTATCATGCTGATCGTAAATAATTGCTCTAACAATATCGTTGCTTAAACTATTAGGATTTGTTGCATCATAACGATAATGAGTAAATTGTTTCTTGGTAATATTAAAATAATTAAGCCCACCACCTAGCGTAGCTAGCCATAGATTACCTTGTTTATCGGGCGTAATTGCATCGACATTGTTATCACTTAAACTGTTGTCGTTATTTGATTGATATTTATAATGGGTAAACTTTTTTTCTACTAAATTAAAATAACTTAAACCGCTACCACGTGTTCCTATCCACAAGTTATCTAAATCATCTATATGAATGGCACTAATAGTATTATTGCTAAGACTATTTATTTGATTAGGCTGATGACTATAATGGCTAAACAGTCCTGTTTTTGGACTGAAATGGTTAAGGCCCCCATTCCATGTTCCTATCCAAAGTGAGCCGTTATCATCCGAAGTTATAACACTAATCGCGTCATCGCTAATACTATTTTTAGTATCAGCTTGATGGCGATAATGAGTAAACTTTTTGGTACTGGGGTTAAACCGATTCAGGCCACCTTTATCTGTTCCAATCCATATATTGCCTTGCGAGTCTTGGGTAATAGCGTGCACTGAGTTATCGCTTAAACTATTTGCATCGTTTGGATCATGCATATAACGGATAAACCGCTCAGTAGTAGGATCAAAACGGTTAATACCACCTCCTCGTGTGCCTATCCATAATTCACCGTCTTTACCTTGAGTAATTACCTTAATATAGTTATTTGATAACGAATACAAATCATCTTTCTGTTTTTTAAAGACCTTAAACTCATAACCATCGTAACGCGCAAGGCCTTCCTCAGTTCCGATCCATAAAAACCCTTGCTGATCTTGTAAAATCGCTTTTGCACTACTTTGTGGTAACCCATTTTCTATTGATAAGCGCTCAAAACGCACAGCAGGACCTGCAGCTAATACAGATGGGATCGAAAACACAATAACAAGCCACATTATGCACAAATACTTTATTTTTTTACTCAAACAGAAAACTCCAATTACCAGGGGCTGTTGTATTTCAGAATTAAAACTTGTTTCACCGAGGGGAGACTTTATCACGCTACGAGTTGGTAACTTAGTAGGCGAAGAAAATAAGCAGGCAAAGCTGCAGCGTCAAGCCCATGTCCCTTAGCAGAATCCAAGCAATCACCTTTCATTTAAAATAGTAGGTTACTTTACGAATATATATAATATTTAATTAATAAAGACACAAAAAAGCGCGAGCTAAACTCACGCTTTCATTATTTAACATGTAAAGTCTGGTTAATAACTAGTGCTTATTTGCCTTTAACTTCTAAGTTTATAAACTTAACCAGCTCTTCAGGTTGCCCTGCTAATATCATTAGCTGCTGATTTACTTCCATCATGGTTTTACCTTCCGGTAGTTTAGCCGAGACACTAAGCGAATTTAGGCCTTTAGCAAAGTCAGTTAATGCTTGTGCTATTTCTTCGGTTACCGGCGCTTGCTGTAACTGTTGAGCTAGCATCATTTGCATCTGCTCTAGTGTCATACCTTGTTTGGCTAATTCACTTTCTAGCAAACCACTTAACTCGCCTTGGTTATCGAGCATTACACTCATAGTACGTGGCTCTAACTTGCTCATTGCTTGCATAATAAGTGTTTGCTGTTGCAACTCTTGCTCATAAGTAAGCGGGGTATCACCTGCTGTTTGCTGAGCTTTGCTTATTTCTAGTGAAGCATCCATAAGCGCTTTAGAATTAGCCAGTCCCATATTCATATCAATGCTGGCAATATCGTTGGCGTGCAGTTTAACAACTATATCGCTGTTACCTGATTGCTCATCGTAATCTAATGATGAGTGTAAATCATAGCTGGCCGAGGCAAGTTGTGCATTAGTATCTGCAGGCAGTGTAGCAACAAAACCTTCATCAAATTGGAAATTCTTTAGTGTAAAAGCAGTATGTGGCGATATTTTATCGGTTTCGTAACCTGTTACTTCCACATGCTCAACTGTGGCAATATTTTTACCCTCAGGGCTAGTCACTTCTATATTGCTAATAGCAACACTATTTGAAATAACACTCGCCGATAGCTCTGCATAGTTAAAGCTTGCACCTGTTTGCTCGCTAACCAAAGCCAACTGCTTATCAACCTCAGCGCGTACCTCTTGGGTTGCTACATAGTTTGCATAGCTTACGCCACCCACACCTGCAGCAATAATCGCGGCTGTAATCACTAATTTCTTCATGTTATTTCCTTATTCTGTATATAAGCGGTATTACTCTAAAGAGTAACATTGCTCGGCAGTCGCTGTAAGCGTTAATTTATTAAGCTAAGTAGCTCGTGCACTGTTTTAACTGGCGTTATTTTAGCACCTAGCCCTTCCATGGATTTATGGTAATTACGAAATGGGATAAATATTTCAGTAAACCCATGTTGCGCCGCTTCTTTAACACGGGGCACACCACTGTCGATTGGGCGTACATCACCATTTAAACTTAACTCTCCCATAATACAGGTGGTTCGTGGAACAACGAATTCGTTTAAACTACTCAAAAGTGCAGTAACAAGCGCTAGGTCAATACAGGTTTCTGATTCATCAATTTTTAAACCACCGACAATATTAAAAAACGTATCGTGGAATATTTTAGTTTTGGTGTGCTTACGTAAAATACCGGTGAGCATTTTGATCCGGTTCATATTTAAACCAACACATACTCGCTGTGGAAACTCTGCCTCGGTTTCAGTGGTTAAACACTGAATTTCAAGTAGTAAATTACGATTTCCCTTACGAATACAGGTAATCGTCGACCCTGGTGACTCGGTGGTTGAACCCGATAAGAAAATTTCACTGGGGTTATCAACACTGAGCATTCCGCGTTCACACATTTTAAAAATACCGACAGTATCTATATCACCAAAGCGATTTTTATTAGCCCGTAGGGTGCGCACTTGACCATCGTTGGTATCAATATGTAAAAGCGCATCAACTATATGTACTAAAGTTTGCGGGCCGGCTATTTCATTATTCTTATTTACGTGAGCAATAATAAACATAGTCACGTCGTTTTGCTTACAGTACTGTGTTAATGCCTGAGCAGCACTTTTCACCTGAGAAGGCGAACCAGGGCTACCATTTGCGGTATCGGTAACAACTGCTTGAATGGAGTCAATAACGGCAAATTTAATTTTGTTTTTATCAAGCTCTTCAATAATGGTTTCAACACTGGTCTCAGACAGTAAATAAAGTTCATCTTCGTTGTAATTAAGCTTTAACCGGTTAACCCTGTTTTTAAACTGCGATAGAGACTCCTCCGCAGTACAGTAAAGTGATGGCATACGCTGAGACATTCTTGCCACTAAATCAGATAGCAGCGTTGTTTTACCCGCCCCAGGATCGCCAGAAATAATATTAACTGAGCCGGTGGTTACACCGCCACTTAGCACACGATCTAGTTCACCAATTTCAGTAAGCTGTTTTTCAGCCTCTGCAGTGGCTACATCATTAATTTTTTTAGAACCACCACCAATGCCGCCTGCATAGCCACCACCAATGCCGCCTGCATAGCCACCTACACTTGCACGAGCAGCTACCTTTTTGTTTTGCCCTGCAGAGGGTTTAAACTCTGCTAAAGTGTTCCACGCGCCACAGCGACACTGGCCTTGCCAGCGTTGATAGTTCATGCCACATTCTGTACAAACAAACTCTACTCTTGCCGCTTTAGCCATTTAAAACCTTACCTACTATTCTTTATTTTGAAATACACAGTGTTAAGCGCTTATTTTGCCATTGCTGGCTCTACCTTAGCAACAACGTCTTGTGGATCAGCGCATTTAGTATCACACTCACAGTATGCTAATGTAGTTTCACTTAACCTACTTTAGGGCATGTTTCTTGCTTTAAAAAACTAATTAACCCTTGCCAATTAATTGGCTATTAGAGAATAACAATAAATAACCTGAACTCTGGTTAAGATATTTACTAACATATTGAGTCAAAATAGATATTTGTGCTTATTTTTCTCTAGCTAGAGATTTTTAGTGAAAACAAGGCGAAATTACGCGTCAATAGCTCGCCTATTGCAAGTAAATTCAACGCAGTTAGCGCTGAAAATAGCTGCTTGAGATGGATTTATTATCCGGAGTTCAGGTTAAACACAAAGTATAGTTACGCATAGTATTATGGCCGCATTTGGCGGCTTTGCGAGATTCGATTTATTAAATATTCTAATAAATAATTGTAACAGTATACCTACTTTTTAAATTAGACGGTGACGATTTATAAATGGCTGATGACGTATTGCTCAAGCATGAAGCGCTTGTAGATGAATTAAAACAGTATTTAGGAAATCCTAAATTTGATCTCATTTTCAAGACAAAAACCGCCGAGTTAACTAAACCCGAGCAGTTTTTAATAAAAATGGAAATGTCGCGTTTATCTCAGCCGATAGACCGTTTTATTGATCTGCGTAGTTTAGTCACTGGTCAAGTAAAACCTTATGAATACAAAGGCAAGCAGCACTTTATGGATGACACCGCTATTGAAGTATTCGAAGCGGCTATAAAACAACATAAAGACTATACTCTTGCAGTATACGAAGCGGTAATGAATACCGAAAATAATTATCGCGTATTACAACAAAAATCAACGACTACCCCACCTAAAGAAATTGAATCATCGCGCGAATTGTCTACCGATGTAATTAAATTTGCAGCTTATGAAAATCGCAGTGAAGAGCGGATGAATTACTCAATTAAAATTACTATTGAGTATGACGGACAAGCAAAAATCGATGCAAGTACCTCTGATATTTCAATCAGTGGCTGTAAAATTAAGTTAGCGTCGCGCTATCGCTTAAAAAAAGGTCAGCTTATAAATATGCACCTAGTAGGCTTAGAGCAAGATTTTCAGCTTGGCCTCAAAAGTGGCGTTAAATATGAAGTCGTTGCAATAGAAAACACCTCAGAAGAATTTAATCATATCCGCTTGAAGCGTACATTTGAAGAAAATAACAGCGCGTTTGATCGTTTTTTAGAAAGCTTTATTCATGGCAATAAACGCCGTTATAAAGTGAATTTAGATAACACCCTCGATGCAGTTATTTCTAAAGGGTATGAACAATATTATATACCTAGGGTTAATTCTTTATATGTTTTTATTAGCCAGCAAAACGGCGTTTATTATCCTAGCCTGAGCTTAACTACTGAAAACAGTTTATTTATTCAGCGTTATTTTACTGATGAACGCAAAAAATCATGCCTTTACAATGTGTTAAATCATAAGCGTATTCGTACCTTGGCGCTAAAACCGATTGCAGTAAAAGAAGAGTATTTGTATACCTTTACCCATGTCTCTGCAGGAAAAATTTATTATTACTCAGCCACTCGCTCAGAGCTTGAGCAACAAGCAAAATTAAAAGCGTTATTTTTTGGTTTTGGTAGCCGAAGAGACAGTTGGCGCTGCTTTAAATTACAACTAATGCCGAGTCATACTGAAGATGCTTATATTCCTTTATCTTTACCTAACTCTTTAGGCAAAGATATTGAAAAACTAAATAAACCACCTTCACCACGTGTTGAAGGCGCAATAAAAGACGTTAAGTATTTAATGCTACTTACCCAAGTTGGTAATGAGCATGAACAACAACATTATCAACAATATGAATTTGATAAAGCCTTAGCCAATAAATTAAAATATTTTGGCCACAGTAAGCACGCATCGCCACCGGAACTTAATACTGTGCCTCTAGAGTATGTAAATCTTCGCTCTAATAAACGCTATTTATACAAAACTAATGTTGTGATTAATACTCGTGATGCGGTATTACATGGGCATACCCGTGATTTTTCAATATTTGGCTTACAGCTAGAGTGCAATCAAGAAGTGAACTTTAAAAAAGGCGATATTGTTTCGCTATCATTTCCTGATTTGCAAAAAATTACTAAAAACTATTCATTAAATCTTATTCAATATGAAGTAATGGCTGTGAGTAAATCGCTGACTACCATTAATTTGAAAGCGTATGTAGATAAAGGCTCATCTCATACTGGGGTCGATTTTTTTACTCTTTTAATAAGTAGCAATAAACAAAAATTAAAAATAGCAGAAGAATCACCTAAAGTACCCGGGCTTTCTACAGCACTTAGAAATATGGTAACCAAAACGCTTTGCCAGTTTCCGATTTATTTACATAAATCAATGGCGCATTTTGAAATTGGCGCTATGGGATTTGGTTTATATCCAAGCCCACTGCATATTATTCTGCAAAATTTTTCCTTATTAAATGCTAAAACAGACTTATCGGATATTATTACTAAAGCGCATATTATTGATGTGATCACCCCTAATATTAAAGAGCGTACCCGCCAAGATCCACCATTAGAGTTTAGTTTAATAATTAACTTTGATCCTAAAAAAGATAATATAGCGGATGCTATTACCAGCCAATGTGTTTTAGGTACTGACTGCAGCGAGTTTAAACAGCAAGTAAGTAAAGGGCTTAAATCTGAGCTGATTTTTATAATGCGTTTATATATTTCACGCACTGGTCGACTCGATACTGACTACCTAGCAAACGAGCTAAAATACGTCAGCCAATACGCAATTCACAAGGCCAAAGACTTAGAGGATGCTTTGTGGTCTGTATCAGGTGTTGGCGATATTATTGATGTCAGTGATGAAGCGCTTGAGCATCTAGCGCTCAACCAACAACAGGTTGAGCAAATGTCTAGACGAAAGCTCATCTGGTTAAATCGTTTACGTTAAACCTGTGATGGGTTTAGCGGAACCGCCAGCATATATAACAGTTGCAATAACGAGCCTTGGCAAATAGCTGCTTGGGCTTGCTCAACTACTTTTGGTTTACCATGTACAGCAACGCCTAAGCCAGCTTGAGCCATCATTTTTAAATCGTTTGCGCCATCGCCTATGGCAACTGTTTGGCATTTTTCAAGCCCCAGCTTTTGTTGTAGCGCATTTAAAACAACCGCTTTTTGCTCAGCATCAACAATCCCACCTAACACTTTACCTGTTAGTTTATTGTCTTTAAATTCAAGTACATTGGCATGCACTTCATCTAAATTAATCAGCTCCTGTACTCGCTCAGCAAACGGCACAAAGCCGCCCGATGCAATCGCTAAATACCAATCATGGTGTTTTAAAATTTGGCATAACGCTTTGATACCGGGCATTAAAGGCAGTGTACTTTTAAGCTCATCAATTAAACTCTTTTCAATGCCTTCAAGCTTGGCAACACGCTGGTGTAAGCTTTCACTAAAATCAAGCTTGCCTGCCATTGCCTGCGCGGTCACGCTGGCAACCTCGTCGTATACATTAGCCAAGCGTGCAATTTCATCAATACACTCAATAGTAATGGCTGTTGAATCCATATCCATTACCAATAACCCAGGTTTTTGTAAATCAGGGGGACAGGTTACTTGCACTAACTGACACGCCAAGGTATTTGCAAAAGTTTGAAGTTCAAGTGGATTTATTACACGCTCTGCATTTTCTATATAAAAACATAATGCCGGAGATAACCCTAAATCTGGCTGATATTGACAAATAGCCGTTACTTTTTGCTGGTGAGCCGCAAAGAACTCAATAATGCTATTAATATGCTGAATATTAAAATCACCGCTAAATGCAATACTAAATAACCCGTGGTTTCTGTTTGGTGTTGTATTTAGTGGTGTAAAAACACCTTGTTGGTAGCTAAACCATTTATTAAGAATAAGTGATGATGATAATAGCTCAGCGCTTTGCTGTGCCATGTTCGCGTTCGACATGGGATCTCCGTTTATATTTCCTGACATTTAGCTCATTGATAATAAGGATATGAGATACAAAATTCGCCATCAGGGGGGATTTAGGGTTATAGTGTAGTTGTAACATCAAATCAAAATGCTGTCAGCAGCATAAACGGTGACTATGAAAAATAACCATCTTAAAAATCCACTTACAGCCTCGCAAAAAAAGCGTCTAATTCGTTTATTATTGGCCGCTGGCTGCTTTGTATTATTAAGCTGGGTAGGAATAAACAGTAGCTTTCAAAGCCATCAACTACTATATGATAGTGCTGATAGTGCAGCCAAGTCACTCACTCAGTTTATGGCACTGAATGCCAAAAACCCGCTGATAGAGAAAAACAAATCGCAGCTCACCACCTTGTGCAACAATATCAGTAAAGATGAGTTTGTTCTTTCGGCCACCATTTATGATAAACAAGGTGTAGTGCTTGCAAGCAGCGATAATTGGCAATCACATCATGTATATGGCTTACTACCAGACTCATCGCCTGGCATTAGTAAGTTAAAAACACCGTTTGTTGAACAAGTTATTTCTGACGACAATCGCCCTATTGGCTTTGTATCTATTACCTATTTAACGCGTGCTGCGGTATCTTCAAGCCATAATCATTTTCACGATTTAGGCCGCCAAGTATTACTTATGCTAGTGATTGCTTGTATTTTTACTTGGCAATTAGGCCGAGGGTTAAAACGCTGGCAAGTAAATCGTTATATACAAAAAACGTCAGAGCACGAATCATAAAGCTGCTCAGCTAATCGATATTTATCGCTATTTGACTTTAAAGCATAGAGCGCATCAAATACGTTAGGAATATGCAATGGGGTATTTATTTCTCCCTGATAACCATTTAGCGGCATTGAAGGTGAGTCAGTTTCCAGCACTAAATGCTGTGACTCAAGCTTTGCTACAACCGCACGAGTTTTAGCAGCCCGCTCATAGGTGATAACCCCACCCACTCCAAGCTTAAAGCCCATTTTTATATAATACTGTGCTTGTTGTATTGAGCCTGAAAAAGCATGGATCACACCGCCATTCTTAGGTTTACAACGCTTAAACGATTGCGCTATTAAATCATGGCTTTGTCTGTGATGCACAATCAGCGGTAACTCTAGCTCATTAGCAAGCGCTATTTGTTGCTCAAACAGAAAGGTTTGTTTTTCAAGGTTTTCGATACTGCGATCTAGCCCGCATTCCCCAATAGCCACAAGCTGAGTTTTGTTTGTTTTAGCAAAGTTATACAGTGATTCTAAGTGCGATTGCTGATGTTGCTCTAAAAAATAAGGATGTAGCCCTGCAGCTATTCTAATTTGTGGGTAGGTTGCTTTAAACTCGAGTAGTTTTTGAGACTGCGCCAAGCTAATGCCTGGCACAATAAATTGATTAATGCCCTTTGCTACACAGGCATTAATAAGCGATTCCCGATTTGTATCAAACTCACTAAAATCGAGATGACAGTGTGAGTCTATAAATTGCAAAACCAGTAGCCAACTAAGGGTTTAAGCGGGTTATTTGCCAGCTATTTTCGGCTTGACGCTGATACATAAAGCGATCATGTAAACGATGCGCTCCACCTTGCCAAAACTCGATTTTTTGCGGCACAACACAATACCCCCCCCAAAAGTCAGGGAGCGGAATTTCACCTTTAGCGAACTTGTTTTTCATGTTGGTAAACGTTTCCATTAGCACTTTACGCGACGAAATTGGACGGCTTTGTTGCGACGCCCATGCGGCTAATTGACTTTCTTTAGGTCGAGATAGAAAGTATTTAGCGACTGCCGCTGTAGGTAATGGTTTTGCCTCGCCGTATACAATCACTTGGCGCTCCATATGGTGCCATGGGAAGTGCAAGGAAATTTTATTATTGCCTTTTAGTTCTTGTGCTTTACGTGAACCGGTATTAGTAAAAAACACAAAACCGTTATCATCTAAATGCTTTAGCAACACAATACGCTGTGAAGGCTGACCGGTTTCATCGACCGTAGCGACCACCATTGCTGTAGGATCAGGCAAGTTACTACCAACAGCATGCTCTAGCCAAGTTTCAAACTGCTTAAACGGATCTTCAAGCAAGTTGTCTTCACTAAGCGCATCTTGCAGGTATTCACGACGAATATCTTCGAGTTTCATAAAATTCCCTCTAGGTTCTAGCTAAATGTTGGGTTTCGTTACACTCAACCCAACCTGCAGCAAAATCCACCTAAGTGTTTAGCCTAAGACAAGGCGGAGTGCTTTTTAAGCCAAGGAGCATACATTTTTGTATGTAACTTAGTATTTTTGGGTTTCGTTACACTCAACCCAACCTACAGCAAACTCTGTATCTGCAAGTGTAGGAGTGCTGACAAGGCGGCGTGCTTTTTTATGCCGAGGAACATACATTTATGTATGTGACTTAGGCTAAAAAAGCACGACAACGCAGCTAAAGCGAACTACACGCAGCAGACGCTCACCTAAGTAGTTTAGTCTAAGATAAGGCGGACACTCGACTTATCCCTATGAGCATACGTAGTTGTATGTGATTAGGGTCAGTCGAGTGGACAACGCAGTATTAGATTAAAATACGACGGTGATTACATTTGCTCCATGACTTCGATACCTAGTAGATCTAATCCTGTTTTCAGCGTATCTGCCACTAAATTACACAACACTAAACGGCTATCACGAACACTTGGCTCTACGCCCTCTTTAAGTACTGGGCAAGCTTCATAGAATGTCATGTATAGGCTAGCTAGTTCGTATAAGTAACCACATAGTACGTGCGGTGTGGCTTCATTGATCATCAGATCAAGGACTTCTTCTAACTGCAATAATTTAAGCGCGAGCGTTTTCTCTTGCGGCTCAATAATGCTCACATCAGCCTTTAAGCTTGCAGCATCAACGCCAGACTTACGGAAAATGCTACGAACGCGCGTATACGCATATTGTAAGTAAGGGGCTGTTGCGCCTTCAAAGCTTAGCATGCTGTCCCAGTTAAAAATGTAATCGCTGGTACGATGCTTAGAAAGATCTGCGTATTTAACCGCGCCAATACCCACTTTACGAGCAATTTCACTACGATCTTCGTCAGATAAATCTGATTCACGCTCAGCGAGTTTGGCTGCTGCGCGAGTGATTGACTCTTCAAGTAAATCAGCTAATTTTACCGTGCCGCCTGTACGGGTTTTAAATGGTTTGCCATCAGCACCCATCATGGTGCCAAATGGGCAAAACTCGTAACTGGTTTCATCACGTAATAAACCAGCTTTACGCGCAGTAAGCTCCACTTGATTAAAGTGAAGGCTCTGGCGCGCATCAACAAATATTAAAATACGCTCAGCGCCTAGTTTGTTTGAACGGTAATCACACGCGGCTAAATCTGTGGTTGCATATAAGAAGCCGCCACCTGATTTTTGCACGATAAACGCTGAAGGATCACCGTCTTTATTTGCCAGTTCATCTAAAAATACCACCTGTGCGCCTTGCGACTCTACTGCAATATTTTTATCTTTTAATAGGCTAATAATATCGTTAAGTTCACTGTTATAAGCACTTTCAGCCATAATATCGGCAGGCGTAAGGGTTACGTTTAAACGCTTATATACTTCCTCAGAGTGCTTCACTGAAGTGGCAATAAATAGTTTCCACAGTTTTTCACAGTGTGCGTCGCCACCTTGCAGTTTAACTACGTAGTTACGTGCTTTATCGGCAAAGCCTTCTTCGTCATCAAAACGTTTTTTTGCATCGCGGTAAAAGGTTTCTAAGTCAGCAAGCGCAACAGTGTCTAAATCAACACCTTGGTTAATTTGATCTTCTAAATGCGCAATCAACATGCCAAATTGTGTACCCCAATCACCCATGTGATTTTGACGTACAACGGTATCGCCTCTAAATTCAAGTGCGCGTACTACCGCATCACCAATAATAGTTGAGCGTAAGTGACCTACGTGCATTTCTTTTGCAAGGTTAGGCGATGAGTAATCAACCACTACTTTTTGTGGTTTGGCATGCTCGTTTACCGCAAGTTTTGCGTGATTATTAGCGGCTTGTACGCTTTGTGCTAAAAACTCAGGCTTTAAGTGAATATTAATAAAACCAGGGCCAGCAATTTCAGTTTTTTCAGCAATGTCACTCACATCTAACTGATCAATAATTTTTTGTGCCAATTCACGCGGGTTGCTTTTCATTTTTTTAGCTGCGCCCATCGCGCCATTAATTTGGTAATCACCAAACTGTGGGCGTGTGCTTTGCGTAACCGCTGGGTTAGTATCTTCTGGCAGGCCTGCGGCGGTCATAGCGGCAATGGCTTTTTCTACTAAAATAGTACGAATATTCATTATATTATTTACCTTTATAAGCCCGCCAAAGCAGGCTTTGTGTTAATTCTAGTTTTCACGCGTGTGGTTAAATGTCACTTCAGGGTAACGCTCAGTCGACAAATTAAGGTTTACACGACTCGGCGCGATGTAAGTTAAATTATCGCCACCATCGAGTGCTAAGTTGCTTTCGCACTTACGTTTAAACTCTTCAAACTTTTTAACATCATCACAGCTAACCCAGCGGGCTGTATTTACATTAACGCTTTCGTAAATTGCATCAACGTTGTACTCAGCTTTTAAACGCGCTACAACCACATCAAACTGCAACACACCTACCGCACCTACAATTAAGTCATTATTAATTAATGGTCTGAATACTTGTACTGCGCCCTCTTCTGAAAGCTGTACCAACCCTTTTAATAACTGTTTTTGTTTTAATGGATCGCGCAGGCGAATTCGGCGGAACAGTTCAGGGGCGAAGTTTGGAATACCGCTAAACTTAATTTTTTCACCTTGGGTAAAAGTATCACCAATTTGAATCGTACCGTGGTTGTGTAATCCAATGATATCACCAGCGTAAGCATCAGCCGCACGCTCACGATCGCCCGCCATAAAGGTTACCGCATCAGAAATACTAACTTGTTTACCGATACGCACATGATTCATTTTCATGCCTTGGCTATATTTACCCGATACAATACGCATAAAGGCAATACGGTCGCGGTGCTTTGGATCCATGTTAGCCTGAATTTTAAATACAAACCCAGTGAAGTTTTCTTCTGTGGCTACAACTTGGCGATCTTCAGTCTCACGTGGTAATGGGGTTGGCGCCCATTGAGTTAACCCATCTAAAACATGATCTACACCAAAGTTACCAAGTGCGGTACCAAAATACACAGGCGATAACTCACCCGCTAAGAATAGATCTAAATCAAATTCGTGTGATGCACCAATAACCAACTCTAACTCGTCACGTAATTGCGCTGCAAGTTCATCACCAATGGCTTGGTCAAGCTCAGGGTTATCGAGCCCTTTAATGCTGCGTACTTCTTGAATAGTGTGACCTTGACCCGTTTTATATAAAATGGTCTCTTCGTTATGGATATGGTAAACACCTTTAAACTCTTTACCACAGCCAATGGGCCAAGTAACAGGTGCACAGGCAATATTTAGCTCTGTTTCTACTTCGTCGAGTAGTTCCATTGGGTCGCGAATATCACGGTCACATTTATTCATAAAGGTAACAATAGGCGTGGTACGCAGGCGTGTTACTTCCATTAGCTTACGGGTACGTTCTTCTACACCTTTAGCAGCATCAATGACCATTAAACACGAATCTACCGCGGTTAAAGTTCGGTATGTATCTTCAGAGAAGTCTTCGTGTCCTGGGGTATCAAGTAAATTAACTAACGCATTGTTATATGGAAATTGCATTACAGAGGTAGTAACAGAAATACCACGCTCTTTTTCCATTTCCATCCAATCCGACTTAGCATGCTGATTAGAACCACGGCCTTTAACCGTTCCAGCTTTTTGAATTGCTTGTCCGAATAACAATACTTTTTCAGTGATAGTGGTTTTACCCGCATCCGGATGCGAGATGATCGCAAAGGTACGGCGTTTATTAATTTCGCTAAGGAGATTTTGGTCTGCCATTAAAAAGGTTCTTTTAGTTGATATACGGATGTATTTATATTTTAGTATGCTGAGCTTTTAAGGCTAAAAACAAGCTAACCTCTAAAGCTCAACATACCCCAACAAGAACCCAAATTAGTTCTTGTGATGCTATCCGTTAAGTTAATCGTAATTGAAGACTATTTTCGCTGATCTTGGCGCTATAAACAATCAATGGTTAGTTATTAACGGATCTTTTTTAATGAAGCGATTAATATTGGTGTTTCCAATTATTATTAACAATATCGATATAAATTGCCCACTAACTTAACACCAAGCTTGAGTAATAATGCTGTAAATCATATTATTGGTCAATTACATGGAAGATTTGATGTTGGGTAATGAAAACCAGTAAGCTAAGTATTCGATTATTATGGTATATAACTCCACTGGTTATACTGCCGTTGTTATTTTTAGGGGGCTTTACGCTCACTAATGTAACCAACTCCACGCAAAAACAAGCCGACTTGATCATGAGTCGCTTTGTAGAACAACAGCAGCAAAAAGTATTCAACTATATCGATTCTTTTCATGCAACGGCTAAGTTACTCTCTGCTTCACCGGTACTAAGTGACTTTTTAGCTAAAGATTTATTTGAAGACGCCAGCTATACCTATCGCCTTGGCGCGTTAATGGACGTATTTGCCAGTTACAGTGAAGCCTACCCTGACATTATTAGTATTAACTTAATCTCAAAAACCGGTAAAAGTGACGCCTATTACTCCAGTAATTTAACCGTAGCGCCCAAATCCTACCCATTTTTTGATCAAGTAAAACAAAGTAATTTAAGTCAGCAGCAGTTTATGGTGCAAAAAGAAGATGGCACCACCAATTTATACTTTGTACAGCGCATATATAGCGTCGACTATTATTTAAAACGCCCACAACAGCTAGGCTTTATTATTCTTAAAGTAGACCCCTCTATTTTAAACACCAGTATTTTAGAAGCGCCTTATAACAACACCTTAAATTTATTACTGGCCAGCGATGGTAAAATTTTATTTAGCTCTGATTATAAAATGCGCGGCCACTATGTTACTAAATATGAATTAAATAAAATTAACGATCTAGCTGATATAGGTAGCTTATCAACTATTGAGCTTTCAAGTGTTGATAAAATAGAGCGACTAATTTTTGCCGCCCAAATGAGTGGCGGCTACTATTATGTGTCGACTATTCCTAAAGCGGTGTTATATCAATCGGGTAAAGCAATTAGTGTGATCACCGGGCTAATTGTAATTATTTCTGTGATCACCCTCCCAATCTTAATTTTTATTGTGGTGCGTAATTTACTGCTTAACCCAATAGAATTATTAGGTGAAGCAAGTCATCGCGTTGGTGATGGCGATCTCTCTGTTACACTACCTGCTTATACTACGGATGAAGTAGGGATACTGTTTAACGACTTTAATCACATGATTAACCAAATTAAGCATTATCAACAGCAACTTGAAGAATATAAGCATCACTTAGAAGACAAAGTAGAAAGCCGGACTAAGGCGCTTGAATCGATGAACAGCAAGCTTGAAACCGCCATAGCCCAAGCAGAACAAGCAAACCAGCTTAAAAGCCGCTTTTTAGCCAATATGAGTCATGAAATTCGCACCCCGCTTACAGCTATTATGGGATTTACAGAGCAACTACTGCACAGCGAAAAAGCAACCAATGACAAACACCATTTAGGTACTATTCTACGTAATTCAAAACATTTGTTAGAGCTTATTAATAATATTCTCGATCTTTCAAAAATTGAAGCCGAAAAACTCGCGGTTGAAAAAACGCCGCTAAATGTTGTACAGCTTATTCATGATGTTGAATCAATCATTAAACCTTTAGCACAAGAGAAACAGCTATCATTTACAATTAATTATACACTTCCGCTACCGCATACTATTAATAGTGATATTACTCGCTTAAAGCAAATACTCATTAATATTGCCAGTAATGCGGTTAAATTTACTGAGCAAGGTCAGGTTACTATAACCGCTAAATACCAAGCACCAAAAACGCTTACCTTTGTTATAGAAGATACCGGCATTGGTATGTCGTCAAACCAAATTAATCGATTGTTTACGCCATTTGAGCAAGCCGATGCCACAACGACACGTCGGTTTGGTGGTACGGGATTGGGGCTGTGTATATCAAAAAATTTGGCTCAATTGTTAGGTGGGGATGTAAGTGTAACCAGTGAGGTGGGCGTGGGTAGTTGCTTTACTATCGATATAGATTGCCATTTGAATAATAGCCTTGGCGGCAATTTATTATTAACCGAACACTCTCAACTAACACCAGAAAAGGATCCGCAGCTATCTTTTGCGAGCAACAGCTTTGATGCACAAATTTTGGTCGCAGAAGATAACCCCGATAATCAGTTATTGATTAAATTGCTATTACAAACATGGGGATTAGAGCCCGATATAGCCAACAATGGTGCACAAGCTGTAGAAATGGCATTAGTAAACGACTACCAGCTTATAATCATGGATATGCAAATGCCGGTTATGGGTGGGTTAGAAGCGACTAAAATGCTTAGAGATGCAGCCTACGATGGCCCAATTATCGCCCTAACCGCGAATGTGATGAATCATGATATTGATACTTACCTTGAAGCAGGCTGTGATGAAGCGCTGGGAAAACCTATTGATAAAGACGCACTAGAAAATGTATTAGTTAGCTATTTACACCTTGAGCGTGATAACCAAAATAAGTGGGATAGCTTATTGAAGAGCGAAAAGTTTCAGCAAATAAACGCAAACTATTTAGCAAGTTTGCCAGATTATTTGCAACAGATAAAAACCCTATATAACAGCCAAGATTGCGAGACATTACGCGCCCTTGCCCACAGTATTAAGGGCAGCGCTGGTTGTTTTAACTTTGATGAAATTTACCAAAGCGCTTCAGCGGTTGAACACAGTTTAAAAGGTAATGATATGCCACAAAGAGAAAAGTGCGTAGCAGAACTTATTGCTGCAATAGAGCAAGCCATCGCTAATAAGTAATCGTTAAAAATTTAGACCCAGTGCCATGCCCATTAAAATCGCGTCTTCAAAGCCGTTTTTGTTGGGTGCATCACTGGGGTAATAATTTTTACGTACTGACATTTCAATAAAGCCCGCACGTTCATACAAAGCAATAGCCCGCGTATTAGACTCTCGGACTTCTAAAAATAAGTTTTCAGCGCTGTGTTGCTCACCATAAGCTATAAACTGCGTTAATAACTGCTGAGCAAACCCTTGCCCCTGAAAGCTCGGAGCAACACAAATATCCATTAAGGTAAAATCGGGCCCTGCTTTTTCACCAATGTAAAAACCTATCATTTGCTCGTCGTCGAACGCGGCTAAATTAAAATAGCGGCCCTGCAAACACGACTGCATTGTTTTTAATGTCCAAGGATGTGTGTGGCAAGTGGTTTCAATGGCCATTAGCTCATTGATATTCTCATCGGTAACTGACTTAAAGTGTATCAAGGTGTTCACTCATTAATGCCCATAACGCACGTTTTTGTGCACTGGACAGGGTGGAATCAGGTAAGCTTAATTGTTGTTCACTAAACTCTATGGTTGATGACTTAACAATCTTGTTAATTGTTACAGGCGCAAATGCACGCTCAATATCATCTTTTAATGTATCACTGAGTATTAACGATGAATTAGCTGACTGCTCTGACTGAGCTGGGCGAAAGTGTTGATTAAGTTCAAGCTTTTCTATACCAAAAACAGATGCGTAACGTGAATGCATAACGACTCGATGGAATTAGTAAGATGAATAATATAGGAAGTAATCAAAACGATGTAAAGAAGAAATGGCAGGGGCGGAGAGATTCGAACTCCCAACCGTCGGTTTTGGAGACCGCTGTTCTACCAATTGGAACTACGCCCCTGCAATGACGATGAATTATAAAGACCTTTTGACAAAGGTAAAGTAAAAATTCAACTTTTCGGTTTGTTTGCTTTTTAAATAAACAAAACGGCGAATTAGCATGCTAATTCGCCGTTAGTTATTACTTAATTATAGCAATGGGAGGATTATTCCCACTCGATAGTGGCAGGTGGTTTACCTGAAATATCGTAAACAACACGAGAAATACCGTCGATTTCATTAATGATGCGGTTTGAAACAACACCTAAGAACTCATACGGTAAATGTGACCAACGCGCAGTCATAAAGTCGATGGTTTCTACACAACGAAGTGAAACAACCCAATCGTACTTACGTGCATCACCCATAACCCCTACCGACTTAACCGGTAAGAATACAGTAAACGCTTGACTTACTTTATGGTAAAGCTCTGCTTTGTGAAGCTCTTCAATGAAAATAGCATCAGCACGGCGTAATAAATCACAGTACTCTTTTTTGATTTCGCCAAGTACACGCACACCTAAACCTGGCCCTGGGAATGGGTGACGGTAAAGCATGTCGTACGGTAAACCTAGCTCTAAACCAATTTTACGTACTTCGTCCTTAAATAACTCACGTAATGGCTCTACTAAGCCCATTTGCATATCATCTGGTAAGCCGCCCACATTATGGTGCGATTTAATTACGTGCGCTTTACCAGTCGCTGAGGCCGCTGATTCGATTACGTCAGGGTAAATTGTACCTTGGCCTAACCATTTTGCGTTTTTAAGCTTTTTAGCTTGCTCATCAAATACGTTAATAAACGTATGGCCAATGGCTTTACGCTTATCTTCTGGGTCTGATTTACCTGCTAAGTCATTTAAGAATTGATCTTCGGCATCTACTTTTACAATGTTTAAACCAAACTTATTGCCAAACATGTCCATGACTTGTTGGCCTTCGTTTAAACGAAGTAGCCCGTTATCTACAAATACACAGGTTAGTCGCTCACCAATAGCGCGGTGAATAAGCATCGCCACAACCGATGAATCTACACCGCCTGATAAGCCTAAAATAACTTCGTCGTCGCCAACGGTTTCTTTGATACGCTCAATGGCGTCATCAATGATTTTTGCTGGCGTCCATAATTTTTCACAACCACAAATATCAATAGCAAAACGTTCTAATAAGCGTTGACCTTGATGTGTGTGTGTTACTTCTGGGTGAAATTGTACGCCGTAAAAACGTTTTTCTTCGTTAGACATTGCCGCATGTGGACAAGTAGATGTTTTAGCAGTAGTTTTAAAAGTATCTGGAATTTCCATTACTTTATCGCCGTGGCTCATCCACACGTCAAGTACGCCATTGCCGCCATCAGTAATATGATCTTCAATGGCATCAAATAATGCACAGTTACCCACTTTTTCAACTTGTGCGTAACCAAATTCTTTTTTATCTGAGCTATGTACACGGCCGCCAAGCTGCGTTGCCATAGTTTGCATACCGTAACAAATACCAAGTACGGGTACGCCAGCATTAAATACATACTCAGGAGCACGCGGGCTGTTTTCAAGCGTAGTTGATTCTGGGCCACCTGAAAGGATAATACCTTGTGGGTTAAACTCGCGAATTTGCTCTTCGGTTACATCCCAAGCCCAAAGCTCACAGTAAACACCAATTTCGCGTACGCGACGGGCAATTAACTGCGTGTATTGTGAACCAAAATCTAAAATGAGGATTCGTGAATCGTGAATGTCTTTGCTCATGAAGTATCTCGTAAAGTCAGGTGCTAAACGCCACCAGCTTAAGCTGTGTGACTATATTAGGGCTAACAAAGGTTAGCCCACTTATTTCAAGTTGTTAAGGCTGATTAGCCTAAACGGTAGTTCGGTGCTTCTTTAGTGATTTGCACATCATGAACATGCGACTCACCCATACCAGCAGAAGTAACACGTACAAATTGTGGCTTAGTGTTTAGCTCTTCAATGGTGGCACAACCGGTTAAACCCATTGCACTGCGAAGACCACCCACTTGTTGGTGAATAATGGTTGCAATTGGTCCTTTATAAGCAACACGACCTTCAATACCTTCAGGTACTAACTTGTCAGCTTGGTTTGATTTTTGGAAGTAGCGATCTGATGAACCTTCTTTTTGATCCATCGCTCCTAGGCTACCCATACCACGGTAAGACTTGTAGTAGCGACCTTGATAAAGTTCAACTTCACCCGGAGCTTCTTCAGTACCCGCGAGCATAGAGCCAACCATTACACACGATGCACCCGCAACCAATGCTTTTACAATATCACCAGAAAAACGAATACCGCCATCGGCAATCACTGGAATATCGCGACCTTTAAGGCCTTCAACCGCATCTGAAATAGCTGTTATTTGTGGTACACCACAACCAGTAACAATACGTGTAGTACAAATAGAACCTGGGCCGATACCTACTTTAACAGCATCAACACCGGCATCTGCAAGGGCAATAGCACCTTCGGCAGTTGCCACGTTACCCGCAACAATTTGTAAATCTGGGTAAGCTTGACGAGTCGCTGCAACACGGTCAATAACACCTTGAGAGTGACCATGAGAAGTATCGATTAGTAGTACATCAACACCGGCTTCAACTAATGCAGCAATACGCTCATCAGTACCTGCGCCAACACCTACCGCAGCACCTACACGTAAACGACCTTGCTCGTCTTTACATGCATCTGGTTTGTCTTGTGCTTTTTGGTAATCTTTTACGGTGATCATGCCTTTAAGTTTAAACGCATCATCAACCACAAGAATCTTTTCAATGCGGTGTTCGTGCATTAAGCTTAAGATATCTTCGCGAGCGGTGCCCTCTTTAACCGTTACTAGGTTTTCTTTTTTCGTCATCACTGTTGAAACCGGCTGTTCAAGCTTAGTTTCAAAGCGCATATCACGACTAGTTACGATACCTACAAGGTTATTTTCGCTATCGGTGACCGGAAAACCTGAGAATCCCTTTTCCTGAGACAGCTCAACGGCATCTGCAATAGTCAGATCGGCGGTTACTGTAACAGGGTATGAAACAATACCTGCTTCATAGGTTTTAACTTTACGAACATTTTTCGCTTGTTCTGCAATGGTCATGTTTTTATGAATAAAACCAAGACCACCTTCCTGCGCGAGGGCAATAGCTAAACGAGCTTCTGTAACAGTATCCATAGATGCTGAAATGAGCGGCAAGTTAAGTTTGATACCACGCGTTAAGCGAGTTGAAATATTTGCCGTGTGTGGCAAAACAGTAGAATGACCAGGTACTAAAAGTACGTCATCAAAGGTAAGAGCTTCTTTAGCGATTCTAAGCATTTTGGCAACTTCTCACATGTGGATCTAAGATAAGGAATTGCGGCCAAATTTTAACAGCGTTGCAGGCACTAGTAAATAATATTTTGTATTTATTTATGATAAGCTAGGTTTATAAATGTTTTTTGGTAGTTTTTATGTTTTCTAAGCCCTCGCAAACGGTTTATACCGTATCTCGCCTTAATCGTGAAATACGTGCCTTACTTGAACAAGGTTTTGCGTCTTTAGTACTCACCGGTGAAATTTCAAACTTTATCACCCCAGCATCTGGGCACTGGTATTTTTCGTTAAAAGACGACAAAGCGCAAATTAAAGCCGCCATGTGGCGAGGTAATAATCGAAACCAAAGCTACCGCCCTGTAAATGGCGCACAAGTAACCGTTAAAGCTCGTGTATCTTTGTACGAACCCCGTGGTGACTACCAGCTTATTGTAGAAAGCATGGAACCTGCAGGAGAAGGGCAACTAAAGCAAGAGTTTGACGCGCTAAAAATGCGTTTGGCTGCAGAGGGTTTATTTAGCTCCGCTTATAAAAAATCCCTACCCCAAAACATAAATCGCATAGGGGTGATCACCTCACCTACAGGCGCCGCAATTAAAGATATTTTAACCGTGCTAAAACGTCGCGCGCCGCATTTAGAAGTGGTCATTTATCCTGCTATGGTGCAAGGTAAAGAAGCGCATGGTCACTTAATCAAGCAAATAGAACTAGCAAACTGTCGTAACGAAGTCGATGTGATTATTCTTGGGCGTGGCGGTGGTTCATTAGAAGATTTATGGTGTTTTAATCATGAGCAACTTGCTCGTGCTATTTATCAAAGCGAACTACCCATTGTAAGCGCTGTCGGCCATGAAGTAGATACTACAATTAGCGATTATGTTGCTGATGTGCGTGCCGCAACCCCCTCTGCCGCAGCTGAGCTAGTAAGCCCCAATACGCAAGAATTGCACAATAAGGTTAACCAATTAATTAGCCGTTTAGCGAATGCATTTAAACACGACATTGCCGATAAACGTACACTGGCAACTCAGCTACAGCATCGTTTAAATTTATGCCACCCGCGCAATCAGCTAAACCAAAAGTCACAACGCTTAGATGAGCTGAGTATTGCACTGCAACAAGCTATGCGTCAGCGTTTATATCAGCAAGAACGCGTGTTAGCTAATTTAACACCCAGATTAATGCGTCAATCGCCAGACAAAAAGCTCGCACAAGCAAGCCATCAGTTAGCCCAGCTCCATGCAAAGTTAAATCAAGCGATGCAGCATCAGTTGCAACACGCAAATAATACGCTTGCCTTACAAGCAAGTCGGCTTGATTCGGTCAGCCCTCTTAATGTATTAGCGCGCGGTTACAGCATAACGAAAACGGCGCATAATAAAGTGGTTAAATCAGTGGAAGATGTAAAAGTAGGTGATATGTTGTTCACTGAGTTAGTAGATGGCCAATTTATTTCAAAAGTAGAAGCTTAGCCACCTTGCTAAGCGCTAGCCTTGCGTACTTACGGTAAACTCAATACGGGCATCGTTAGATTGAGATGCACTGAGTTTAAATTGCTGCCACCAAGGTTCAAGATGAAGCTTATCGTTAATCTCGCGCCATAATTTAGCCCCATAACTAACGGCATTTTGGTTTATGGTAAGCTCAAACTTGCAAATTGTTTGCTTACACTTAAGCGCTGTAAGCTCCGCGCTATCTGCAAACTCATTAATAATTAAAAAGTCATTTAACGCGACTTCAAGCTCGTAACTCCATTCGAGATTATCAGCTTCTTGCTCAAACTGTATTGCGAGCTCATCATCAAGCTCTACACTTTCTAATTGATTTAACTTTAGCTGTTGTTGAGACTGCTTAAGCTGGATTGATTTTTTTTCAAGCCGCTGATTAAGCTCAACCACATGTTGTGCCAGCTGAGTTTGTTGATCAGTCACTTGGGCTTTATTAACCTGCACTAGGCCTTGCAAAGTAGTTGCTTGATTATTGACTTGAGTGTTAGGCGAAGAGATTACAGTTTGTTTGGGCGCTAAGAAAACACGTGTGGAATCTTTAAAAAATAAAAAGTAACCACTTGCCAACGCCACACCTGAAGAAAAACAGAGTAGCATGGCCACAAGGTTACTTTTATATATCATTTCTAAGTACTCAAAAAGTTAAAGCATTGCACTGGTGTGCGATTCGTTTTCTGGCTCGGGATACTCTAAAAAGTTTTGATTCATACTTTCTGCCGGACACTCACAATCGGGACGACCAATAATTTTTGCAGGTACGCCAACAGCAGTTGTGTGAGGCGGGACAGGGCTTAGTACCACAGAGCCTGCGCCAATACGTGCGCCCTCACCCACTTCAATATTACCCAATACTTTAGCACCCGCACCAATAAGTACGCCCGCTCTAATTTTAGGATGGCGATCGCCTTGCTCGTTACCCGTACCACCTAATGTAACCGATTGTAATATCGATACATTATCTTCAATCACGGCAGTTTCGCCTATCACTATACCGGTGGCATGGTCAAACATGATGCCTTGCCCGACTTTACAGGCAGGGTGAATATCAACCCCAAACACCTCTGAAGTACGGCTTTGAATAAAGCGAGCCAGCTCTTTACGGTTTTGTTGCCATAAGCAGTTTGCTAAACGGTGTGCTTGTATTGCGTGAAACCCTTTTAAATTTAAAATCACAGTAAGGTAGGTTTCGGCCGCAGGGTCACGATCTTTTACTGCTTTAATATCATGAGCAACATACGTCAGCATCCGGTCACACTTTACAAAAGCTTGGTCAAACAGCTCACGGATTGTAAAGGCAGAAACCACAGCGTCAGCTAGTTTATTAGCAACAATAAAACTCAATGCAGACCCTAAGCATTCGTGATTTAAAATACACGAATACACATGGCTCGCTAAAAGAGGTTCACGGGTTACTACTTCATTTGCTTCACTGCGAAGCTGTTGCCAAATTTCATGACGCATAATAATGCCTTAAGATTAGTACAAAGAGCCTACCGCTAATTCTAACGGATTTAGCCGCCTAGGTGTTAATCCCTTTGTTATTTGTTCTAGTTATTAGATATAACCAGGGTCTGTTGACCTTTCAAGGTTAAATTTGCAGCAGCCTGTTTGGTATTTAAGCAAGGCAGAGCCTATGCAGTGTGGTTATTCCTCATAAGTAGATGAAGGCGCTACCCGTAGGGTTCTGCCTAGGGGCGATTTACTCTTTGTTGTCTACATGGATGTAGGTAAGGGGCGTGAGCAGGACGCGGAAGCTTTGCTCGGTTTTTACTTATTCTTACATGGATGTAAGCCAGTAGAATAACGCAGGAGCAGTTATCGAGCCCACTAGGTTACAAACCTCGCGCCGCGATTAAACCGCCCCTAGTTTGAACAAATTTTAATCCCCAAAGGTCAACAGACCCTAGTATTTACAACCTAAAATATAAAAATGCCCCAATGCTTAAGGCACCGGGGCATTTTTTAATTCTTAAAAACTTAAATTATTGAAATACTTTATCCACCTTCACTACTTCAATATTTTTCGCTGGTATTGCCAGTTTGTAATCAGCAATCACTTTATCTTCAGCTACTAACTCGGCAGGCTTATCGGTGTTGTACACCATAGGCGAGGTTTGCATAGTTGCTAAACGTTTTTGCATATCTTCACCATCACCGGTAACAAACACATAGTGCATATTCTCGGTTTGTAGGTTGTCTTTAATCACTCGATTTACATCGTCAACAGTCAATGTTTTCAGTTTGCTTGTAACGTAGTTTACAAAACTATCGGTGTTATAAAACTCGCTATCTAGCGCATAACCTAACTGACGATTTTGACTAGCAACCATTTGCGGCACAAAGTTAATTAAAAAGTTACGTGTGGCTTCAAAATCAGCCTCAGTCATGCCATTTTTAATTAATTTATCTAGCTCAAATAATGCGGTACGGGTAGCAAAATGCGCATCGTTGTTTGAGCGCAGTGGACGCAGCCACACCTGGAATATTTGCTCCGAGCGGCCTAAGTTTGCATCAGGTTTAGTTTGAAACATACCTCTAGGGAAGTATTCAATATAGGCGTAATCGCCATAGTTCATGCCACGCGTTTGACGAATACGTTCGTACAAGTAACTGTTAGAACTACGATGCTCACCAAAGTACGAACGCACTAGCCACAATGCAGTCCAGTCTTCGCTGCTACGAATTGTATCAATAGGAAAGCCAAACGATACAGCTGTTGATTGCGCTGACTTTTCAACAATTGTTGCATGATGACCTTTAAGCTCTGGCGCATCAGGGATTGTTAAGCGGCTTTGTTCGCCTTTTGGAAGTGTCGCCAAGTCAGCTAACATTTGTGCTTTAAGTTTTTCAGGTACGGCACCAATTAAACCCACAGTAAGTTTAGCTTGTGTAAGTTCAGCATTATAAAACGCTTTAACATCATCAAGAGTCAGCGCTTCTAAATCAGATAAGTCACCGTAGTTATAGCTTTCATAAGGGTGGCCTTTATAAAGCACGCTGTAGAGCACTTCTTTACCCAACTCTTCGTCGTTAGAAGCTTTTAAGCCTGATTTAATGCCATCGATCATTTCTTTTTTCAGGCGCTTAAAGTCATCTTCTCTAAAGCCTGGGCTTAACAGCTGCTCACTCACTAAAGCATACCACTGAGCAGCATTATCTTTATGAATACGCCCTTGGAACGACAGCATTTCTTTATCTATTTGATAACCAAAGCTACCCGCCAGTGGGTACATTGCCTTTTTAATATCTTTGTAACTCATTGCGGTTGAGCCACCTTGCGCCAGCATTGCGGCAGTCAGTGCTGCAACCCCTTTTTTACCCTGCGGATCGGCAGCGGCACCGGTATTAAATAATAAGTTAATATCGATTAACGGCGAGCTATTGGTTTTATCAAGCACCTTAAAGATAGGCTTACTCGGTGCTTGCTGATACTTAGCTACCAAGGCATTTAAGTCGCTTTCTTGCTCAAAACCAGGGGCTTTATCAAGTGCCGACATAGTAATTGTGGTGCGGGCATTATCAACAAAATACTTATTTGCAACGGCTCTAATATCTTCGCTAGTGATATTGTCTGCCGATTTATACAGCTGATTAATCACCTCAGGATCGCGCTCAAAATGCATATAGCTGGCAAGTGTCGAGGCAATTGCTTGCGATGAATCTAAACCATTTATAAAACTGTATTTAAGGTTAGACTTTAAATCGCTGAGTTTTTGGCTATCAACCAACTCGGTACGCGCTTTAGCATACGTACGATTAATGGCATCACGTACTGTGGCTAAATCATCGGCATTTTCAACTTTTACAAATACATGCAGTAACCCTGGATCTTTAGTTTCAGGGTTATAGGTAAACATTTGACTCGCTATTTGCTTTTCTACTACCAGCTCTTGGTAAATATCTGAATTGCTCGAAAAATAAAGCTGCGACAGTAAATCTAATGCGGCTCTGTCTTTTTTCTGAGGCTCCCATGCAGCCCCTTTATACGACACAAGTAACCAATGGCCAGGTAATCCTTCGTTTTGCTCATGCACATATTTTGGCGCTTGCTGAGTTGGCTCTTTTGGAATATCAGCAACATAGTCGCCTTTTTGCCAGTTACCCCAGTGCTTTTTAACCATCGCCATGGTCTCTTTTGGCTCAACATCACCAACAATCACAAGCGATACATATTCAGGCTTATAAAACTTAGCAAAAAATTCTTTACCGTAGGCCATTTGATCTGGCATGGCTTCAATATCTTCAAAAAAGCCCATAGTAGTGTGTTTATAGGTATGTTTATCGAACGCTTCTTGGCGTACCGCACTTAATAATTTACGAATTGGACTGGCATTATTTTTTAAGTACTCGCCTTTAACCGTTAGCGCTTCCGTTCTAAATTGTTCTTCGGTGTAGCTTAAGTTTTGAAAAATATCAGCTTCAATCTCAAGTACTTTATCAAGATGCTGTTTTGAAAAATTTAAGTGGTAGTTAGTGTAATCGTTAGTTGTATAGGCGCGGTTATCAACCCCTGAATTTTTTAGAATATCTGAATACACATCTTGCGGAAACTTTTCAGAGCCTTTAAACATCATGTGTTCAAAAAAGTGAGCAAAACCAGTTTTACCCGCTTCCACTTCATTACGCGAGCCAACAGATACAGGTATTTGTAGCGATACTACATCTGGGTAATCGGTTTTAACTACCATAACGCGCAAGCCGTTATCTAGCTCTTCTATTAGGTAATCTTGTGAAAAAACACGCTCATCTGCTTTATTAACTTGTTCTTGTTGGGCTACTGTTTGCGTGTTTTGACTTTGCTGCATAGCGCAACCCGTTAAAGCCAGCGATACCGCTAGGCTAGTTGCCAATAATTTAAATTTCATTGTTATCCCTTTTTAAATTGAGCAATTTTTAAAACATTTACCAAACTAAGTATGCCGTAAAGCAATTAAATATAAGAGCCCTAAGCCTATTAATTATGTAAACAACTGTGTCAGTTATTGCTGGTAACTTGGTTTAATCATGAAAATAATTCACGTTTGTTGAGAAACTTTCAATAAATAAATCTATCTAGACGTCTAAATGGCTGCTATATTAAATCCATCATCACAAATTAAGCTGGAATGAGGATTATGGCTTTATCACTTCAAGAAAAAATACAGGACACCAACCAAGGTGTTTACCTAATTGGCACAACACCGCCAAAAATTGGGACTGATAAAGCGCAATTAAAAGTCATTGCCGAAAAGTTATTAGGCCGTTTACACGAAATTGAATATGACGGTGTGATTATTTATGACATTCAAGATGAAAGCAGCCGTACAGAGCAAGCGCGTCCATTTGCATTTAAGCAAACAGTTGATCCGCGCGAGTACAGTCAACTCTTACGAGGCTTATCTGATCTTGATGTAATTACTTATAAAAGTGTAGCTCAGCGCGGTGTGAGTGAGTTTAAAGCGTGGTTAGATGAAACTAAAAATGACTACGATTTAAAAAACGTGGTGTTAGTGGGCAGCCCATCATCAGCAGGTGATATAAAGCTGAGCTTACCGAATGCCTATAAAACACTGGCAGAGCAGTCTGAAGATTTCTTTTTAGGTGGTGTAACCATTGCTGAGCGCCATGCCAATAAGCGCAACGAACACCAACGCTTAATAGAAAAAACAGCACAAGGGTGCCAGTTTTTTATCTCTCAAGCCGTTTACAATGCACAAGCAACCATAGATTTAATAACCAGTTATGCGCGCACATGCAAAGCACAAGGCCTGACACCTAATCGGATTATATTAACCTTTACGCCTTGTGGTGGTGATAAAACCTTAGAGTTTATGCAGTGGCTAGGTATCTCAGTGCCAGAGGCAACTAAATGGCGCATGCTTGATTCGGAAAATACGCTAAGCGAATCAGTGCGTATTTGTCGCGAAAACCTCGACTCGATTTTAAAAAGCTGTGCTCACTTAGGTGTGCCACTGGGTTTAAATATTGAAAGCTTAACCAATCGTAAAGAAGAAATAGATGCGTCTATTAATTTATATCGTTTATTAAAAGCAACAATGGAGCTTAACCTTGCGGAGAAACTGATAGCTTAATTGCGGGGTTCGGGGTTCGGGGTTCGAGGTTCGGGGTTCGGGGTTCGGGGTTCGGGGTTCGGGGTTCGGGGTTCGGGCAACAATAATAAGCGACATAGAATAAGCCAGTTCAAGTAGTTAGCTTCGTTTATTTTAATAAGTACTAACTTGATCTGTTAGGTTTGAACAAAGCTAGTTTTTCGATGCCATGAGATGGAGTCCACCGTTTGAACTCCACAAAGCCATGCTTTTTGTACAACTTTATTGCAGGCTCGTTAGCTACAGCCGTTTCTACAATGGCTTTTGTATATTCGAATGAGCCAAGAACGTAACTAAGTAATTTGCTTGCAATGCCTTTCCTAAAATAACTTGGGTCAACAGTTAAACTGTCGATCTCTAAATACTTATCTTTTAAAGTAATCTCTATAACTGCGGCAATACATCCATTTTCAATAAAACCGTAAAATAGGGTTTTGGAACTTTCTATATCTTTGGCACTGCGCGATAGCGGTGGAAAATTAAGAGTACCAATAAGTTTAGCTTCAACTTTACTTCCGAGTTACACCAATTGGTAGATCAAGTTCGCTCGTTGTTAAACTTACATCAAATTTACATTCGACTTTTTCTCGGTCAATTGTTGACGTTCCTCATCACTTAAATCATCTCTGCGCAACAAAATGTTTAAATGTTTTAACGCTTCTTGTTTTTTACCAAGTTTTACAAAGGCGTCAACGATATGAAGCCTAGAGCTATATTCAGATGGCTCCTGACTGATGTTGTAGCTAAAATACTTAATTGCTTCAGCAGGATTTTCTAAGTAGGAGAGTTGTCCTATGCCTTCATCATACATTTGCCAGGATTTTGGTTCAATTTGATACCCATATAGGGTTGATAGCTTTTTGAAGTGCGCTAGGACACTTTCGTAGCCTTCAACTGATGTTTCATATGGAATAGACCACTGAGGGTACAAACCTCTGAGTGCCCCAATTGTCCCGTAAATCGGTGTATTCTGATGAGGCTCTTCTCGAAAGTATTCAAATTTGTAACGCAGGTTCGGTGTATTTAAATTCGCAAGTTCTCTCTCTATCTTTTGAATCCCTGAGAGCATCTGAACACCTTCTGGGGAATCTGATTCTGGGTTACCTTCATTCCCTATATTCATGTATAGAAAATTTTTGTGCATGGGATTCGTTTTTACGAACTTAATGAGATCGCTAACGGTTTTTCCGCTCTCCCAGAACACAGAGGGACTATTGGCAAAGTGCGCTTGGAACAAGTTTGGCCTTTTATGAAAACTATGTGACACAAGCAGCCCGCCGTATGAATGCCCAGAGAGTATTCTAAATTTTTCTGTCCGATAATGTTTCTCGATGTATGGGATAACGTCTTGTTCAATAAACGTTAAATACTTATCTGCCCCGCCGCTATGCTCTTCGTAATTTGGATCAGATGTTGGTGTAAAATCTCTGCCTCTGTTAGAAGTAGAGATCCCAACGATGATCATTTGAGGGGCGCTATTGTATCCATTCAGCGGGGCAAGAACGCCTGATACAAGAGGCAACCCTACAGGCGCATCTAAAGTGTAAAGAACAGGATAACGATAGTTTTGATTGAATTCACTTTCATACTTGAAAGGCAATTGAACATAGATATCAACGGTTTCATTTAACACAGAAGATGAAATTGGTATTTTTTGAAAAGGTAAATGCCGCTCAACAGCATTTTCTTTAAATGAATCCGCATACGCACTAAAGAAAGCCGTGACAATAAAAAAAATCGTGCAGAAATACTTGGTCATTCAATGTCCTTATTTAAATGCTTGTTTAGTAAAAGAAACTCCAGAATAAGGGATTGCTTAGATGGAGTCTAGTCACATGGAAACAATCAAGGTGTTGAAAAAAATAGCAGCTCCGAATTCTGACACGGACGCTTGTTGCGCTCTTGATACAAATTCCTAAATCATACGAACGAGTGCTTTAGCAGTGGTAGATACCTTCGAATAAGACAATTATTGATCTGTGTTTCGTTTATTTTTGTTTCGATCAGATTGCCCAAATAGGTATTACTTGCTAAGGTCACTACGGCAAAGTCGCTCGGTAATTAGACCGACAGAATCCCTTGGTAATCACACTACTACACAAAAGATTAAATACACACCCATTTTGCTATTACTTCAAACATACTTTCAACTTTAATAGGCTTTGAAATATAGCCATTCATACCGCAATCTTTCGCCTTTAACAAATCGGTTTCTCTTGTATTAGCAGTCATTGCAATAATGGGTAAATTTTTAAACTTTGCTTGTTTTTTTATTTCTTTGGCTGCTGTGTAACCATCCATTCGGGGCATCTGGCAATCCATTAACACCCCATCATAGGTTTTATTTTTTAGCGCTTCTAATGCCTCAATACCATCATTGGCAACATCAACGATTAAGCCTTTTTTGCGAAGTATTTGTGTTGCTACTTGCTGATTGAGCGGGTTGTCTTCAACCAATAAAATATTAATACCTTGAAGCTTTTGTAATGCATTTTGTGTATCTGAGCTCTCTTGTGATTCTGGTTTATTAAGTGTTTTTATATGCATAATTTGTAAAAGTACATTGTATAATGTGCTTTTAATAATTGGTTTAATAAGTACTTTATAAGTGTTATCAGCAAACCCTAGTAGGCTTTCGTTGAGTGCTTTATTTTCACAAGGTGCTACTACGATTAGCTTTTTCGCATTTAATTTGAGTTCATTACGAAGAGACTGCGCAGCCCCGTCATTATTTAAATTTAAAGTACGCCAATCTATAAAAATAAAATCGTAATCATGTAAGGCGCTTAACCGGTCTAGCACTTGGTTGATATTATTTGCAATATCAACCTTAACTTCAAATCCAATAAGCAGTGTTTGTAATGATGCTAACGTACTGTCTGAACTTTCGATAACAAGGGCCTGCTTAGCTCTAACATGTGATATTTCAAACTCACTTTTCTTAGTCGAATAGCTAAGTGGAATAGTAAAACTAAAACAACTTCCTTTATTCAGCTTACTGTTTACTAAAACATTTCCCTGCATTAGTTCTACCAATGTTTTACTTATTACCAAGCCAAGCCCAGTTCCACCAAACTTTCGTGTAGTAGACACGTCAGCCTGAGTAAAAGGTTTAAATAGTGAATCTACTTGTGCTTGGCTCATTCCAATACCATTGTCTAAAACAGAAAAAGTGACACTGCAAAAATTGTCTACCTTTTGCGCTAACTTTACAGCTAATACAACTTTACCGCGGGTTGAGAACTTCAGTGCATTATTAAGCAAATTTAACAGCACTTGATTAAGCCTTAATGCATCACCAATAAAAAAGTCAGGCAGTAAGGGGTCAATATCAAACAGCACTTCAATTTTTCTTTGTGATGCTAGCGTGCTAATAATATTGACAAGATTTTCTAGAAAGATATTAAAATTGAATTCTTTTTGTTCTAGCTCTATTTTACCCGCTTCGACCTTTGAAAAGTCTAAAATATCATTAATGATCCCTAATAAAGACTCTGCCGAATAGTGAATTTTTTCAACATAGTCGCGTTGCTTATCAGAAAGCCCGGTATCTAAAGCAAGATAAGCCATGCCAATTATTGCATTCATCGGGGTACGAATCTCATGACTCATATTTGCCAAAAAGTCTGATTTAGCATTATTTGCAGCTTCTGCATCTTGTTTCGCAAGTTTGAGGGCATGGGTTCTATTAGCAACCTCTTGCTCTAAGTTTTCAGCCGCTCCTTTGAGCACTTCATTGGCTTCGTAAAGTTGTAATGATTTGGCTTCTAATAGCTTTTCAGCTTCTTTTCGCGCCAAACGCTCTCGCTCTAACCTGCGCTGTAAAAGAGCAATGTCCATATCTAACCTACCAATGTTAAGTTAAACGTAGCAACTTGATGATCGTCATTGATATCGCTGCTTATACTTATATTTTCCTTAAAATGTTCGGCTGCGCCTTCTATTAATCCCTCAGCGAGCATGGCAAATGGGTTACTTGAATGATAAATCATCTGCATTTGGGTATTGCTTAAGTGGTTGGTTTTAAAGGTGGGCAACTCAACGTCGGTATATAGTTTTTTAACTTCTACATGCACGTGCTGATCTATGGTATCTAAAAAATCAAATGTTGTAGTGAGCTCTTCAAAAAACTGTGGATAGTAGACTAAGAAGCGCTTTAGTAAGTATTTACCGTATTCTTTAACGAGTACATCAACCGGAATATCAACAATACTGCTCAGTGAGGTCACTAACTTTAAAAGCTCTTGCTTATTATAGTTACCAACACTGGTATAAGCCCCATTGGAATCCAGTTCGTTTTGCTCAATGATTTGATCAGCAACTGCTGGTGAAAATGTGATCTCGACCATTTCTAGAAATTCAGTAAAAATAATACCTTTCATACAACTACCCACTCATTAGCTATAAACAAAGTATAGTTTCAAACTAAAAAAATTCACGTACATAGCATGCGTATATGTTAATTAGTTTGCTGTGTATATTGGCATAACAAGTTAATAGCAATTAACGATTTAATAACCGATTTTTTTATTTAACTTATATTTTTGCTTATTTTTATACATTGATTGGTCTGCATCATTTAAAAGTGTTTCAAATGGCTGCTTTTTTTGCTCAGAAAAACTATAACCAACACTTAGTGATAACTCGCAAATTCCTTCTAATGCTAGTGCATTAGCAAACTCAATCGAAATTGTATTTATAATGTGGTCTAGTTTACTCTTATCATTTATTTGCATGACAGCAACAAACTCATCGCCTCCTAAGCGCCCCATGATGTCGGCATCTCTTAGGTGTTTTTTTAACGTTGTGGCTAATGTAATAAGGGCTTTATCGCCCGCTCCGTGGCCAGAGTTATCGTTTAATTTTTTAAAATCGTTAATATCGATAAATAAGCAACACACATCAAAACCTAAACGATGAGAAAGGTTTAGTTTTTGCTGAGCAAGTAAACTTAATGCTCGACGATTATAAATATTAGTGAGCGGGTCTAGCATTGCAATTTCGCGCATTTTTTCAAAATTATATACAAGCGCTAAATCGTCTTCTATTAAGTCTCGTAACTGATTAATGAGCTCAAAATATTCATTCGTATAGTTTGTTTCTTTGTTGTCTTTTAAGCAAAGCGTCCCAAATACATCTCCTTGCGGCCAGTGAATGGGTAAACCTAAGTAGGAGTTAACGCCATTTTCAACTACCTCAGGCATGGCGTTCCACATTTCAGTACTAGCAGCATCATTAACATATAAGAGATTGTCACTTTCGACCACATGCCTACAAAACATATCACTTTCAGGAGGAATAGTAGGGTTGGTCTCAAAGGTTGACCCACCCTCGTTTTTTCTGATAACTACTCGGTAACCTATGCTTGTTGCCTGTACTATATATCCGGAGGGAGCTGAAAATAACTCAGCAATTAAATCAATTATTTTTTGCCACTTATCTAGTGATATCTGACCATCAAGGCCAGTAAATGCCCACTTATCAGTCTCAAACATTTTATACCCCCGCTATTATTTACCTAAGTATAGGCAAAAAAAAATGCTTAAAAAGTAGTATTAATCACTGTATTAATTACATTGACTCAAAATTAAAGATATTTAGTAACTTAATTGTGCTTTAAGAACACTCTAATTTTTACTTTCGGCGTCTATTTGGCGCTCTTTGCCCTGTAATACGTTTTTTATCGCGATCTTTACGCGCTTTGTTAGTGTTTTTGCGGTTGTCTTTTGGCGGCTTATTTAAATCAGGTTCATAGCCTTCAAGCCATTGTGGTGTTAAGCGGGTATCAAGCAGTACTTCAATTTCTTCAAGTAGCCATTGCTCATCAAGACTCACTAACGACATTGCAAGGCCTTGCTCGCCAGCTCGTCCTGTACGGCCAATACGATGCACATAATCTTCAGCTATATATGGTAATTCAAAGTTAATTACGTATTTAAGTGCCGGTATGTCTAAACCGCGCGCCGCTACATCGGTGGCTACTAAAACACGCGTACTACCCTCTTTAAAGTTTTGTAATGCGCGGTCGCGAGCACCTTGTGATTTATCACCATGAATAGATTCGGTTTTTAAACCATCTTTACACATTTCTTTGGCAAGCTTATCGGCCATTTGTTTTGTGCGGGTGAATATAAGTACTTGGCGCCAGTTTTTCATGCCAATCATGTGCGATACCAGTTCGCGCTTTCTGTCTTCATCTACTGCGTAAATAACTTGTTCAACCTCTACAGCAGCAGAGTTGCGCTTATCAACTTCAATAAGCTCAGGATCTTTAAGCAATTTTTTACTCAGCTCAAATACACTGTCATCAAAGGTGGCGGAAAACAGTAAGGTTTGACGATCGCCTGGGATATGACGCAGTATTCGTTTAATTTCGTCAATAAAACCCATATCAAGCATACGGTCTGCTTCATCAAATACTAAAGAGTCCACGCTTGAAAGCACCACACTGCCCTTCACTATATGATCAAGTAAGCGCCCTGGCGTTGCCACTATTACTTGCGCTGTTTTAAGTGCTTTGATTTGTGGACCAATGCTTGCACCACCATAGGCAAGTGCACCTTTTATATCTGTACCTTGTGCGTATTTTTCAAAGCTTGCAAATACTTGCTGAGCAAGCTCCCTAGTGGGCGTTAAAATAACCACACGAGCAATGCCTGGTTCGTCTTTTTTAGCGGTATTTAAAAGCTTGTGTAATAGCGGTAAAACAAAAGCGGCTGTTTTACCGGTGCCAGTTTGAGCGCTGCCCATAACGTCTTTGCCCGCTAAAATTGGAGGTATCGTTTTGTGCTGAATGGCGGTAGGCGTAGTGTAATTATTTTGCTCTATTGCCGTTAATAGTAACGGGTCTAGGGCTAGTGATGAGAACGATGTGGCAGACATAAGCTTGGCTTTAAAAAAACAAAGAACGCTATTATACCTGAGCTTTAGTAATAAAAAAGGCGCTAAATAGCGCCTATATAAAATGAAGTATTTAAGCCGGTTTTAATGTGGCTTTACGTTCATTATAAAATGCAATTAAATCATCTACGGTGCTTTGACAGTACTCACGAATACCCGATACGACCATGTGTTTTTCACCAAAACCCACTTTTTCGCCGTTTTCTAATAAATTAAAGCGCAAGGTTATTTTGCCGCGTTTACCAGCGTATTCAAAGCTTGGCTCTGCAAACTCTAGAGTCGGTGATTTAATATCAATGTTATTAAGGTTAATTATCATTGATTCATAAATAATCATAGGACGCGCAGGGTTTATCATTACCTCTTGCTTGCCCATTAAAGGAATAATTACATGCGGGAACGCAGCACCTGAGAACTCAACATAATTTTTTATTAAACTGTTTGTAAGTGTTGGGCATTTACTGGTTTTACCATCGCGTTTAACCTTTAAAATTACTTTTTCGCCATGGTTTACATCAAACTCTTCTCCAGGTTGTTCTGGAAAATTTAGCTTGGTATTTTCATCAACCATACCGGCAAAGGTAAACTCCATTCGCTCACTAATGCCATAGCGGTCTAACACTAGAGAAAAAAGTAAGTCTCCTGGTGCGCAAAACTTTTTAGCGTCTTTATCATGAAGCGGGTTGTAGTCGTCGGCTACACATTTAGCAAAGCGACAACCTTGCTCACGAGAAATTGAAACATAATCAGCATGCTGCTGATAGTAAGGACTTAACATAGTGTGTTCACTGCTTAAACTGCTTATAACCTAGCTATACTACCAGAAAAAAAATCTTGAGAGGTCGAATCTGTTTAATAAAGGCGAAAAATGATAATTTGCAACTCGCTAATTTACTAAGTAAATTAGGCAAATACGAGTTTAAGGGATTAACTAATGAAGTATTTTTCTTTATTAATATGCGCGATTTCATTTTTAACTGGCTGTAATAACGTTACTTACACAACCAATATCGACGACGACGTTTTATCAGAACACGTTTCAAGCCACATTAAAAAACGTGGCCTAGAGCAGTTTTACAGTGTACAAGACGCTCTCGATAGAGGTGCAAGCCCCCTTGGTGGAATAAAAGGCGAAAGCTGCGATGTATCAGATGATACGCGAACATCCTCAATTAGCTATAACCGCTTGAAATCACAAGCTATAGAATCCCTTAAAAACGATGTGCTTTATTTAGGTGGCAATGCATTTACACTAGAGCAGTGCCAATCAGTATCCCGCTACAATTGTGATTTAGCCGTTATTTGTACAGGACAAGCCTATAATTATTAATAGCTCAAAATTATCTAATTGAGACTATAACGCTATGTAATTCGTTTTCTCTCATTTCCCCTATCAAACAACAAGCTGTATTTGCCAATGACTTTTTACTTTTTAGCTGCCGCTATTTTATGTGTTTTCCCACAGTGTAAACTCACTGTATTTCGCCAACCATTATGGCAATACTTATTGCTGCTAAGTGTTATTACTGCCTATTATCAAGAGTATATAAATTTAAACGCGGTTGCTGTTATAGCTGTTTATGTGGGATTGTTTCACTTTACGCTATTGGCAACCTCAGCGTTAAAACGTAATGTTCTAACGTCTTTATTTATAACAGCCTCACTCGGGTTAGCCTTACATTGGTTTGCGGGTTTTAATAACCTGCCAATTGTTGTTAATGAACAAGTCACCAGTAACGCAATTGCATTTACCCTGTATGCTAATTTCGATAAAGCATTAGCGGGTTTAATGCTGAGCGCTTATTTTTTTGCAAAAAACAAAACGATAAAGCCAGTAACTATCGGCTACCCTGCTTTAATCATAATTATCACTATTTTAGCGGCGCTTATAACTGCTTTAACGTTAAACCTTGTTGAATTTGCACCAAAAGTACCTGAATTTTGGTTGTTATTTATAGCTATCAACCTACTTTTTACCTGCGTTGCAGAAGAGGCATTATTTAGGGGAGTGATACAAACTAAGCTTTCAAAACTAATAAACCCGAGCAGGTTTGCACTGCTCGCACCGGTGATCAGTACTTGTGTATTTTCACTGGCACACTTTTCAGCGGGTACTCATTATATGCTTGTGGCGGCCGTAGCAGGTTTTGGTTATGGCTATATTTACTATAAAACAAGCCGATTAGAATGGGCCATTTTATGTCATTGGCTCGTTAACGTGTTTCACCTTTTCTTATTTACTTACCCTATGCTGGCAACTCCATCTTAAAACTACAGGCACAAAAAAGCCGCTTAAATTAAGCGGCTTTTGAATCTGTATAAGCGATTACGCACTTGGGTAATCGCGGTATGCGCGTTCTATCTTTTTAGCCTGCTTTTTAGAAATACCTAAATGAGCAAGCGCAACACGTAAACGTGCACGCGATAGGTCAGACCCTAAAATTTCCATTGCATCTAATACCGAAGTTGATGATGTTTTGCCGGTAATAGCCACAAATATAGGCTCTAAGAAATCTTTAATTTTAAGCTCGTGGAAGGTGGCTACTTCTTTTGCAATTGCAAAAATAGCTGGCTTTTCAAAGCTACGTAAGCCTTCTAATTGCCATACAAAAAATTGTAATGCTTGGCGAATAACATCTTCGTCAGCTTTACCTGCGGTTAATAGCGCTGGGTCGTAGGTCGGGATACCGCCTACAAAGTGCCCTGCTAAATCAACCATGTCAGAGAGTGTATTTATACGCGTTTTAGCTTCAGGTAAGACTTTAGCCAGCATGTCGCCATTAAATTTCCAGTCAACAAAACGCTGCATTAGCTCTGCATCAGTTAAGTTTTCGCGGATCCACATACCGTTTAACCAGCTTAACTTGTCTACGTCGAATACTGGGCCACCAAGCGATACACGCTTCATGTCAAAATGTTCAATCATTTCGTTAAGGGTGAACTTTTCACGCTCATCAGGCATTGACCAACCCATACGGCCTAAGTAGTTTAGCACCGCTTCTGGTAAGTAACCCATTTCTTTGTAGTAATTAATAGACGTTGGGTTTTTACGCTTAGACAGTTTTGATTTATCTGGATTACGCAGTAATGGTAAGTGACCTAGTACCGGTGCTTCCCAACCAAAATCTTCATAAAGTTTTAATAACTTAGGCGCTGAGTTTATCCACTCTTCACCACGGAAAATATGGCTAATTTGCATATGGTGATCATCCACCACGTTTGCTAAAAAGTAAGTTGGAAAACCATCCGCTTTTAATAGCACTTGCATGTCTACGTTTTCCCACGGGATCTCAATTTCGTCGCGTAGGTAATCGTTGAACTTAAAGGTACCTTCGCTTGGGATTTTCATACGTATAACATACGGTTTACCAGCAGCTAGGTTTGCTTTAATTTCGTCTTCTGTATGGTTTAAGCCACGACCATCGTATTTAGGACGCAGACCTTCGGCCATTTGCTCTTCACGCATTTGGTCCAGTTCTTCGCTGGTTGCGAAACAGTAGAATGCTTTGCCGTCTTCAACTAACTGATGAGCGTATTTTTTATATAAATCACTGCGCTCAGATTGACGGTATGGACCAAACTCACCACCTACATCAGGACCATGATCCCATTCAAGGCCTAACCAGCGTAAGCTATCCATGATGGCTTGTTCAGATTCAGGTGTGCTGCGAACTTGGTCAGTATCTTCAATACGAAGTACAAATTCACCGCCTTGCTGTTTAGCAAAACAGTAGTTAAATAAGGCAATGTAAGCGGTGCCAAGATGCGGGTCACCAGTTGGCGACGGAGCAACACGGGTACGAATTGTCATGGTAATGTCTCTTTTAATAAGTGAGATGGTATGAAATACCAATAAATATTTTAAGCGGCTACTTTGTTTAAGTAAGCAATAATATCGTTTGATTCATAAAGCCATTTTACTTGGCCATCTTGCTCAATACGTAAACAAGGTACTTTAACTTTTCCGCCTTGCTCTAATAGCTCTTGGCGGTATTGCTCATCATTTTTTGCATCGCGTGTTTCAATTTTTAAGCCTTCACGCTTAATTGAACGGCGCACTTTTACACAAAAAGGGCATGCTTTGAATTGATAGAGCTTAAATTGTGCGGTTTGCTGATCAAGCTTAGTTTGCTCTTGCGGATCACGTTTTTTGCTACGCGGCGTAAAAACAAAATTAAAAAATAAGATGATACAACCTAAAACCCAGCGAACTAATTTCATCTTCAATACTCTTTACAACAAATTTAAGGTGCAAGATTTTAACACAAAAAAGCGCAACACTATAAGCGGATTATACGTTGCGCTATATCGTTAAAAAAGTGCTTAATTACAACACCACCATATCATCTCTGTGTAGCACTTCCACGCCGCTATCGTAATCAAGTAAATGGCTGATTTGATTAGAATGTGCGCCTTTTATTTTATCGATTTCAAGATGACTAAAGCGCGTTAACCCGCGTGCAATAATTTGCTGGTTTACATCAATTAAGTTAATTAAATCTCCACGTTCAAATTCACCAATAGCGCGCGTAATGCCTTTAGCAAGTAAACTGGCGCCCTTAGATTGCAATGCATGCACCGCACCGGCATCAATTAAAATTTGGCCACTACTTTTAGGCCCTGCCAATAACCATTTTTTTCGGCCATCTTTAGGCGCGGTAAGTTTTAAAAAACGGGTGCCTGGTAGTTGCTCGCTCATGCATTTTAAAATCACATTTTCATCAGCGCCTTTGGCAATAATCACCTCAACCCCAGCTCTTCTGGCAATATCTGCGGCCTGTAGTTTGGTTGCCATACCCCCTGTGCCTAGGTTTGTACCACTGCCACCAGCAAGTTGGCGTAACTCATCATTAATATGGGTAACTTCGTCAATCAAGGTGGCGTTAATGTCGGTGCGCGGATCGCTGGTAAATAACCCTTGTTGGTCGGTCAGTAGCAGTAACTTATCGGCATTGGCTAAAATAGCCACCAATGCCGACAAGTTATCGTTGTCACCTACTTTTATTTCGCTAGTAGCAACTGCGTCATTTTCATTAATGATCGGCACTACATCGTAATTTAATAGGGCATTGAGGGTATCGCGTGCATTTAAATAGCGCTCTCTGTCGTCAACATCCGCGCGCGTTAGTAGCATTTGCCCGACGTTAATGCCATACAACGCAAATAAGCTTTGCCAAATATGAATGAGCTGCCCCTGTCCAATGGCGGCCAACATTTGTTTGTCTATTAATGTGCGCCCACAGGGTTTTAATAGCTGTTCGCGACCTGCGGCAACCGCACCGCTTGATACTAAAATAACGTGATGACCTTGCTTTTTTAGCTCACTGCATTGGCGAACAAGTTCCACCATATGTGCTTTGTCTAACTTATCGGTACCGCCAGTGAGTACGCTTGTACCTAGCTTTACAACTACGACCTGATCCCTTTGCATGTTTTTTACTTAGCGCAATAAATGATGAATTTATTTATACCAGTTCGGTATTTTTGAACAAGTAAAAAATATTCAATCACCCCCTCTGCATGCTAGGATCGCACTATATTCAACCGATTAAATTACACCTTATGCCTGCCAGTTTATGTTTAATTATTGCCACCTTTTTGTGGGGTAGCTCCTTTATTGCACTTAAATACGCGATTGCGATTTATGACCCTGCCTTGGTGATATTTTTACGTATGCTCACCACTTTACTGATTTCGTTATGTTTATGGCGTTACGTAATTCGCTTTGAATATTTAAAAGGCGATTGGAAGTACTTATTAGGCATGTCGCTGGCAGAGCCTTGCTTGTACTTTTTATTTGAAGGCCACGCAATGGAATATACCTCAGCGTCTCAAGCGGGGGTGATTGTTTCTTGTTTACCCATTATTGTGGCATTTTTAGCGTTTTTCATGCTCAAAGAGCATATTAGTAAAGCTATTGTGGTGGGTTTTACGCTGTGTATTGGTGGTAGTATTTTACTGACCTTGCTCTCACCGAGTTCAAGCCAAGCCCCAAACCCATTACTGGGGAATTTTTTAGAATTAATGGCCATGGTGTGCGCGGCATTTTATACCGTGTGTATAAAACATTTAGCTAACCGCTACTCCCCACTCACATTAATTGCTCTGCAAGGCGTGAGTGGTAGTTTGTTTTTTGCTCCGTTTTTACTGTTTATTGACCTACCCAGTGAAAACCAACACGATTTAACCGCACTAATGAGCATTTTGTACTTAGGCTCTTGTGTTACTTTGGGTGGGTACGGCATGTACAACTATGCGATTAGTAAAGTGTCGGTATTAACCGCCGCGGCTTACTCTAATTTAATCCCTATTTTCACTTTAATTTTGTCAGCTATTATACTCAACGAAGTACTAACTCTTGGGCAGTGGATCAGCATATTTGTGGTGTTTATAGGCGTAATGATTAGCCAACGCCATCAAGAACTAGTGGTCGATATTCCTAACTCAACTTCTGGTGAGGATATTTCTGCCGACACTAACCATCTTAAATCGGTACCCGAGGCCAGTGAATCAAAAGGGTAACAGGTTAATAAATACAGCCCTGATTGCTGCAAAAAATCGGTGTTGTACTGATTAATTACCTCAACATGTGTTACTGAATAATGCTGCACTTGGCCATTTTTAAGTTGTAGAGAAAATTGCTCCCCCACTTTAGCGTTTTTTAAAAACGCAAAGTGGGTATCGTTGTGGCCAGCAATAAGTGCTCCTTGCGAGTTACCAAAATCAGCCCCACCTAACTCCCCAGCAGGTAAAAAGTGGCTCGGCGCAAACGCTAAATTTCTACCACTTGCACCATCAAGCACGGTTAGTCGTTTATTATGCTTTGGCCATATTATTTGTGCCACTGGGTAACTATCAGCATAAAACCACGGCTTAATTTTTTTATTGGGCGATTTAAGGGTCGTTTGCCAAGCTTGCTCTATTAACACTTGTGCAAGCCACGCCTTTGCCTGCATGTATACACCATGGCCAAACAAGCTCAGCCCCAAGGCAAGTAAACCTATGCTTAGCCACTTTTTCATTTACAGCGCCTTACTAACAACAGACCACCTAGAAGTAGTAATGCTCCAAACACAATATGCATTTTGCTTTGCCCATCTGTTTGCGGCAAGCGCATGGTCATTCCTTGTGGCATAGTATTAGCCACTTGTGTACTTTGTTTAGCAACTTCTTTTATGGTCGTCTCTTCTATGGCAATAAACGCAGTAAATGGGCTAAGTAATTGATGCTCAAGCGCGAGCTGCTGCACTTGCTGTTTTACAACACTTTGTTGGTTGTATAACAATAACGACTTTATTTTTTGACGTGCCCAAAGTTTATCAATTCCTGTGGCCTTTGAACTTGCTTGCGGATTAAGCTTAACCTTAAACTCCCCATGCGTTGTTTGCCCCGTAAAAGTAATTGTATCGGTAGTGTCTAATTTAATAGCCACCATAATGGGCTCAGCAAAATATAGGTCAGGCAAAGGTGAGGGCCAAAAATCTAAGCTGCTTCCATTTGTATTTGTTAACGCTAAATTAGTCATAGCCGGGTGAGCAAGTTTATCAAACAACTGCTGCATTTTCGGCTGCACATCATGAGCACTGCTTATAAAGGTGTAAGTTCCCTTACCTATATCAGCGGCACGACGCATAAAATAACGGTTAGGCGCACTACCAATGCCCACAGTAAATAAACGGCTATCACCTAAGGTATGCGCAATATGTTTAAATAATTGATCTTCGTTACTTACGCTACCATCGGTTAAAAATACAACTTGGCGTACAAACCCTTCAAACTGCGTACCATCAAGTACCGCATCAAGTGCGCCTTTTATTTCAGTTCCGCCATCGGCTTGTAAGTTATAAATAAAACGCTCTGCGCGACGTAAATTGAAGTCACTGGCAATTAATGGGGTCTCACTCATGGCTGCAACCTCATTATTAAAACTGACAATATTGAAGCTATCATCACTATCTAATAATGATAATGCGTAAAACAGCGCTTTTTTAGCTTGTTCAATAGACTGCCCATGCATAGATCCCGAGGTATCAACTACAAACACCATTTCACGCGGTAAACGCTGAGATTGAGTAAAACTATCGCTTGGCGGCATTAACATTGCTAACGCATACTGCTCACCATTTTGTGCTTGCTGAGTAAAAAGTGCAGCTTGCGCTTGCGCTATTTGTAGTGGCTTAAACTCAAGTACAAAGTCTCTATTTATGGCTTGCTGTGGTTTTAGCACAATGCTGTATTGCCCAAATGCAGGGTTTTCAATATTAACTTGATGGTACTTAGCGTTTATATCAACCAATTCTAAGCCTATATCCATGTTAATTGTTAAGCTTAAATCGCTGGCATTTGCCGCCTCATTAGTTTGTTTTGTGTAAACAGGGCTTAACCAACCCTGTGGAGTGAACGAAGGTGCATTAGCGTTTTTTATCGCATGCTTATCTTGATCATCGTTAACTTCCCCTGTTATTGCATGATAGCGTGGCGTAATTGTAGTTGGAAAATGAATCGCAAAGGTTCCGTGTTGGTAATCAATAATCTCTTGATACTCAAGCGTTATAGCTATTTCTTCTCCGGGCCCTACATTTGCCACATTTGTAATAAACATATTTGCACGTTGCTGTCGCAACAATGAAGCTTGTTTGCCTGCTTTTTTGGCAGCTTGGTACTGTTTTTCAGCTTGGCGTTTTTTTGTTATTTTACCTTTGATAACTCGCTCGCCAATGCGCATGGTCATTGCTTGCACGGCGCTTTCATCGGGTAAAGGAAATACATAACGTGCATTTACGGCAAAAGGGTTTTCATTTATGTAGTGCTGCGTAACTACAACACGATTAATTAGCCCTGTTAGGGTCATTTTTGCATCGCTTTTTAAAATAACCCCAGGGTTAACCGCCACTCCTTGGCTATCAAACAAAGATAGTTTTGGCGACTGTGCATGGCTTTTAAAGCTGGCTAAAAGCACGATGATAATAAAAATAAAAAGGCTTACCTTGGTAAGCACTTTGGTGGGTTTACTCAACATAAATCACTCCCTCGAACGCCTTGCGATTAATTGCTTGCTGTTTGATCAGTCCTTTGATTAAGCGCACGGGTAGTCAGGGTAACGCGTCTGTCAAAAAAGTTATCTTCAAGGGTGTTACTATTTGCTATGCTTTGCTGCTCGCCAAACGCTTGTGTGCTCAAACGTGTATGGCTTACTCCCTGTTTAATTAAGTAACTTTGTACGGCGTTTACTCTGGCTTTTGAAAGTAATAAGTTCGCTTGCTCTGCACCGCGCTGATCGGCAAAGCCACTTAAATCGAGTGCGAGTTGCGGTTGGCTTTTTAATAACGCTACCAATTGATCAAGCTGCTTGGCAAAATGAGGAGCAATATCGCTAGAGCCTGTTTTAAATTGCACTGTCATTGCCAATAAATTATTAAGCTGTGATTGCGTTAGTTGCTCATTTTGTTGCGCCAGTAGTTCAAGTTGCGCCTCTAGGTGACTGTTATGATTAAGTACATGCTGGTAGTCGTTGGTTTTCTCTGCCATTACAGTTAAAGCTTGCTGCTGCTCAGCAATAGTTTGCTCAGCTACCTTGGCATCGCCAATCAAACCACCAGCAAATGCGCCTACAAACGCGCCAATTGGCCCACCAACAACACCACCAATAATGGCACCGGTGCTCAGGCCAACAATTGTTTCTTTTTTTGCTTCTTTTGATGGGGTATCCGCAGCAAATACTGGCGTACAAAAAGTGCTAACAAGTGTGAGTGCGATTAATGTTTTCTTCATGATCTATTCCTTACTATTAATAATGGTTGGCAAGCTATTGGTTGGCACTTGCTTTGTATTGGTAATTTCAATAGCTGTATTAAAACACCATGAAGTGGCAATAAAGGGGAGTAAAAATGGCAAACTGCTGAGCAATTGTGGCAAAAAAATGGCAATTGTGTTTTTAACCGTACTTAGCGCAAAAACTTCGCTATAGTGCGCCTAAGTCAATATGAGTAATTAATAAAAATGAAAAAAATAGCTATTGTTGAAGATGAAACTGCCATTCGCGAAAACTACATAGAAATGCTGAGCGCTCAAGGCTATCAGGTAAGTGGTTATGAAAACCGCCCTCAAGCAGAAGTAGCTTTTAAAGAAGCACTCCCCGATTTAGCCATTGTTGATATTGGCTTAGGCCATGAAATAGATGGCGGCTTTTTACTGTGCCAAACTTTGCGTTCACTTTCTAAAACCTTACCAATTATTTTTTTAACCGCTCGCGACAGCGAAATAGACACCGTATGCGGCCTGCGCATGGGCGCCGATGACTACTTAACCAAAGATATTAGCTTAGCGCATTTAGCCGCGCGTATTGGTGCGCTATTTCGCCGCATGGAAGCATTAGAGCAACCCGCCGATGCCAACGCATTAATAATTCGCGGTCAACTAACACTCGACACGCAACGCATGCAGGTGCTTTGGCAACAACAGTTGGTTGATTTAACCGTAACTGAGTTTTGGATGCTGCATTCACTCGCCCAACGACCTGGCCACGTTAAAAGCCGTAATGAGTTAATGAGCGATGCTAAAATTTATGTAGACGACAGTACCATTACCTCTCATGTAAAACGCATTCGTAAAAAGTTTATAGCACTCGATAGCCAGTTTGACTGCATTGATACCGTGTATGGCATGGGTTACAGGTGGGAGCAACCCACATGCTGAGATTTGGCCTACGCAGTAAATTTATTCTACTTTCATGCTTTTTGTTTTTGTTGCCATGGTTAGGCTACGAATACGTATGGGAAATGGAAAAGTTTTTACGCCAAGGCCAAGAAAAAACGCTAGTAGGTACTACACGCGCACTGGCAACGGCTCTGCACGAACGCCCCGCTTTATTTGACGAACAAACCAACTTTTTAGATCAAGTTGTAAAAGGCCGCGATCTCTATGCTTATAATTTAAAGAGTCCAATTCAACTCGATGGCAAACTCAGCGACTGGGACGCTTACCAATCGCTATTTTGGCTTTATGACAAACGCTACTTACAAACAGCCAATGATAACCATCAACTGAGCAACTTATCATTTAGCCACATGGTAGGTAAGTTTGATAATTACTTATATGCTGTATTCAAAGTCACAGATGACACTGTAATTTACCGTGCTAAAAACAGCCTCAGCATTACCAATAATGACTATGTAAAAATTGGCCTAAAAAACCCTGATGGGCAATTTAATACTTATATTATTGCTCCGCGCCAAGATGGCTGGGTCAACGCATTTGATGCCAACAGTAAAATGCCTTTTACTAAAATTCAGGGTTTCTTTAAAAAAACTGAAACAGGTTATAACCTTGAGCTGCGCTTTCCTTTGAATATGCTTGGCAATAAACTGGGATTTGCCATTGCCGATGTTGATAGTAAACAACCAAACCAACCCCCTAGTATTATGTCTACATCGAACTTAAATAACCCGAATGATTTAGGTTCGGTACTGGTGCCCTCCCCTGAAATAAACCGTATATTAAAAGGCATGGGCCACAGCGGCAGTCGCATTTGGGTGGTCGATAATCATCACCGTGTATTAGCGCAATCGGGCAGCATTCAAAATGCCGATGGTGTATGGGCCGATGGGCTAAAAAATCAAGCGCCAAAAACTGCGTGGCAGCGCTTTGAACAGGCCTATTTACATCCTTTGTATTATAAAATTTTAACCCGTCCTGAAGATGAATTTATAGATACCTTACACGATGTAGCTTCAATGCAAGGCGCTCATTTAGCCAAAGCACTTAAAGGCAAACCGGCCTCGTCGTGGCGGCTCACTCCCGATAACAAAGCGGTGATATTATCGGCTGCGTATCCTATTTGGATTGAGGATAAAGTTATTGGGGCAGTTATAGCTGAAGAAACCACCAATGGCGTGCGTACACTGCGTAATAAATCGCTGGAAAAACTATTTAATGTGATTTTAGCGGTCATGTTAATTGGCACAGTCACTTTGTTCTTTTTTGCTTCGCGTATATCGAGCCGTATTAGGCGACTACGAGATGCAGCAGAGCAAGCCATTGATGCGCAAGGACGAGTAACAGGCCATATAAATTACAGCGATGCCAATGACGAAATTGGCGATCTGTCGCGTAGCTTTTCAAATATAGTGAGCCGACTTGGTGGCTATACCGATTATTTAGAAAATATGTCGTCGCGCTTATCTCACGAGCTGCGCACACCGGTTGCGGTTGTCCGTTCATCTCTTGAAAACTTACAAAGCTTGCAGCAAAGTGAACTGAGTCAAAAATACCTTGAACGTGCCAGCGAAGGGGTTGAGCGCTTAGGAAAAATAATTACCACCATGAGCGAGGCAACCCGCCTTGAGCAAAGCATTCAAAGCAATGAGCCAGAGCAGTTTGATTTACAAAAAGTAATTAGTGGCTGTATGCAGGGCTACCAACTTACTTATCCTAACCAGTTATTTACACTCAACATTTGCCAAAGCACACTATTGATGCAAGGTGCCCCTGAATTTATAGCGCAACTGCTCGATAAGCTAATTAATAATGCCTTGGAATTTAGTGAAGCTAACACAGCAATTGAAGTCAGCCTTAAGCAAAATGAAAACAAAGCAACCTTAACGGTAAGTAATACAGGTACCTTATTGCCTGAGGGACTTACTGAACATATTTTTGATTCCATGGTATCGGTGCGCAGCCAACAAATGCAGCAACAACCGCATTTAGGCTTAGGGCTTTATATTGTCAGACTGGTGTGTGATTACCACAAAGGCACAGTAACGGCGCACAATAATGAGCAAGGTAATGGGGTGGTATTTACTGTGAGCTTGCCACTTAATAACTAAAGGTTCCCTAGAAGCTATGCCTCTTTTTTTAACAAGCGATACAAAGTATCCATACGCTTATGCGCTTGCTGCACCTTTGCTTGCGCCTCAACTTTTATAGTTAAGATAAGTAGTAACAACAGATAAAAACTAGGCTGAGCTAATACGTCTGGGAACATCAATGAAACAAATGCGATATAAGCAAAACTGCCAAATAATCCCTTAAAAATATCAAAGGGTTTAGGTGAGTGTTTTTCAAACTTATCTTCAAGAACTCGTTTTTTTTCAGCTTCGCTTATCGCTAATTTTGCGTTAATTTGTTCTGGTGTCATTAAATTAAGTCCTTTTAAGATAAATACAATTATGGATATGCAGCTTTCACTATTAAGAATGATAAGCAAACTCAATTGTATCGCTATTTGGTAAAAGTGACGAGCAAAAAAGGCTGAAACGTCCTAGGGTCTGTTGACCTTTGCGATTAAAATTTGTTCAAATCAGGGGCGTTTAATCGCTGCGCGAGGTTTGTAACCTAGTGGGCTAAGTAAAAACCGAGCAAAGCTTCCACGTCCTGCTCACGCCCCTTACCTACATCCATGTAGGCAACAAAGAGTAAATCGCCCCTAGGCAGAACCCGAAGGGCAGCGCCTGTTTGGCATTGATGCTACGTTACCGCCTATTTATGGGGAATAACCACACTACATAGGCGCTGCCTTGCCTAAATACCAAACAGACTGCTGCAAATTCAACCTTGAAAGGTCAACAGACCCTAGTTATAGCAAGGACGTTTAAAAATGACTTAATGCAATATTACAATCAGTTTAAGTGACCTTGGGAGTGTTAGTGTTTAAAAACGCTTTAATGCAATCTATTTCAGCTTGTTTTACTGTCTCGCTTATTTCGGGGCCCTTTTTGCCGTTTTTAAGCGCGTCTTGCACTATCTGTTTTTTATCCATTTTTTGTAGTTCATTGTGAATAGCACGTAATTTAGCGGCTTGTGGATAGGGCTTATCCACCAGCGTTTCGCCTCGTCCTTGTGCATCACACTGGCACGCTTGAGTAAAAGCAATAAAACGCTCTGGATGCACTAGCGCATTTAAATTAGTGACGATTAATTTATGAATAGTTTGCGGTCTTAACTGTTCAAGCGTGTGGCAAAGGGTATGGTTATCACTGGTAAGCACGCCTATATCACGAAAGCGATTAGGTACTTTTAAACGTTCACAAAACGCCTCAACTACAGCAACCCCTTCACGTTCATGGCCGCGTAAATTACCGCGTTTTTTATAGCTTAGTGCTTTACCAAAATCATGAGTTAAAGCGGCAAAACGCGTTTCTAGGTTAAAGCCTAAATCGGCTGCTCGTCTAAGCACTAGCATAGTATGGACAAACACATCGCCTTCGGGATGATGATTTGCAGGCTGCGGGGTGTTTTTCATCTGCTCTATTTCAGGAAAAATACCTAATTCATCTAATGCTTGAAAATAAAGTTCAGGGTGTTTTTCGCCAAGCGCTTTTTCTGTTTCAAGCCAGACTCGCTCTGGTACTAGATGTTCCAACTCGCCTTTATTTTTAAGCTCATGCATTAATTCAGTAGTACTTGGATGAATAGACCAGTCACTACCATAACGCGCTAAAAAGCGAGCAATACGCAATACCCGAACAGGGTCTTCTACAAATGCGTGTGTGGTGTGACGCAGTATTTTATTTTTTAAATCAGCTTGACCATTAAAAGGGTCAATAATAGTGCCGTTTTCGTCTAGTGCCATAGAGTTAATGGTTAAATCTCGGCGTGCTAAATCTTCTTCAAGAGTTACGTTTGGGCTGGCATCCACCACAAAGCCGGTATAACCTTTACCACTTTTACGCTCAGTGCGCCCCAGTGCATATTCTTCTTTAGTGTTTGGGTGTAAGTAAACCGGAAAATCACTGCCAATGGGTAAAAATCCGAGCGCTTCCATTGTCTCTGGCGTTTCACCAATAACAACATAGTCATTATCTTTTGATTGTATGTTTAGCAGTTTATCTCGCACTGCTCCACCCACTAGGTAAACTTGCTTTAAACTCTGTTGCACTTTATTCCCAACCACTACTTTTAAGCTTTTCTTTGATGTTAATCATACCTAATAGTCATTAAAAAATCTGTGTTGTTTGCCAAGCTTTATTAAGCTCATTACAATAGCGCATTATTTTTTAATACCTAACAGCGAATGAAAAACCACTCAGCAAAAAAAGAACTTATGTTACTGCCCATCCTTTTGGTGGTTATTATTATGTGTGTTGCAGGGCATTTCTTGCTACAGGCTAATTTTCAAGACAGCCACTTGGTTGAGTATTTGTTAGCTGCAATCCCATTTGCTATGTTTGGCTTAGTAATAGTAGCCTTTAAAATGGCAGCCAAAAGTGAACAACAAGAAAATGATGAGTAAATAAGTTACTGATAGTTTTTTTCTGCTTTAGTGACTTTGTATAAATAGCGTCTTGATTCTGCACGTGAGTGCTTAGTGGTGAGAATATTATAAAACTGGCTTGCAGTAAGCTGATTTATTTGTGAAAACGCCACACTTCTATTTTTATTAAATATGCGCAGTACATTACCCGCCCCGCCGTTATAAGACGAGATCATGGCAAAGTGCTTACTTTTGTCGGTACTAATTTTGTTTAAGTAGTTATTTTTTAAAATACTTAAATAGGCGCTGCCAATATCAATATTATATTTTGGATTAAACAATACAGCTTTGGTTGGTTGCCCGGATACTTTTTTTATTTTTTGGTATACATCGCGCCCTGCGGTAGCCGGGATCACTTGCATTAATCCATAGGCATTGGATGAACTCACCGCATGTGGATTAAAGCTACTTTCGGTTTCAATAATGGCATAAATAAGTGCTGCCGATATTTGATATTTTTTTGCAGCCGCAAGCACATAGTCACTGTATTTTTGTTTTCTTAAATGGGCATTTTGCTCGACTAAATCAAAACTAACCGACGAAATAACGTGCCCATATTGACGTTGCTTTTTTAAGTTATTATTTACTAAATAACGCGCAAATCGATTAGCACGCCAGCTATATTTTATGGGTAACTTATCTTGATCGAGCACTTGTTGGTATAAAAACGGCTCGCCTTCTAAAATTGGCGCTTCGCTGGTAAAAATATCGGTTTTATCGGGATCGCTAGAGGTCAGTAAGGTCATAACAATGGCCTGCTGTAACAAGCTTATTGTATTTTTTAACGCGATGGTTTCTACTTTTACAGTGCCTTGCTCAAAATCAATAATGGCACGGGCTTGGTAATCATTACTGTATTTTACGTATTTTTTGGCACTAGGTTGCTGAGTGTTTTGTTTACCCCACTTGCGCCCAACAACGCTTTCTAATGCGGCTAAAAGCTGTTTTACGCTACCAACCTGTGCCTTAATAGAACGGTGTGTTTTTTGTGCTTGCTTGTGAATTGCAACCACGTCAGTAGGATCGTTTTTTACTTGCTTTACCAGTTTATTTAAATCAACAACGGGCGGTAAACCCGACAGTGATTTACAGCCACTTAAGCCAACTAGCAAAAGTATAAACGCATACTTTTTCACACAACATCCTAATAAACTTAATAAATCCTCATTTATTATAATACATGATAACCAAACCAGTCAGGTTTAATTGTTTGTGCTTGACCACTTGGGGTTAGTTTTATATTAAGCTGGCTATCGAGTAAGTCGATAGCAAAGCAATCATCAACGTCATGTAAATCATCTTTATGTAGATGGCTAAGCCCTGCGAGTAAATCATTTTTAGCGCGCTGTTTTGCTTCTTCACCACTGCTGGCAACATACAAAGCAAAGTCGTGTTGCTCTGCTAGTGAGTCGCTTCTGTAAGCACCTAAGTTAACAAAATAAAGCTGCTTATTTTGCTCTACATAACTATCAACCACCTCGACTTTATAACCATCAATGTGATTAACCGCCATGTAGCTATCCATGTGTACGCTATTTTTGTCGCCTACCCACTGACTTTTAAGCTTGCTATAAGTTTGCTCAATGTTTTGACCTACCACAAAGCGTACGTCGTGCATTTCTATGTGGCAACCTTGAATACGCCCACCTAAATACACCATAAATAACTGCATGCTCACTTCCTTTTTTAAAATTACATTAAGCTATCTACGTCAATTTCATGCTTTTTAATCAGCTTATAAAAATCAGAACGATTACGCTTGGCAAGCTTGGCACCTTCGGCCACATTACCCCCTGCCATTTTCAGGGTATTGATAACGTAATCTCGCTCAAACTCTTTTTTAGCGTCGTTAAGCGAAAGTGGCTCAACGTTATTTTCATTGCTATTTAACGCACTAAGCACTAAATGTTCAGATATAACGTCACTTGGTGTTAAGGCAACCACCTGCTCCACTACATTTTGTAATTGACGAATATTACCTGGCCAATCATACCTTACCAATGCATGCATGGCATCGTTTGCAAAACGTTTTTCTTTTTGCTCCATACGTTTTGCAATATTAGCGCTAAAAAAGTTAGCTAATAAGCTAATATCTTCACGGCGCTCTCGCAGCGGAGGAAGTTTGAGGTTTACTACGTTTAAACGATAATATAAATCTTCTCTAAACTCTTGATTGCTAATAGCTTCAGGCAGGTTTTTATGGGTCGCTGAAACAATTCGCACATTAATGGGGATCTCTTCTTGAAAACCGACTGGGCGAATAGTTTTTTCTTGCAGCACGCGTAATAACTTAACTTGTAAATTTAGCGGCATATCACCAATTTCATCTAAAAATAAGGTCCCCCCTTGCGCTTGCTGAAACAGGCCTTGGTGATCTTTTACCGCCCCTGTAAATGCGCCTTTTTTGTGACCAAATAACTCCGATTCTAATAACTCACCAGGGACTGCACCACAGTTAATAGCCACAAATGGGCCATCACTAACATGGCTGTGCTGATGAATTGCCTGTGCAAGCAGCTCCTTGCCCGTACCACTAGCACCAGAAATAAGTACATTTACCTGAGTAGGACCTAGTAATTTAACTTGCTCTAGCAAATGCAGCATAGCGCCACTGCGAGTAACAATATTGCTTTGCGGAGTAATATCATCATTATTCACCCCATGTATTTCTATGGCTTTAGCTAAGCTATCGAATAGCTCATCTTTATCAACTGGCTTAGTAATAAAGGCAAAAATACCTTGCTTAGTCGCCTCTACCGCATCAGGAATTGAACCATGAGCCGTCATCATAATTACAGGTAGTGCTGGGTAGCGGCTTTGCAATTGTCGGTGCAGTGCCATTCCATCCATTTCATCCATTCTTAAATCGGTGATCACCGCATCAAATACTTGGCTTTTAAGTATTTGTAATGCATTCATGCCACTATCACACGTTGTTACTTCATAACCTTTTGATTGAATTCGAATTGCCAGTAACTGCAGTAAGCTGGCATCGTCATCAACGAGTAACACTTTAGCGCTTGATGGAAGTGTGACTGACATAGTTACTGCTCCTTGGTTTCTTCACGTAATAAAAGTTGCTGTTCAATTGCAGCTAATGACGATAAGGTTTTTTGCATTTCAGCGTTTAATGCTTGCTGTTGTTTTTTTGCATTTATTTGCATTAATACCTGCTGCTTTTGCAGCCATAAATAGTGTTTTATATCGTCTGGCCAATAGTAAGCTTGATCTAGCTTAAGCAATTGACTCATAACAGTATCAGGGTCGCGACTAAGGTTGGCGCATGCTGTATTAAAAAATGCCTTAAGTGCTTGCTCCCCTAAGTAAGTTTTATTGTCAGGCGTTAATTTAAAGCCACCACACTGATGGGCATGCCATGCAATAACTTGCGCTGCGGGCGGATACATAAGATCTAGTTTTGGCCGCGGCTTTGGATTGGGCTGGTTGCTTTTATTATCAGGCTGAGTTTGAGCTATTTGCTCAGGTTTAGCTGGTGTTTGAGTGTTGGTTAATTCACACCCAGATAAAAAAACGAGACTGCTGGTTAGCCATAAAATAGCCATTAAACGCGCAGACATATTATTTAACTCCTTTATTTTTATAGGGGATGACAATGTTAAATCGGCAGCCTTGCGGCTCATTATGCTCAATAGTTAACTTACCCTGTAACTGTTCAACAGACTCTTTTACTATGGTAAGGCCTAAACCACTGCCTTGAAGACTAATCTCTTTACTGTGTTTACCTTGATAAAAAGCGCCAAAAACATGTTCTTTTTCATGCTCTTTAATACCACAGCCCTCATCAGCAACCTGTATAATTAAGTTATTACTTTCTAAACTTAAACTAATCGACACAGCTTGGTTTGGCTTTGAAAACTTTAGACCATTAGAGATTAACTGAATTAAAATCATTTCAATTAATTCTCTCGGTAAATTAAGTGCAACTGTCGGTAAGCTATTGTGCCAAATAAGCGACTGCTCTCGTGCATTTAACCTATGTTCAAAATGATTACTTACCTTTTTTATTAGCTGGTTAAATTCCACTTCACTCACATTATCTTTACTGGTTCGAATCGCGTTATAACTTAACAAGCTGTCTATCATAGTGCGTAATCTCACCATAGATTGACTGATTAACCCAAGCACTGCTTTTTGCTCATTATTAATTGGCCCAACAATTTCATCGGCTAATAACTCAGTGCCCTCCACCATAGAGGCCAAGGGTGTTTTTAGCTCGTGAGTAACATGGCGTAAAAACGTATCTTTTTGCTGCTCTAGCATATGCAATTGCGCTTGCACCCACTGCAACTTGTTACCTAGTTCAATGAGTTCAGCTGATCCCTGCACTGATATTTTTTGCTGCCAATCTCCTTGGCCTAATTTATCAATAACGGAGGTTAAACCTTTTAAACGGCCACTTATCCGCCATAAAAACCCACCCCCAACAAGTAAGGTTAAAGGCGTAAGTGCCACTAACCAGTTTATAAAGGAGGCTTGTAGATTTGTTAGTTTAATTTGGTTTTGAGTGATTTTGGCTTCATTGGTTTCGCGCAACCACATTGTTAGCTCTGCCAGTATTTCACTAATTGGCACAAACAACTCTGCTTGCTCACGAGCTTCAACCACCAATTTGGTATGCGCTGTTTTTAGCGTATCTGTTAACTGCTGCCATTGCTGATTGTCTATTGGGCTGCTAGAAAGCCGTTTAAGCTCATTTATATTGTCCAGCGATGACTGCCATTTATCCACGATAAGTTTATCGAGCGAATCGCTTTTTAAAACCCAGTTTTGCCTTGTTGCCCTTTCTAAACTATTGAGCTCTTGTTTAAGTGCATTAAACGACTTGGTTACTTGGTAGTTATTACTGACAATTTGCTGTGTGACCGCTAATTGTTTATTTAATACATTTAAAAATACAATAACCACAATAGACAAAGGCAAGAGTGACAACAGCATGCTCATTACAAACTGGCCAATCAAATTAGGACGCCAATTCACCAATGCTTTATATTTTTCAGCCATGATTACAGGCATACACTAATCCTTCACTACTTTTAAGCGCTCTATTATTAAGCGCTCAACTTATACACTCGCTGAACCAAATACATTTTTGAGAGTAAAACCGTTGCAATGTCGCACAATTGCGACAAGTTAAGCACTTGATTTAAAAATAGTAAAAAACCCTAACTGAGAAAATGTTGCATAAAACACACAAGCGTCGGTAAATATTACCTATTAAAAACACGCTAGAAAGTTAAACCTATGATTTTTAATAAAAATAAAAGCTGGCACCATAATTGTATTACGCTTATAAATATTAATTTTTAAAGGCCAAGGAATGACTAAAGGTTATTTAAAATCGACTGTATTAATAGCGTTATGTTTCACAAGTATCCATTCATTTGCGCTTGATGTGAACACAGCATTTTACAGCCTAGATAAGGACAGCAACGGCACATTAAGTGAAGCGGAAGCTGGTGAAGATGCATTACTGCATGAGAATTTTGCACAAATAGATAAAAATGAAGACGGACAATTATCGTTCGGTGAATTTAAACAGTTTGTAAAATAAAGGAGTATATTTATGAAACAATTAATTGGTGCTTTTTCACTACTATTTTTGGCTATTAGCGCAACGGCATTGGCATCGTCGTTAAATGTACGTTTTATGCATTTAGATAAAAATATGGATGGCCAAATATCGCTTACAGAGGCTAAACAAGATAAACAGCTGCTCAAGCAATTTACTGATTTAGACAAAGACAATAACGAGATGATTTCTAAAAAAGAGTTCGATAACTTTAAACTTTAAGCTTAGATTCAAGTTTCGTTTTGTAATATAGAGTTAAAAGCATTTGCCATAATCCCTGAGGGAGTGTGTAAACGGATTTAATGTTGGGAGTTAAATTATGGCAAGTGCTTTCTTTCAATACTGCAGCAATTTAAATACACCTTGGAACGCCAACTATGAGAATACTGCTTCCCTTTATTGGTGCTTTACTTTTTATCAGCCAAAGTGCATTGGCACTTGATGTAAAGCAACGCTTTGACCATTTGGACAAAAATAATGATGGATATTTAACCCACAGCGAGCTTGCTGCTCAGCCTCAGCTATTAAACTCATTTTCAAATTGGGATGAAAATCAAGACAACAGAATTTCTTTAGCTGAGTTTAAAAACTACTTAACCACTAACCTGCTCTGAGCATTTATATGAAGCATTTTCAAAATATTATTTTACTAACACTGACTGTTTTTAGCTGTATGAGTTTTGCAACAAGCAGTTATATTGCTGAAAAATTTGAAAAACTTGACCGCAATCAGGATGGCTTTTTGACTCGCTCTGAAGCCGCCAGTGATCCTGCTTTATGGTCACGCTTTGGCAGTTATGACCGTGACAAAGACACACAATTATCATTAAGCGAATACAGTTTGTACGCCAGTAAATAAATTGCCTCCTCAAACAAAGCTTGGTTAACAATATCAAGCTTGAGAAGGTTTAACTCTCATTGTTAACACATCCTATTTCCCCCTTAACTTGTTGCTTGCTTTAGCTAAAAGCTGACTTATACGACGCTTAATAAATTATGCTATTGGTATTCTAAATTTGAGTTTGCTACTGTGATAGTTCAAATAATAACAATGTGCGTCTTATGCAACTGATAAAAATAATAAAACCGATATTACTAGCAAGCCTTTGTGCCGTCACTAGCGTGGCAATAGCACAAACTCAAGTCATTTATAATGCTAATGGCTACTCACCTTTGTATAAAGGAAAAATGCGCCATGGCGAAGTAAACACATTTACAACCTTAGTTATAAAAGATGGCAAAGTAGTTAAAACAGGTCCAGACAGCTTAAAAAATAGCTTTCCTGGTGCAACCCTAATTGACGCGAAAGGAAAAACTCTACTCCCAGGGCTCATTGATGCGCATGGACATGTCATCGGGCTAGGTAATAATTTGTCGCAACTTAATGTGCGCGGTGCAAAGTCGGTAGATGAAGTAACCGCTAAACTCAAGGAATTTGCCAAAGATAAAGAAGGTTGGATCATTGGTCGAGGCTGGAATCAAGAACTATGGTCAAATACTCGCTTTCCTTCGGCCGCTGACTTAGACAAAGCAGTTAACGATCGCCCTGTTATTTTATCGCGAGTAGATGGTCATGCCATTTGGGTTAACTCAAAAGCATTAGAACTTGCCAATATTAACGCTGACACATCAGCCCCAGCTGGCGGAGAAATTATAAAAGATGAGTTTGGTAAGCCCACCGGCATTTTTATCGATAAAGCAGAAACCTTGGTTACTCAACATATGCCTGCAACGTCTGCACAATCGGTCAGTAATGCATTAGATGCCGCAGGTAAACACTTACTGAGCCTAGGCATTACCTCAACTCATGATGCAGGTATTGATAAAACCACATGGCAAGTTTACAAACAACGCGCCGAGTTAGGCACATTACCGCTTAGAATTGTAGCGATGTTAAGTGCAGCAAGCCCCGACCTAAGCGCTATGCTTAAAGCGGGTCGTTATCAAGATGCACAGGACTTTTTATCTATCCGCAGTGTAAAAATTTATGCTGATGGCGCATTAGGGTCACGTGGTGCTGCGCTTATTGAAGAGTACGCTGATAGAGCCAACCATTTTGGCCTTATGCTTGAAACCCAACAAAAGCTAGAGGAACTATTTACCCTGACTTTTAAAAATGGTTTTAGCGCTAACACGCATGCAATTGGCGATAGAGCAAATAAAATTGTGCTAGATGCTTATCAAAATGTATTTAAACAAACCGGTGGCATACTACTGCGCAATCGTATGGAGCATGCACAAATAGTCTCGCCAGAGGATATCCCGCGCTTTAAAACCCTGAAAATAATTCCATCTATGCAACCTGTGCATGCCACATCAGACATGCATATGGCTGAGCAGCGTTTAACCGACAAGCAACTACAAGGCGCTTATGCTTGGCAAACATTTTTAGACCAAGGTTCAACGATTGCGGCGGGATCTGATTACCCTGTCGAACTGGCGAACCCGTTTGATGGTTTATATTCTGCGATAACGCGCATGGATCATAATCAACTGCCTGAAAACGGTTGGCGCGCCAGTGAAGTTTTGAGCAGGGAAGATGCATTGCGTGCCTTTACCCTTGGCGGCGCGTATGCAGCGCATCAAGAATTTAAAGTAGGTAGTTTGGAGCAAGGTAAATGGGCTGATTTTATACTGATTGATCAAGACTACTTTAAAGTGCCTATTGAGCAGCTTTACAAAACTCAGGTGCTGCAAACGTGGATTGCCGGTAAATTACGCTACCAAAAAGATTCAGCAAAGTCTGAGTAAAAACAAAAAAGGGTTAACTTAAAAGTTAACCCTTTTTTGTATCAGCCTTAGACTGACGATATAACTTAATAATGTGATAAATATTGACCAGAGCTAACAAGCCGTTAGCAAATGCCACCGGCACAGAACCGATTGCTGCACCGTAAAAAGTAAACGCAATACAACCAAGTAAATTAAACCAACGTAGTTTGGTCACATCGGTCATGGTCAAGGATATAACTAATAATGCAGATGCTAAATAACCTAAATATTCCCAACTCAATTGTTCTCTCCTAGGCTTTAGGTTAATATTACCAGCTAAATTTTAGTACATTATTAAAAACTGCTACGTAGCAGTTTAAATAAAAAAGCTAACTTACCAATAAAACCTTAAAATATGCTGGTTTTACCCACAATTTTTTAATCATTACACGGTAGAATGAAGGCCATTTAACGCCATTAAATAAATAACGGCGTGGGTAAGTTAGCGTAAATTCTTAATCTTAATGCTATCGTCATTAAGGTGTAATAAATAGGACAATTGTCCGAAGAGCATGATTGATGTTTCAATACCATTTTTCCAGTTACCTTGTTGAACAGCTGCTGACATTTGCCGGCAGTAGTTATCAGCAATCAAAAAAAGAAATATTAATACAGCAAGACCAACCACTCACTAAGTTGGTATTGGTGCGAAGTGGTACTGTATCGTTTAGTTACGATGTGGGGAATGGTCGCCGCCTGCTGCTTGGTCAACTCGACTGCAACAACACTTTAATTGGTGAAATTGAAGCACTGAATAATAACCCGTGTATTTATACGGTAACCTGCTTCAGTGATGTTACGTACAATCTTATTGAGCTAAAGCATTGGCGTTCATTATTGCTCGATAAACCAGAATTGAGCCTATACACGGCGCAAACAATTGCTGCTAAGTTCCAAGAAAATCAAAAGATTAACTTAGATAAACTGTTGCTTCCCTTAAGCTACAACATTGCTAAAGACTGCTTATTACGTGCAGAAAATAACAACCCTACTTTATTGCGCGCCTATCCTACGGTAAATGCAGAAGCAGAGCGCTTTGCAACCACTGAACGTGCATACCGACGGGTAGTGAGTGAGTTGGTAGAGAAAAATCTAGTGCAACGAAGTACCCAAGGGCTGCAAGCTGTCGATATTCCTAAACTCAGTGACTATGTAGATAGCTTTGCACAACTTTAAAGACAATAAAAAAGGCCATTAAGGCCTTTTTTATTGAGCAAAGTCACGTTTATTTTTCAAGTAAAATATCGTGGATTTTAGCTAAATCAGATTTACCTTCAATAATTTCATCCGGCGTTAACCCTGATAATTCATGCGGGAATACTAACCATTCTTCAGATTCATGAATGTAGTAATCTGGCACTGTATCTACTTTTGAGTTTTTTGGCTTGTAGTATGGACAAGCAATACGAATGTCACTCGGTAAGTTTAAACGCATTAGCTCAGAGAGCTTCTCTTTTAGCGCCACGATGCTTCGACCTGAGTCAAATACATCATCCACAATCAGTAATGAATCACCCGCATTCGCGTTTTCAACTATGTAGTGTAAACCATGTACTTTTATTTCTTTTGATTGCTTACCAATACCGTAATAAGACGACGTACGCACCGCAATATGATCGGTTTCTATGCCTTTGTAGTCATAATATTCTTGAACTGCAATCCCGATTGGAGCACCACCGCGCCATATACCAATAATAAAATCTGGACGAAAGCCATCTTTATACACTTGTGCCGCTACGCGGAATGAATCTTCAAGTAATTGTTGAGCCGTGATATAGCACTTTTCTGACATAGTAAGGATCCCAGTGGTATGTATAATATTTGAGCGAGGTTTAAATGAAATAGATGCCCAAACACGTATTGGCGAAGGATTTTACCGTAAATAAAACAAAATTGCTTGTATGGCGGATAAAAAAATAGGCACCCTTAGGCACCTATTTTTTAACTAATTGCTTAGTCTGAGTTGATTATGCTTTTTCAAGCAAGGTGCGCGCTACTGTACGCATACCTTGTGTAGTTGCACCTGAAGCCCACTGGCTAGTACCACCACCCATATTAAATGCTGCCGCTAAATCAATATGTACCCAACCTTTACCATCGTTTGGCACAAAGCGAGATAAGAAACCTGCTGCATTTGAAGCACCACCATAGCCACCGCCTTTTTGTGCACGGCTGTTTGCTGTATCGGCATACGGTGATGGGCAGTTTTGTTGATGCCACTTTTCAAGCGGTAATGGCCATGCGGCTTCCATTTCTTGTAATGCAAAGTCTTCTACTTCACGCACTAGCTCTTTATCAAGGGCAAATAACGCGTTGTATTCTTGACCAACGGCAACAAGGGCTGCGCCCGTTAATGTTGCTGCGTCAATAATAAGTGGTGCACCCGTCTCACCTGCCGCCATTAGGCCATCAGCTAATACTAAACGGCCTTCAGCATCTGTGTTTACAATTTCAACGGTTGTGCCATTTTTGTAGGTAAGAATGTCACCTAGTTTGTATGCATGACCGGAAATTAAGTTCTCTGCACAACATAAAAACAGCTTAATGCGCTTTTCTACACCACGATTAATGGCCAGCGCCAAACCTGCAGTTACCGTTGCAGCTCCGCCCATGTCGCACTTCATGCCTAACATGCCTTCGCTAGATTTAATTGAGTAACCGCCTGAGTCAAATGTAATACCTTTGCCTACAAGTGCTGCGCTTACTGGTGCGTTATCATCGCCAGTTGGGTTGTAATCAAGCTCAAGTAATACAGGTGGGCGTTCACTACCACGACCTACAGCATGAATACCAATCCATTGCTGCTCTAATAGCGCATCGCCTTTTATTATTTGGTAGCTAACATGCTCTGGTGCCAGTGATTGAATAAATTCAGCCGCTTTTTCTGCCAGGCTCTCTGGGTAAATGTCATCGGCGGTGCCGTTAACCATTTCACGTGCCCACGTTGCTGATGCTTTTAAATCAGCAAGTTCTTTTAAATCAGATTGTGCATTATCAACAAACTCAACACCGTGCAGTACTTTTGGTGATACAAAGCCTTGGTAAAATGCCCATTGGCTCTCTGTACACCAAACATCGCCTTCAAGCACAACACTTTTAATGCCTTGGCTTGCAATAGTACGACCCGCTTTTTGCACGTTTTTTAATGTTTCTTGCTCAGATAAATGAACCGTTGCGCCGTGTTCGTTAAAAGATAGTGACGCACTTTCGCCCCAGTGTCCTGGTGCCGATTGCTCGCTTAATTGAACAACAAATTTTTCACTCATGTTAGAATATCCTTGCACTTAAATGTACGGTTGAGTTTACTATAGCGCGCCTAAGTTCCCAACAGCTTGCGGTAAATAACCTCAAATAGGCCGCAAAGTCTTATTTTACTTAACCTGAACTCTGGTTATATAAGGAAGTCATTAATGAAATACACCCCGCCATTACAATCTGCTACGTTATTAAAACGTTACAAACGCTTTTTAGCTGATTTAGAGCTCAGTGATGGCAGCACTTTTACCGCTCACTGTGCTAATACGGGGAAAATGACGGGCTGTGCAGACTCTGGTTTTAATGCCTTTTATTCCACCAGCAGTAACACCAAACGAAAGTACCCACAGTCATTAGAGCTGACGCAAAATAACTTATCACAGCTTATTTGTGTAAATACAGCCGTTGCTAATAAAGTAGTAGAAGAAGCGATTAACGCTGAAGTGATTAAAGAGCTGACAGGCTATCAACAAGTCCAAAGTGAAGTGAAGTATGGCAGTGAAAACAGCCGCATCGACTTTTTACTTACCCACAGCAGTAAAGCCAATTGCTATGTTGAAGTTAAATCAGTCACGCTGCTGAGTGAAGAGCATCCACAAAGCGGCCAAGGTTACTTCCCAGATGCGCAAACAGTTCGTGGGCAAAAGCATATTCGTGAATTAATCGAAATGGTAAAACAAGGGCATCGTGCGGTATTACTATTTTCGGTGCTACATCAAGGGATCACACAAGTGAGTGCGGCGACGCATATAGATTCAACCTATGCACAATTACTAAGCGAAGCGATTGAGCAAGGCGTAGAAATATTAGCTTATAAAGCCCATATTTCTGCCAGTGAAGTAACTTTGGTTGAGAAAGTAGCATTTGTTGAGTGAAAAGCGCGCATTTAAGCGTTGATATTTCGCCACGCCCAAAAAATACTTAACCAAAAAGTAAAAATAAGTTGTTTTTATTATTATTGCCCATATAACTACGCCAGTTTATAAACCAATACTGTGGTAAGAAAGTATAAGTAGTACTTTTACTACTTTTATATCACCAAACAGGGTTAAGCTAATTCGATTATTTAAAAATAAATTTGCCTAGGGTATGAGTTTCTGTTATTTATACCGCCGGCTAATGCTGAGGCATTAAATTAAGGATTTAGGAGAGAGTTATGCCAGACCAAAAAAGACATGGTTTATTGGCTCAAGCCGGTTTAGAACCATACCAAGAAAAACCGGGTGAAGAGTACATGAATGATGCACAACGTGCTCATTTTAAAACAATTTTAGAAACTTGGCGTAATGATTTACGTAACGAAGTTGATCGTACCAAATCACACATGCAAGACGAAGCAGCAAACTTTCCTGATCCCGTTGACCGCGCAGCACAAGAAGAAGAGTTCTCATTAGAGCTTCGTACTCGTGACCGCGAACGTAAGTTAATTAAAAAAATTGAAAAAACAATTATATTAATTAAAGAAGACGAATTTGGCTTTTGTGAGTCTTGTGGCATTGAAATTGGCATTCGTCGCTTAGAAGCGCGCCCTACTGCTGATTTATGTGTAGACTGTAAAACACTTGCTGAAATCAAAGAAAAGCAATCTGGACGCGGCTAATTAAGTATAGCCATGTCTTCTACAGCCGTTACTGCGCAAGTATCTAACTATCGCGGCCGATTTGCACCGTCCCCTTCCGGACCGTTACATTTTGGCTCACTTGTGGCGGCTGTAGGTAGCTACCTAGATGCAAAAGCGAACCAAGGAAAGTGGTTAGTTCGCATTGAAGATATAGACACCACTCGCGTTGTAAAAGGCGCCGCCACCGATATCCTAAATACCTTAGACGCCTATAACCTCAATTGGGATGAAAACGTTGTGTACCAAACACAGCGTCTTACTATTTATCAAGATGCCGTTCACGCTCTGTCACAACAACAGCTTGTTTATGCCTGCCAGTGCTCTCGTAAGCAAATAAAAGCCCTCGGCGGCATTTATCAAGGGGAATGTAAACACAGCCAACTAAGTGAACAAGGTCATGCCCTACGTTTAACTCAATGCTATGCAACCGTTGATTATAAAGACCTTATTCAAGGGCATATTGACGTGGACCCAGCTCTCGCTCATGAAGATTACATAATAAAACGCAGCGATGGTTTATTTGCCTATCAACTGGTGGTGGTTATTGATGACATTGAGCAGGGGATTAATCGTATTGTGCGAGGCGCTGATTTAATTGAACCGACTGCGCGTCAAATTAGCTTATTTAAACAGCTAAATTGCCCTATTCCAGAGTTTGCTCATTTGCCTTTGGCTGTAGCAAAACCAGGGTTTAAACTGTCTAAGCAAAATTACGCCCCTGCAATTTGCAAACAAAATCCAAAGCCCACTTTAATAGCTGTATTCGAATTTTTAGGCTTGCCAATACATGAGCAACTAATGGATTTAAACACAGAACAATTACTCGCTTGGGGCGTGGCGCATTTTAACTTAAGCCTTGTTCCTGCTAAGCGCGAAATACAGATTTAACCTCCCATTACGTATTACGTGTGATTAATTCAAATAAAATCGTTAAAAATGGCTTAATTTCAGTGCTGCAACTTAATTTTTTTACCTTGCTGGTATATGATAGCCGCCTAAATATATGCTAATTACATTAAACGGTAAGAATCACGCTTTAAGCGAATACTTGCTGTGATTTTGATTGCAATGGCGAGCAAATCAACCGCTTCTCTAGGAGACAGACTATTATTTCCAAGCTTTTTCAATTTTGTCGACAAATTATCGGCCCAAGTGCCAATAACGAAAATGTCGCAATCAGCAGTGAGCCGTTAGTGATCCCTAGAGGTGAGCATGGTATTTCTCGCAAACAATTTAGCCCAAATGCAATCAAAGTACTCTACCGCCTAAAAGATGGTGGCTATGATGCTTACTTAGTTGGTGGTTGCATTCGCGATGTATTGTTAGGCCAACAACCTAAAGATTTTGATGTTGTAACCAATGCTACCCCTGAGCAAGTAAAAAAACTGTTTCGTAACTGTCGCTTAATTGGTCGCCGCTTTCGTTTGGCGCACATTGTTTTTGGCCGTGAGATTATTGAAGTGGCCACAATGCGCGGCCATCACGAAGCACAAGAAGATAAAAATCAAATTAGCCAGTCAAGTGAACATGGGCAACTTCTTCGCGATAACGTATTTGGTAGCATTGAAGAAGATGCAGAACGCCGTGATTTTTCAATCAACGCTTTATACTACTCGATTAATGATTTTTGTGTTTACGATTACGCAAATGGCTTAGCCGCTATCAAAGCAAAACAAATAGAATTAATTGGCGATCCTGAAACACGCTACCGTGAAGATCCGGTACGTATGCTTCGCGCAGTGCGCTTTGCCACCAAGTTAGATATGCAAATAGCGCCAGCAAGCGAAAAGCCGATTACCGAATTAGCGAGCTTGCTTGATAATATTCCGCCAGCGCGTTTATTTGAAGAAATACTCAAGCTATTTTTAAACGGCAAAGCACAGCAAAACTTTATAATGCTGCGTCAGTACGGTTTATTTAAGTCGTTATTTCCTGAGCTAGACCGTATTTTAAATAAAAACCCTGGCGGACTTGAAGAAACCTTCATAAAGCAAATGTTTGCCAACACTGATATCCGTATTAATGCAGATAAAAAAGTCACTCCTGCATTCGTATTTGCAGCATTACTGTGGTTCCCGCTGATTGAGCGTACTGAAAAAATTAGACGCCAAGAACAACTATCAGAATACGATGCATTTGCTCAAGCAATTAATAAAGTACTTAGTGAGAATGCCCAACATATTGCCGTACCAAAACGCTTTACGTTAGGTGCTCGTGATATTTGGCATATTCAACAACGCTTAGATAAACGTGCTGGCCAGCGTGCCTATCGTTTAACACAGCAGCCGCGCTTTAAAGCCGCTTATGATTTTTTACTATTGCGTGTTGATGCTGGTGAAACTGAGCATACAGAGCTGGCACAGTGGTGGACACAGTACTTAGGTCAAGATATTAATGGCCAAAAAGAAATGGTACGAGAGCTTGGTCATCAAGGTGGCCCAAAGCCACGTAAGCGACCTCGTCGTCGTACTACTAAAAAGCCAGCTGAGTAAATAATGTTACGTGTCTATTTGGGGTTAGGTGCAAACCTTAACAGCCCTAAAAAACAACTTGATAACGCTGTTATTGCACTTAAAAGCTTGCCAAACAGCGAACTTATAGCCTGCTCGCATTATTATGCGAGCAAGCCTATGGGACCACAAGATCAACCTGATTATGTGAATGCAGTCGCCTGTATCAACACTTCACTTGAGCCAGAGCAACTACTCGATTTAACCCAAGCCATAGAACTGGAACATGGTCGAGTTAGAAAGGCTGAGCGCTGGGGCGCACGCACATTGGATATTGATATTTTATTATTTGGTGAACACATTTTAAATACCGATCGTTTAACCGTGCCTCATTACGGATTAACTGAGCGAGAATTTGTTGTTTACCCACTGCAAGAAATTGCACCGGAACTGATTTTACCTAGCGGCGCATCTATCAAACAGATAGCAAATACCCTACCGCTTAACGACTTACAACAATTACCACGGTAATTAATTAAGGCCATTGTCTGCGAGAATATTATGTCTAAAATAACCGTTTCAACTTTGAATAAAATGAAGGCTGAAAGTAATAAAATCACTGCGTTAACAGCTTACGATGCTAGTTTTGCTAAGTTATTTCATGATAACGGCGTTGATGTTGTTTTAGTTGGTGATTCTTTGGGTATGGTATTACAAGGTGGCGATGATACCTTAGCGGTTACAAACCAAGAAATTGCCTACCATACTCGCTGTGTGCGCGCAGGAAGCCGTGATTTATTTGTTATTGCTGATTTACCGTTTATGACCTACGCAAACCCAAATGATGCGTGTAAAAATGCTGCAGAACTGATGCGTGCAGGTGCTAATATGGTCAAACTTGAAGGCGGTGAATGGCTGCATGACAGCATTAAATCACTCACCCAACAAGGTATTCCAGTGTGTGGCCATTTGGGGCTTACACCACAGTCTGTGCATGTATTCGGTGGTTTTAAAATCCAAGGGCGTGAAGAAGCGCAAGCGCAAAAAATTATTGCCGATGCAAAAGCATTAGAAGCCGCAGGTGCTCAACTACTGGTACTTGAATGTATTCCAAGTGCCTTAGCAAAACGCGTTACAGAGTCATTGAGCATCCCTACAATCGGGATTGGTGCGGGTAATGTAACCGATGGTCAAATTTTGGTTATGCACGACTTGGTGGGCATTTCTGCAGGTTATATTCCTAAATTTTCAAAAAACTTTTTACTCGAAACAGGCAATATGCCTGCTGCAGTTATAAAGTATTGTAACGATGTCAAAAGCGGCGTATTCCCAAGCGCTGAACACGAGTTTAAATAATGCAGTCAATCACTGAAATAAAATCATTACGCAGTCAAATTAGAACCTGGCGCCAAGCCGGTTTAAGCGTGGCATTTGTTCCTACTATGGGCAACTTACACCGTGGTCATTTTTCACTGGTAGAAAAAGCTAAAACACTGGCTGATAAAGTGGTCGTGAGCATTTTTGTTAACCCAATGCAATTTGGTGCTAACGAAGATTTAGACAGTTATCCGCGTACTCTAGATACTGATAAGCAAGGGTTAGCTGATCTTGAAACAGACATTTTGTTTATCCCCAGTGTTGAGACTATTTACCCTAATGGTTTAGGCGCGCAAAGCTTTGTTGATGTGCCTGGTATTTCAATGGGATATTGTGGTGGTTCACGCCCAGGCCACTTTAAAGGCGTAGCGACTGTTGTTACTAAGCTATTTAATTTAGTACAGCCTGATTATGCTTGTTTTGGTGAAAAAGATTTTCAGCAGCTACAAGTTGTTAAAACCATGGCTACTGACTTATCAATACCAGTAGAAATTATTGGTGTACCTACCATGCGTGAAGTTAGCGGCCTTGCCATGAGCTCGCGTAATGGGTACTTATCAAGTGATGAAAAACAAACCGCTCCTGCTTTATTTAATACCTTAAAGCATTGTGCACAGCAAATAAAAAGCGGTAATAAAGACTTTGCTACATTGGAAAGTGAAGCAAAGAACGCATTAGAAAACGCAGGCCTAAAACCAGATTATTTTTCGATAGCTCAACGAGATACATTAAAAGCTGCTACACTCGAAGATACACGATTTGTAATTTTAGCTGCCGCCTTTTTAGGTAGTGTTAGATTAATCGACAATATTCAGGTTGAAGTTTAATACTGGTGTGGCCTCATTTTAAGGATAAGCATGAAAACTTTTTTTAAAACTAGCCTCGTGGCTTTTTCGTTTGCAGTTATTGCTGGCTGCCAGAGCCAGCCGGGTAATCCAGCACTTAATCAGTGTGCTCAACAAAGTTATCAATGTGAAACCAGCTGCGAACAGCAAACAACCACCGATAGTCTTAAATCGCAGGTTTGTTCATCAAAATGTATTGAGGCTTACAATCAATGCAAAGTACAAGCTGAAAACTTAGGTAAAGCAACAAACTAAATAATCTTAAGTAAAACAAAAAAACCGCTCAATGAGCGGTTTTTTATTATTTGCTTTGGCTGCTTATTTCAAGCCTAACTTTTTAAGCTCTAGTTCAACTAACTTTGCAGAAAGTGGTACATAGCCATCTTTTTCTACAATTTTTTGACCGTCTTGAGAAAGTACCATCTTTAAGAACTCAGCTTCAACTGGCCCAAGTGGCTTATTTGGGTGTTTATTTACATAAACATATAAAAAACGTGATAGTGGGTATTTACCTTGTGCTACGTTTTCAAGCGTGGCATCAACAAAGTTAGTGCCTTTTTTCGATAACGGAACAGTACGCACACCCGATGTTTTATAACCAATGCCAGAGTAACCAATCGCATTTAATGACGCTGAAATTGACTGTACAACAGAAGCCGAACCCGGTTGCTCGTTCACGTTATTACGGAAATCACCTTTACATAGCGCTTTCTTTTTAAAGTAACCGTAAGTACCTGATACTGAGTTACGTCCGTATAATTGCACGTCTTTTGCAGCCCAATCACCTTCTAGACCAACATCACTCCAGCGATTTACTTGCTCTGATGCACCACATTTACGAGTTGATGAGAAAATAGCATCGATTTGGTCAATGCGTAGTCCTTCGATTGGGTTATCTTTGTGTACAAATACTGCCAACGCATCAATTGCTACTCGCACTTGTGTTGGTTTGTAGCCATGACGCTTTTCAAATGCTTCAATCTCTTTTGACTTCATTGCACGGCTCATTGGACCTAAGTTAGCCGTACCTTCAGTTAGTGCTGGTGGCGCAGTAGACGAACCTGCCGCTTGAATTTGAATATTTACATTTGGGTAAATACGCTTATATTCTTCAGCCCAAAAGGTCATCATGTTGGCTAATGTGTCAGACCCTACTGATGAAAAGTTACCTGATACACCGCTAATTTTTTGATACTCAGGAATACCGTCTTCTAATGCAACCGCTTGTGCAGATACAAATGTTGTAACAGCCACACCCATTGCGGCAACTAAGTTTTTAAATTTCATTTTGGGGTTCTCCAATTTGTTCGTCCCATTTCCTAACTGCGGTTCACTCTAAAGTGAGTACATGACAATGGTGTGACTCTTAAATGACACTTTTATGACTACCTGTATTGCTTGCTACTAATGGCGAAATAACGATAAGTCTATCGCTTGAAAACGCGAAAGAAAAACAAGAACCTTTACCCAGCTCGCTGTGAATTTTTAATTGACTACCATGGCGAGTAAGCACATGCTTGGTAATAGCTAAGCCTAAGCCTGAGCCACCTGTGGTGCGGCTTCTGGCTTTATCTACTCGATAAAAACGCTCAGTTAACCGGTTAATATGCTCAGGTGCAATACCATCACCATTATCGGTCACACTAAAACATGCTTGTTCATTGTTGCGCTGCCAAAGTACCTCAATTTTACCGCCTGGTTTAGTATAATGAATGGCATTAAATACTAAATTTGAAAAGGCACTTCTAAGTTCATCCTCAGCACCGGTAATATCAAGCGATGCATCAATCTTAAAAATAAGTTGATGGCCTTTGTCTTGATTGATAGATTGCGCTTCTGTTTCAATTAAGTTTAATAATCGTGGCACATTCACCGCTTTGTCATTACTGTGTTGCTTTCCCCCTTCGATGCGCGATAGCGACAACAGCTGATTCACCAAGCTATCCATACGCTTACATTGCTCTAGCATAGTAGTTTGTGCTTTATTCCACATTGCAGGCGGGGGAAGTGAATCACTATCGAGCATTTCAAGGTAGCCGGTAACAACAGTTAAAGGGGTTCTGAGCTCATGAGAGACGTTTGCTACAAAGTCTTTACGCATCTGCTCAAGTTGCTTTAAGCGAGTAACATCGCGTACCACTACCAACAACTGTGTATTGGCATAGGGCATCACCCTAAATTCAAGAACTTGCTCAACACTGTGGCCACTTTCAAGCTCCAGAGCATCGCTAAACTCTTTACGACGCATATATTTAGCAAATTTAGGATCGCGAATTAAGTTATCTAAACGCTGACCATGATCAACCGGCCACTGTAACCCTAACACTTTGAGTGCAAGTTGATTACACCACACAATTGATAAGTCGTTTTGTAGCACAACAACGGCATCGGGTACGGCCTCAGCGCCGTCACGAAAACGCCGTATTAGCTCTGCCAGCTCATTACGTTTTTTACGATTGCGGTGTTGCAGCTGGTAAATACCTTCAAATACTTGCTCCCACGACCCTTCCCCTTCAGGCGGGTTAAAACTGCGTTGATCATGCAGCCAGTCACTTAAGCGATAAAGCTGATGGTAATGCCACATAAGTAGCGAAAAAGCGCCCAAAAACAACATCAAAAATGGGGCACCAATGAGCACCCCAATTAAAAGCAAAGGTATAAAATAGACAAACAGCCGTTTAGTTAACGCCTGCTTGTTAATAACTCGATACATACACGCTCTTTACCTTATAAACGCTAGCAGATGATTTGACTGTGCTAGGTTAATAGATTGTGACTTACGAAGTAAACTTATAATTTACTCGAAAAGCGATAACCAGCACCGCGAACTGTTTGTACTAAGCGGTCATGCCCAAGCGTAGCAATTGCCTTACGCAGGCGACGGATATGAACATCTACAGTTCTATCTTCAACATAAACGTTAGTACCCCATACATGATCAAGTAATTGCTCTCGGCTATATACACGCTCAGGGTGGGTCATAAAAAAGTGTAACAGTCTAAATTCCGTTGGCCCCATATCTAGCTCACTGCCACCTGAGGTCACACGATGCGAAATAGGATCTAAACGTAAGCCATGTACTTCAATGGCCTCTTCAAGTGAGGTAGGAGCAACACGACGAATAACCGCTTTAATACGCGCCATTAACTCTTTAGGTGAGAACGGTTTTGTAACGTAATCATCAGCACCGACCTCTAAACCGCGTATTTTATCTTCTTCTTCGCCGCGGGCTGTCAGCATAATGATAGGAATTTGGCGTGTGTGTTCATTTTGTTTGAATTTTTTAGCGATTTGAATTCCACTACCGCCAGGTAGCATCCAATCGAGTAACACCATATCTGGATAAGGTTCAACCATTGCTGATATTGCAGAATCATAATCTTCTGCCTCAATGGCTTGAAACCCATTTTGTTCTAAAACAAAAACCAACATTTCCCTGATAGGTGCTTCGTCATCAACGACTAATACTTTACGTGACATTCCAATTTATCTCTTAGGCTATTGAGTAGGTTTCATTATTATGACTAAGTATGACATTTTTATTAAAGTGTAACGTCTAAATTAAAATGAGTGTAAAAAAAACACAAAATAGTGACAAAAAATAGAATTTGTCATATTTTTATCATCTTGAGCAGTAATAAAAAAGCGGTTTGCAGTAAAAAGAATCAATCATTAAAGTCACTATTTATGGTATCAACATGGGATCATCAAATTACTAACTAGCATCAATTTTCACGCTTAATAATAAAAGTTAGCACCCGCTTAACAGTGTTTAGATCAGGTTTATTATGATCTTAAATGCTGGGATCAGAGTTTTATCAAGCAGATCCCTTTACGGATCACTATTTTACCCACCAACAAAGCTAAACCAATGAATTTTTGTATGTTTTGTGCTCACTCTTTATAATGCGTAACACTCAAAAGTTTAAAATATGTCACTTTAAGCCTTTTACTTAGTAAAGTAATGATCCCAGATATGACAAGTTAGTAATCGAGTGATCCCTAATTAATAACTAGGTAAAATACTGATCCCTCATAGATCAAAAAAGCCAGCGCAAACGCAACTGGCTTTTTGAATGAGTGCAATAATATCGCTATTATTGGTCCATTACTTTATTTTTGGGTTTAGCTCACCGCTTAAGTATTTAAGGTGCATTTCATCTAATGAAATTGGCTTAATTTTACTTGCTTGACCCGCCGTACCAAACGCTTCGTAACGAGCGATACAAATATCAGTCATTGCTTGGGTTGCAGCAGCTAAAAACTTACGTGGGTCGAAGTTAGACGGGTTCATCGCTAAATGACGACGAATCGCACCGGTAGACGCTAAACGTAAGTCAGTATCAATGTTTACCTTACGCACACCGTATTTAATACCTTCAACGATTTGCTCTACTGGCACGCCATAAGTTTCTGGGATCTCACCACCGTATTGGTTGATCACCTCTAACCACTCTTGTGGTACTGAAGACGAACCATGCATTACTAAGTGGGTATTTGGTATACGCGCGTGAATTTCTTTAATACGATCAATTGCTAAAATGTCATCGGTTGGTGGACGAGTAAATTTGTAAGCACCGTGTGATGTACCACAGGCAATAGCCAGCGCATCAACATGGGTTTTATTTACAAAGTCTGCCGCTTCTTCTGGATTTGTTAGCATTTGCTCAGTGGTAAGTTTACCCTCAGCGCCAACACCATCTTCTTCACCCGCTTCACCAGTTTCAAGTGAACCTAATACACCTAGCTCACCCTCTACAGATACGCCACACGCATGCGCCATTTCAACTGTTTTACGTGTTACATCAACGTTGTAATCGTAGCTTGAAGGTGTTTTACCATCGCTCATTAATGAGCCATCCATCATTACTGATGAAAAACCTAGCTGAATTGAACGCTGACATACACCCGGTGATGTACCGTGATCCTGATGCATAACCACTGGAATATGTGGCCATTCTTCAACTGCCGCTAAAATCATATGACGAATAAAAGGTGCACCGGCATACGCACGTGCGCCCGCAGAACCTTGCACAATAACAGGGCTGTTTGTTTTATCAGCCGCTTCCATAATTGCACGCATTTGCTCTTGGTTATTTACATTAAACGCGGGTACACCGTAACCATGCTCTGCACCGTGATCAAGAAGTTGTCGCATACTGATTAAAGCCATTGGGTATTCTCCAATTTATCGGTAGTTATTTTACTACCTAGTTTGAACGGATTTGTTAGTTTGGCGCAATCACTGCGCCATGAATTAAAAGGCAAATGGCCTAAAATTCATATTATTAACGACTAAATAAAAGTGAGAGGTATTTACTCGTTAATTGTAGCAGATGTGGGATAAGCACATCTGCTTTACGGCTAGCTAATACCCAAAGGTATTATTTAGCGCGTGATTCTAGCATTGCAACTGCAGGTAATTTTTTGCCTTCTAAAAACTCTAAGAACGCACCACCACCTGTAGAAATATACGATACTTTATCACTAATGCCGTACTTATCAATTGCCGCTAGGGTGTCACCACCACCTGCAATAGAAAATGCTTTCGAATCAGCAATCGCTTTTGCAATGGCACGTGTACCATTACCAAATTGATCAAACTCAAACACACCCACTGGGCCATTCCATACAACCGTGCCCGCATTAGCAATAATTTTTGCAAGTTGATTTGCGGTATCAGGACCAATATCAAAAATCATATCGTCGCTGGTGACTTCACTTACATCTTTAAGTGTTGCTACAGCTGACTCTGAAAACTCATTACCTACAACAACATCTGTGGGTACCGGTATTTCGCCATCGTTGGCTTTCGCCGCAGCGCATAAACGATTTGCTTCATCCATTAAATCAGCCTCATAAAGTGACTTACCTACAGGATGGCCAGCAGCTGCAATAAAGGTATTGGCAATACCGCCACCGGTAACAAGCTGATCAACAATTTTAGATAACGAATCAAGTACCGTTAACTTAGTGGATACTTTAGAGCCACCCACAATCGCCACTAACGGACGGGCTGGGTTATCAAGTGCTTTACCTAATGCGTCTAGTTCAGCCGATAATAATGGACCAGCACACGCTACATCAGCAAACAGACCCACACCATGGGTTGAAGCTTGTGCGCGATGTGCAGTACCAAAGGCATCCATTACGTAAACATCACATAATGCAGCGAGTTGCTTTGATAGGGCTTCGTCGTCTTTTTTCTCGCCTTTGTTAAAACGTACGTTTTCAAAAACAACCACTTCGCTATCTGCAACATCAACGCCGTTTAAGTAATCTTTTTCTAGGCGAACAGTTTGCTCAAGTGCATCATTTAAGTAATCAACAACGGGTGCTAATGAAAATTCGTCTTCGTATTGCCCTTCCGTAGGACGGCCTAGGTGTGACATAACCATCACTTTTGCACCTTTTTCTAGCGCAAGTTTGATAGTAGGTAGTGCAGCACGAATACGTGCGTCTGACGTCACTTTACCTGCTTTAACGGGTACATTTAAATCTTCACGAATTAATACACGCTTGCCGTTTAAATCTAAATCTGCCATTTTTATGACCGACATGAACATCTCCTTAGTTAACGATACTAAACCAATAAATACGTTTTAAATATTACTTAAATGCCATCATAGCACGAGCGGTATCAAGCATGCGATTCGCAAACCCCCACTCATTATCACACCAAACTAGTAATTTTATCAGCCGTTTATGACTAACACGTGTCTGTGTGCCATCAATAATACAAGAATGGGGATCGTGGTTAAAATCAACCGATACCAGCGGCTCTTCGGTGTAACTTAAAATACCCTCAAGCCTATCTTTAGCTTGTGCTTTAAGCGCACTATTAACCGCACTTAAATCTACATCGGTATTTACCGTGACACTTAAATCCATGGCGGTCACATTAATAGTCGGTACACGAACGGCAATAGCCTCAAAGCGGCCTTTAAATTTAGGTAAAATACGGTCGATACCACGGGCTAATTTTGTGTCTACCGGAATAATAGATTGGCTGGCGGCACGAGTTCGGCGTAAATCATGGTGATACGCATCAATCACTTGCTGATCGTTCATTGACGCATGAATAGTTGTAATAGCGCCAGACTCAATACCAAAGGCATCATCGAGTACTTTAATAACAGGAACAACGCAGTTGGTGGTACACGAACCATTAGAGACAATAGTATGCTCGTTTTTCAGCTCATCGTCGTTTATGCCATACACAATGGTGGCATCTACATCATTATCAGCAGGATGGGAAAACAACACTTTTTTAGCACCTGCGGCAATATGTGACTGTGCATGCTCACGTGAGTGATACACGCCAGTACATTCAAGTACCACGTCAACATCTAGCGTTTGCCACGGTAATTCAACTGGATTTTCTTCACAAAATAATGCAATGGTGTCATCAGCAACGCTGATAGTGTCTTCACCTAGTTTAACTGGAAAAGTGAAACGACCATGAGAGGTGTCGTATTTTAATAAATGGGCAATAGCTTCAGGGTCGGCTAGTTCGTTAATTGCAACAATTTTGATCTCGTCGCTTAAGCCTGATTCGTATAGTGCACGGACAATATTTCGACCAATACGACCAAAACCATTAATTGCAAGTTTGATTGCCATGAAATATAAAATCCACTCTAGTTACGTACAGAGAAAGGCAGCGTCGCCTTTTAGATGGCGGTATTGTAATCGACCTTGCCTGCGATTATAAGAGCCAAGCATTAGAAACTTTAAATTAACGCCATAATCAACACGCAATGCGCTTTTATTTTTAACTCGGCTTTGCGATATTTGCTATTTTAGTTTTAAATCAAACACCACGTTTATTGATGCTTTAACGCTTATTCTTGCACCTAAATATTGCTGCTGCGTAAATGGGTTCTCGTTATTTCTAGCAGCCATGCTATTTCTGTGGCTAGATAAAACAATGTGCTTAACACCGCTCGCGTCGTAATCTGAGCTACTAGAATTTGCACTAATACTATAAACGTTGCCAAGTTCAGCACCAAAAGACTGAGCGAGCTTATTTCCCTTCGCTTTTGCGTTATCAATTGCTAGTTGTGTTGCCTCTGCCTCTAACTGCATGGCCTTGGAGGATAAACCATTAATTTTTTTGATATTGTCTATTTGTAAGCGTTGAGCAAAATCAATAAATTCATCGACTTTTTTAATATCTTTCAATGTGACTTTAACTGTTTTCAGAGCTAAATAATTATCGCTTAAAGCAATCCCTGATTCTGTACCAACCTTAGTGTATACCTTGCTTTTTAAACCCGATATATGAACATCGCCTTGGCCAAAATCATATTTATCTAATCCTTCAAATAACACGCTGATCCGGCCATCAAGGTCACGCTTAGCCTCAAGTAATGTATCTTCAATGCTTTTTACTTCAAATATAATTTGAGCCATATCTGGCTCAACTAATACCTCAGCAGACCCCTGCACTGCAATATGACGATTAGCTGGCACGCTTGAATTAGCAAAAGTAATAAGAGGAAATAAGATAATAAAAATAGCGCTGATAAGTTTCATATTCGTTCCTTGAATTTTTAATTAAACACGCGTTCCCATAAGTATACAAACAAGAAGAAAAGTAAACTGCATACAATTAAGCTAAGTGCATACTTTATAGTTGAGTTTCGCTGTCCTTAACCAACCTACATTAGATCGCCTACTTTAAGTTCTTTACCGGCGCCTATTTGATGGCATTGGGCTAATAACAGCTCAGCAGTGGCTTGTGCATCGGTAAGCGCATGATGGCAATGATAGCTTGGTAAATCGTAGCGATTACGGCATTCATTTAAGGTTAAATCATCTAATTTGATATCGCTTGCGTGTTGCAGTAAGCGCTTTTTTTCTATTTGTAAGGTATCGATGATCAGCTTAGGCCGCTGGATGATCCCTGCATTTTTTATTGCTAACTTTAAAAAGCCCCAGTCGAGCATGGCATTATGAAATACTAAAATGCAGTCACTAAAGTGAGCACTTAAAGACATTAAAATACTCTGTAGACTTTGCCCTTGTGCCACCGAGTCAGTACTAATGCCGTGAAAAACAGGGCTTTGCTCTAGACTTTTAACCTCTTTATTAACGATATGCTGCGATTGACTATTCTTGATACATTGATTATCAATCAGTACCCAAGCAACCGAGACAATTTCATGTTGTTTAGGATCAAGCCCTGTTAATTCCAAATCAATCACTAAATAACGTTGCTTTAAAGCACTTTGCGCAAGCAAATGGCGACGCTTTAAGTACCGCGTAATAAGCTGCTTAACCATTATTGTTACAAACTCCCACGCGCAAATTTAAACGCCGCGCCTTGCTGCGCTTGTTTTACTAGGTAAAACGCTTCTTTAAGCTGATGACGCTCTAACGAATTGAGTTTGTCTGGGTTAATACAATTACTAGGTAACCCTTCTTCGTTTATTTGCGTGCGCAGCCGAAGCTGAGTTAAAAATCGCCAACAATCTTTTAAATTATAAATATCTTCTTTGCTTAATAGTGAATACTTTAATAAAGCATCCAACCTCTCTTGGGTGTTAGCACGGCGAATGCCTACTTTTAATGCATAAAGTCGCGCTAGATCGTTAATGATCACCACCCCGCGCTTTTTAAGATCGATGTACTTATAGTGTTGCTCTGTTTTTTCGGTTTTAAAGTTATTGAATAAACCAATCGGCGCACTATTAGCATTAACATCGCTGGCCATTGCCGCATAAAAAAGATCGTTGCGAGAAATATGGGTCAACTCTTCACAAAACTGGCTATAGAGTGTGGTTGAGCCTTCAATAAAACGCAGATCAAAAAAGATTTTACAGTTGAGCATTGCCTGGGGTGTGGGACTGGTGATCCACTTTAAAAACTTCGCCCGCCAATCACTAACACTCATTCGACATGCATCACTGCTAGCCATTATGTTACCAGGACAACGACGAATGCCGCACTCAACTAAGTTTTCACAAACAAATTCGCCCATCTGTTTAAAATATGCGTGCTGTTCATCGTTTAGACCATCAGGTAATAACAAGCCATTATCTTGATCTGAATGCAGTGTTTGCTCTTCGCGCGCTTGAGAGCCAAAACAAATAAAACTAAAACTGGTTGGCGCGGCGCCATGGTGTTGTTGAAATAAAAAAATTAGCCGCGAGGTCAACGCATCGGTTAAACCACTGAGTAACTTTCCGATCAGCGAAATATCATCAATATTATTTGAAAACCCTTTTAATAACTCAGGAATTTCTTTCGCGTAACGTTTTAAATCAGCCACATTATGGGCCTTGTAAATACGACCAATTAGCTGCACTGGGTCGCTTTTTTGTTGGCGTAGTAAGTCTGTACTGGTGATCATTCCTAGCGGTTTATGGTTTTCATCAAGCACAGGTAAATGATGAATATTATGCTTAAGCATTAAGTGCAGCGCTGAAAATACGCGGTTATTTTCAAATATAAACTTAGGCTTATTGGTCATAATACTATCGATAGCTTGCGCAGGGTCAACTTCATCAGCAAGCACTCGGTTACGTAAATCACGATCTGTAACCACACCAATAAGATGCGAATTTTCGGTGATCATCATTGATGAAATCCCATGCTCTTGCATTTGTTTAGCACTATGACGGATGCTGGCATCGGGGGGCAGCGTAATCGCTTTGCGAGTCATGATCTCTGATATTTTACGCTCAGACCAGCTGTCGTTGTTACTTTTATAATGTGATGACAGCAATCGATTAGCATGAGCACGAACAAAGTATTGCTCGAATGCTTTATATTCTCGACGTAAGTAATCAAAATCCGTTTGGTCGAGCATATAGACAATGCCCTCTTTTTGTACTTCTAAACTGTTTTGTATTGAATCTCCCGTCAGTAACGAGGGGTAACCAAAGTAATCACCTTGAGTTAAACGCGTTACCGTATCGCCTTGAGCATCCACTAAATCGTATAACCCGGAACGAATTAAAAATAATTTAGGCTGTTCACTGTTAAGCCATTGCGTTTGGTTTTCTCGGGTCAAATAAATACTATCGAGATGGTTAACAAAATAACTGCAGGCGCTGTCCTGTAACATTGAAAATGGTGCTTGCTTGTTAATAAACTGCGCGACTTCCTGTTGCTCACTACTCATAAATCATCCTCAATAAAAAGCGACTTAACCTGAAATATGGTTATTTAATATAGCGATTATTTAATGTAGTCATTATTTAAACAAATAAAAAGCCCGACTTAAGTCGGGCTTTGATGGGTTATATCATTAGATATATGGATTAGTGAGCATGCGCTTCACTAGACCCCTTAGGATTACGAATACCTTCAACCATTTCTTGAATTTCAACTGGTGTCGGTTGAGTCATTTTCATAACACCTGCAGCTACTGCAAAGTTAATGATCATGCCTACTAAACCAATCCCTTCAGGTGAAATACCTAAGAACCAATTTTCTGGGCTATTAAGCTCTGGACTCACAAACTTGAAGTAGATGATGTATGCAGCAGTAAAGGTGATACCCGTTACCATGCCTGCAATTGCACCATGTTTATTCATTGATTTAGAGAAAATACCCATAATAATTGCAGGGAAGAAGCTCGCCGCCGCTAAGCCGAAGGCAAAGGCAACAACCGAGGCCACAAATCCTGGCGGGTTAATCCCAAAGTAAGCGGATATTACAATAGCAATCATCGCTGCCAACCTCGCTGCAAGTAATTCTTGCTTGTCGGTTATATCCGGTTTGAGTGTCCGTTTAAGTAAATCGTGCGATACTGAGGTTGAAATAACCAATAGTAAGCCCGCTGTAGTCGATAGTGCCGCGGCAATACCACCTGCTGCAACGAGTGCAATAACCCAGGCTGGTAAGTCGGCTATTTCAGGATTCGCTAGTACCATAATATCGCGGTCAACATTTACTTCGTTTGCGCTATTAGGGTCAGTGATTTTACCTGATGTGTAGAACATTTTGCCGTCACCATTTTTATCATTAAAGGTGATTAGGCCTGTGCGTTCCCAGTTTTTGATCCAAGCTGGTGCCTCTGCATACGCTGTACCACTTCCGTCTTTACCATTAATTGTATCAATCATGTTTACACGGGCAAACGAAGCTACTGCAGGTGCTGTTGTGTAAACAATAGCAATAAACACCAGTGTCCATGCCGCTGAAATACGTGTGTCTTTAACGCGAGGTACAGTGAAAAAGCGAACAATTACGTGTGGTAAGCCGGCTGTACCCACCATAAGAGCACCTGTGATTGCAAATACATCAATCATGCTCTTTGAGCCTTCAGTGTATTGGCCAAATCCAAGCTCGGTACTTAAACCATCGAGCTTATCAAGTACATACATACCTGAGCCATCACTTAGCGTGGCACCAAAGCCTGTTTGTGGAAAAAAGTGACCTGTTGCCATCATAGAGATAAAAATAGCCGGTACTAAGTAAGCAAATACCAGTACACAATACTGCGCAACTTGCGTGTAAGTAATACCTTTCATACCACCAAGTACGGCATAGAAGAAAACAATGATCATACCGATGTAAACACCGGTTTCAATTTCAACTTCTAAGAAACGAGAGAACACTACACCAACACCACGCATTTGACCCGCAATGTAAGTAAAACAAATAAAGATGGCACATAAAATAGCCACTAAACGCGCTGTACGTGAGTAGTAACGGTCACCGATAAAATCTGGCACGGTAAACTTGCCGAATTTACGTAAGTAAGGCGCTAAACACATAGCCAGTAGTACATAACCACCGGTCCACCCCATTAAGTAAACACTTCCGTCGTAACCCGCAAACGAGATAATACCCGCCATTGAAATGAATGACGCAGCACTCATCCAGTCCGCAGCAGTTGCCATACCATTGGCTAGTGGAGGTACACCACCACCAGCAACGTAGAATTCATTTGTGGACCCAGCTCGAGCCCAAATTGCAATACCGATATAAAGCGCAAAGCTTAAACCGACAATTATAAATGTGAGTATTTGAACATCCATTGACTAGCTCCTATTCGTCTACGCCATATTTTTTATCTAACGTATTCATTTTGAAAACGTACACAAAAATCAAAGCCACAAAGGTATAAATCGCGCCTTGCTGGGCGAACCAGAAGCCAAGTTTAAACCCAAAAAAACGTACTTCATTAAGTACATCAACCAGTAATATGCCAAAGCCAAAAGAGACCACAAACCATACTGCTAATAATTTAAACAGTAATGAAATGTTTTCTGCCCAATAAGCTTTTGCTTGTTCTTCATTTTTAAAAGCCATTTTTATTTTCCCCTTTAAACATCACGATTGTGATGGGTGGTTTTTTATATTCGTTAACCAATTTAGCAATGCAATTCAAATATTGAATTGCGACAATAGTCGTAACAACATATTAACGTTTCCGTAAACTGCGCATGATCAATTAATAAACAACTCATGAACCACTTAAATTTCAGTAGCTTAATAGATTTTTATTGCTCAAGCTTTTAGCCAAATTAAAACAAACCGTGGGAATAAGACATTAGTCTAACTAAATAGACAAAAACAAATTAACCCTTAAATATCATAGCTTTATTTTATTTATAGATAACATAAACAAAATGTATACCCCCTACTTTATTTGCAGCTAGGTATTGTTAATAAGCAAACTACTTCAAACTCCAACTGGCGCTCGCATCTTGAAATAGTTTGGGTATAGTTATGACAAATTATAAAAACACTCTACGAGGTTAAATAAACATGACAGCTGTACTACTCATTGTTGCCTTTGGCTACATAGGCGTGCTGTTTTGGCTGGCAAATTGGGGTGATAAGACCACCCCACTTGCCAAGCGTATTAGTCATCACCCATTTGTGTATTCATTTGCATTGGGAATTTATTGTACTTCGTGGACTTACTATGGCTCGGTAGGCACCGCTGCAACTAGTAGTTGGAGCTTTTTGCCTATTTTATTAGGACCCGCCTTACTGTTTTTTTTCGGCCAAGGCTTTTTACGTAAACTGGTATTGGTGAGTAAAAAACAAAATATCACCACTATCGCCGACTTTATTTCAGCGCGTTACGGCAAACGCCAAACCACTGCAATTATGGTGACCATTATTGCCTTATTAGCCACTATTCCTTACATTGCATTACAATTAAAAGCGCTTAGTTCTAGCTTTTTACTTTTGCAAAATAGTAATCAGATATCTGGGGATATTTTGGCGTTATCGGCCACTTTAATGATGGCGCTATTTGCTATATTTTTTGGCACGCGCAAAGTTGATGTAACCGAGTACCGATCGGGCTTAATGCTCGCTGTGGCGTTTGAGTCGCTAATAAAGTTGTTTGCTCTGGCGGCTGTTGCAGGGCTTGCAATATATAGCTTATTTAATTTACCCACAGAGGGTTCTAGCCAAGTTGCCGAGTCAATTTGGCTGCATTGGGCGCAGTTCGACTTTTTTAGCTTTAACTTTATAGGTCAGTCACTAATGGCGGCGGCCGCTATAATTTGTTTGCCAAGGCAGTTTCATGTCACCGTGGTTGATAACCAAGATAAGCGCCATTTATTTACTGCTCGCTGGGCTTTTCCATTGTACTTGTTATTAACCGCAGCAATGATTTTACCTATTGCCACCGCTGCTATTCACCCAGAAATAGGCCGCAGTTTATCCCCAGACAGCTTTGTACTGGCACTGCCTATGCTGCACGATAACGCTTTTTTAACCACCTTTGTGTTTATAGGTGGGCTTTCTGCTGCCACAGCCATGATTGTTGTTGCAACACTTACACTAAGCACCATGATCTCCAACGACGTGGTGCTCCCCTTAATGTTGCGCCGTAAATTTAAACGTAATTTAATCACCACTAGCTACAAATCCCGCATTTTATTAGTACGGCGCTTTACCATTGCTGGGGTGCTTATTTTAGCCTACTTCTATCAGCAATGGTTTGGTAGTGGCAGTGCGCTAGCCAGTATGGGGTTAGTGGCTTTCTCATTAGTGTCACAATTATTGCCTGCTATTGTGGGTGGTTTATATTGGCGAAAAGGTCATGCTTATGGTGTTTATGCTGGGCTACTCGCAGGGGTCATTTGTTGGGTGCTATTTTTGATGTTGCCTATTTTAGAAGCCCCTAACCCACTAGACAGTGAACTGCAACAAACGCTTATAACTAGAGGCACCTTAATCGCATTGTTTGCTAATATTGGCTGTTACATTAGCTTTTCCTTGGGAGCTGAAGAGCGCTTAATCGATAAAATTCAAGCGGCGGCATTTGTTAATCCCAAAGATCAGGCCATTTTATCTCGTCGCTTAAATAAAAACGTAAAAGCCACGGTATACGACTTTAAAATTTTACTGCAAACCTTTTTAGGCATTCAGCGTAGCCAGCAAATTTTATCGCATTACGCACTCCATCATGATTTAAACGACAACAATGCACACCCTCGCGCTGACTTTATTGTCTACTGCGAACGCGCACTGACTGGAGTATTAGGTGCTTCCTCTGCGCAAGCACTTATTCATACAGTATCATCTGGCAAACGAATGGCGTTTGAAGAAGTGGTAAACTTTTTTGATGAAACCACACAAGCACTGCAGTTTAATCAGAACTTACTATTTACCTCACTAGAAAACTTAAGCCACGGACTATCTGTGGTAGATAAAGATCTTAACCTCGTTGCTTGGAATAAGCGCTATAGCGAAATGTTTAACTACCCTGAGGGTTTTTTACAAGTTGGCCAGCCCATTGAAGAAATAATACGGTATAACGCAGAGCGCGGTGAATGCGGCCCCGGTGAAATCGAGCGCCATGTTGATAAGCGGGTTCAGCATTTAAAAAATGGCAGCTCACATCACTTTATTCGTCATCGTCGAAATGGCCAAGTTTACGAAATGATAGGCAACCCACTACCTGATGGGGGGTTTGTAACGAGTTTTTCTGATATTACTAATCATATTAGTACGCAAAATGCGCTCGAAGAAATTAATATGGACTTAGAAAACCGCATTGAAGCGCGCACCCAAGAAGTGCAAACCATTAATAGTAGCCTGCAAGCACAAATCGATAGTCGCGTACAAACAGAGCAAGCACTTACTTTAGCTAAACGTGAAGCTGAGCAAGCGAATGATAGTAAAACTCGCTTTTTAGCACTGGCCAGCCATGATATTTTACAACCGCTCAATGCGGCACGATTATATCTCGCCGCCATTGATGAAACTCAGTTAGATAGCACCAATAAAAATAACTTTAATAAGCTAGGTGATAGCCTCGATTCCACCGTGCATTTAATGTCGGCTTTATTAGAAATTGCCAAGCTAGAGCAAGGGGCAATGACCCCAAATCCTCGTCACTTTTACATTGATGATATTTTAGATCCCCTTAAAAGCGAATATGCGATTTTATCGAGCGATAAAGGACTCTCATTTAAAGTACGTTCAAATAAGCAAATAGTACACAGCGACATTACTTACTTACGCCGAATACTACAAAACTTACTGTCAAATGCGATTAAATACACGGAAAATGGCCGTGTATTAATTGCCTGTAGAAACAGAAAGCACAGTTTACGGATTGAAGTATGGGATACCGGCCCTGGTATTAGCGACATTGAACAAGCAAAAATATTTAACGACTTTTATCGAATTGAAGCTAGCGACAATAAAGGCGTTGGCTTAGGTTTAGGGGTGGTTAAACGTATGGCTGATTTATTGAGCCTGCCGATTGATGTGGTTTCATTACCTAATAAAGGCAGCCGATTTAGCATTGAAGTGCCTTATGGTGATGCGCAATTAGTACAGCAAAAACAATCCAGTCAAAATATAGTCGACAACCGCGCCGCGATAAATATTATTGCCGTTGACGACGACCCTGAAAACCTTGCAGCCATGGCTAGCCTATTAAAGCGCTGGCAGGCAAATTACACCCTATTCGATAAAGTGGACGCGGTGTTAACTTATGCAAAAGAACAGGGCGCACCTGATGTTATTTTAATGGACTATCAGTTAGGTAATGATTGGGATGGCATTACTTTAATTAAAGCGCTACGCGAAATTTGGCAAAGCGATATTCCGGCTATTTTAATTACCGCAGTGCGTGACACTGAGCTAAAACAAACCACCAAAGCCGAAAATATTCATTATCTGAGTAAACCAGTAAAACCTGGTAAGCTTAAAGCACTGCTGAACCACAGCACTTAACGATTAATAAGAGCTTAAGCCCAGTAAGTACTGGGCTTGAACTTAACTATGACTGCGCTTTTTGAGTTTTTGAAACAACCAACTAAGCCCTACCAGCGACAGCCCTAAACCGATGAAGGACAATGCTTTTAGAAGTCCCGTTAAATTTGCCATATCTATTAAAAACACCTTAACAATTACAGCGCCAAGAATACCTAAACCAACATTTTGCAGTAACCGTTGCTGTTTTAAATGCCCGGCTATCACTACCAGCGCGCCGAGTAATAACCAAATAACCGAATAGCTATATAGCTCGGCGTCGCTGGTTGCTTTATCAAGGTAGATGAAGCCGCCTTGCCAATATTGACGGATCAAGGTGTTGATAGCTAATACCGCTAATAAACCAGACACACCGAGTGTAATTTGACTCAATTTAGCATTTAACGATTTAACTAAACTCGCTAACCATAACGCCAGCAGGCTCGGGACCAACCAAATTAAAAGTATCCAGTTAAATATTGGTGTTTCACCAACATAAAGACGCATTAATAACGGATTATCATCCAACGTTGTATTGATTAACAACAAGCCAGCTAACGCTGATAAAATAAAACCTGCAGTGCGATATAGCTTGCCCAGCTGCCCTGCACTTTGCGCGCGATATAAATAAACGCAGCCTAAAGCAAGCAAGTTACAACTGAGCAAAACTTGCTCATAAAAACTTAAAGAAAACAGCTGAGGGTAGTGCCCTACCAGTTGATAACTGGTTTCGGTTGTCACAAATAACGCTAAACAATGCAGTGCTGCTCCTTCAAGCCATATTTTTAGTTTTGAAGTATTAAAACATTTAGCCGCTGCAAAAAATAACCCAATACACAGCGGGTAAACAACTAAACTCCAATGCAAACCAAATATGCTTAGCTCATCATAACTAGGCGTCCACGGCGATAAGGTAAGGCGTAAAAGTAATGCCGCCACAAGGGCTTTTATTGGCCAGTGTGGCATAGCCACATTGTATTTTTTTATCAGTAAGCTCAGCAGTAATACTTGAACAGCCAGAGCAATGGTAAGGCCACTATCACTCAGTAACATCGTAATTGCTAAGGTAATATTGGCGTTTGCCCCCACCCAATAACTAAAGCGCTGCCATAAGGTTGTATTATTTTGCGTAAATTTAATTAACACGGCACTCATTAAACATAGCAATACCGCCCAAAGAGGGTAAGCGGTTGCTAAAGCCGTGTTTGGGATCATCGCATACAAAGTGCCAACTAATGCAAACATGCTTAATGAAGCAAGCAAATGAAAAGCTAATCGTTTTGGGTATTTATTACCAAAATAGAGTCCATAGCCACTTAGCCCCAGAGCAAGTAATAAGCCTAGCCCGTATTCGTTTTTAAAAATGAATAACGCGTCATTAAAGGCATAAGTTTGTTTAGCACTGACCACTAATAACAGTGCAATTAATAAAGAGACAGCCTGCCATGCATCCCAACGGCTATTTTTTAGCACTAAAAATAGTAACAAAGCGATGCTTAATAACGCCACGATTTGCCATTGTAAATTAAACACACTCAACAGCATGGCAATCATTAAAGGAGCAATAAAGGCCAGTAACAAACCGTGGTCTGGAAATAAATTAACTAACCGTTTAAAGCTGTGCGGGCGTACTTCAAGGGTGTTAAAGCCCAAGCCTAAGCGTGCAATAGCGATTAATCCTAAAATACTTAACAACGCAAAAGCGCCTATTAACCACACTGTGTCGTAGTTAAATAGAGTGAGTCCAACCAAGTACCAGCCAATATGCCCTACCCATAGTAAATACCACAGCCAAATACGCTTTACTTTATGTGCCACAACTGCTGCGGCAACACTCACAAGGGCAACATAAATAAGCAAAGAAAATAACTGCCCACTGCCCGTATTTACCCAAATAGGAACACTGTAAGCGCCTATAATGCCTATTACAGCAAGTAAAGGGCCTAACTTTATTGCCATTACACTAGCACACACAGCAATAACTGCTAAGCCAATAAATGCCCACTCAGCACTTAGCATGCTAAAGCTGTTATAAGCTAAAAACATTAAGGCAAAACAAGTCATAAAGCCGCCACTGGCAAGGGCTGCAGGAATGTAATTATTAAAGCCTTCAAAAACGATGCGTTTATAATGTAAATAATACGCTGCTGCGATTAAGCCAATGCCAAATAATCCACCGGCACTGAGCCTCATTGCAGGTGAAAGTAGCCCAGCCTCTAAACTGTATTTTGCTAAAAACACGCCACCTAAAGCCAAAGCAATAGCACCAATCCAGGTCATCCAATTTTTCTCGAAGCCTGCACGTAATTGTTTAAAAAGCAGTTCAATACTCGATGGTTTTTTAGTTATCGTTTTACGAGGTGGTGGAGGTTTAATGCTTACTGGTTTATTAACAGCAGCAGGAATATCTGAGCGGTTTAGAGGTATTGCGTTATCTACTTGAGGGTCAGCGGAGGATTTTTCATTTTTTGCTACATTTTGATTTGACTCAAACTGTAATAGTTTTAGTTTTAATACTGCAACCTCTTGTTTAAGGGTGTTCAATTGCACTAAGGCCACTAATCCACAAATAGCCCCTGCAACAATCGCAATAGATACAATAATTGCTAATCCGATTAACTCATCCATACAGTCCCTTTTTTACCTCGCAACAGAAGTCCCCAAAAATAGCACAAGCGAAATCTATTTTATAAAATTACTATGTTTAAGCAACCTCAAGGCGATCACGGCCTGCTTTTTTAGCTCGGTATAATGCCTGATCTGCACGTTTCATTACATTTTCAAAGCTCTGATCGCTACTACGGTGCGCAATACCGATACTAACCGTTAAAGAACGCTGATTTTGTACTGTAATAGTACGAGCAGTTTCTAGAATAGTCTGCGCAAAGTTAAGCACTTCATCAAGCTCATAACTAGGTAAGTAAGCGGCGAACTCCTCACCGCCTATGCGAGCAAAAATATTTTCATTTTTAAAAAGATGATTCACTTTATCTGCGAACTGTTTAAGCACCTGATCGCCCACATCATGGCCAAAATCGTCATTAATACGTTTGAAATGATCAAGATCTATGATTAAAACAGTGTAAGGATTATTAACAACCTCCTTCACATGCTGATAAAAACAGCGTCGGTTATACACTTTAGTTAAATCATCTATGATAAATTCTTGCGCTAACCGAGTGTGCATTCGCTGCATAAAGTGCATGGTTTTAAATAAACCATAAACAGTAATTAACATACCCAATGTGCGACATAAATCCTCTACGTAATTGCTTATCCAAAGAGGCTGATGTATTACTTCATCAAGCACATCGGCAGTAGATGCTACAATCCATAACATTAAACCGATACTGACATACACGTAGGCTTTTTTAGCTAATTGTGAACATTGCACCATAAAGAAAATTGTAAAAATAACCACTAAGTTAATAAAGTCAGTGGTAAAGCCGTAAAGATTTTGCTTGAAATCCAATAAAGGAAAGCGCATTAACGAAAAAATTGAAAAGCCAATAATAAATGCCAGCATAGCTAAAATTAACAGTTTGTTTAATCTGGTAATTTTTACAAAGCGGCTGAGCTTAAGGCTCACTTTTTCCGGATTCATCATAGGCTGTATTTAAACTTATTATTGTTGCTAAAAACTATACCATAAACTAAAACTGATTAATTTAAATTAATGTGCTAACACCCCAGCCAATCGCAACTAAAATAGTTAACCCAATCATGGTCTTAGTTTTGTGCTTGCTGATAATACGCTCAGCTTGATTGCCCGCATAATACACCACGATTGCCAAGCCGAAATAACGTATAGAGCGAGCAATAGCGCTTGCTAATAAAAACAGCGCCAGCGAATACTTAGTTGCGCCAGCGGCCAGCATCGCAATTTGAAACGGAATAGGCACGATACCTAGGCTTAACACAAACCAAAATCCTTGTGCCTGCATTTTTTGTTTTACGTTTTCAAACTGCTCAGGGCTTGAGAATGTGTTGATAACCCAATCGCCAATGATATCAAATAAGTAATAGCCTAAAGCATAGCCAAATAACGCACCTACAATACAGCCTAGTGTTGCCATTAGGGCAATTTGCCAAAGCTTTTCCCGTCGTGCTTGCATAAGTGGTACCAGCACTGCCTCGAGTGGAATGGGAACTATGGTGGATTCTAAAAATGAGGCAATAGTAATCCCACCCAGCATATTTTTAGACTCAATAAACTGACGTGTTTTTTGCTTGAGCTTTTTTTGTATAGCCATAAACGTCCTGTTAGCAATTAGGTAAGTGACTAAATCATCTCATAATAAGGTTAATGCTACCTGAAGAAATACAGTCAACATAGTAATCATTATAAGACTGCTTTATTATCTTTATATACCATTATACTTTTAAAATTTTCACAATATGCAAACTGCCCGCTACATTCCCTTTAGAAAACACGACATCATTACAATGTGCGCCAAAGAGCTTAATAAAGACCAACAAACTTCTTTTAAGCAGCTTTGTGAACTTTTAGCCAGCTTAATTCACTTTCATTACCATGGCACACTTGAGTCATTAAAAAATAATTACGCGCCTTTTGATCCAAATAGCGATACTCGTTTGATAAACAGCGTGACTGATGAACAAAAAGCGCAGTGCCAACGTGATTTTGCTAAAGATTTTGCCAAAGTTCTAAACGCGGCTAATTTTGAAGTGATCACCCATCAAGACCTACAAGATGCACTAAACGAAGAATCACTATTTAAAGTGCGCCTTGAGGTAGAGTTTGAGGATTTTGAAGAAGTGGTTTTTTATCGCCGTGGCGAGTCGCAACTCACCGAAACCATAACCAGTTTTTGGGGGTTACGTAAAAAGCCACTGCATTTTACCAACTACGATCGCGTAGCAGTATTTATCCGTTTTAAAGACAAAGCCTATTTTGAATCAAAAAATAAACTACCTATGGGGTTTGAGCCCAGCTCAACCATAGTAAAACTATTTCAAAATGTGCCAAAAGCTGACTTAGAAATGCTATTTCCTAATAGCGAAGTACGCATGCGCCCTATTGATAAAGTGATTATTGGCTCATCGGCACTTATTGGCGGTGCGGTAGTATTAGTTACCAAACTGGGCGCCTCATTACTTTTACTGTTTGCTTTGTTTACATTTTGGGGAGGGTTTAGTGATAAAGCCGTTACCATGACTCAGCAGCACTTTATTACGTTAGCCATTGGTATTGGAGTATTTGGCAGTTTTGTGTTTAAAGAGTGGAGTAAATTTAAAAACCGTAAAATTAAATTTATGAAAGCACTGAGCGATAATCTTTACTTTAAAAACCTTGATAACAACGCCGGTGTTTTTCATACCCTTATAGACGCCGCCGAAGAAGAAGACATAAAAGAAGCTCTGCTTGCCTATACATTTTTACTAAAATCAGAAAGTGGCTTAAGCGCACAAATGCTTGATGAGCAGATAGAGACGTGGTTTAAAACAAAGTATAAATGCGAGCTAGATTTTGAAATTAGCGATGCGCTTGAAAAGCTTAAACGCATGCATTTAGTAACTTGCACAAACACCCTATATAACGCGATAAATCTAGAGCACGCAAAAGCCATATTAGATGAGCGCTGGGATAACCTATTTCAATATAACTAAGCAACTCCTTACTTAACAAAAAAGCAGCTGACACTTCAGCTGCTTTTTACGTTATTACCTAATTTAGGCTGTTTGCTGCTTTTCAAATTTTGCATGCACTAATTTATAAAGTGCTGGTAAAATTAACAACGTGAGCAAAGTGGATGACATAATTCCACCTACCACCACGGTTGCCAAAGGCCGTTGTATTTCAGCGCCGGTACCGGTATTTAGCGCCATAGGAATAAACCCTAAACTAGCCACAAGCGCGGTCATTAGCACTGGGCGTAATCGCTGTAATGCCCCGCTATGTATTGCATGGTATAAGCTTAATCCCTCATTTCGTAACTGCTTAATAAACGACAGCATCACCACACCGTTTAATACCGCAACCCCACTTAGAGCAATAAATCCCACACCCGCTGAAATAGAAAGCGGCATATCTCGTAGCAATAATGCTAATACCCCACCGGTTAGTGCCAGTGGTACGCCACTGAATATAATCAGTGAATCACGCAGCGAGCCAAAGGCACTATAAAGTAAGCCAAAAATAAGCAATAAAGTCACAGGCACTACCAACGACAAACGCTTACTCGCCGATTGTAATTGCTCAAACGTACCGCCGTATTCAAGCCAATAACCACTGGGTAGGTTAAGTTGTGCGTTCATAGTCGCTTGGGCATCGCTTACAAAGCTGGCTAAATCGCGTCCTGTTACATTCGCTGTTATTACCACATTGCGCTTGCCGCTTTCGCGATTTATTTGATTAGGGCCTTTTTCAATACTGATTGTAGCCACTTCTCCAAGCGGTACAAATGCAAGCTCAGGGTTACTACTTTTAGGTAACGCAATAGGTAAACGCGCAAGCGCAGAGACATCATCAGACCAACGCTTATCTAAGCGTACTAATAACGAAAAGCGCTTATCACCCTCATAAATTAGCCCTGTTTGCACCCCACCAACAGCAGCGGCAAGGGTTTGTTGAATGTCGTTTACGGTTAATCCTAATAGCGCCATATGGTCTCGCATTGGGGTAACAGAAAGTGTGGGCAAGCCCTCCATTTGCTCTAAACGAACATCAGTAGCACCGGTAATATTTCGCATTAAACCAGTGGCTTTTTCGCCAAACTGTTTAAGTATGGCTAAATCGTCACCGTAAATACGCAGCGCTACATCGGCACGCACACCGGCAATTAACTCATTAAAGCGCATTTCTATAGGCTGGGTAAATTCATAGTTATTACCCGGTACCTCATTCACACGATGACGAATTTGCTGCACTAACGCGTCTTTACTTAGTGACGGATCAGGCCATTGCTCACGCGGCTTTAACATTAAAAAAGTGTCGGCAACGTTAGGTGGCATAGGATCGCTGGCGACATCTGCTGTGCCAATCTTTGAAAATACGTTCGCAATTTCAGGCTGCTCTAATAAAGCCTGCTCCAACTGCTTTTGCATTTGCACCGATTGTTCAATACCGGTGCCAGTAATACGCAACGCATGCATTGCAATGTCACCTTCATCTAGCTGCGGTAAGAATTCGGCGCCCATATTTTTAACTTTAAAGCCAAGCACTAATACCAAAACAGTGGCAATACTCACCATCAGCCACGGTAATTTAAGCGATAAGTTAAGCAGTGGCTTGTAGATTTTTTTAACGCCACGCATTACTGCGTTTTCGCTTTCATCTACTTTACCACGCACAAATACGGCAATAGCCGCTGGCACAAAGGTGACAGCAAAAATAAGTGCACCTATTAACGCGGCAACCACGGTAAACGCCATAGGCTGAAACATTTTGCCCTCAACACCACTGAGCGCAAATAGCGGTAAATACACCAACATAATAATTAAAATACCAAATACTGCGGGGCTAAACACTTCTTTGGTGGCTGAAGTTACAACCTCTAAACGCTCACTGAGCGTAAGTAAGCGGCCATGTTTATGTTGAGCCATCCCTAATTGACGAAGGCAGTTTTCAACCACAATCACCGCGCCATCAACAATTAATCCAAAATCGATTGCACCTAAGCTCATTAAGTTACCCGAGACTCGATTGCCCACCATGCCTGTAATAGCAAATAGCATACTCAGCGGAATAACCATGGCGGTAATAAGCGCACCAGTGATATTCCCAAGCAATAACAACAGAATGACGATGACCAATACCGCACCTTCAAACAGGTTTTTTTGTACTGTGGCGATGGTTTTATCAACCAGATTGGTGCGGTCATAAACAGGCTCAATAATAACCCCTGCAGGTAAACTTTTTTGTACTTGTATAAGCTTATCAGCCATGGCTTTGGCAACCACACGGCTATTTTCACCAATTAGCATCATCGCCGTGCCTAATACGGTTTCCTCGCCATTATAGGTAGCCGCGCCAGTTCTGAGCTCTTTTCCTAAGTATACATTTGCCACGTCCTTAATTCGCACAGGAGCATCATCACGCTTAGCAATAACGGTGTTTGCTATATCCGCTAATGTTTTTAATTGCCCAGGGGAGCGCACTAAATATTGGCCGTCAAAGCGCTCTATATAACCGGCTCCGCGATTGCTGTTATTAAGCTCAAGTGCACTGATAACATCGTTGATTGTTAGCTTATAAGCGATGAGCTTTTCTGGTATGGGCGCAACTTGGTACTGGCGCTCAAAGCCACCTTGGCTGTTTATTTCGGTTACGCCTTTTACTTTTAAAAGCTGCGGACGAATAACCCAGTCTTGTAAAGTACGTAAATCTTCGGCGCTGTAAGGCATACCATCACTTTTTAACGCATTGGGTTTTGCATGCACGCTATAGGTAAATATTTCACCTAAACCACTGGCAATAGGTCCAAGGTTTGGCTCAACATTATTAGGTAAATCGGCGCGAATACTTTGAATACGCTCTCCAATTTGTTGACGCGCCCAATAAATATCGGTGCCTTCATCAAAAATAATGGTTACTTGAGAAAGCCCATAGCGAGAAAGCGAACGGGTATAATCAAGCTTAGGAATACCCGCCATCGCTGTTTCGACTAAGTAAGTGATACGCTGCTCAACTTCAAGCGGCGTAAAACCAGGCGCTTTAGAGTTAATTTGCACTTGTACATTGGTAATATCGGGTACAGCATCTACCGCTAAGTTTTGGATGTTATACACACCAAACCCAGCAAATAAAAATGTCAGTGCCAGTACCATCATGCGGCGTTTAACCGCAAAAGAAACAATCCAGTTAATCATGGTACCTCCTAGTGAGCGTGACTTGCGCCGCTTTTTAAAATATCGGCTTTGATCACATAGCTATTGGTTGTGACGTACTCGCTACCTGGGCTTAAACCCGCAATGACTTCTACCCACTCGCTACTTTTTGCGCCTAAAGTAACAGGGCGCACTTCAAACACACTATCTTTACGCACAAACACACTCGCCATACCGTTAAACTCCTGAATAGCCTCAGGCTTTACACGCACGTTAGCATTAACCTTATCGATACTGACATCACTATTAACATGCATACCTGGACGCCAATGACCATCAGGGTTATTAAGCTCAATACGAGCACGTGCAATATGCCCGCCAGTCATCATAGGTGCTATAAAAAACACCTTACCTTGGGCATTTAAATGATGATGTAAATCGTACACGACAGCGCTTTGACCAATGGCTAGGTTTTCAATATTTTCAGGAAAGGCTGAGAGCTCAACCCATACTTTATCAAGGTTCACGACTTGCATTAGCGCACGAGTACTTGCCAGTTCGCCACGCTTTAAATATTGTTCGGTTACCACACCGCTAATAGGGCTTTTAATGCTGTAGTTTTGCAAAGTTTCGCGATTGGTGACGCTGGCCAGTACATCGCCTTTTTGAACGTTTTGACCAATACTGACAAAAATATCGCTGATCAATCCGGTATATGGCGCCATAATTTCTACTGTGCCATGCTGTGTAGGTGTAATAACACCGAACAGCGTGTCGGAAATATCAACCTCGCCGCTTTGTGCTATCTCCGTTTTAATGCCCGCGCCTTTAATTGCTCGCTCGCTCAGCACAGTTTGGCCTTCGTGCTGAGAGTACTCAAAGCTGACGCGTTCACCTTTATAATTAGCAGTAATTAAAAGCTCAAACGAATGTGGCTCATTTATAGGTTGCGTGCTAACAAGGTACTCATTCTCACGGGTAAACTGTATTTTTTGCGGCGTTTCTACTAAGCGTTTTAAGTTTATTTCTATACTTAAATCGTTCACATCTACCGGCTGTTTTTGCTCATAACCATATACGCGCAGCTCAACTTTACCTGCCAATTCTTGCAGCTTTAACTCAAGAGTGAGCTTTTCGTTGGTTAATAAAAAGCCGCCGTGTGGACCTTGTTTTTGGGTTTGCTCTGTTTGGTCATGCTCTGCTGAGGCAAATACATATGTGCTTGTTAAGCTAGCTACAAACGAGAGAAATACTAATAATGCGATAAAAGTGTTGTTCATGATTGAAAAGTCTCAGTTAAAGATTGGCCAGTTAAACGCTCAAGTGCGAGATGGGTCTGATATAACGCTGCATATGTATTAATCAACGCGCGTTTAGAGTCAAAAAGGGCTTGTTGAGCATCGAGCAATTGCAACACCGAAATTTGTCCGCGTTGATAGCTTTTTAAACTTTGCTCAATGAGTGTTTGGGCTTGGGGAATAACTTGCCCAGATAACAACTGTGCCTGTAACATCTTACCTTGGTAATAGGCATACAAAGTACGAACTTGCTGACGTAATTGAACCCGTAACTGTCCTTGCTGCTCACGTAACAATGCTAACTGACTGTTAGCTGCTTCAATATTACCGCTATTTGAGTTACTCAATTGCAATGGCATTGAAAACGAAAACAGCAACGAACTGGTATTGTTTTGCTGGTTGTAGCTCACGCCTGCACCTATATTAATATCGCTTTGCCCATTGGCTTTTTGCAGCGCTAAGTTGGCCGCTTGTTGTAAGTATTGCTGCTGTAACATTGCAAAATCAGGCGCTTGGTTAACCGCATCAAGTAACCCTTGCTCAGATTTAAGCGTTATTAATGTATTAATATTTCCCGCTAAATCCGTGTAATCATGTTGCTCACTCCATAGCTCATTGAGCGATAAACGCGCTCGCTCAAATTCACTATTTAGCTTAGCTTTATCAAGCTCAACTTGGCTAAGCGCATAACGCATGCGGGTTACATCTGCTTGCGATACAGCGCCAGCATCAGCTCGCTGCTTTATTGCTTTAAGTGCTTGGCTTACAACCTGATGCCGCTCGCTATTTAGAGAAAGTAAAGTTTGAAATTTAAGCGCCTCGTAATACCGCTCACCAGTGGTTGCCAATAAGGCTAAACGAGTATTTTGATATTGTATTGCTTGGGCTTTAATGTTTGCCGTAGCGTAATTTATGCGGCTTTGGCGTTTATTCCCAAGCTCTATAAGCTGGCTAAATGCCAAGGTTATTTCAGCACCTTGCACACCACGTGCATCGTTTGTCCCCAGCAGATTTTCAGCTTCTATATTTAAGATAGGGTTAGGCGAAAGTGCAGCTTGAGATTTAAGCGCGCTGAGTATTTTTTGATGATAAGGGTAGCGTTTTAATAGCGGATTTTGTTGCTCGGTATTTATCAACGCTTGTTTTAGAGTTAGTGTTTTAACATTTGCAAACGCACTAAAAGCAGGCAGCGTGCACAGCATCACCACCAGCATAATTGGTTTTTTATTCATATAGCTTGTCCGTTTTTAATCAACAGAGTTCACTTGCAAACCATTTACAACCTACGCAAAAAATAGCGACAGTGTAAAATGCTCAGCAATCTAAAAATGCCTATAACAGCCCATTAAACGCTTACACGTAGGCAGCTAAAAGCACAATAATCAATTGAAATTAAATTAAAAACTAGCTAAATAAATTCGGTGGCGGTACGTCTGGTGGATAATGTAAGCCGTGATAGCATGTCGCTAAAGTTGGTTTACTTTTCTCGGGAGTTATTGAGTGATTTGAGCTGTGGCTATAGCCACTGTGGCAATGCTGGTGGGCATGTATTTCTGTTGTTGGGGCATTATCGCTATCATCAGCAGATGAACCTAGTTGCGATAATGAGCTATTTACGTGGTCAACGTCTTCTTGTAAATGGTACGCGGCGCCGTCACAGCTTATAAAGCTATGCACAAGCACAAGTAACATTACAATTAAAAAACGATTTGAACGCACAGTTAAACGAGTTCCCTATTGAAATACACAATTAGTTAAGCCCATTACTTATCTAATTCAGCACTGTACCTGAAAATACCTAAAAAGTAATGCAGCAAAATAAAATTTTATTTCATTCAATCTTATTTTGCTGCAAAAAGCCGCTAGCAAATGTTAACGGTCGAGATTAATCATTATTAAGCAACCGCTTGTTCTAAAATTTCACGGCTTTCTTTTAACGTAATAGCTTGGTTTTCTCCAAGGGCAACCATGCCATGCGCTTCAAGCTTGCCAATAATATTATCAATGGCAGCCGCTTTGTCATCACCATGCTCAGTAAGCTCAGTTGCTACGTCAAGGCTATGGTAAAACGCTTCAATCGCTTGAATTGTTTGCTCTGCTAAATCGTCTGTTTGTGCAAGACCAAATACGTTTTTGCCCATTTGTTCTAGTTTTGCTTTTTTAACTGCAAATTGATTTCGCAGTAAAGAAGGCTGAACAATAGCCAGTGAACGGGCATGATCAACGCCGTAAGCAGCTGTAAGCTCATGGCCAATCATGTGGGTTGCCCAATCTTGTGATACGCCAGAACCAATTAAGCCGTTAAGTGCTTGGTTTGCGGCCCACATAAGGTTTGCACGCCATGCATCGTCTTGGTTTTCAAAGTTATCACCCAATGTTTTAAGCGCTTTTAACAGTGCCTCTGCATAACCTTCTTGAACAAGTGCACCTTCTGGGAATGTTAGGTACTGCTCACACGTATGTACCCATGCATCTACTAAACCATTTACAAGCTGGCGCTGCGGTAATGTTTTCATTACATCAGGGTCCATAATGGCAAATTTTGGTAATACTTCTGGAGATGCAAACGGTAGTTTTTGCTTCGTTGCTTCTTTGCTTACTACTGAATTTTGATTAGACTCAGAACCGGTTGCAGGCAATGTAAGTACCGCACCAATAGGTAATGCGCTGGTAATTGTATGCTTACCTGTAGGGATATCCCAACCTTCGCCATCATATACAGCAGATGCTGCAATGTATTTAACGCCGTCAATTACAGAGCCGCCGCCTACACCTAAAACGAAATCGATATCTTGTTCTTTACAAATTTTTACTGCTTGGTCTAGCACTTCAATTGTTGGGTTGGCACCTACGCCCGAAAACTCTACCCAATCAAAACCTTCAAGTGCTGCTGCAACTTCATCGTATACGCCGTTCTTTTTAATAGAACCGCCACCGTACACAACTAATACTTTTTGATCTTTTGCGATCAAATCAGTAAGTGCGGCAATTTGTTGCTGACCAAATTGAATTAAAGTGGGATTTACGTAGCTAAATTTCATTATTTTGCTCCTAAAGGGGACGGTTAATTACTAAGCACCTTATCAATTCTTAAATAAATAAAGTGTTGATAGATGCATAATAATGGCATAGCGCATATATAAAAAGCCTAATAACTGCCAAAAGCTTGCCTAAAACTATCAGTGTTGTTATTTTACGCCAAATACCGTTAATTTAAGCCGCCCTTATGACGACCATCGCCACTTTGTTACAACAATACGCAGAGCATAATAAGTTGCTCAGCTTTGAAGGTACCATGGAAACAATTATTCCAGGGGTGTACTTTCATCGCGCCACCAAAAGCTCAGCGCGTCAGCCTCTTATTTATAATTCAGGTATTATTATTGTTGGCCAAGGACATAAAGTTATTCACTTTCCTGAGCATCAAATACAGTATGGTGCAGGCGATTATTTAGTACTGGGAGTGCCCGTACCACTAGAATGTGAAGCGTTTACTGATAACGATTTACCAGTAATGGGTATAGCAATTGATATAAACCCAGCCATGCTGCACAAACTGGTTAACCAAATGATGCAACATAATCCTATTTTAACTCCTTTAACACAAAGCGGAGCCGTCCAAAGTGCCGCTTTAGATATGGCCATGGAGCAAGTCACTCATCGACTGTTAACAGTGTTAAACAATCCACTTGAGGCTGAGGTATTTGGTGGCGATATAGTTAAAGAATTAGTATATAGGGTGCTGTGTGGCCCTCAAGGGCATACCTTAATTGGGCTTGCAATGCATGATGGCCATTACGCGCGCATAGCGCGTACTTTATCAACATTACACAGCGATTACGCAAACCCTATTACCGTAGAGCACTTAGCTGAAGAAGTTAATATGAGTGTGTCATCTTTTCATCGTGCGTTTAAACAAGTTACGTTTGAATCCCCTTTGCAGTATTTAAAAAAAGTACGCTTAGCAAAAGCAAAAGAATTAATAATCACCTCTGGCAGTAAAGCTAACGAGGCCGCATTTAAAGTAGGCTATACTAGTGCGTCACAATTTAGCCGTGAGTTTAAACGACACTTCAATAAAACCCCCAGTGAAATACATGTGTGATTAAAAGTAACCCATTTTTGCACTAAGTCATTATTTAAATACTTAATTACTAGTAAAGCCTACCTGCTTTGTTAGTATGGTTTAGAGTATTCATCCTTTTAGTAGCAATGAATTTTACGATAAAGACAAGAGGTTTTTGAGCATGTTAAGCGCACTGATGATTAGATTTAGCATTTTTATATGCGCTTGTACTATGCTGTTTAGTAGCGTTACTTATGCGCAAGAGCATTGCCAGCTCAATGAAAGAGCAACAAACACATCGGTGTCTTTATCCAAAGAAGTTGTCTCAAATATTAAGCTTAAAAACGGTATTAATCATCTCGAATTAAGCTGTAACTTAAAGCAAGGTGGGGTATTTTCTTTTACTCGCCCTGCACTTACAGACTTTTCGTGGCAGCAAAATTCAGTATATAAAACACCTTTAAAAACCAATCAGATGGCAATTTTAATGGACCAAGGCGTTTTTACTGCACAGCTTACAGTTACTACCTCAGCAGCTTATACCCCACGCTTTAAGTGGTCAGATACACAACCGTTTGTCGAAAAAATACAACGCTATAACCTTATTTTTGGCATTTTTTATGGTCTTTGCGCCACACTTATTTTTTATGCATTAATTATAGGACACGGCATAAAAGACCCTCTTTTTAAACTGTATGGCATTTATATTTTTTGTATCGCTAGTTTTATATTCTTTCAAGAAGGACAGCCTTATTTATTTACACAGCAGTACTACTCTGTGTACGTAAGTCATCTTTACACGTTAAGTATTGGTTTAACTATAGTCAGTGCCACATGGTTTATGAGTGCACTATTAGAGCTACCTAGATACTTTCCAAAGTTAAGCAATACATTAAAAGTTACCGCCTTATGCGTACTGACTTTGTGCTTACAAAAAATAGCGCTCGATCTGCCACTCATAACCAATATTACCTCTGCAGTAACCGGCTATTTATCATTATTTATTGTCATGACTATTTTTATCCTCAGCGCGATACAAACAAAGTACGGTGTCAATGAAGCAAACTTGGTATTTATAGCACTGGCAAGTGTGTTTATTAGTATGACTTTTAGAGTACTACTAACCGATTATAGTCCGTTCATTCAACGCTATGGGTTTGTTATTGCGTTTACAATTGAATCTTTATTACTAGCTATTGCCGTCGGTAGACGAATTCAAAGATTGAGTTATGCAAAAAAACAGGCTGAACGACACGCTAACTTTGATCACTTGTGCCATATATACAATCGTCGTGGGTGGAGCTTAAAAGCAAACGACTTATTGGCAGAGCACAAGCAACGTGGAGGCGTTTTGTGTTTTTTATACATAGATCTAGACCGTTTTAAAGCAATTAATGATACCTATGGCCATGATGTAGGCGACAAAGTACTGTGCAAAGTTGCAGAGTCACTTGGTCAACACATGCGCAGTGAAGATGCTGTTGGCCGCTTAGGAGGCGATGAATTTGTAGCCATGGCATTATTTAATAGCAACGAAAAAATTAACCAGCGAGTTAACACCCTAGAACAACAATTAAACCAGTTAACTATAGAGCATCAGGGCCATACCATTTCCATTTACGCCAGTGTTGGGCAAACTAGCTATACTCAGCCACCTGATAACTTAGACACAGTTTTAAAAGCGGGTGATGAAGCGATGTATAAACAGAAATTGCAAAGAAAGGCAAAGCAGGCTGAAAAAATGGTAGGAACCGCAATTTAAAGGCAAAAAACATGAGCTAGTCAGTAAGACTAGCTCAGCTATAATAGCTAGCTTAATCCTTTTTAAACAGTACCTCAGGATTAACCATGGTTTTCATTTCAAGCACGTTACCGTTGGGATCTTCAATAAAAAAGGTTTCTTGCTCAAACTCATCACCAACAAAACGACGGTAAGGTTTATCTAAATATTCAAGGCCGGCATCAGCAATGCGTTGCTTAAGTCCTTGAAACTCACTTTCTGATAAATGAATACCGAAGTGTGGTACAGCCACTGCGCCCATATCAACGTCGTGACGTACCGTAGGTAAACGCTCAACGCTTTGATGCAGAGTTAACTCGTTGCCCCAAAAATCAATGTCTACCCATCGTCCTGCTTCACTATTGCCGGTTTTACAGCCGAGTACGTCACAGTAAAACGTTTTCGCTTTTTCAAGATCGCCAGCGGGGATAGCCAGATGTAAACAGTTAGACATAAATTACCTTAGGTTATAACTTTTAATATATGAAATATGCCGCATTATACATAATTTGCAATTTATAGAACATCAACACTGTTATTTTTAGTCATTCATTGCATATCGATAATTTTCAACAATAATTCATCTTTTAACAATGGTGTATCGATTTTAGTCTTAAATCACAGTTTTTAACTATTAAAGCTAAAACTGATACATTATGATGTGCGCGCCATGACTAAATTCATACTTTTAAAATTCATTACCTTTTTTATCGGCTGCCTATCGTGTTTTGTAATGCATACCACATTCGCATTGCCTATTGTTGTATCTGCCGGTTTAACGGGGCTTATCGGTTCATTTATTCCATTCCCTGACGATTACAAAAACCATCCCTATTCAGCTATTTATGCAGGCAGTTTTGCCGGTATGTGCTCCACTAGTTTAATAACTGAATACTGGGAAATTGCGGCTATTTCTGCCATTGGGGCTGTTTTGTACACACTCACGATTAACATATTTGCAGGGTTTGGTGGACGATTAGGTAGCATTGCATTTGCTAGTGTCGCCTTATTTGTTTTAGCCAAGGAGTTAATAATATGACGCTTATTTATCCGCTGCTTGCTTTGTTAGGGGCGTTTTTAACCTTTTACTTGGCTAAACATAATCGCTTTGATGGGATCCGAGCCTCTGCAGCTCTATCGATTATTGCCTATTTGATTTTTGCGCAGCTGAGCCTTAACGCTGAGCTATATAGCATCGTCTTTTTTGGCGGCACATTTATTGGAATGAGTGCTCCCCACCGTTTTGGTGTGTATACGCTTGCCAGTTCAGCAATTATATTTTCACTGTTTTTTGCCTATCTAGTGCCTATTCTTGATGGTTTTGGTGGCGCTTTGGGAATTAGTGCATTTCTATCTGTGTGTATTTGCCATGTATTTATTTTACTTGGCGCACCACGCAGTAAAAAAACTAAAATTTAAACGTTTTCTTGAATAAAAATTCAATAAAATCTTACACCTATTAAATTGTATAAAAATAACCCATGTTTTTTTGATCAACACTGTTAATAGCTTCGTAGTATTCACAAAGCTGTAACACTGTAACATTCGATTAAAGGAACAATTATGAATAAAGTATTTAAGCTCGGTGCTATCATACTTCCCTTGTTACTTATTCAAGGCTGTAGTAGTGATGACGATAACAACGCTCCAGTAACTGTAGACCCACAACCTGCCGTCTCAATCTTTGACGCCGCACAGGACTCTGAAGAGTTCACCACTCTTGTTGCAGCACTAGAAGCAACCGGTCTAGATGAAACTCTCGATGATTTAACTACCAGCTATACTGTATTTGCCCCTACCGATGATGCATTCGCATTATTAGGCGAAGAGACCATTAATAGCTTATTAGCTGATACAGACACCCTAAGTTCTATTTTAACTTACCATGTGATCGCTGGCAGAGTAGACGCGCAAACAGCTATTGGCTTAGCGGGCAGCACTGTAGAGACTGTTAACGGGCAAAACATTGCTTTATCTTTAAATGGTGAGAATTTATTAGTAAATACCAGCACAGTAACAATGACCGACATTGTGACCGACAACGGAATCATTCATGTTATTGACGCGGTGCTCACACCAAAAACAGTGCCAGAAACAGCACCAACTAATAATATCATTGAAACAGCTCAGCAAGCTGGCAATTTTAGTACATTACTTGCAGCTCTTGATGCTGCATCCCTTACTTCAGCACTTGCCGATGAATCATCAGAATTTACCGTATTCGCCCCTACGGATGCTGCATTCGAGGCAATTGGTAGCAACTTTTTAAACACGTTACTGGCTAACCCCACCGTTTTAGCCGATATTTTGAAGCAGCATGTACTTGTAGGATCAGTAGATTCTGTTACTGCAATGTCTCTTAACGGTCAATCAGCAGAAACGCTACTTGGCAATACCCTTCCAGTGGCGATAAACGCAGAAACAAACATGCTATCGTTTGGCGGAGCAAACATTGTAGTTAGAGATATTATGACCAATAACGGTGTCATTCATGTGATCGATTCGGTTATTATTTCTGATGTTACTTTACCTCAAAGTACCAATACAATTGCTGATATAGCGAGCGCTGATGGTAATTTTACGACACTTCTAGCTGCTTTAACGGCAACAGGGTTAGATACACTAGTTGCCGATCCAGATAATACTTTTAGTGTATTTGCACCTACAGACGCTGCATTTGCTGCGCTCGGACAGGATACAATTAATGCGCTACTAGCTGATACAGATACGCTTCGTGATATTTTGCTGTACCATGTTTTTTCTGACGCGACAGTTTTATCAGATGACGCAGTAGCCATTGCCAATAGCAACAGCAACAAGATAGAAATGGCCAATGGCGACATGGCTGCTATATCTCATGTAAATAGCTCACTATTTATCAATGACTCAGCAATTTCAGAGGCAAATGTAATCGCTAGTAACGGCGTGATTCATGTATTAAATAAAGTAATTATGCCACCGGCTGAAGTTGGTACCCCGACTAAAACAATTGCTACAGTGGCTACTGAAACACCTGCACTATCTACTTTAGTCACTGCACTACAAGCAGCATCACTAGTAGATACCTTTAACGACACCACTCAATCATTTACGGTATTTGCACCGACAAATGCTGCATTTAGCAAAATCCCTACCGCTGATTTAGAGGCTTTATTGGCTGACACGACAGCATTGACAGGTGTGCTAACTCAACATGTTTTAGGCGCTCAAGTGGGCAGTACTGATGCATTTGCAGCCAATGGTAAAACGGTGACCACGCTTGCCGATAACATGCTAAGCGTAAACGTTGTAGACTTTACCAGCACAGCAAACACAGCAACAGATAGCATTGCTTATGATTCAACTGATAGTCGTTTAGTAACGGGTATGGCTGATGCTATGCCAGGCAAAACAGTTTATGTGTTCGACAATGATTTAGGCGAGGCAATGAGCACGTGTGAAGCAGCTTGTGCAACAACGTGGCCACCGGTTCTTGGTACTGCAGCATCAATTGAAAATGTACCCGGTTTATCGTTAATTGCTCGCTCAGATGACAGCATGCAAGTCGCCTACCTTGGCCGCCCTTTATATACCTTCTCCGGTGATACGGCAGCAGGTCAGAATAATGGCCAAGCTGTGAACGATATTTGGTGGCAAGTAAGCTTACCAGCTACATCACTACAAGTAGCGGGTAGCAATGTAACAACCACTGATATTTATACCAGTAATGGCGTTGTTCACTTAATTGATACAGTGATCACAACGGCCAAATAAACTAAGTTTTACTGTGAGATAAGCCAGGAGTGATGCTATTTACTCCTGGCTTTTTTATAAAAAATAGGCTTACTTATTAATACCTTGGGAGCTTGTTGGGTAACCAAAGACTACTTTTAACTTTGCTTTTAATCCCTTTGCTCTGTAGGTACTTTTAAAGAGATGCTGCCACTGATGAAAGGTAATTTTAATCGGGTTATTACTGTGTAGTTGGCCAATAATTCCGTATTTACAAGGCTTGCTTTCATCCTCTTCTACATAAGTGCCAAATAACTTATCCCAAACAATTAGTACCCCTGCAAAGTTTTTATCTAAGTAGCCACTGTTAATAGCATGATGAACCCGATGATGTGATGGAGTATTAAATACGCTTTCAAACCAACCCAGCTTTTTTACCACTTGGGTGTGAACAAAAAATTGATACGCTAAATTAAGGGCAACTACGGCAAAAACAATCACAGGTTCAAAACCAAGTAATATCATTGGCATCCAAAACAGCCACATGCCCGCAAGCGGATACATTAAACTTTGTCTAAAGGCAGTAGTAAAATTCATTCTCGTAGAGCTATGATGTACGACATGCGCTGCCCATAACCAATGTATATGGTGTGATGCACGATGAAACCAATAATATAAAAAATCTTGCAGTACAAAGGCACCTAATATGGTCAATACCGTCAATTCAATATCAAATAACCGAAACTGATACAGCCAGTAAAAAAACGGCATTAGTACTATTAATGCAATAGCATCAGCACCTTGATGTAATAAAGCCAATAATGCATTGGCTAAACTGTCTTTTATATCGTAGTGACGCCTAAATTTAATAAACTCGATAGCAACAAACAGCAAAAAAATAGGGCTCAGTGCGAGTAAAATAATTTCAATGCTCATACAACACGCTCCTGAAAATAATGGGCTATTTTTTTAAGTGCTTGGCTAATATCTTTTTTTATAAAAAAAGCCAGTATAAAATCGGGTACCCAAAAAGGTGCAATGCAACTAATATGGTAATTAACCTCAGTGAGCGATGGCTCTTCGTTAATGGTATTTAAGTAAATATCACCACGATGCTGCGCAACGGGCTTGCTACCTATAATACGGTAACTAATATGACTGTTATCTGCAGCTATTATTTGCTCTTTAAAGGTAGTGCCTTGCATTTTTATTTCTCTAATCGTGCCTTTTCCGCCACTTATTTCACCCGGCTCTTGTGGTGCAAGTAGTGTAAAGTGAGCATTAAAAAATCGTCCTAAATCAGCATGCGCTAATAATACGCTGCGTATTTGCTCCGGCGTTGCTGCCACAGCTCGCTTAACCTTTATTTCTACCATGACCTTCACCCTATTATTTTTATCGATCACTAGCATATAAAAATATGCCGTGGCAAACTTGCGATTAGACGACTATTTTTTAGCTTTAGGCGACAAATGAAAACCTTAGCCGATCATTATTTTTGTAGCTGTTTGGATTATCTTGAAGCCCAAGGCTTAGCTAGCCAAGTGGCTTTAAGCGCTATTGATTTTAACGAGTATACCAATAAAAAGTCACAACAAATGGCGCCACGTATCAGCTTAAAAAGCTATAATGCGCTGCTTGGCTATGCACAACAGGCGTTAAACGATCCCTTATTTGGCTTTGAATTAGGAAAACAAATACGCACCGCTGATTTTGGTGTATTGGGGTATTTAATTGAATCGAGTACTAATTTAGCCAGCGCTATTACTGCACTACTTAATTACGACAGCCTAGTGGCTAATATTGGTCGCGCCAAGTTTGAGCAACAAAAAACACGGTGTAAAGTAACTTGGGTAGCCGATCCACAATGTAGTTCACAGGCTGTTTTACGAAATATGACCGCTTGGGTCAGCGTGGTACGCCAACTACTTAATCCTGAGCTTTCACCTAGCTGTGTGTATTTTTCAACACACTTTTCAAACACCGAACAACACAGATTAACTAATTGGTTTAATTGCCCAGTAAAAGCTGGCGCTAGCTTTAATCAAATCGAGTTTCCAAGTAATTATTTAACCCTGCCCTTTAAAACCGATAATAGCCAAATCAACGCAATGCTTAAGCAAATGTCAGAGCAACAGCTATCCCAGTTTAAAAGTCAGCAGTTATTATCAGAAAAAATTAATCATATTTTAATGGCAAAACACGACTTACAAGATTGCTCTTTGCTCAGGACAGCTGCGGCCTTAAATATGACGCCACGCACACTACAGCGCTATCTAAAAAAAGAGCAAACCACGTTTGCCGCGCTGCTTGAAGCAGAGCAAAAACGACGTTTATTAACTTATATTCACCACTATTCACTAAATAAAATCGCTTTTATGCTGGGATTTAACGATCAAAGTTCTTTTAATCGTGCCTTTAAACGCTGGCATCATTGCTCGCCTCGCCAATTTATAAAAAACAACAAATAAACAATCTGCTTACTTAAAATATACATTTATCATGTACCTTATTAATGTTTTTCTTTACACTAGCGTTATAGTATTGCTTTAAAGACAATTATTTATGCTTTTGCGTATGGTGTTAACTGTTTTTGTATTGTTTTTTTATAGTGCGTTCTGCAACGCCACCCCTGTTACCTTTATCGCTGAAGATTTACCGCCTTATCATTTTAAAAACCCTCAAGGTGAAGCACAGGGCGCGCTGGTCGATATAGCTAAAGCAGTTTTAAATGGCACTGATTTAACAGCAAAGTTTGAAATAATGCCAATGGCTAGAATATTCCAACAGCAACGAGCCAATCCTAATGCCATAATAATGTCACTGCTAAAAACACCAAACAGACATCATCAATATAAGTGGCTAGGTAAAGTCTACTTTGCGGACGCATATCTAGTTAGTTTAAGTAACCACAAAGATGAAGTGATTCATTTAAATTTTGCTAAAGAGTACAAAGTAGCCACTATTCGCGGCTACTCTGCACAAGCTTATTTAGAAACTAAAGGCTTTACTGAAAATGAAAACCTAGTATTAGTCAGTTATTATCAACAGCTCTGGAAAATGCTATATAAAGATCGTATCGACTTTGTTGTAACCAATACGCTCACACTTGAAAACGAGTTAAAGCGCACCGGGCTCGACCCTAATTTAATTTCAAAACGCATCCACTTAGATGAGTTACCCTCTTCTTTGCACTTTGCAGCCAGTAATCAGCTTGACTCACACACAGCAAAAATTATTAGCGATAGGTTAAATGCCATCAAGGAAAGTGGTGAATATCAGCAAATTTTAAATAAATGGCAACTCCCTATGCCAAAAAACCTTTAATACTCAGCGGGCAAGGTATTCTGTGCTAGATAATTTTTTAATGAGATAAACAAAGGTGCGGGCAAGTCATTAATATCGCACCAACGCCACTGTAAACATTTGTGAGGCTCTTTATTTATAACCTCTCCGCCTTCATAGTCTGCTTGCACATATAAGGTAATATAATGTTTGTTCTCTGCGCTAAAAATATCGTTGGTAAAATCGAGTTTACGAATATTAGTGACATTGAGCCCAGTCTCTTCTACTACTTCACGCGCAGCGCATTGCTCAACAGTTTCACCAAATTCTAAATGCCCTCCAGGGGTTGCCCACGTATTTGCGCCATGTGCGCCTATCCGTTCACCGAGTAAAATTTTATTATCATGCATTACTATTACTGCAACGCCTACTCTGACCATTTGATTCATTCTTATATCCATTTACTCTCATTAATTACTGATTCATTTTACATTAGTTGGAACTTTTTAGTTCTATACAATCATCACGTTGGCCAAAAACTAAAAGCATCGCTTACTATTTAACCGACCATAGTCGAATATCACTGCTGATAAAAAGCGCTTAGTTTTAAATTACGTTAGATTATATTTTCCTTAGGAGCCTTTATGTCAGGTGAATACAAACAACATTACAACGAGTTTAAACAAGACCCGGCAGCGTTTTGGTTATCACAAAGTAAGCGACTACCTTGGTACAAGGCTCCAGAAACCGCATACACACAAGATCAAGAAGGACTACACCACTGGTATGCAGACGGCGAACTTAACAGCTGCTTTTTAGCCGTAGATCAACATGTAATCGCTGGGCATGGTAATGAAACAGCGTTAATTTATGACTCACCTGTTACCAATAGCAAACGCAGTTATAGCTATTTACAACTGCAGCAAGAGGTCGCTAAATTTGCAGGGGTAATGCAGTCTTTAGGAGTGACTAAAGGCGACCGCGTAGTGATTTATATGCCCATGATCCCCGAAGCCGTAATTGGTATGTTAGCCTGTGCCCGAATTGGCGCTATTCATTCTGTTGTATTTGGCGGTTTTGCAGCGCATGAATTAGCGGTACGGATTGATGACGCCAAGCCCAAATTGGTGCTCAGTGCCTCCTGCGGTGTAGAAGTTAATACTGTAATTGAGTACAAAGAATTACTCGATAACGCGGTTGAAGCTGCTAGCTATAAAGTTGAACACTGTATTATTTATCAGCGTGAGCAAGCCACCGCACCGCTTATGCCCGAACGTGATATTGACTGGGCTGTTGCAATGCAAACAGCCACACCGGTTGATCCCGTTGCGGTCAGTGGCGATCATCCGCTTTATATTTTATACACCTCAGGCACAACAGGGACGCCTAAAGGTGTGGTGCGTGAAAATGGCGGCCATGCGGTTGCTATGCATTACAGTATGGAAACCGTATACGGCATGAAACCCGGTGACGTATTTTGGGCCGCCTCTGATATTGGCTGGGTAGTGGGTCATTCGTATATTGTGTATGCGCCACTTATGTATCGATGCGCAACTATTTTATTTGAAGGAAAACCGGTTAGAACCCCCGATGCCAGTGCTTTTTGGCGCGTAGTAGAAGAATACAAAGTGAATGCCCTATTTAGTGCCCCCACTGCGTTTCGCGCGATTAAAAAAGAGGATCCCAATGCCGATGGCTTTAAACAATACGATACCTCTAGTCTCAAACGATTATTTTTAGCCGGAGAGCGTTTAGACCCACCTACCTACGATTGGCTCAAAGAAAAAACAGGTTTACCGGTGCTTGATCATTGGTGGCAAACAGAAACGGGCTGGGCAATTGCGTGTAACCCTGTTGGCATTGAACACCTGCCAACAAAAGCAGGAAGCTCAACAGTTGCAACACCTGGATTTGATGTAAGAATTTTAGATATGAATGGGGATGAATGTGCTCCGAATGAACAAGGCGCGGTTGTTATAAAGCGACCTTTACCACCGGGATGCTTACCGACAATTTGGAAAAATACGGCTCGTTTTAAGGCTGGTTATTTGGCTGAATATGAGGGCTACTATTTATCTGGTGATGGCGGTTATATTGATGACGATGGCTACCTCTTTATTATGGGTCGCACCGATGATGTAATTAATGTCGCAGGGCACCGTCTATCCACCGGTGAAATGGAAGAAATTGTTGCCGCGCACCCAGCTGTGGCTGAATGTGCAGTATTTGGTATTAGTGATGCGTTAAAAGGGCAAAACCCAATGGCGATGGTGGTGCTAAAAAATGATTTTCATGGCTCACATAAAGAGGTAGAACAGCAATTGGTGCAAACCGTGCGTAATCAAATTGGTGCTATTGCGTGCCTTAAAAATATTATGTGTGTAGAGCGATTACCAAAAACCCGTTCTGGCAAAATTTTACGTAAAAACCTGCGGCAGTTAATTGATGGTGAAGAACTGCAAATTCCATCAACCATAGATGATCCAAGTATTTTTGAAGAACTCAGCCAGCAACTCGAGCATGGTAAACTGTAACTACATAATGTAAAAAGTCTTAAATAGACTTTTTACATTGCAGCTGCTTAACTAATAATCAGTAATTAATAATAGCGTCCTTATGGAGTATTAATGACAGGAACACGCGCACAGCTGCGAGATTTTTTACTGCAATGGTTTGGCGATTATTTTCCGGGAAATCCATTTTTATGGTACGACCTGATTGTATTGGCTTGGATTGCGCTATTTGCATTAATATTCCACCTCATCTTAAGACTGGTTTCTCAGCGTTTAGTTAAAAACCGTTTTAGCGAACAAGCTGCGCAACCCGATGGCAAAAGTCCTTTATATTCAGCAAAAAAGCTCGCTCGTAATATCTCATTTGTTTTACAAGGAGCGGTCGTTGTTATTCAGGCGCAACTGTGGGTACCCGAAGGCACCACGTTTTTGTATTTGATTAAAATGATCACCGATCAATGGATCATTTTATTTGCCTTACTTTCGCTATTTTCTTTACTGGATATATTTCAAGCAATTTCCGATAAGCGCCCCTTAAGCGCTCACTTTCCGCTGCGCGGCTTTTTGCAAACAATTAAGCTTATTGCCAGTGTATTAACTGCCATTTTAGCCGTTTCATTGTTAATGAATAAATCACCGTTAATTTTACTAAGCGGTTTAGGCGCACTGTCTGCGGTATTATTACTGGTATTTAAAGACGCTATTTTAGGCCTAGTAGCGGGTATTCAGCTCTCTGCCAATAATATGCTGGCGGTAGGTGACTGGTTAGAAATGCCTAAGTACGGCGCCGATGGTGATGTTATTGATATTGCGCTAACCACGGTAAAGGTAAGAAATTGGGATAAAACCATTACCACTATTCCTACTTATGCCTTGATCTCCGACTCATTTAAAAATTGGCGCGGTATGTCAGACTCTGGCGGACGCCGAATAAAACGCAGTATTCATCTTGAAATGAGTAGTGTGCACTTTTTAGATGAAGCCGCAGTTGTTGCCCTTAAAAAAGCCGACTTACTAAGTGAGTACCTTGAAAGTACGCTATTGGTTATTGAGGAGCAAAACATCACTAAAAAAGTAGATATGAGCTGCACTTTAAATGGCCGCAGGCTCACTAATGTGGGTACATTTCGTCACTATTTGGTGGCGCTATTAAAACAGCACCCACATATTCATCAGGGTATGACCTTAATGGTAAGACAATTATCGCCAACAACCCAAGGGTTACCCATTGAGATTTACGCATTCACCAATACCACCAATTGGGGGGAGTATGAAAATATTCAGTCAGATATATTTGATCATATATTAGCGGTTTTACCCGCCTTTTCGTTACGTGCCCATGAAGCACCAACAGGAAGCGATATTCGTCAACTAATTAACCTGAACTCTGGTTAAGAGATTTGCTAACATATTGAATCAAAATGATATTTATGTTTATTTTCTCTAGCCAGAGATTTTCAGTGAAAACAAGGCGAAATTACGCGTCAATAGCTAGTCTATTGCAAGTAAATTTAACGCAGTTAGCGCTCAAAATAGCTGCTTGAGATAGATTTATTATCTAGAGTTCAGGTTAATTAGATAACCTGAACTGTGAATAATAAATCTAGCTCACGTAGAGTCAGTCTAAATACGCTTTAATTGTGCAATAAGCCACTGATGAATATCGCTGTTATTTGAACGAGGATGCCATGCTGCAATCACCTTAAACGGCGGAGGTAATAATTCAATCTCCAATTGCTTTACCTTACTATTTGGCAATAACCTTGATGGGTAAAACGCAATTAAATCGGTGGTATTGAGTAAATCAGGCACTGATGAAAACCCAGGTACTGACATGACAATATTTCGTTTGTAGCCTTTATCTGCAAACCAGCGATCGTGCGATCCACGTAAGTTTGCTCTAGATGCCGACACCACCAACTGCGGCCGGCTCGCAACCTCAGATAAGCTCAAAGGCTTTGAAGGTGTGGGCGCATGTGCGCCTGCAATACAAATATGTTGTTCTTCAAATAGGGTATCGTAGACTAAATTATCAGGAATAAATTCAACAAAGCTAATCAGTAAATCAAGCTCCCCTGCGCTGATAAGCTGGTTAACGTTATCGGATGCGAAGTCTCGAACAATCAACTTTAAACCTGGCGCTTCACTGCGAGTAATTGCTAATAACTGAGGTAAAAGTGCAGCAATCGCATAGTCCGTAGCACTTATAGTAAAAACGCCTTGATAACTCTGCGGGGAAAACTGTGACGGCACTAATAATGCGTCTAGTTGACTCAGAATTTGATTAATTGATAGTTCAAGCGCCAGCGCTTTTGGCGTTGGCAGCATCGTATTGCCTTGACGAATAAACAGCCTGTCATCAAATAAATCGCGTAATTTTCGCAGCTGCTCACTAATAGCTTGCTGAGTTAGCCCCATTTTTTGTGCAACATGCGATACATTTTTTAATTTAAGCAAAGCGCTTAAAACTCGCAACTGCTTTATATCCAGCCGACCTATACCATTCATAATTGTATCTAAAACAAAAAAGTGTTGTTTCAAATTGTAGCTTTAAATCCCTATGCTCACCAGCATTGTTATAAGCGCTCAGCAGCATAGTTAATTTAAAAGGTATTAAAATGAGTCAACCGAGTAAAAATATCGACAGTTTATTTTCATCCATTAGTTTAGGGCCATATACCCTGAAAAATCGTATTGTTATGCCGCCACTTACCCGCTCACGCAGTACAGTACCTGGCAATATCCCCAACGAAGTAATGGCCACCTATTATGCGCAACGTGCAAGTGCTGGCTTTATGGTTACCGAGGGCACTCAAATTGAACCCAGAGGACAAGGATACGCTTGGACACCCGGTATTCACTCTGCAGAACAAATCGTTGGCTGGAAAAAAGTGACTAATGCCGTGCATGCAGAAGGGGGAGTTATTTTTGCCCAGCTTTGGCATGTAGGCCGTGTATCACATACTAGCCTACAACCAAATGAAGCCAAACCTGTTGCTCCCTCAGCAATAGCAGCTGATAGTGTGAAAGTGTTTATAGAAACAGGGCCAGCTCAAGGCGCTTTAGCCGATCCAAGTGAACCGCAAGCTTTAACAACAAATGAAGTCAAAGAGCTTGTTGGCATGTATGCACAAGCTGCCCGTAATGCGCTAGAGGCTGGGTTTGATGGTGTGGAACTGCATTGTGCTAATGGCTACTTAGTAAACCAATTTATTTCTGAGCATAGTAACCAACGTGAAGATGAATACGGTGGTTCACTGACTAATCGCTTACGCTTTTTAAAAGAGATTGTTGCTGCCGTTAGTGATGTAGTTGGCGCTGAGCGTTTAGGGGTTAGATTTGCGCCGCTATTTAGCAGTACTGATGAAACCCGTGTTTATTTAGGATTAGTAGAATCAGACCCTCAACATACTTATATAGAAGCCATTAAAGTACTTGAGCAAGCGGGTATTGCTTATCTTTCAATTGCTGAAGCCGATTGGGACAATGCCCCTGATTTGCCAGAGCAATTTTACCAAGCGGCACGCGCAGAATTTTCTGGACGTATTATTTACGCAGGTAAATACACAGTTGATAAATCTGTGGCAATGCTAGCTAAAGGTTATGGAGATTTATTTGCTTTTGGTCGCCCTTTTATTGCCAATCCTGATTTACCAGCGCGTATTAAACATAATTGGCCATTAAATGAAGCCGATGCTACTACTATGTATGGTGGCACTGAGCAAGGCTACAGTGATTATCCTCGCTACAAAAACGATTAGCAAAATGGCCATGGATGGCCTCTAAAATTGCTAAAAGCGCGATAATCCACTCTATCTAAATCTCCCAAATAAGTCTTATCACTGTTTTTACCTTATCGAAAATATCATACATTTGGTTAAAAAATGTCGATAAAAGTCATTTAAATTAGTTTTAAAGTATTGTTTTTAAATAATTAACAAGCATTAAAGTAGTAATATTTCTCAATATGAATACAATAAGTCTTTATTTTTTAGACATCGGTCTTTGGAGCATAGGTTGTTAAAATTAGCAGGAGTTAAATCAACTTCTTTGAGCCTTTTAGGTCTATGTGGCTTATTTTTATTATTAGTTCAGTTTCAAGCTCAATGGCAAAGTAAGCTCTCTCTTATTAATAATCTTGTTTATCCATTACTGATTATTACTGCTGTATTTGCTACTCAGTTTAATCGAAGTCGAGTCGCATTACTTTGCGCATTTTGGGTGCTTTATTTATCTTCATTAGACTACGCTTTACCTTGGTCTGACTGGCTTAAAGCGCAACCTGACTGGACCTTATTATGCGCTGCAAGTTTATTAATGCTATTGGCAATTATAAAAGATAGAGCGCTCTTATCAATACACACAGTAACTCGCAGTTTACTCGTTATTGTCTGTGGTGGTGCTGCATTTGCTTGGTTAGCACTGAGCCAACACTTGCAAGAACTAACAATACAATCTTCTTTTTATACTCAGCTGCTTCCTTATTTACCCATTGTTTTACCGCTTTCAATAATTGGCGGCTTGCTTATTTGGCAAAGCTTGAGAGCCCATAACCTGACTCAAACCGCCTTATTAATTACTTTTATTGTGTGGTGCCTTAATCAGCAACACATTATTGATTTTCCTTGGTCTGTAATAGCCGTGCTTATGGCTTCTTTGTATTTATTGGCAGTAAGTACAGACTCTTATTATTTAGCCTATAGAGACGATTTAACCAGCTTACCAACGCGGCGAGCTCTTAATCAGCTTGCTTTATCATTAGGTCGAAAATACACCGTTGCTATGCTCGACATTGACCACTTTAAAAAATTCAACGATACCTATGGCCACGATATTGGCGACCAAGTGTTAAAGCTAGTGGCGGCTAAAATGGCTGGCGTTAAAGGGGGTGGAAAAATTTACCGCTATGGTGGAGAGGAATTTACGGTGGTGTTTCCACGCAAAACAGCTGAGCAATCAATCCCTGAGCTAGAAACACTGCGTGAAAATATTGCCACCTACGACATGGTGATCAGAAACCCAAAACGCACCGATAAAAAATCTCGCAAAGGTAAACAGCCAAGCGACCACAAAACGGTAAACGTGACGGTTTCTATTGGTGTAGCGCAAAGAGCGGCAAAACAAAGCTTTGATGAGGCATTAAAAAATGCCGATTTAGCCCTTTATAGAGCTAAGAAAAAAGGCAGAAATAACGTTAGCGAGTAATCCTTTTAACGTGGCACGCTAACTTAATAATAGCGTGCCCAAAGGCAACTAAATTTAACTACAACTTATTGCTTTTCCAAAACCGCTTTTAAATTATTTAATGCCGATACAGAAAAACCACGGTCGTAAAAGTAAATAATTTTGCCACTCTCATCAAGCAGTATTACACGACTGTTATTAGGGTTTTCGTTGCCAGTAAATGCCTGAACTTTATCGCCATCTTTGTAAATTGTGATCACCCCACCCCACAACTCTTTTGGGATCCCCTTACGCATGCCGCTATCAATTAAGGTACTAAACATACGAGGAACCATGCCCTGAATGGTTGGTAACTCATAGGCCGTAACATCAACTGCAGTCATATCTAAACCAATAAGCCAACGATCAATATCAAACTGGCTATCTTGTTTATAACCAATTAATAGCAACGTATGTGGGTTGTTAAAGTCATCAGGAATAGTGAATGACTGTTGCTCTAAGCTTTCTCCTGTAACAGTGGGAAATTGCTTACCAAGCAGCGCTTGATTTGGATACTGGGTTGAACATCCGCTAACCACTAAAACTATCACCAGCGTCATTATTGCCTTTAACATACCTTTACTCCCTATTTTTAAATAAATCTAAAGTGAACACGTTGACCAATTAATTCGTATGAGACTTACGCTTTAAACAAGGCTTACGATCTATAGTAAATCCCATAAATTAAATAAAAATACAAGCATATGAATAGGCTTGTTCGATAAAATGTTTATTCGTTATACTTTAATATTATTACTATATTCATTTTAATTCTATCCCATAGCGAAAGCGTATTTTGTTAACACCTTACAAAGCGTTAAAGTGCCGCGCTAATTCACAGCTATAAAAGAGGGTACCATGTCGCTTGCTGTATTATTAATGTTGGCATTATTTGTCGGTTTGCTGTTTGCTATTTATCTTGTTTCGCAAAAAAGCAGCTCTTTATCTCGTACCGTTTTATTTGGTTTAGTGCTTGGTAGTGCCTTTGGTTTAGCCCTACAGTTATTATTTGCCAACTCACCAGAAACCATTAAAGAAATACTCAGCTGGGTCAGCATAGTAGGTAAAGGCTATGTCGGGTTACTAAAAATGATCATTATGCCATTGGTATTAGTCTTTATGATTGCCGCTGTGGTTAAGCTTGAGAACCAAGGCTCACTGGGGAAAATCTCCTTTATTAGTATTTCTGTTTTACTGTTTACTACTGCAATTGCAGCGTTAATTGGTATTGCGGTAACGTATGGATTTGACTTGAGCATTGAAGGACTTGTTTCGGGTACTCGTGAAGCCGCTAGAATGGACACCCTACAAAACAAAGCCGCGAATGTAGCCGACTTAAGTGTGCCGCAAATGCTACTGAGCTTTATTCCTGAAAACCCCTTTGCGGATTTAAGTAATCAACGTTCAACCTCTATTATTGCCACGGTTATATTTGGTGTACTTGTTGGTATAGCTGCACGTAAAGTAATGCTTGAAAAAACCGAGCTTGCTAGCCCAATTCGTAACGGTGTAAACGCCCTACAAGCGACTGTAATGAGCTTAGTTCGCATGGTAATTGCACTAACGCCTTATGGTGTTGCAGGTCTAATGGCAAGTGTTGTAGCAAACTCTAGTAGTAGCGACATTTTAAATTTACTCGCCTTTATTGTGGCTTCTTACGTGGCTATTTTATTGATGTTTGTTGTGCATGGTTTACTGCTTAGTTTAGTCGGCGTTAATCCAAAACATTACTTTGAAAAAATTTGGCCTGTGCTAACCTTTGCTTTTAGCTCCCGTAGCTCAGCGGCATCGATTCCTATGAATGTTGACGTGCAAATTAATCAGTTAAAAGTACCCCCAGCAATTGCTAATTTATCGGCTTCTTTTGGAGCTACCATAGGTCAAAACGGCTGTGCCGGTATTTACCCTGCTATGCTTGCAATGATGGTTGCGCCAAGCGTGGGGATTGACCCACTTACATTTGAGTTTATTTTACCGCTAATTGGTATTGTGGTTATTAGCTCGTTTGGTATTGCAGGTGTTGGCGGTGGTGCTACCTTTGCAGCGTTGGTTGTATTACCGACCATGGGACTACCTATAGAGGTAGTGGCTTTACTTATTTCTATTGAACCATTAATAGACATGGCGCGCACTGCACTCAATGTATCGGGTGCTATGACCTCAGGTGTGATCACCAGTAAATTAATGAAAACTCAATAACACTGACTTTAATTTAATAGCCCAGCCTACGCTGGGCTTTTTTATGTCCGCCGCTTTCAAAGCTCTTTAGTGATTCGTTTATTTAATCAATTAACTTCAATAAATCATTTTTATAGATTGCATCAATCGCTTTATTTCACACACGGTTTTTAGCTTCCTTACTATACTATTCGCACTGCTTAGTGCATTCAGGCTTGTTTAACAACTTGAATGAAGTATCAACCTACTGTTTTTAAATGAGTAGACCCTATTTTTAATACGCTTTGTATATAACGAGATTCGTTAACTTTAAGGAAGCTGACAATGAAAAACCGATCATTTACAAAAAAAACGCTTGTTGGATTTATAAGTATGGCACTTATGTCTGGCTCTGCTTTTAGCCAAGAAAAACCACAAATGTCTAAGCCACAAGGTGCAGTAGGCATGGGTGAGGCAAAAATAGGCGCAACCAGAACCAATCAATTTTGGTGGCCAGATCAACTTAACCTATCTCCTCTTCGCGATCATGATCTACGCTCAAACCCTTACGGTAGTGACTTTAATTATGCAGAGGCATTTAACAGCCTAGATTTAGACACTGTAAAAAGTGATATCGACGCTCTGCTAACCCAATCTCAAGATTGGTGGCCAGCAGACTTTGGCAACTATGGCCCATTTTTTATTCGTATGACCTGGCACAGTGCAGGTACCTATCGTACGCTTGATGGACGTGGCGGTGCTGGCGGTGGTCAACAACGTTTTGAGCCGCTTAATAGCTGGCCAGATAACGTAAGCTTGGATAAAGCGCGCCGTTTACTTTGGCCAATCAAACAAAAATACGGTGAAGCCCTTTCATGGTCAGACTTAATCGTATTAGCGGGTAACGTTGCCCTAGAAAATATGGGATTTGAAACCTATGGTTTTGCTGGTGGCCGTACTGACGATTGGGAACCAGACATGGTTTACTGGGGTCCTGAAGTAGAAATGCTTGCCAGCGACCGTGAAGATGCCAGCGGCAAACTAGAACGCCCATTGGGTGCAACACACATGGGCTTAATTTATGTAAACCCAGAAGGGCCTAAAGGGGTTCCTGATCCTATTGGCTCAGCTAAGAACATTCGCGTTGCGTTTTCTCGCATGGCGATGAACGATGAAGAAACACTGGCACTTATCGCTGGTGGTCACACCTTTGGTAAAATGCATGGTGCGCACAAACCTAAAGACTGTGTAGGTGCAGAGCCTGCAGCAGCAGGTATTGAAGAGCAAGGTTTAGGCTGGAAAAACAAATGTGGTAAAGGTCACTCTGAAGATACCGTATCTAGTGGTTTAGAAGGCGCATGGACACAAGCACCCACTCGCTGGTCATCATTATACTTAAGCAACCTACTTAACTTTGAGTGGAAACAAACTCGCAGCCCTGCTGGCGCTATTCAGTGGATCCCAACAGATGAATCATTACATAAGTCAGTACCTGATGCGCACGTTAAAGGTAAATTTAACCCACCGGTAATGACCACTGCCGATTTAGCGTTAAAATTTGATCCTGAATATCGCAAAATTGCTGAACGCTTTTTAAATGACCCAAAAGAGTATCAACTTGCATTTGCTAAAGCATGGTACAAATTAACTCACCGAGATATGGGACCACCACGTAACTTTTTAGGTAAAGAAGTACCAAAAGAAGACTTAATTTGGCAAGACCCTATTTCAGCAAAGACTAAATCAAACATTGATGCTGGTGCAGTAAAAGAGCTGAAAGCTGCTATTTTAGGCTCGAACCTAAGTGTACCTGAGTTAGTACGTGTGGCATGGGCATCGGCAGCCAGTTACCGTGATTCAGATATGCGTGGCGGAGCCAATGGCGCACGTATTGCGCTAGCACCACAAAAAGATTGGGCAGTAAATAATCCAGCAGAAACCACAAAGGTACTTAAAGTATTAAAAGCGATTCAAGCTGACTTTAACGACAGCTTATTTAGTAAAAGCCATGTATCGCTTGCTGATTTAATTGTGCTTGGTGGTAATGCAGCGATTGAAAAAGCAGCCAAAGATGCAGGATACTCAGTAGACGTGCCGTTTAATGCTGGCCGTGGTGATGCTACACAAGCACAAACTGACGTTAATGCATTTAGCTTATTAGAGTTGCCTGCCGATGGTTTTAGAAACTATTTTGATGCAGAGAAAAGCTATAAATCACCAACTGAAATGCTGATTGATAAAGCGGATCAGCTTGACCTAACAGTCCCTGAAATGACTGTATTAGTCGGTGGCTTACGTTCACTTGATGCAAACTATAAAGGCACTGACTACGGCGTATTTACTGACAAGCCTGGCACTCTAAATAACGATTTCTTCGTTAACTTATTAGATATGTCGACGGTATGGAAAAAATCGTCAGATGCTGGCATTTATCAAGGCTTTGACCGTCAGTCGGGTGAGCAAAAGTACACCGCTACTTCGGTTGATCTGATTTTTGGTTCAAACTCAGAGCTACGTGCAGTTGCTGAGGTGTATGCTTTTGATACATCAAAACAAAAGTTTGTAGAAGACTTTGTTAAAGCATGGACTAAAGTAATGAATTTAGACCGTTAATAACCATTAAATAACACAACCACAGCGCTGCAATAATTGCAGCGCTTTTTTATTACTAAGCTACTTTAAAGCAAGTACTCGATCACGCAAGTCATCGGCACTCACATGTTCAGGCGCAACCGGCTCACCAATCGCTACGCTTACCAACGACCATTTGGGTCTAGGTAGTCGCCATTTAGTTTTTCGACTAAACATACTGCCCCATAATCCATCTAAATGAACTGGGATAACAGGCACAGGCGTGCGCTGAATTATTTTTTCAATTCCGCGGCGAAATACATCAACTTCGCCATCACCGCTGAGCTTGCCTTCAGGAAAAATACCCACCAGCTCACCACGTTCCAGTGCTTGCGCAATGTTATCAAAAGCTTTATTAAACGCCTTAGGATTTGATTTTTGACTATCAATTGGGATAGCTTTGGCCATTTTAAACAACCAATTAAGTGCCGGTGAATAGTAAATAGGTGCAAATACAACAAACCGAATTGGCCTAGGTGACGCCGCTAAAATAAACATCCAATCAACAAAGCTAACATGATTACTTACCACCACCGCAGCGCCTTCATCGGGAATATTGAGCTCGCCTTTAGTGCGCACGCGATACATGCAAATCGCTAAAATGTAGATAATAAAACGTAAGAAAAACTCCGGTACTTTGGTGTATATGTACAGCGATATTAGTAAATTAAGCCCTGCTAATAACAATAGTAATTGTGAAATATCCCAGTGTAATAGCGTTAAAGTAACAATACTTAAAACGGCGCTGCCAACCATAAACAATGCATTTAACACATTGTTAGCTGCAATTACTCGTGAACGGCTATCGGGGTGAGTACGCTGCTGAATGAGTGCATACAAAGGTACCGTATAAAACCCTGCGGCAATACCTATTCCTGCCATCCAAACAAAATGCCAGAGCATATCGCCGGTATTAATCACTTGTTCAAGAGTAAGCTGCAACTCACTCACTTGGTGATAAAATTCAATACCAGGCTCTTGGCTTAGTAAATATAAAAATAAGGTAATTAATAGTGCACCAAAAGGCACAATACCTAACTCAATACGTGAGCGCGATAGCTTTTCACACAATAAAGATCCTAATGCAATACTTAACGAAAACACCACTAAAGCAGCTGTCACCACCAACTCATCACCTCCCATTACATGTTTTACGTAATTAGGGAGCGCCGTTAGTATCACCGCACCAATAAGCCAAAACCAACTGATCCCTAATACTGACTTACCCACCGACTCGGTTTGTGCCTTAAGCGCATTAAAAACACTTTTGGTTGAAGTAATAGGGTTAATCGATACTTTTAAGTTAGCATTATTGGCTGCACTTTTAGGAATAAATCGACTGCTTAAAAAGCCAATAACCGCAAGGCTCACTATTGCGATACTGATATAAATAGGGCCCGCTGCTTGGGTTATATAATAGGTACCAAATACGGTGCCCAATAAAATAGCGACAAAAGTGCCCGACTCCACCAGTCCATTGGCTTTGGTTAGCTCATTTGGGGCCACATGCTGCGGTAAAATAGAGTACTTAAGCGGTCCAAAAAAAGTGCTTTGTAAACCCATTAAAAATACAGTACCTAACATTAACCAAACCTGCTCGGTTAAAATCGATACTACGCCCACCAGCATAATAGGAATTTCGCAAAACTTTACGATGCTGATCAGTTTTGATTTTTCCAACTTTTCTGCAATTTGCCCAGCCATGCCTGAAAATAGAAAAAACGGTAAAATAAATAATCCTGCCGCCAGATTAGAATAAAAGGCACCATCAGCTACCGTAGCAGCCTGAAAAATTAAAATAAGCAGGATTGATTGCTTATAAACATTGTCATTTAAAGCAGAGAAAAACTGCGTCACAAACAGAGGTAAAAACCGTTTACTACCCAGTAAAGCTCCTTGAAATTGTTGTTTATTTTCCTTCATTACGGTCTCTTAAAATTAGCTTCAGGGTTTAGATTACCACTGTGGAAAAGAAATACGAACCCACTTTTTAAGTACATGCTCAAACATATATTTAAATAAAAAAAATAGCTAACCCAACAAAAATGACTAACAAATGAACAAAGCGACTAAATCTTGCGTATAAGCGTTTATGAGTTGTAAATAGAACATCTATGTTCTAAACCTAAAAGGTGACTAAAAAAGGAGCATCTTTATGCCAACTACAAACACAATAGATAAAGACACTAAATTCGCACGTTGTTTAGAGTGCAACAAAGTAAATACATTTGCCGCTTTTCATTGGCTTTCGTTAGCGTTTAAAGATATGGCGCGCGCGCCCATGTTAAGTTTAATTTACGGTTTAATCTTCACGCTTATTCCGGTAGCGATTGTTTACTCTGTTGTACTTACCGACAGCCACTTAGCTATTTTACCTGCAACCGTTGCTTTTGCTTTAATCGGTCCGGTATTCGCCGTTGGCCTATACGATGTAGCCTGGGAACTTGAAAAAGGCCACAAACCTACATTAAGCCATTCATTAAAATCAATGTTTCGTAACCCCGTAGGTGAATGGGGTTTTGCGGTATTACTCATGGTGATTATGATTATTTGGATGCGCCTAGCTGCAATTGTGCATGCATTATATCCAAACCATGTAAACCCCACCTTTGAAGAACTTTCTGCGTTTTTAACTATAGGCAGTATTATCGGCGGAATTTTGTTGGTCAGTGTGTTTTCAATCTCAGCATTTACCCCGCAAATTATGATGGAAAGACGTGTTGATATAATGACCGCAGTCATTTCTTCAATCCACGCAGTCAAAGAAAACTTTGCAGCCATGGTTGTGTGGTCAATTTGTATATTCGTACTGGTAGCGCTGGGCTTTGCTGCAGGTGCCGCTGGATTCATTATTATTATGCCGCTACTTAGTTACGCTAGTTGGCATGGATACATCGCTGTTATCAAAACTAAAACACCACGTGGCTATGAATAACACTTACCAGTAGTTTTAAGCACTTAATTAAATGTTTTTGGGCATTCAATTAAGTGCTTCCTCCTATCCCTCTGTATGTTATATCTGCAAAAACCTTGATCTGAATAAGGTGCAAAGCTTAAAAATAGCGCTAATATATGCTGATACACTGCAGATAATATAAAGGAATAAACATGAGTCAAAACGTTACAGACTTAATGACAGCTAACCCATTTTCGGTAAACGTAAAAAGCACTTTGCATGACGCACACAATTTAATGAAAGAAAAAAATGTTCGTCATATTCCTGTTATTGACGAAGACGGCGCATTTGTCGGTATGCTTACCCAAAAAATAATGGTCGCCAAAGTCATGGGGATCATGGCAACGTTTGGTGCTAATGCATTACAACGCAAAGAAAAACTCACAAAAGTAGAAGATATTATGGTGAGTGATTTTATCAGTGTAACGCCAGAGCAGCCGCTATCAGATGTCGTTAAATTTTTTGTAGATAATCGCCACGGTTGCATGCCCGTTGTGAGCGAGCAAGGTCAGCTAGTAGGTATTTTAACGTCTTCTGATTTTGTGCGTTTAGCTGCAGCACTGCTCTCGTAAATCCCTTATTTAATAAAAACTGCATTTGGCTTCACTAAGTGCAGTTTTTATTCGCTTAAAAGATATATAAAATTAACAGCATAGATAGCTAAGTCACTAACAGCCTGCTATGGTAAACCCCCTGCTTTTAATGGTTATTACAAGGTAAGTTTTCATATGGCTAATCAATTAAATGTACTAGGAACTCGCTTACAACTTTGCTGTGGCAACGGTGGCTATACCCGAGAGGGATTTTGCTATGTACCAGATTCAGACTTTGGCAATCATAGTGTATGCGCCATTATGACCGACGAATTTTTGCAGTTTTCCAAGGCGCAAGGTAACGATTTAATTAGCCCTAATCCTTTGTATGATTTTGCTGGTTTAAAAGCTGGCGATAAGTGGTGTTTATGTGCGATTCGTTGGTATCATGCCATTGCTGCGAACGTTGCTCCTCCTGTGGTACTTGAAGCGACAAACCAAAAAGCGCTCGACATTATTCCGCTTGAAGTATTAAAAGCACATCAATATTAAAAAACGCTATAGCGATTAAACCCTGAACTCTACTTTTCTTTTTGCCTAAATACCTTAGGCAAAAAGAGCCTTTAAAGTACTCCATTTTTAAATGTATTTTTTGCAGAATTTACAAAAAAAGTGCATATTTTTCATACCCCTTTAAGCTAAATACTCCTTGAAGCTTTATTAAAAAAAATAAATCATCAAATTTCAGTAAGTTACAATAAAAAATCTAACGGCATGCTCATTGCTTCTATTAGAACAGACGTGTTCGTTATCGCAATTAAAACACTCACTTGAGTTAAGCGAACACTATTTTGAAATAGTAGGAGGCATAATGAGTAACAGTAATAATGCAAACAAAGTCGCTGAATTTACCGCTCCCGGTGTAGAAAATGAATCAGCAAGTAAAGCAATATCTGTTCTAGAAGATCGCATGGTAGCGCTAATTGATTTACAGCTAACTTTAAAACATATTCATTGGAATGTAGTAGGTCCAAACTTTATTGGCGTACATGAAATGCTAGACCCACAAGTTGAAACCGTGCGTGAAATGACCGACACCATAGCAGAACGTATTGCCACTTTAGGCGGCGTGCCTGTTGGTACACCAAAATCAATTGTTGATCGTCGTACATGGGAAGATTACGCTATAGGCAAAGGTTTAGTAACTGAACACCTAGCTGCATTAGATAAAGTATATAACGGCGTTAACGGTGATCATCGTAAAGCTATTGAGTCACTCGGTGAGCTTGATCCGGTATCTGAAGATATGATCATTGCGCAACTTGCAGAGCTTGAGCAATACCAATGGTTTGTTCGCGCCCACATAGAGTCATCTACAGGCCAATTGAACAGTTAATATTTATGGTAAACGTTCAGTTTACGAAGCCCAGCAAGTTGCTGGGCTTTTTCATGCTTGTGATGTTTCATTCCATCATTAATTATCATTCAACTCTTTAGTTATTCTCCTTGAGCATATATGCACAACAATTAGGCTATTCGCCACTCTTTGACTACACTCAAATTAGGCTATTTCTTAAAAGAAGCATTTGTTGACGCAAATGAGTTTGCGTTAGTAATGCGTAAAATTAATTTGAGAATACAGGAGCTCTAATGAAATACACTCTACTAATCGTGTGTTTAATTGCACTCACAGGCTGTGATAAAGGAGTTGATTCTCCACGAGGTTTTAGCTTGCCAGAGGGGAATGAAGAACAAGGCAAAACCGTGTTTTTAAAATATAAGTGCTTGGCATGTCACACCCTTGCAGGCGTTGAAGATAGCAGCGTAACAAAACATGACGATATTTCTATTAAGCTAGGAGGTAATAAAACCAAAATAATTACTTATGCTGAGCTGGTCACGTCAGTAATAAACCCCTCACATCGGTTTTCTAGGCCTTATAGACTCGACGCCAGAAATGAAGATGGCAGCTCAAAAATGACGGTATTTAACGATACCATGACCATATCTGAACTCACCGACTTAGTCACTTTTTTACAACCAAACTATAAACTTATTCCGTACCACAGAACTAATTACCAACTTTACTCTCACTACAAGTAAATATTGATAGCAAAAAAAAACCGTTGTTAAGCAACGGTTTTTTTATACTTAAGTTTGTTAATGATTTTCTGTATACATATATTTTTATCAACCACCCATAATCCATAACTAATTGGAAACATCTCTATATTGGCTCGACTAAACAATTTATAAGTATCGAGTTCAAAAAAGTCACCCCATGGCCCCGGAAAACCTATTAAGTCAATTGCAAGGTAAGTGCCTTGATAACGACAAAGTATATCGACTTCAGTCCCAGCAATAGTATAACCAGCCCACGCCTCTATACTTAAATTTGTTAATTCTCTAATAACGCTTTGCTGAAACGCATCAATCTCTGTGGTTATTGAGTGAGTAGCCTTGAATTCAGAGACTGAATTTAAATAGCGCCTTAATAAATAATGTTCTGGTAACTGTGTTTCATCTATTGATAAAAATACGTATTGTTTTTGCCGTGAGCGTGTAATACACACATTAAACACATCGGCCTTATTAATATAAGCTGCAGCTCTTTTTGCTTTATTATCAACAGCAAAGGAAATAAACATAATGTCACGCTCCTCACCTTGAAAACCAAACGGAGTTGCAGCTCTAATTTTATGTTTTATTATTTCAGTTTCGCTAAATTGAGCCTCTATTTCTTGCGCAATGTACTCGGCTTGGCTTCGAAAGGGTGAAACAATCCCAATACTGTGATTAATTCCAGTACTTATGTCATCTATAAGCTGTAGTTTAATCATACTTACAATACGACTCGCCTCTAGATGATTAATACCCAAACTATCGCGAACTCCATTTACCCGCTCTACAAGCAAATTTCCCGAATTGGTGCAGGGTTTATGCTGCATTACCTTGAGCTTAGATTGATAAAAGTGCTGATTACTAAAATCGATTAGTTCAAGCTTACTTCTAAAATGCTCATCTAAAAATGCCAATTGTTTATTATCATTCAACGCATTTAGAGTTAAATCTAAAATAGAATTATCGCGATAACTCATAATGCCTTCATCTTTAAAAGTGACATCATTTTTAGACATAAGCTCACCTTCTTTACTTTTTGCTAAAAAGGAATAATGCCTTAACTGTTTAGTATCACCGACAATCATAGCCCTTTTTGCGCGATAAAGTGCAGGCAAACAACTACTTATATTGCATTGTGTTGCTTCATCAATAATAACTAAATCAAACATTTCCGCCTTTAGCGGCAATACCCGATACACGCTATTCAAACTAACCAACCAAACAGGAAAAGCCGATAGCAAAGCTTCATATTCTATATTATCAAAAAGCTCAAATTGTCTTTTCGATGAGCGACTTCTAATTGCTTGGTTAAATGCACTTAATGATTTACGCTGAGTGTTAACGAGTGATTTCAAGTTTTTATTTTTTAAAGCACTCAGGTAATTAGCAGCAAGTCTTTCTCTTTTAATTTGCTGTTGATTAATTTGTTCTAACGAATGCCATTGCTTTGATAATTTTTTTATACCTTTTCGTGCCACACGAATATATAAATTTTTAAGCCACTCTATATTTTTTTGTTCAAGCTTATGAAGCCGATTTCCTCTAATAATAGCTCGTTGACAAAATTGACTAAAACGGAGCTCTAACTCATTTAGTGAGCTATTTAGTTTATTGAGTTCAAACTCTATAAACTCAGGACTCGCTTGTTCATCTGCTAAATATCCAGCTAATAAATCAGCAATGTAATCTTTTAATTTTTTTAAGAACTCTTTTTGTCCAGCTCTTATAGATATATCACTTAGACCAAAATTTTCATCTAACTTATCAGCTATCACATCTAGGGCTGGGTTGTTGTTGGCTACAATTAATACCGACTCGCCTCTAGCCATATGCTCGGCTGCAATAGCTGCAATTGTATAACTTTTCCCTGTACCAGGTGGTCCAGAAACACATCCAAGATTAATATTTGCGGCAATAGAAAGGACTTTTTTTTGCGGGGCTGATAGCAACCCAGGTAAATAATCATACTTCAGCTCCCGAGTAGCGGGAGCATGCTCTACATTAGAAAATAAATTATGCATGGGTGGAGACGCTATTTTTGACTCTATGATCTCTTCTAACTCATGAAGCACACCTCGACTACTACGGGAGCGCTCAACAAAAACCAGCATAGAAACAGGTAATAAAGAAGGTATTTTACTTTTTAACGCTTTTTTTATTTGGCTAAAATCAGCAAGTGATGGGTAATTTAAAAGCTCAAATACGTCTAATTCAAGCGAGCTGTCTTTGAGTAATGACGTCCAAAAATAAGCTGACTGAATATCTGCATTTTTATCAATACTTGTCTGGCCATCAACCTCCGGAATTAAAAGTTGAGTTAATGATTCATTTATATCAGGCTGAATATCATTAAGAAAAAAATAGTAATCATTCTTATCTTTTTCAATAATCGCTTCATTAAATAAAATGGGTGAGACAACCTGTTTTTGTTCACCTCTTACTTCAATATTACCCACGAATAAAAACCGAGCATACAACAATATCCGCTCTCGCTGATACATTTCAACTCGCTTCATCATTGGCTCTGCAAAGTCACTAGGCAGTGGAGCGCGAGGTAAAAATCCTGAGCCTAAATCATCGCGCCCTTCAAGAACAAAGCGATCTTCTTTTTTTAATTTGTTTAAATTCCATAAATTTAAATCTGCGCTATCTTCTTTATAGCAATCGCGGTAATACGAAAGTACATTTTTATTACTCAAAATTTAATTCCATTTAAAATTAAACAACCAAAAGTTAGAGTTACGAATAGTTAAACACTTAAGTTGCGCTCAAAGTTTACAATATCAACACCCGCTTTTACTTTATATAGTTGCGCTAATCGCCCACCCGATTTAACTTTTTCATCCAACGTTTCAAACATACCAGCAGCTTCAATACGTCTAATAATACTTTTACGTTGAACTGTTTTACCTATGATGGTTTCAATTACAGACTTAAACTGTGCCACGGTGAAGTACTCGGGCAAGCAGTAAACAGGCACCATTGAATACAATGCCTTATGCTTTAAACGCTCTTTAGCTTGCTCAATAATATGCTTATGATCAAAAGCCACGGGGAGATCGTTAACTAAGCCTACATCAATCCACTTTGCATCATCAACCGTCTCAATGTGAGTTGACACTTGCGCTTCTGCAATTAATGCAAAATAAACCAAGGTAATGCTAAAACCTCTAGGATCTCGATTAATACCCGAATAGGTATGTAGCTGCTCTAAATACTGAGGAGCTACACTAGTTTTCTCCTTTAGCTTTCGCAGCGCAGTCATACTCACGCTATCGTCAGTATCAACATCAACAAATCCACCAGGTAGCCCCCACCTGCCAATAAAAGGTTCATTAGCACGCTTAACCATTAGCACTTTCAAAGCCCCGTCTTTAACAGTGAATAAAACACTATCAACAGTAAATAATGGGTTTTTATATTCCGTAATATCGTAATTATTAGCCAAAGCAGTTCCACTTCAAGTTAATGTCTTAATGACACAATAAATTATACATTTATTAATTTCAACCTACGACAATTATATACCTACTATAAATTCATTAATTTAGTTAAAGAAATAACTTGAACATAAAGAGTACATTTGCTAACTTATTTGTGTCGCTAGGACACAAACATTTAAAGGACATAAAATGAAAGTATTTAGCTATGACTCAACAGGTAGTAAATCGGTAATCGATTATGATCATTTTACTTTTTCAGGTGGTGAAGAACATATCAGATTTAATACTATTGATTTTTCAGACTCTAAAAAAATAGAGATTTTTGAACGACTAACCGATTCCTCTAAAGTCGTTAGATTAATGGTTGCTGTCGATGCATTAAAAAGATTAACAAATGAAGAAACACGTATTGAACTTGTGATCCCCTACTTTCCTTATGCACGTCAAGACAGAGTATGCGTTGAAGGTGAAGCATTAGGTGCTGCTGTTATGGCTAATTTTATTAACAGCTTAAACTTTTCTAAAGTCACTATTTGGGATGCTCATAGCGACGTATCTCCCGCTTTAATAAATAAAGTAACTAATATTGAACAAATTTCGCTGCTCACTCGATGCGAAGTACTAAGCCAACGTTTATCGCGAGGCGAACTGACTCTTATTTCTCCAGATGCAGGGGCGAGCAAAAAAACCATTAAGATTTCAGAAAAATTCAATGGAGTACCTGAAGTCATTCAAGCGCAAAAAGTCAGAAACTTAAGAACAGGCGAAATAATTAAAACCGAAATTATTGGCGATGTAAAAGGTAAAAGTGTATTAATTGCTGATGATATTTGTGATGGCGGCAGAACATTTATCGAGCTTGCCAAAGTGCTAAAAAGTCATGGTGCAGTTGAAGTATCTCTTTTTATTACCCATGGTATTTTCTCAAAAGGACTGGATGTTTTTGAAGGGCTAATAGATAAAATTTACACCACTGACTCATTTAAACCTGCTAATGAATTTAAACACAGTAACAATATTAATTTAGAAATTATTGAGATGTAAGGAAAACACCATGACTATTACAGCTGCAAGTATGCAAAAAGATGTTTATAAAGAATTCCATAGCCGCGCTTATCACCCTGACGTAAGTGAAGTATATGCAAATTTCACATCACGAAGCGGGAAACTAAGTAACATAGAAAACAACGATAAAGTAGCGTTTGTTGGCTTACAGTACTTTATTAAAAGCTACCTTTTAGAGGAATGGAATGAGTTTTTCAAAGCAGATAAGGCTACAGCAGTCGCTAATCACCAACGTATTATGAGCGCAATGCTTGGCTATACCGTTGACGTAAAATATTTAGAAGACTTACATGACTTAGGCTATTTACCATTAAAAATAAAAGCATTACCAGAAGGAACCCTAGTTCCTTATTTAGTTCCACCTATGACAATCGTCAATACTAAAACTGGTTTTCAATGGCTAACAAATATGATTGAAACTGTACTTAGCTGTGAAAATTGGCCAATACAAACAAGTACCACAACCTCTGTTGCCTACCTCAAAGTATTTAAAGAGTTTGCACAAAAAACAGGTATGCCGATGGAATTTGTACCTTTTCAAGGGCATGACTTTAGCTTTAGAGGGATGTTTGGCAAACACGCAGCTGCTATGAGTGGCTTTGGCCATCTAGCGTCAGGACTTGTAGGCACCGATACCATCCCAGCCGTTTTGTTTGCTGAGAAATATTACGGCGCTAATGTTGATAATGAGCTTGTTGGCTGCTCTGTTGATGCAACAGAACACTCGGTTACCTGTTCGTGGATCATGGAAGGTGAAATTGAGTTCTTCAAATACTTGATGCAAGAGCAATCGCCAAAAGGAATTTTAAGCGTTGTTTCCGACACGTGGGACTTTTGGACATTAGTAACTGATTACCTAC